>VSDH01000009.1 GCA_008636105.1 Candidatus Scalindua sediminis | reverse complement strand
TCCTTTTCAAATATAAGACACAGAAATGATCTTGTAAGCACTTCTGGAGGAAGGGCAAGTGGTCCAATATCATTCATGAAGGTATTTAACGAAGCTACCGAAGCCATTAACCAGGGTGGTTTTAGGCGTGGGGCAAATATGGCCATATTAAGGGTTGATCATCCTGACATTCTCGACTTTATCAGTGCCAAAGATAGGGAAGGTAATTTAATTAATTTCAATATCTCCGTTTCTATCACTGATGAATTTATGAAGGCGTTAGAGAAAAATGGAAAGTATTCTCTAGTTAATCCACGAACAGGTATGGTAGTAAGGCAACTCTACGCAAGAGAGGTTTTTGATAAGCTCACATATGCAGCCTGGAAGAATGGTGAACCCGGTGTTTTATTTATAGATAAGATTAACGGCTCAAATCCAACACCCGATATTGGGGCAATTGAGAGTACGAATCCATGTGGTGAACAACCTCTTTTGCCCTTTGAATCTTGCGTGCTTGGCTCGATCAGCTTAACCAAAATGCTGGTTGTGGATGATGGTAATTATAAAATCAATTGGAAAAAACTATCGGATACGATAAAGCTTGGTGTGCACTTTTTAGACAATGTTATAGACATAAACAGATTCCCCCTTATCGATATTGCCAGGATAACAACAGGGAATAGAAAGATAGGGCTCGGAGTTATGGGCTTTGCCGACATGCTTATAAGAATGGGTATACCTTACAATTCAACAGATGCCTTGAATATTGCCGGTAAACTAATGGAATTTTTTTCTAAAGAGGCAGATACTGCTTCAGCAGAGCTTGCTGAGAAAAGAGGTGTTTTCCCTAATTTTGAGAAAAGTAAACTCAATAAACCCGGTTCATTAAAGCTCAGAAACGCAACAAGGACAACGATTGCTCCAACAGGAACATTAAGCATAATTGCAAACTGTTCAAGTGGTATTGAACCACTGTTTGCCTTATCCTATGTTCATCATATCCTGGATAATAAGGAAATATCTGGTTTACACCACTTATTTGAAGAAATTGCAAAAGAAAAAGGATTTTATTCTCAAACTCTCGTTAAAGAAATTTCAATGAAGGGAACTATAAGAGATATTAAAAATATTCCCGAGGATATAAAGCGAGTGTTTGTTACGGCAAGGGAGATCTCTCCAGAGTGGCATGTCAGGATGCAGGCCACCTTTCAGAAACACGTAGACAACGCAGTATCAAAAACTGTAAATTTCCCTCAAAATTCTACAAAGGAAGATGTAGAAAGAGTCTTTCTTATAGCATATAAAAGTGGATGTAAAGGGATAACTGTTTATAGAGACAAAAGCCGTATGTCTCAAGCCCTTTCAATAGAATGTGCATGCGAGGAGATTTTGTAACTATAATTCCTAACTATTCTTCTTTAAAAGCATGTTCCTCACTAAAGTCTGAACCTTTTTGCCATCAACAACATCTCTATACTTACTCATAATAATCTTCATTGCTGATCCAATATCCGTAGGTTTTTCGGATTCTATAATTTCTGTTACAACCCTCTCAAGTTCCTCATCAGACATTTGTTTCGGGAGAAACTCTTCAACAATAGCCAACTCTGCTATGCATGAGTTTACCCTATCCTGCACATGCAGACGTTTGTATTCTTCAATTGTCTTCCCCAATTTCTTTGCATATCCTTTTACCACATCTGCACACTCAAAATCTTTTCCGGATTTCTCCATATTCGTAATGTCAGCCAATAACATCCTCAGCACAGACATTCTTAATTTATCCTGAGATTTCATCGCATTTTTTAATTCTTTTGTTATTCGATCTTTCATAGCCTATGGATTATACTTACGAACCATATGCCCGCAGTGTGGACAATAAGTTGGATTACCGTTGTAGGACTTTCCACAGAATTCACAGGATGTTGATATTCCAGATAGTCCTGTACCTGTCGACTCAATTAGTCGTCTTGCACGTCTCAACTCAATTATCAAATAGAGAGGTAGGAATATTATCAACAATAAGAACACACCTACAGACCAACCTATAGCTGCATTAGTCCTATGGCCCCACTTTTGTGCATCATTATAAACCCAAAATGCAATACCTGCTGCAATGAATATGGCTATTATTCTAATATCCATTTCTAAATTAGAACAAATTTATCCTACAATAATTTAATATGAAACTAAAAAACTCTGTTATATTTGATGATCAACGTTTCAGTTCACAAGGCGAATTGCACAAATCACATGTTCCTGTATCCCATTCACTCTGTGCGAAATCAATCCACTCATCTGGTTTGTTACGACATGAACTACATATACCGATATCACACAGCCCTTCTACTTTTCCTGCCTTTACGTCGAGATCATTGATACCTCTACCACAGCAAGCACATTGCCACGTGCCCAAGTCACAACTAATATCTCCTCCTAAATCACACATTGTTTCTCCTCTCAATTATAAAGAAGTTTTGAGACTTCAGATCTTATTTTCTCCATCACATCTTTTGACTGCTCTTTATTCTCTTTCTCAACTTTCGGAAATTCCAATGGTTTACCAAACTTAAATCTGATATCCCTGTTTTCGGGATTACCAAGAAAACTATTTTTAGGTAAGAAACCTCCGCTCCCTATAATAGCTGTTGGAATCACCTTTCTACCTGACCTTAGAATAACCATTGAAATACCCCTCTTAAAACTTCCGAGTTTACCATTGATACTTCTTGTACCTTCAGGAAAGAAGACTATTGATTTACCACCGTCAAGTTTTCTTATGACTTCTTTCAATGTTCCATATGCATATCTCTCGTCACTTCTACGAATACCAATATGCCCTGAAGTCCTCATATACTTACCAAGTACTGGTATTTTAAAAACAACTTCCTTAGAAACAAAACTGAAATTTCTGGGTATAGCAGCTATAGAAAGCTTTATGTCTATAACGCTCTGGTGATTCGAAACAAATATTACTGGTTCCTTGTCCGGAATATTCTCCAGGCCTTTTATATTTAAATTTATTCCCATAAGCCTAAAGGTAATTTTTGTAAAAGCGCGTTCTATAGAGTTATATTTACCCTCTTTGTCTTTGATACCAATCGTAGAAAAAACAGCAACAAAATAACTAATACACCATATTAAAATACTTATGAACCACGCATATATAGAATAAAAAACCTGAATAATCTTCTTCATCTAAATCCTTTTAAAGAATATCTCACCTATTTCTACAGTAAAGCATATTTAATACGAAAAACTATGTTTTTTTAACTTTTGCTGTTTCTTCTATTTCTTTTTCTTTTTCTTCACTAACAATTATTACATTTGCTCCGTGGCCAACATCATTTTGCCCAACAGTAATAACCCTATCACCTTCTTTAAGTCCATTCAATACTTCAACATTATTCCCTTCCCTAAAGCCAAGTGTAACCCTCGTTTTAAATGCTTTCGTTTCCACGCCAAAAGCAATATCCTTAATTTGCAATACCAGAATGTTCTTGCCATTATAAAAAGATACGGTGTCGAACATCTCATTTGTTCTCATATCAACAACATCAGTAGTTTCTATTGTTATAGCAGTAGGCATCTTGCCATCAAGGCTTCTGGAAATATCAACAATCTTTCCATAAATAGTATAATCAACATCTGCAGTTTTTTCTTGTTTGCATACAACACTATCGCCGATATTCAACTTTCCAATTTCAACTGCATCTACATTAATAATAATAAAATCTCCTATAACAAAAACCTCATCCGCCTCTGCTTCCAAAATCAATGCTTTTTTAGGTATGACAAGCGCATCTTGATGTTGACCTACTATTGTATAAACAGAGACAAATATCCCTGGCCTCAGAACTCCCCTCATTAAACCAGCAATTTCTATTGTGACCTTCACTGTACCACTTTCAGGATCAACAACAGGGCTTATCATCTTTACCTTCCCCTTGAATTCCACTTCTGGTAAGAATTCTGAAATAATTCTTGCTGTTTGACCTTCTTCTATCTTGTTTAAGTCCCTTTCAGGTACATATATTCTGGCCAGTAACGGGTCAAAATCTGCTACCTTAAAAACCATTTGATCCTTTTTGACATTATCGCCTTTTTCAATACTTCTATCTACAATCACGCCTTCAATTGGAGATTCGATTGCAGTATATTTATATTCTAAATGTTTTCTTTCCAGTTCAACTAAAGCCGTGTCAAACTGAAGTTTTTTATCTTCGACTTCTTCTTCGCTTATAATATTATCCTTAAAGGTCTCAAGAGACCGTTTATAAACCATTTCTGCATTTTCTTTTCTTACCTTGGCCTCTTTAAGTTCTAAAAGTATTTCTTCATCATCAAGTTTTGCAAGGATTTTCTCTGATTCTACATAATCACCTTCCTCTACTAAGATGTCTTTTACAATACCAGAGGTTTTTGCCAAAATGTCAACCTGTTTCTCAGGTTCGAGCGTACAATTGTTTACTAAAAAAATCTCTATATCTCTTTTTACTACCCTTGTTATTTCAACGGGTACTGCCTCATAATCCCTTCTTCCAATTCTGGAATAGGGCTTAGTTACACCTGCGATCTTTTGCTCCCTTTTATAGGCACTATTGCCTATTGGTTTATAGGATCTTATATCTTTTTTAAGTTCCTTGAAATGGCTATCAGGTTGACCTTTCCAAACGGTTGCCTTTAATGCTATAAATGCTACAGCCACAAGGATAAGACAGATAAAGCAAATTCTAACAATAAATGTTGTTGTTTTCATGGCTCCTATCCCCGTCCTCTTAATAGGCCTCCAGTCATCCTTTTTGTAACGTAAGCCTGAATTTGCTATAATTTATCATATCATATACGAAAATCAACTTAAATAAAATCACGCAAATTCGTATCATTTATACCAATTTTATTCAAATAATGTATCTTTATAGCATTTGCTATATGAAAGTATGGACGCCCCCCTGATCTCCTAAAACCACGACAAATTTCATCCAGCTCTTTCAAATCCCCGTCAACATATAGATACTTCCTGTTTGATTTACAATACAGTTATCTTTCCATAAATCTGAAAACGTTTTCCCTAATCAAGTTCTCCATCCTAATAGTAATATGAAACTTTCGAATTCCTTTTAAAAATATTAAAAGAAACGGCTAAAACATTGCGCAGTTACCATTTCCCTGCGCTCCTACTGTAAGTACAGTAACAACATGGCCTTAAGCAAAACACATCTTCTGGCTGGCAGATTTGCGCCAAATTTAAATAGTTTAAAGGGATAGTATAGACATTTTGTTTTCCATTATAAGTATTTATACTTATGAGTCTTATCGTTATAATTTCTTCTTGTTGTTGAGTTTTGGTATATTCATTGCTCTTCAAACGCACTAAATAAAAATTTTCTTATTTAATCGAATTTTTCTGTTGTAGTTTAATCAGATATTTAATAAAATGCTGCAACTTATCCATAAGACATTGTAGAGGAGTATATCCCATTCTTACTAATTCTGCATGTATATCAACGAGTAAAGTTTATAGAGTTACTAAAAAGTGTTATTCACAGACAGACTTTCGTATCCATTATATTTGTATCTCTATACTCTTCCTTGTATTCAACGTCTTAAACGAATCTAAAAAAAGTTACGAGCTTAAACGCTATGAACTACTTAGTTTCGACTATAAAAAAAACATCTCCACCACGAAAAATAAAGGTTTTCTTTGTAAGCTGTTTTCTTTGTTAAAAGAGCGAATAAAGCATAATTTATTCCTCCAAAGTATAAGTCATAAAACCGTATTACCATAATTTTAAGTATGGGATACGGTTTTTTTTATACCATTTCTTGACGTTAAAGGGAAATATTATGCTTCATCTTCTAAAGATAAAGTGCTTTTATGAGCTACCTATCCGAATGAGCCTCCCTCCCTCCGCAAAAGGTTATTCGGATATATTTCAGACGGAAGATGGTTGGTATAATGAGCAAAAAGAAAGGAGGTGCAATTTAATAGTTATACGGTAAATGCATATTTTTGTCTTTTTAATGGTTAATAGGAGGTGACTTTAATGAAAAAAATTGAAGCAATTATTAGAGATGAAAAACTAGGCGCTGTTAAGGAGGCCTTAAAAGCTGCAGGAGTGGCGGGTATGACAGTCACGGAGGTTAAAGGTCACGGCACACAGAAGGGTATTACTGAAGTTTATCGTGGTAGACAGTATGCCGTAGATTTGATATCAAAGATCAAAATCGAAGCAGTTGTTGACGATAAAGATGTAAAGACGATAACTGATACTATTGTAGATACAGCTAAGACCGGCAGTATCGGAGATGGTAAGATATTTGTATCTAGCGTTGACGATGCTATACGAATAAGGACAGGCGAAAGCGGATTAAAGGCAATCTAGATTAATTGACTTGTATCAGGCTAACATGAATCTTCGAAAAATGAAGAAAAAAAAGAACTTAAAAATAAAAGGAGGTTAAGCGAATGAGAAAATTCAGTTATTTATTTATATTAATGTTTATCCTGATGATGGTCGCATCTTCTACGGCATGGGCACAAGACGGTCTTGATACGGGTGACAATGCCTGGATACTCGCCTCATCAGCTCTGGTACTCCTCATGACACCCGGCCTGGCATTCTTTTATGGTGGGATGTCTTCTGTAAAAAACATAAATAATATGATTTTTATGGTCTTTATGTGTATTTCCATAGTCAGTGTTCAATGGGTATTCTGGGGATATTCCATATCCTTTGGCGGTGGTGATATTGGAGGTTTTTTTGGCGGTCTTAGTGTGGCGGGTTTGCATGGTATAACGCCTGATTCACTCTCGGGTACATTATCTGAGTATACGTTTGTGGCGTTTCAGGCTACATTTGCTATTATTACGGTAGGTCTTATATTAGGAGCCGTTGAGGGGCGCATGAAGTTTAATGCATGTTTACTGTTTATCGTCCTGTGGGCAACTTTTGTATATGATCCCGTATGCCATTGGGTATGGGGCGGCGGATGGGCCGGCAACCTGGGCATACTCGACTTTGCAGGTGGAACGGTTGTGCACATAAACTCAGGAGCTGCTGCACTCGCACTGGTTTTATTACTTGGGAAACGTAAGGGAGCAAATGTAAGGCCTCCTGCAAACGTTCCAATGGTAGCCCTTGGCGCCTCCTTGCTATGGTTTGGTTGGTTTGGTTTCAATGCCGGTAGCGAACTGGCCGCTGATGGCAGGGCTGCATTTGCCTGGGTGATAACAAATACTGCAACTGCCAGTGCTGTTTTCGCATGGGTGATGTCTGAATGGATTTATCGTGGAAAACCAACATTACTTGGCGCGGCATCTGGAGCAGTTGCCGGTCTTGTTGCTATAACACCAGCCTCTGGTTTTGTCGGCCCTCTGGGCGCTGTGCAGATTGGAATATTCGCAGGGATTGGATGTTACTTTGCTTGCGTGAAGTTGAAGGCTGCCCTTGGTTATGATGATGCACTGGACGTTGTAGGTGTACACGGAATTGGTGGAACGATTGGCGCCTTCGCCACAGGACTTTATACTACCCAGATGGTAACTGGACCTGATACCCCTAATGGCTTCTTCATCGGATGGGACGCAGCAGGTCTTAAACAATTGGGTTTACAGTGTATTGGTCTCTCGGCTACATGGGCATACGCATTTACTGCGACCATAATCATTGGTTTGGTTCTTAAATACACTATAGGGATAAGGACTACGGAAGAACAAGAGGATACAGGACTTGATATCACGCTACATGGTGAATCTGGTTACCACTTGGAAACAGAGGCCGCAGACACACTGAAGGTATAATGACCTCTGATCCTATGGATCACAAGCGGTAATGTGAGATGAAGATTTAGTTGTGAGGCGTTGTCTATTTTTTATAATAGGCAGCGCCTTTTTTTTATTGTCAATTATCTGTTGCCCCATCTTCTTTTGAAAGAGGTTTAAAGCCTCTCAAGTTATAATTACAAACAGGGCATCTCCTGATGAAGAGGTGCATGGTAAAAAGGAAGATTGCCCATATTCCTGCGGTGAACAGGAAAAGTACGAAATCTCCAAAATCCAATTTATGAAGCCTTCTTGGAATGACGAGTTTTTCACAGTATGGGCAAAAAGTTTTTTTTGGATGTCTTATTAATGGACGGCTTGAAATAACTTCTCTTAGTTTTTTGACAGGAGTTGTGTTTGTCATTTTCTCACTTCCAAACCGGTAATTTTTAGTTTTAAGATATGTAAGGCTAAGCGGTTTAAGATTTCCACAAATTAACTTGAACTTCTTTGCGGCAAACAATTCTACACGAAAGCCCTCCGGTACTTCTAATCCATAATACTTACTTATAAGAAAATGTTCTGGATCCTTGACTATCTCCCTGGCGATTTTTAGCTTTTTCCCAATGTTATCTGCAAACATAAGTGTTTATTTGAAAGTAGAGCTTAATGTACCATTGTCCCGTCATAGATAGGATTTGCTTGCCGAAAGTACCGAAAGTAGGCCCCTTTAGGGGGCTCTGTAAGAGGAGGCGTTTGTATGCAGTCGTGTATCTTGTTAAGCTAGCTCACACACTTGCCAACTCCTCTTTAAGTTTCTCTGCAGAAGGGATCCTGTTTGATGAGTCCTCTTCAAGGAGTCCTAAAACTATTTCACTCAATTTCTGTGGAATTGCTTTATTAATTTCGATTGGAGGATGGTTTGTTTCTGCCAGTAATTTATCTGTTAATACTTCGTATAAAATCAATCCGATTGAATATAAATCGGCCCTTGCATCAACCTTCACCTGTGATAAAACTGCCTTTTCACCTTTTGAGTCTGTAACATCTTTCAACAAGACGCTCATCTTCTTTTGTTCTGGCGACGCATATTCTCTGGTCATACCCTTTATGATTTCTCCTATTTTTATGGTTAGTTCTAAATCAATTAGGCCAACTATTCCCGTATCTGGATCAACAATAAGATGACCTGGTTTAATGTCAGTGTGGGCATATCCCTTTGAATGAAGATATTGTAAAGGTTCCGCTACACTTGTAATATATTTAACCACATTTTCTATTTCACCAGTATCTGGTAATCCCTTGTCTTTGTAATATTGTACTATATCTTCACCTTCGAAATGTTGTATAACAATATAGTGTTGCTTCAAAACCAGCTTATCTCCTTCAAACAATTCTCCCCTCCCACAATCATATCGCTTTGGAATCTGTGGGTGAGAAAATTTCTTAAGCACATCATATTCACTGGAATAGCTGTAAGTTGGCGAGTATTTCAGTCCCCATTCTCTGTTTCCAGGTTTATTCAAAACACCATAATTCGCCCTGTGGCCAGGTCTATATTTAAAACTCTCAAATTGATATTTTCCTAGTTTGAACATAATGGTTAATCTCTATTTCTTTTAAAAGAAATGACTATTCCATTCCGTCCAGGTGCTTTGTAGCAGTGAAGGTTTCTTCTCCCTTTACGATATACGCCTGATGGTTTTTGAATTTCTTATAAAAAAAACTTTTACGACTATTTAAGTGTTCTTCTAGTGATTCTCTACCATCAAATGTTTCGTAGTATAGCCGTTTCTTTTCGTGTATTATCAAAAAATACATCGTTATCACCATCGAATATCAATCTTAAATTAACGCCATTAACTGCAAAAAAGTATCAAGTAGAATTTTATGAAATTTATTTCCTTCTTGCGAAAAAAACCTCCCTTTCGGGAGGTCGTGCCTAAGGCAGATTCGCTGTGGCGAACGTCCTCGTCCGCCCTGGCGGGATTCCAACGTTGAACCTGGAATCCCTGCGAAAGCAGGGCTAGTGTTCTTACTACGGAAGAAGAATTTGGTAGAATCTTAATTGTAGATATTGTACAGCGAAAAAAACAAAACCTGTATCTTCTTATCAAAGATACAGGTTTTGTGTAATCTACCTTGTTTAAATGTTTCTTCTCATAGCAGCGTAGTATCTATTCAAAAGCCAGGATAACATTCAAGACCGTGTTCGTAGATATCAATTCCAGCGATTTCTTCTTTGATTGGAACCCTGAGCCCTATAGTCTTTTTTAATAATAAAAATACCAAATAACCGGCACCGAATGTCCATAAAATAAGTGCAACACATCCGATAAACTGTGCCAGTAGTTGCCATCCAGAACCTGCTATCAGTCCCTTGACACCCAAATAAGAACCGTCGGCAAAGATTCCCACGGAGAGTAAACCCCAGAGACCATTCGCTCCATGAACAGAGACGGCTCCGATGGGATCATCAATCCTCAGCTTAAACTCTATAAAATATAAACTAGCCCTCAGTATGATACCTGCAATTAAGCCAATTGCCACCGCAGCCCAATGGGGCACATAGGCACCAGAGGCCGTAATAGCTACACAACCGGCCAGGGCACCATTGCATGCCATAACTATGTCAGATTTTTTATCTTTAAAATAGGAGACGTACAAAAGGGTAATTGCTCCTGTGGCTGCGGCAAGAAAGGTGTTTGTCGCAATTATTGAAACCCTGAGATCGGTTGAACCCAATGTGCTCCCAGCGTTGAATCCAAACCACCCAAATAATAAAAACAGTGTTCCAAGCACTATATAAGACAGATTATGGCCATGAATAATATTAGGTGTACCATTCGGATTATATTTACCAAACCTTGGGCCAACCATCCATGCCCCAACAAAGGCAACCAATCCACCTACACCATGAACCACACCCGAACCTGCAAAATCTCTCATCCCCGAACCGAAAGGCAGGTTTGCAAGCCAGCCTCCACCCCATACCCAATGACCATAAACAGGGTACAAGACTCCGCATAGTATCATACTGTATATGAGATGTGTATGAAACTTGAAGCGTTCCGCAACAGCACCGGCTACAATTGTACAGGCGGCTGCAGCAAACATCATTTGAAACAACCACAACTTTGATGTAGAAAAATCAAAAGAGTCACCCGCAAGGAAAAATCCACTAAAACCGATAAGAGTATTTCCCCAATCAAGTCCGAAGGCGAGAAATGACCCCCCAAACATTAATGCAAACCCAAATGCCCAAAAGATTAGGGCCCCAACACAAAAATCCATAAAACTCATCGTCAGATAATTCAGTGTATTCTTCTTTTGCAGGAATCCAGCACCCAAAAATGCAAATCCTGCCTGCATATTAAAGACAAGGAATCCACATAACAACGTCCAGGCAAGATCAATAGATATCTTTACCCCTTCAATATCTCTGATTTCTGAATAAATTGTGAAACTGCTGCTTGGGTCAGCGGCCTTGGTTAATTGGGAAGCTGCAAACAACACAATAACTACAATAATTGGGAATATAACCCACTTTATGTTTCTTATTATCATCACTTAATATTCAAACACACGCACTCATCTGGTTATTACAAAAAGAATGGGCATCTTTGTCTTGCCACACCTTAAAGATTCAAAAACATGTGGACTAAAATCCGAGGTGAACATCCACGTCCGCTCTGGTGTGAGATGCCTCAATTATTGATGTCTAAGTTATGGAAGTATTTCAGATTATAGACCTGAAACTTGTAAAGTTGGTTCGAGGTTAAACCTCGAACCAACAAATAAAATATGCAAGTATCTAAAGAATCTAAGACCTTAATCATCCAAAGATACCAACAATAAAACCCTTAACCGCGGATCATGGAGTATTGCCAGGCATCCGAACAGGATTTACGTTTTTAAACTGCGGCCTCACCTTCCTCCCCGGTTCGGATTCTATAGACATTTACCAGTTCAGTAACAAATATCTTTCCATCTCCAATGCTTCCTGTTTGGGATTCCTTAATAATGGTCTGGACCACATTATCTACGGCATCATCATTGACAATAATTTCCATCTTTATCTTTGGTAGTAGATCCACTCTGTACCTCTTCCCCCTCCACACTTCACTTACACCTTTTTGATTACCATGGCCCTTTATCTCTGTTACCGACATCCCAGCATAGCCCAGCTCCGTTAATGCATCCTTGATAATATCAAATTTTTCAGGACGAATAATCGCCTCGACCTTCTTCATAAACATATCCTCCTTAATCTAATGTAACGCAACTAATAATCTTCAACTTTACATTGAAGTAAATGTATTTACTAGTTTGTTCCAGGGCTATCATTTTAGTTCCTCTCTATTTAGGCTTCGCATATATCCACCTGCCCAGTTTTTCAGAATAAATTTTCTCTCTTCTTGCATCCCTTGCAAGGGATTCTTCCAATAAGTCTCTTTGCGCTGCCGCTTCTTCTACCTCTGGTCCCAGTTGAGTAGTAACCTCGGTTTGAACAGGATAACAAGGAGAGCCATGCAAGTGTACGTCTACACCTTCGTATTCTACTAATTCAGAAACGCGAATACCCATAGTTATTTTGAGTACGTAAAACATAAGTGCTCCCAAACCGAGAGCCCATGCCATGGCAACAACAACACCAATAAATTGAACCAGAAGCTGCCAACCGGAACCCGTAATTAGACCGTTTACGCCTGCATAAGTTCCATCTGCAAAGATTCCAAGTGCAAGCATCCCCCATATACCATTAGCACCATGTACGGCTACTGCGCCGAGGGGGTCGTCAACTTTCAGCTTCGTTTCAACAAAGATTACTGTACCCCACATTACCGCTCCGGCTATCAACCCAATTACTGCGGCCGCCCATGGAGCGACGAAGGCACAAGGACCCGTAATAGCTACCAATCCACCAAGGGCACCGTTACAAGCAAGGCCGATATCTGTGAAACCAAAGAGGGCATACGATACGAAGATTATGCCTGCAGCACCTGCTGCTGCTGCTATAAATGTATTAGCAGCTACGACTGAAATCCTCAGGTCTGTTGCGCCCAATGTACTACCCGCATTGAAACCGAACCACCCAAATGCCAAAATTAAGGTACCAACAACTACCAGTGTGAGGTTGTGACCAGGGATAGCGTTTGACGTACCATCCGGATTATATTTATTTTTTCTTGGCCCAAGAACAAATGCCCCTGCCAGGGCAAGCATCCCACCGATGGTATGAACAACTGCAGACCCGGCAAAGTCCCATACACCTGTACTTGTACCAATACTCAGGTTTTGTAACCATCCACCGCCCCATACCCAATGGCCATAGATAGGATATATTACACCACAAACGAAGAAGCTGTAAATCAAATAAGGGGCAAACTTCATTCGTTCCGCTACGGCACCTGCAATAATGGTAACCGCCTTGGTACAAAATACCATCTGGAAGAGCCAGATCATAACTGCCTGAACGTCATAACTATCACCAGCAAGGAAAAATCCACTGTACCCAATAATAGTATTACCACTTTCCAGGCCTGGCGCGATCATAGAACCACCAAACATTAATGCAAAGCCAAACATCCAGAATACGATTCCACCGATAGTACCATCTGCGAAAACGTGTGCCAAATAACCCAACATGTTTTTAGCCTGTAAAAAACCACCAAGAAGTGCAAAACCCGCCTGCATCGAAAATACCAGAAATGCAGCAACGAGCACCCATGTAAAATTGATAGAATGTTTGAGACCCTCAATACTGTCGGAGTAGGTATTCTCACCGCTTGGGTCGCCAGCCCATACCAACTTTGCACCAAAATAAATCACACATGACAGACATATGAGAAAATACACTACATTCAGCCACCTTAACGCTTTACTATTATTCCTATTTGAAAACATCATATTCCCCCCCTCCTTTTTTCAAATGCCCCATACTTTCCCCCTGTTGTCTTTAGGTCAGACATAGCTTCAATATACTGATTTCAGTTAATTGTTTATATTTGTTAAAGAATTATCTTTTTATGTAAAAGGTATTCAAGATGTGGCTGACAATGCAGATTTACCCGTTAAAAAACTATTTTACAACAATTTGTATTTCTGATAACATATTACATTTACAAAATTCAACCCAGTATCATTAGCCTTCACCTCCTTTACAAAAAATGCTCCCTTAACTAAAGTCCAGCGACTTAAATAGACTCAACCTTTTACCTTGCTGCATAAATTAAACGGTCTACATAAGTTTTTATTTAATAACATATTGTGGCAAATGGCGCAAGTGAAAAAGTATATAAGTTCAACTTATGTATAGAATAAGAGACTATAAATTTAGCTCATTTAAATCTGTTGGAGATATGCATAAGTCAAATTATGCCATATTAGAAAACGATATATATGTGGGTTTAGGGATAAAATATTGTCCACATATACCCTTTGATGACGAATATTTTATTTTGAAAGAATTAGACCATAGACAGATTCCCAAGGCTTATGATTATGGAAAAGAAACAATGTTTAATAACCAAAAGGTTGTACTAACCCAATATTTTATTGTACTTGACCATATGAGTAACATAGATCTTGTTGATTATTTCAAAGAAAAAGTAGCCCAAAATTTCCACGGCCAATTAGCGAATGTCATTAAGTGCTTTATAAGCGTTTGTGATCCTTTGGATTATTTACACTCAAAAAATTATTTACACTGCGATATCAAACCTGGCCACCTAATGTTGAATCCAGATACAAATACAGTTTATTTGATTGATTATGAACTCACCATAAAAAAAGCTGGACTTTTAAAAGGAATTAGCAGAGAGTATTCCTCACCTGAGCAAGAGGCTTTGTTAAAAGAATTAAGGAATCCACCTGAGGACGTTCTTCTGGAGGCAATTGCATTCTTCTTATCCCTAGATGATAAGTCGGACATATATTCGTTAGGCGCTGTCATGTATGAAATCTTGACTAATAAAAAATGGAAGGAAACAAAGATCCCTCCAAGAGACATTAATGATTTAATCCCCAAAGGGTTAGAAGATATCATAATGGCAACATTAGAAGAGGATTCCTCTAACAGGATTGCTACGGCAAAACAATTAAAACAAGTATTAAAAGATATATTATAAGATAAAAAATGAGATTTGTAATCATTTCGGATATCCATAGTAACCTGGAGGCACTGGCCTCTGTTTTTTCAGACCTTCACAATAATAACGAAAAAATAGATAAAATTTTGATACCAGGCGATATCGTTGGCTACGGTGCAAACCCGAATGAATGCTGTGCTATCGTCAGATTTTTAAAAAACGGCAAAACATCTTTGAAGAACGAAATTCAAAAGATTATACAAGAAACTGACATTAATGATGCTGAACAAAAGAACATAATCGACTATATTTTATCTATGGGGAAAAAGGCAATAGTAATTGCAGGAAACCATGACAAAGCAGTAATTGGCCAACCTTCGTTATGTAGTTCAATGGCCGCTTCAGCAGAAAATGCTGCGAAGTGGACGGCTAAGGTTTTACAAAAAGAAAACTTCCGTTTCCTGAATTATCTGTGGTTTAGGAAAAAATTAAGAAAATTTGGTATTGAATTAGTTCATAGCACACCTGTTTATCCTCAGGGTTATGAATATTTAAAAAATGCAGCAACCTTAAATTATGATTTACTCTATTCAAAGCTAACTTTTGCCGGTCACACTCATAGACCAGCAGCATATCTATATACAAATCAAAAAAGAGACATTATCGCATCGGTCTTTATCCCTGCAGACCAATATGATAATAGACTTATGCTGGTCGAAAGGCAATCAATGGTAAGGCTGGAAGAATTCGATGTTGCATTGAATTCTGGCCAGCGTTACTACGTAAATTCCGGTTCAGTAGGTCAACCGCGTGACGGAACTCCCAAGGCTTCTTATATGATTTATGATACTGATGTACATAAGATTTCTCTTAAGCGATCTGAGTATGATACAGAATCGGTAAAGAAAAAGATTCTCAAGGCAAAACTCCCCTTCGATCTTGCAGATCGTGTGGTCAAAGGTATTTAAAATTCATTAAAAGTGTAAAAATAAAAAGATTCACGGTAAAATTTTATATGTCTTGTGTATTTTGCAAAATTAATACCAAAAGTTCAAATTATAAAGTTGTACTAAAAGTATATTGTACGAGTTAGAACTTATGCGTTAGCAAGGATAACACGATTTGAATGTCATCAAGATAATGAGCCGCAAAGGCTTATATAAAAAAGGCAAAAAGATTCCGTTGTTTCAATTTATACTTTACTGCAATGTTAAATTTCCCATTTTATATCTAATATTTTAATTGTTAAAATAGTATAATAAATATTGTCAGATATCAGCCAAAATTTAGTGATTTTTTTCTAAATTGCCAGTTTGAGCTTATTTTGGTTCGGAAGCAAACTCTTAAACAGTAGAATCTTAAATTCTTTATAAGTGACACTAATATCATATTTTTAGCAGCTTAAATTCTAGTAAATGGTCTTCAAGTAAAATATATGCATACACGTTAAATTATGCGGAAAATTGACTCAATCATTCCTTTACGGTCTTTGTGCATTTGTGTTTTTATTACACTCCTTGCCACTAGCATACTGCATGCAAAAACAAATGTCTTCTTTTCGCCCAGAGGTCTAATTAGAGATACCATAATAAAAACTATAAATTCTTCAGAAAAATCTATAGACGTGGCGGTCTTAATTTTTACCACAGGTGAGATAGCGGAAGCGTTATATGAGGCAAAAGAACGAGGGGTAAAGATAAGAATCCTAATCGACCAAAGGCAACAGAAAAAACGTTATCCGGTATTAGAGTTCCTCAAGGAGGAAGGTTTCGACCTCCAATTTCTGAAAGGTAATGTTGGGGGATTCATGAACCACACTTTTGCAATTTTTGATGCCAAGCTCCTTGTAACTGGTTCATATAACTGGACAGAATATGCCGAGAAATTCAATTATGAAAACGCCATTTTCATCGATGAACCCGACGTGGTAAAAAAGTTTCAGGAAGAGTTTGAATCGCTATACAATAAAAGTGTAGCAAAAAAAGCTAGCAGGCTTGCAGAATCAGAATTAGATGCTCCTCTTTCCAAAATAGAAGCAGTAACAGAATTGGATAAGAAAGAAGTTTTATCGGGTTTTGATGACGTTCGCATAATAAAGGTGAAAAGAGGGGGAAAACCAGTTCGTAAAGATAAAATTACAACGCCAATTACGGAAAAGATTGTTCAAGAAAAAGAAATGGGCATAGAAAAGGAGCAGGTAAAATCTGTCAAAGAATCATTAAAAGATTTTTTAGATATTTCTTTTAATGATTTTGATAATATATTCGGTAAAAAAAGTAAGTTAAAAAACGCTGAAAAAAAACGGAAATGGAAGGATAAATTTGAAGAGAAATATGTAAGATGGACAGGAAAGATTATCCAAAAGGGAATTGCTGTTTACGATTGGAATAGGATAATAGTAGATCATGAAGAAGCTGATACGAACGTTCAACTAAGATTTGATTGGACAAAACGCAAAACGGTAATGCGTTTGAATGTGGGTGATGTAATAACTTATACAGGAAAGCTGGTTTCACTACAAGGGTTTTCATCATCTTACAAGCTTGATTATGCAGATGTATTAAAGACAGAATGATCATTTAATTGAACGTATAGGACTTTCCATTCAGGACACCAATTTGTACCTTTATACCTTGATATCACACCAAACGTCTGATAAAATAAATTTTATAAGATACCTTATGAATTTAGTTTCAGAATTAATTGAACAGCCATACATTAAATTTAATGAAAAGTTTTTAGGTAAATTTTAAAATGAGAAAGTTTTTGATTTTCCAAATACTACTTATCCTTTTCCTCTTGACATCTTTTGCGGCTACGTCTTATGGTCAAAGTAAGTTCTCTCAATACTACAACAAGGGCATTGAATACTATAAACAGGGCAAATATGATCAAGCAGGAGAACAGTTTAAAAAGGCATTAGAATTAAAGCCTAATCATGTTTATGCCTTGTATGGGTTAGGGAATACATATTATTGTAAGGCAAAGTACGATGAAGCAGTTAAAATATATACCAATGCTATCAAGATAAATCCGGACTATCCAAAGGTACATTATTCATTGTCGTTGGCTTATAGCAAACTGGGGATGACACGTGATGCTGAAAAGGAAAAAAAGATATTCAGAAAGTTGACGCAGGGAGAAAAGGGTGTTTTAAAAACTCCAACAAGGAAAAAAAGTAAAGCCGTAAGAGAGGTAAAGAAAGACAGAGTTGTTGAAACTAAAAAAAAGTCCATACCGCAGAAGAAGGTAATTGAAAGTAAACCTAAAGAAACAAAAGTGCAGGAGGAAATCATAAGAGCGCTTAAAAAGAAGAAGCCGGTTGAAAGAAAAAGTGTCAAGGAAGATGAGTCTCAAACAATTTTCAAGGGGTATACAAAAGAAACAAAGAAAGTAAAACCACGTGTGTATGTCAAAAAATATAAGAAAGCATTTGAAACTAAATTAAAACCGTTGAGTTATATTAAAGAAAAATGGAGCAAATCAGGCATAAACAAGATATTAATTTGCACTTTCGGTTATATTTTCGCAACTCAAATGTGGCTCTGCGTAGTAGCATTCTTCGGACTCATAATTTGGAGAATTAGAAAGAAAGCTGACTAGATACAACCCGTACATATCTAACAATATCCTCATAATCATACAAACTTTAATAATATTTCTACATCTCGCGATTTAAAGACTTTGAGCATTCCCTTTCCCACTTTGTCACATCGTTGCTCATATCCGGATACAATCTATTACCCTTCTCAGTTAAAATGTACAGGATTAATTTTGCAATTGACGTTTACCCACAGGATTGTTATTATTCAAAAGTTACGATGTCTTAACAAGTTATGATGATTTTAACCTTAAAAAATGGAGAAAATTGTTGATAAAGATTGGAATTATTGGAGCCACTGCATATACGAGCCTGGAATTAATAAAGATCTTATTACGACATCCCGATGTGGAAATCGCGTATCTTGGTACTAGAAGGGAAACCAATATCAAAATTTCCGACGTTTTCCCGGTTTTAGCGAAAACATTTGACATGCCTTGCTCACGATTAAGAGAAAAAGATGTACCTAAAAACGTAGATATGGTTTTTGTTGCACTTCCCCCTACTATTTCTATGCAATACGTCCCAAAATATCTGGATATGGGGATAAAAGTGGTAGACTTAAGCGCAGATTACAGATTTAACGAGAAGTCAACATACGAAAGATGGTACAAGGTAAAACATACAGACCCATCAGGATTAAAAACGGCAATTTATGGACTTCCTGAGATATTCAGGGAAAAGATTAAAAATGCAACTTTAGTTGCAAATCCCGGGTGTTATCCTACCTCTGCAATCATTGGTTTAGCACCTTTAATTATAAATGATTACGTTTACACAGACGACATAATTATCGATGCGAAATCAGGAATATCCGGGAGAGGGCGTGAACCCCAGGAAGGAACTCATTATTTTGAATGCAATGAAAACATTGAAGCCTATAATGTAGGAGAACACAGACATACACCGGAAATTGAAAATATACTTTCTTTAATTGGTAAGTCAAATGCTTCAGTGTGCTTCACACCACATCTGGTTCCGATGAACAGAGGTATTTTGTGTTCGATATACGCTAAAATGAGAAAAAAAATCTCTGATGAAGAAATCAATATTATATTTAATGATTTTTATTCAAAAGAACCTTTTGTTCGGATCAAAACAGATCATAAGCTTCCGAAGACCAAGGATGTCGTCAATACAAATTTCTGTGAAATTGCGGTCAGGGTAGTGGATGGACGTGCTATAATTTTCTCTAGTATAGACAACTTAACCAAAGGTGCTTCTGGACAGGCAGTACAAAATATGAATATAATGTTTGGGTTTGATGAGAAGACGGGACTTTTATAGCACAATGGGTACCTGACAATTTCTTCTTTAGCTTAAGAATTATAATTTAAGAGATAAAATAAATGGAATCAAAAGTAACGGTAAGATTTCCACCCAGCCCGACTGGCTTTCTACATATAGGTGGTGCAAGAACGGCTCTTTATAACTGGTTATTTGCCAGACATCATGATGGGAAATTTATATTAAGGATTGAAGATACTGATCAGCTGCGTTCCTCCGAAGAGGCAACACAAACAATCCTGGATAGTTTAACATGGCTAGGATTAGACTGGGATGAGGGACCATACTATCAAAGCAATAGGCTTAACATTTATCAAGAATATGTAGATAAACTATTAAAGGAAGGCAAAGCGTCTTACGTTGATGACCCGGAAAAAGGAAGAGCAGTTAGTTTTAAGATTAAGGAGGGCACCATAGATTTTGATGATTTGATACATGGAAACATAAGCTTTGATACATCTCTAATTAAAGATTTTGTAATACAAAAAGCAGATGGTTTTCCTTCGTATAATTTTGCATGTGTCGTTGATGATGGGGTAATGGAGATAACACATGTGATTAGGGGAGATGACCACATATCAAACACACCAAGGCAAATTGCCCTTTACAAAGCTTTGGGTTTTGATATACCCAAATTTGCACACATCCCTATGATTCTTGGTGAAGATGGCACTCGTTTAAGTAAGCGTCACGGGGCAACGTCCGTTACTGAATATCACGAAAGAGGCTATTTACCAGAGACAATAATTAATTTTATTGCACTTCTTGGTTGGTCGCCGGGGGATGACCAGGAGTTTCTAACCAGGCAAGAGATGATCGAAAAGTTTTCTCTGAAACGGGTTAATAAAACGAGCGCACGTTTTGATAATGTAAAACTTGATTGGATGAACGGTAAGTATATAATGGATATGCCTACTAAAAGTCTCATTGAAAAATTATACCCATATATTGAAAAAGCGGGTTTTGATACTGAGTCGATTTCAGACGAATGGCTGTATAAATTAGCGGAATTATATAAAGAGAGATTAAAAACATTATCAGATTTCGTGACACAAACTTCTCCTTTCTTTTCTGATAAAGTTGTTTATGATAGTGTTACGGTTGAGAAATTCTTTAAGAAAGATGGTGTTTCCTCTTTGCTGAGAGATGCCTATAAGAGATTAAGTGAGATTGAGAGTTTTTCTGTAGAAGAACTGGAGACTTGTCTACGAGCAATTGCCACAGAACACGGGATTGGCTTTGGTAAATTAGCTCAACCGATAAGAGTAGCAGTCATTGGAAAAGGTGCAAGTGCAGGAATTTTTGAGACCTTAGAACTTTTAGGCAAGGAAAAAACACTAAAGCGCCTGGGCCATGCAATAAATACCTTCTTGTGAAATTTTAAATGACTATCAGGGCTTTTGTTGCAATAGAAATCAACGAAGAAATAAAGAACAAACTGTCTGAATTTTTAACTCAACCAAAAAAAATCGATGCAGATGTTAAGTGGGTTGCTTGTGAAAATATACATTTAACTTTAAAATTCCTTGGACATATAGAAGAAAACATTCTTCCTGCTCTGAACAGGATAATTAATGATGCTGCTTCATGTTTACGTCCTTTTGATATAAATATAGAAAACATTGGTGCGTTTCCGTCTTTAAAAAGGCCTCGTGTAATATTTGTTTGTGCACAGGATAAAGGAAGTAACCTTTTGAAAATTTTTGAAATGCTTGACAAAGGAATTGAAGAACTCGGTATAATGAGAGAATCTAAAAAATATGTGGGACACATCACACTTGGTAGAATAAAATCACGGAAAAACATACCCAGACTTATAAATGCTTTAAACTCTGGCGCAGGATATTTCTTTGGTCAAGAAAAGGTAAACCATATCTCTCTGATGCAAAGCAAACTTACTCCAAAGGGACCAATTTATACAAGATTAAAAAACTTCACAATAGGTTAAGATGAAATTAGAAAATCTTAAATATTCTCCAAACCATAACTGGATTAAATTTAAAAGAAAAATTGCAACCATCGGAGTAACTGATTATCTTATAAACGAATTTGGTGATCTTATTGATCTTAGTTTACCAAAAGTTGGAGATGAGATTATTTCTGGCATTTCTTATGGTGAGATAGAATCTGTCGATATAATATCTGATCTGATCGCACCTATTAATGGCGGAGTAATAAAGGTAAATACAGACTTGGCTAATAAATTGAAAACGTTACAAAAAAACCCCTTCGGTAATAGTTGGTTTATTAAAGTTAGGATAATTGAAATCGAGCAGCTAGACAATCTTATGAATAAAGATGAGTATGAAGAATATAAGAAAAGCATTAAAAAAAGAAGGTAATTTATGAAATATGATTGATTTCAAAAGCGTCTTAAAAGAAAAAGTTAGTGAGGAAGTGACTGAAAACATACGATGGAATTTAAAAGATATATTCAAAGTTTTTCTATTTTTTTTCTTCATGATGCAGGTTGGAATACCTGTTCTTTTGAAGATTATGAATCACGTACTCGGACTAAACTTATTAGATTTATTCAACCAAAATACTGTCATTCTTAGTTTATCACTATTTATAAATATTCTAACCTGCCTTTATGTTTTTTACATCATCCGGTCGAAATACGGCCTACCTATAACATCTTTGGGATTTACAACCAGCAATTGGAAAAATGATGTGAGATTCGGTCTCAAACATTATTTCATAGTACTCCCGTTTATAGTATTAGCTGGCTTTGCAGTAGATTTCATTTCAAGATTATTTGGCATATCGCCCGAACAACAAGAAATTCTTAAAAGGGTTTTAGAAGAAGAATCATTAGGAGTACTTACTTTCATGTTTTTTTTTGGCATATTGGCTGCACCTGTTATAGAAGAACTTCTTTTTAGGGGATTCATTCAACCTGCTGTAAGAAATAGTTTTGGCAAACTAAAAGCTATCTTTATCAGTGGATTGCTTTTTGCGATAGTCCATTTGAATGCCTATGTATTTTTACAGATATTTATTCTGGGACTTTTATTAGCTTATCTTTATGAAAAAACAGGATCGTTAATAGCACCAATAACCATTCATATTTTTCACAATACTGCTACATTAGCTTTCTTAATTTCATTTAAACATCTCTTTAAAGGTTATGTAGCTGTGAATTAGTTTTTGATTTCACCATTGAGATGCCTGCTCGCCCCCATTCCTAGCCCCAGCATCTTGCTTTCGCAGCGTGCCGCGGGAGCCGCGACTTTCGCCGCCACGGTGCAAGAAAGCGCAGGGGCTATGGGGGTCGGGATCTCTAAGGTTGCTAACCTATTGAAATCATTAGATTCTGAAATCGAAGATCCTGAATTTAATTCAGGACCTGGTTCAGCCCCGCTGCTTTCTTGCTGAAAGCAAAATGCGGGGTAAAAATGACAAAATAGGTATTTCCTTTATTATGACACAACCTCCAAGCCGTTCGGACGAGCATTCTGGCGGACACGGACAGGAACAATATATGTTTAATAGTACTGAAGAACAACTAAAGATAATTAAACGTGGTATTGTTGATATAATTAGTGAAGAAGAACTCATTGCAAGACTTGATAGATCAATAAAGACCAAGAAACCTCTACGTGTTAAATTAGGCCTTGACCCGACTGCACCAGACATCCATATTGGAAATGCCATTCCAATCCACAAGTTGCGCAACTTTCAGGAACTTGGACATACAGCAGTACTTATAATTGGAGACTACACGGCAATTGTGGGTGATCCCTCTGGCGTAAATAAGACACGACCTCAACTCTCACATGAAGAAATAGTGAAAAATACCAAAACTTATTTAAATCAATTAGGGAAGATATTGGATTTAAAAAAGACCGAAGTTCTCTACAACAGTAAATGGTTCATGAAAATGAAATTTATTGACATGATAACATTAGCCTCTAAAATGACCGTGGCCAGGATGCTGGAGAGGGATGACTTCACAAAAAGATATAATTCTGGAATTCCCATAGGCCTACATGAATTTATTTATCCACTAATGCAGGGATATGATTCAATAATGGTAAAAAGCGATATAGAAATTGGTGGTACAGACCAAATCTTCAGCTTACTTGTAGGCCGTGATCTCCAAAGAGATAGGAACATGGAACCACAGGTGGCGCTTACGACTCCCCTGCTCGAGGGAATTGATGGAAATAAGAAGATGAGCAAAAGCCTGGACAACTACATAGGCATATACGAAGAACCAAAAGAAATCTTCGGTAAAACAATGTCTATAGATGATAGCCTAATGCGTAAGTACTTTGAGCTGGCAACTGACATATCTTTAGAAGAAACAGATGAGATATTAAAAGCTCATCCCCGTCAGGCAAAGGTTAATCTTGGAAAAGCCATAGTCAGTCGCTATTACAACAATGAGATAGCTGAAAAGGTGGCAGAGGAATTTGACAGGGTTCATAAAGAACATAAACTTCCCGATAATATTACAGAAATACAGCTTCCACCGCTCGAAGTATCCGCGACCGGAAATACAACACGTAAGATATGGATAGTAAAATTGTTGGTAGATTACGGCTTTGCTGCCACTAACGGTGAAGCAAGAAGGTTAATCACACAGGGGGGCGTAAGTATCGACAATAATAAATTAACTGATCCAACGCAAGAAGTAGATGTGAAAAACGGTATGATACTACGGGTAGGAAAGCGTCGGTTTGCAAAGATTCTCGTAAATTAATAATATCTCTTAATTACAACATCTCTTTTCAATTCTTGTAAATATTTTCTTTTCTGTTTAAGGAACTTCTCTCGAAATAGCGTATTACTGATTTCACCCTGTGCCTGCTGAAAGGACGTTATCTTAGCCGGAATTATTTCTTCTATCTTAAATATATGACAACCTATAGAGGTCTCTATTATTTGACTTATTTCATCTCCCTTTAGCTCAGATACAATAGCAACAAGATCTTTTCTAAAATCCCTTACTTCATCAAATTCCCACAGGCCTCCTCTATAAGCATGTGGACCTTGCGAGTGTTCTTTTGCTACAACCTCAAATTCCTCCCCATCTTCTAATCTATTTAAGAGCTTCTCTGCCACAGATTTTGCTTCTTCTTTTGTTTTGTATCCAGAATACTTTATCAATATCTGCCTAAAGCTTAACTTTCTCTCTCCGGAAAACTCATCAATATTGTCCTGGTAGTAACGTTTCATATCTTTTGGTGTAATTACTATTTTTCTATAAACATTCTCACGCAATATTACATCAACCATCAAATCTTCCTTTAATTCTGCCTTTTTTTTCAGTGGATTAATTCCCTGCTTATGTGCTAACTCATAAAATTTGTAAAGAGAACCAACCTCCTCTACAGCACCTTTAACAAATAAATCAAGGTTCTTTTCAATCTCCTCTACTTTTTCTGGGTCTAAAAGTATTACCTTCTTTGCTTCCTGCACAAGTATCTTTCTATCAATTAATTCATCAATGGCATCTGACATTATCTGGCGTCTTTTCTGTTGGAATTCTACACCTTGATATTTTTCCCCGGCTATCTGAAAAGCCTCAGCTATTCGTTTTCTTATATCAAATTCTGTAATTATCTCACCATTTACAACAACCCGTACTGCATTCAAATTGTCAGCATTTGTTTGATACGAACAAAATAACTGCAATATGGAAATAAAGAAAACCCATCTTAGAAATTTCAAGTATATACTCCTCCCTCTACAAAAATGAATTTGATTTTAACAAATTTTTAAGAAAATCTACTGACTCTTCAGGCGACATCTTCTTTCTAGGTAAAACAAGGTGCAACTCGTCGTTATCCACCACTCTTATAAGCCTTTTCGCATTCCTGAAAAATGATTCAGCCTGTTTTAAATTTTCAATTTGAAATATAATGCTACCATTCACCCGCACAAGTGAACGGATATTAAAAGCTTGAGCCGCTATTCTGACTTCACTTTCAACTAATAAATTCTTGACCGGATGAGGTATTGGACCAAATCTATCAACAAGTTCCTTTTCTATTTCCTTCACCTCACGATTAGAAGATATACGATTTATCTTCCTATATATTTCCATTTTTATCTTTGTGCCAGGGATATAATCATCAGGCAAATATGATTCTAAATTTAAGTCTATGTGCACAACCTTGTAAACTGGAACAGGTTCATTCCTGGCCTTGCGAATTGCGATTTCCAGCAATCTGCAAAACATCTCATAACCTACCGCCTCTATATGTCCGTGTTGTTCTATACCTATAATATTTCCAGCCCCTCGAATCTCAAGATCTCTCATTGCAATCTTAAAGCCTGCACCAAGTTCTGAAAAGTCTACTATGGCCTTTAATCTTTTTTCGGCCTCTGGAGTTACCGGCCTATCTTTTGGCAATAAAAGATACGCATAAGCACGATGTTTATAACGGCCTACCCTGCCACGTAACTGGTGCAAATCAGCTAAACCAAAAGCATCCGAGTGATTAATAAATATAGTATTTACATTTGGGATATCAAGGCCGGATTCTATTATGGTCGTTGAAACTAGAATATCCGATTTTCCGCTTACAAAATCATTCATTTTCTTCTCCAGAGTCCTTTCCGGCATTTGACCATGGGCTACAGTAATCTCTGCCTCTGGAACTGTCTTTGCAATGATATCTGCAATACGGTTTATGTCCTTCACACGATTGTGCACAAAATATACCTGTCCGTCTCGATTTAGTTCAAAAATTATGGCTTTCCGTACTATTTCAAGATCAAAACGTAATAATCTAGTTAGTATGGATTGTCTTTCCTGTGGTGGGATATTTAAAGAAGAAACATCTCTTAGACCTAAAAGTGACATGTGCAAGGTTCGTGGAATTGGGGTTGCAGTTAGTGTAAGAACATCAACTGTTTCCCTGAGTTTCTTCAATTTTTCTTTATGCTCAACACCAAACCTTTGTTCTTCATCAATAACTACTAAACCAATATCTTTAAATATAACGTCTTTCTGAATCAATCTATGTGTTCCAATAACAATATCTGTCTTTCCTTCCTGTAAATTTTGCAGTATTTCCTTTTGTTCCCTTCTGGTCTTAAATCTGCTCAATACATCAACATTAACAGGATAATCTACCATCCTTTCAGAAAAAGTCCTGTAATGCTGTTGTGCCAGAATGGTTGTTGGTACCAGCACGGCTACCTGTTTCCCATACATTACGGCTTTAAATGCTGCCCTTATTGCTATCTCGGTCTTTCCGAACCCTACATCTCCACAAACAAGTCTATCCATAGGCCTTGATGATTCCATATCTTTTTTAATCTCTTCCGCCACTTGAAGTTGATCGTCAGTCTCCTGATAAATAAACTCTGATTCAAATTTTCTTTGCCATTCAGTGTCTTTTGGGTAAGCAATACCCCTTTTAGCCTCTCTTATAGCCTGCATGGAGAGAAGTGCACTTGCTACATCCCGAACAGCCTCTTCCACTATTTGCTTCTTTCTCTCCCATGTTCGCTTGCCTATCTTACTTAACTTTGGTTTATGATCAGAACCACATATGTATTTTTGAACTAACTCAATCATTGTAACAGGCACATACATCTTTGCACCTTCAGCAAACTCAAGCACAAGAAATTCGCCCTGCCTGCCAGAGCCGTCGTCATCACTAAGCATTTGCATACCCAAGAATCTTGCTATGCCATAGCTCACATGCACTACATAATCACCTTTTTCTAAATCAAGAAAAGAGTCGATAGCCCTGGTACGTAATAATCTTTTCTTCGGTTCTCTTCTCAGCTGGTAACGTCGGAATATCTCATGGTGCGTGAGAAAAGCTACAGAGATATCCTCAAACAAAAAACCATAATTGAGATGCCCGATATGAAATTCCACATGATTAGAAGACGCCCGCTTGCCAGAAATCTCCTGGTGAGAATCAGACCCTGATAATAGCTCTCTAAATCTTTGTTCTTCGGCCTGGTTATTACAGAAGATTATGGTCCGATCGTGTGAAAGGTTTATCTCCTCAACCCTTTTAATAGAGTTATTGACATCATTATCAAACAGATCAGATGATTTTATATCAAATGAATGTGTATTTTTACGTTCCTGCCTGTGCGTGTCCGCACGCAGACAGGCAAACGTTAAACTAGAAAGATATATCTTTGTAAAGTCTCTACACGATTTCACTATATGATCAAAAGAAAGCACTTCATCAGAAAACTTTAAATTAGTTATAATGTTTTTTGCCTTGTTTTCTATTTTTTCAAATTCCTTAAAAACAATCCAGGACCCTTCAGGAATATAGTCGATGAGAGTACTAATCATACCTTTAGATACGCTTTTTGAGTTAGTTTTCACACCCAATATTTGACATTCATTTACCTCATTTTCAGACATTTGTGTCTCAGCGTTGAACATACGAATAGAAACAACCTCATCACCAAAAAACTCAATGCGATACGGCATTTCACCAGAATGAGGGAATATGTCTATAATGCCACCTCTCAAACTAAATTCCCCGGGTAATTCAACCATGCTCGTCCGCTCAAAACCACCTTCTACCAACCAATTTAAAATAAATTCCTGTTTATGCTCCTGACCAATCTTGATTGTAAGAATGTTCTGTTCAATCATTTCAGGTCTAGGAACCTGCTGCAAAAGTGCCTGGATCGGTACTATAATAATTCGGTTGGTAGATTCACTACCATCTTTATTATTTAGCAGCCTGTGTAAGATATTAAGCTGCTGTACATGCGCCTGATTATCAAGTTGAGATTCAGCCAGAAACGTATCCTCTGAGACAGGGAAGAGGATAGCATTCCCGGAAAGAAAGATGTTTGTATCCTCAAAGACTTCTTCTGCATCTTCTATAGTTGGAGTTACAAAAAGTATCTCTCGCTTCCCTGAAAGAGATCTGTTACCTGCCAGACTGGCAATTAAATAGGCGGCGGATGAACCCCATAACCCATCAATATGACAGTCCTTTCCTGATAGTAAATCATTTACTACTTGTTGATACTTTTCGTTTTTCTGGATTAACTTAAGCAATTTTTTCATAATAGCTTATGTACTCTACTTATACTCATATACAGATTAATTGATTCTAATTCAAATATATTTATCATGTCAAGTGAATTTGGAATTTGTACTTAACAAACACATGACGCAATGCTATAATTTTAAATCTAGCTCGACTTAAGTCCTTATCATTGTTAAATAAAACCTAAATTACGCGATTTTATATTGCATATCAATGTAGTCGCAGGTCGTGCCTGAGGCAGATTCGCCTTGGCGAACTTTTATCTGCGCTTGCCATAACCTGATGCATTTATGACAATTTCATGTAAATCACGCCCCCATAGCTTCCTTGCGTAAGCTAGGAATGGGGGCGGCTACAAAAATCGTTCAATTTAGGGGAAAGTTAATATACCCATGAAGAGTAAAGTATATTTTATTGAAACCAGGGATGGCGAATCACTTCAATCACTGTCAGAAAAAGTAAAACTTCTTTACGATGCTGCAGGAATTAAAAGTGTTATCGACAGAGGTGATATGGTTGCCATAAAGACCAGTTTCGGTGAAAAGGGGAATATCGGCTACCTTAAACCCCCCTTAATAAAGGCTGCTGTGGATAAAGTAAAGGTAAGTGGTGGAAAGCCCTTCCTGGTAGAGACAAATACTCTGTATGTAGGAAAACGTTCTAATGCAATAGATCACTTAATGCTTGCTTATGAGCATGGTTTTACTATAGAAAATACGGGGGCACCTATTATTATTGGTGATGGTCTATTTGGAGAAAATGATTACATTGTTAAAATTGACCAAAAGGTATGTAAGAATGCTTATATTGCAGGTGTGGCGAAGGCAGCAAATGTCATAATCTCGATCGCCCATGTTACAGGGCATCTTGCAACGGGTATGGGTACCACATTCAAAAATATCGGTATGGGGTTATCCGCCAGGGGTGGTAAGTTAGCTCAACACTCCGGCGTTATACCTCAAATCATCAAGAAACATTGTAAAATATGCAAGGTCTGCCAGATTTGGTGCCCTGTGGATGCCATAACTATGGGAAAAGATACTGCCGTAATCGATCCAGAGAAATGCATTGGTTGTGGCGAATGCCTTGCTGTCTGCCAATTTGATGCCGTTAAGATCGCATGGGATGAGGATGCAATAAATTTACAAAAAAAGATTGCAGAATATTGCCTTGCCATTTTAAAAGAAAAAAAACATAAAGTTGCATTCTTTAATTTCCTCACACACATAACCAAACATTGCGATTGTATGGATAAACCCTTTGAGCCCGATATCTCTGATATAGGTATCGTTGCTTCCAAAGATCCAGTGGCTGTGGAAAAGGCTACTATTGATATAATAAATGAACGAACCGGAAAAGATTATTTTAAACATATCTGGCCAAAGATTGATTATACCGTTCAACTGAAACACGCACACGAAATTGGTTTGGGTAGTCTCGAATATGATTTAGAAAATATTACTGTTGATGAGAAGGTGTCGGTAACTTAAGAAAGCAATTAAATTATAATAATTATAGAATTTCTCCAAAAAAATGATTTCGCCTGATCGCAAGGTTATAATATTTGGTCTGGATTCCGCTCCACCAGAGTTAATTTTCGACAAGTGGCTTGATTACTTGCCTAATATAAAGAACCTCGTTTCAAACGGGATTTTTGGCAAGCTGGAAAGTACAATACCTGCAATTACGTGCCCCGCATGGGCATCAATGGTTACAAGCACTAACCCGGGTAAGCTAGGAATATATGGTTTTAGAAATAGAAACCATTATGATTATGAAGGTTTATGTTTTGTTGATTCTAATACAATTAATGCAGAAACTATCTGGAGTATACTTTCAAGATACGATAAAAAAACCATCGTTATAGGTGTACCACAAACATACCCACCAAAACCTGTTTACAACGGCCATATGGTAACGTGTTTTCTAACGCCTGACAAGAATTGTCAATACACTTACCCTGCTGATTTGAAGTATGAGGTGGAAAGGGTCTCGGAAGGTTATATCCTGGATGTAGATAACTTTAGAAGTGGAGAAAAAGAAGACATCTTAAATACCGTTTACGAGATGACAAGAAAAAGATTCAAACTTGCAAGGCACTTTATAAAAAATAAGGAGTGGGATTTTTTTATGATGGTAGAGATGGGAACGGATAGAATCCAACACGCCTTCTGGGGATTTTTTGATAATAGACATTCCATGTATTTCCCGGGCAATAAATATGAAAATGTAATTTTTGATTATTATAAATATATTGACGAAGAAATTGGAAAGACGCTTGCGTTATTGGATAAAGATACAATAGTATTGATAGTCTCGGATCACGGCGCAAAGATGATGGAAGGTGGAATCTGCATAAACGAATGGTTAATAAATAATGGATATCTTAAACTGGTACATTATCCTGAAGAAATTACCCAAATCAATAAACATATGATTGACTGGGATAAAACTATGGTGTGGGGTGAGGGTGGATACTATGGACGTCTATTCTTCAACGTTAAAGGTCGTGAACCCAGAGGCGTAATCCCAAAGCAAAATTATGAGTTTTTGAGAAATGAATTAATAACGGCACTTGAAGACCTGAGAGACGAGAAAGGGCAGAGCATAAACACAAAGGTATTTAAACCGGAAGAAATCTATTCGGAATGTAGAAACATCCCACCGGATTTGATTGTTTATTATGGAGACTTGTCCTGGAGGTCTATTGGAAGCGTTGGGCACAATACTATCTGGACTAATGAAAATGATACGGGTTCAGACGATGCTAACCATGCTCAACATGGAATATTTGTGATGTATGATGATAACGGATACCATTCTGAAAGAAGGGACGATTTAAAGATAATGGATGTAGCACCTACTGTTCTGGACCGTATGGGGATCGAAATTCCCCCGTATATGGAGGGAAACGTAATTAAATAATTTACTATAAACTAAATTGAAAGCAAACCTTGAAAAACTTCCTCTGGACACTGAACTTCTTAACAATAATTCCTACAGGCAAGAGATGGTATGAAAGATCACCAGAAATTGGTAAGGTCGCGTTTTGGTTTCCCATTGTAGGCCTGTTGATAGGTCTTGTTCTTTCTTTTATCTATTTTCCCGTAATTAGATTCTTTCCACACCTGGTTGCAGATGCCATAATCTTGATAACCTACGTTTTTATAACGGGCGGTTTTCACCTTGATGGTTTTGCTGACACCTGCGATGGTTTGTTTGGTGGAGATACCAGAGAGAAAAGACTCGAAATAATGCGGGATAGTCGAACGGGAAGTTATGGTGCTCTATGCCTTATCTGTACTATTGGCCTGAAATATCTATGTCTTGTTTCGATAGATCCAAAAGCGATAGCTGGGCTATCCTTTATCACCAGCAGCGAGACGATAGAAGGTTTAAGACCTATTTATGTTTATGCCTGTGAAAAGGGTAAAGTCCTTCTTTTTATGTGTGCTATTGGGCGTTGGTCTCAGATCCTGGGCGCTGCACTTTCGACTTATGCCAGAGAGGAGAAGGGTACGGGCCAAATAATTATCGAAAATCTTAATCTGAAACATGTCTTATTATGCTCATTCGTACCTGGAATACTTATTTTTTTATTTTGTGGTATTAAGGGAATCCTTGTATTCTTTATAGCGTTTATTGTAAGCATCTTGTTTACATCCTATGTCAAAAGGAAAATTGGAGGTATGACAGGCGATACACTAGGTGCAGTGAATGAGGTAAGTGAGATAACTGTCTTACTTGCGTTTGTAGCTATTTAATGTCAAAACTAACATTCATAATCGGTGGTGCAAGGAGTGGCAAATCCACGTTTGCAATGAAGCTTGCCAGTAATTACGAACACGTTTGTTACGTTGCCACTGCAGATTCTGCACAAGCCTCGCAGATTAATGATGATGAGATGGTCAAGAGGATACAAAATCACCAAAAGAATAGACCCGCAAACTGGGAAACGATAGAAGCTCCTCTTAATTTAGACAAGGCCGTTTCAAACCTTGACGTCAAATTAGATGTCTGCCGTGCTTACGACACAGGCAGGGATGTCGTATTAATTGATTGTATCACCCTTTATATAACAAATATGCTTCTTAATAGTCGTGAAGCCAAAGAAGAAGAAAAATATATAATTGACTCAATAAATAGATTGTGTATTGTTTGTAAGAAGATCACGCCTCATGTTATAATAGTATCTAATGAAGTTGGTTACGGTATAGTACCGGACAATCCACTTTCAAGGAGATTTCGTGATATCGCAGGCTATGCCAATCAACTGATTGCAAGAGAGGCAGACAGTGTCTTTCTTGTAACTGCAGGAATCGAAACTAAGATAAAATAACATTATTCATTATTTTTCGAAAGGAGACAAAATGAAATTCTTTATTGATACGGCAGACGTAAAAGAGATAAGAGAAGCAGAAAGCCTGGGAATTTTAGACGGTGTTACAACTAATCCTACATTGGTATCAAGGACCGGGCGGCCCTTCAGGGAAACTATCGAAGAGATATGTTCAATCGTAAAAGGCCCCGTAAGCGCAGAAGTAGTCAGTACAGAGATGGACGATATGGTTAAGGAAGCAAGAGGTTTATCAAAAATAGCGGAGAACATAGTCGTCAAGATACCGCTCATAAAGGAGGGCCTTAAGGCCGTAAAGATTCTGACTTCAGAGGGCATACATGTAAATGTCACCTTGTGTTTTTCATCAAACCAGGCCCTACTCGCAGCAAAGGCTGGAGGCACCTATGTTAGTCCCTTCGTGGGAAGATTAGATGATAGAGGTCATACCGGAATGGAAGTTGTTGAGGAAATTCGTACTATTTATGATAACTATGGATTTGATACTCAAATAATCGTTGCCAGTATTCGAAATCCATTACACGTAAGAGATGCCGCACTTATGGGTGCCGATATTGTTACAGTCCCATTTGCGGTGTTTAACAATATAGTAAAACATCCATTGACTGATGAGGGACTTAAGCAATTCCTTGCCGACTGGGAAAAGGTCCCCAAAGAAGCAGCGGCATTAGTATAGAAAAGCTTACGGGATAATTGAATTACATACGACCAGCGATCTTTAAAAAAGGATTGTGGGCTGGTTGTAATATGAATTGAGGTTTGCTTGTAAAAAAGATACTATTACCTATTCATCAGGCGCCAGCTTGCGAACGTAGGTATGATATTCTCCATCTACCTCATCTATCTTTAGTAATTCATTTCCTGTTTTTTCACACCATGCCTTTATGTCAGCCTCTATTCCAGAGGTTTTCTTGTCTTGGGACTGTTTCCATTCTGTATTAAAAAAGATTCTATAGATTTTTTCTGCTTTACATTCACCAATAAGCCCACATTTATAGCGTATTTTGTTAATCCAACGGCATCGTGTATATTAAGTTTTTTCATAATGCTTGCTCGATGATTATTTACAGTATTAATACTAATTGAAAAGTGTTTGGCAATTTCCTTACTGCAATATCCCTCCGCCACCATATATAAAATAGTCTTCTCTCGACCTGTTAACTTATTATAAGATTCTTTGTTTACTTCAGGGATACAAATATCATTTGTCTTGTTCGTTATCTTTTCGACCATTACCTTTGAGACCGAAGGGCTAAAAAATACCTGTCCATTCATTGTTGTCTCTATAGCAGTAACTAAATCAGTATCAGTTGATTCTTTATTAAGATATGCAGAAACACCTATATCGAGCATCCTCGTAATAAGTTCTTTAGCTTCGTACATTGTAAGAACTATTATTTTAATATCGGGATCGATCGAGCGTATCTGTTTGGCTGTTTCTATACCATTTATCTTAGGAATGGAGATATCCAAAATAACCACATCTGGCAATAGCCTTTTTGTTTTTTCTATTGCACTGACTCCGTCACCAGCATCACCCACAATATCATAATTGTCATGCAGTTTTAAAAGTTGTTTAATACCCTGCCTTACTATATGGTGGTCTTCCACAAGTAAGATTCTCACCTTTTTCATCCTTTACACCTCCCGGTATTTTAATTACATATTCATTAAAAGGTAATTTAATAATGAGACTTGTTCCCTTTGATAATTCTGAAATGATTTGCATTTTTCCTCTCATAATATTTACTAATTCCCTTAAAGTAGTCAATCCCATCTTAAACTCATCCTTGTCCTTCTCAAGTACATCTTCTACATTAAACCCACTACCATTATCAGAGATACACAAAACAAAATTATTCTTATCTATAGCAAAGTCCAGCCGTATTAAAGTTGCATTTGCATGCTTTATGATATTTGTTGTTGCTTCACATATAATGCGAAACAAATGCATTTTAACGCGTTCGGGAAAAGTTTCCTCGTTCACATTACTAGCCGTAACGATCCTTACAGGAGTTCTTTCCGAAACTTGCTCAAGATAGTAGTTTGTTGCCTCTAAAATTCCCATTTTGTCGAGAATGTTATATTTGAGAATGAATGTTAGACTTTTTAGACTTTTAAATGTCATATCCACAATTTTTCTGCAATCTTCCACACATGATTGGAATTCAGTATTTTGATCTAATACAGTTTTAGATTTATTATTGTAGTGTTCCAGGAGTTTAAAGTTGATTTTTAAGGCTGACATCGCCTGCCCAACCTCCTCATGGAGTACTTGCGACAAGCGCTTACGTTCTTCGTCTTGAATTGAAAACATCCTATGTGAAAGATTTTGCAATTCTATATTTTTCAGCTCTAGATTCTTATTGTATTCTTTAATCTCTTGTTTATCACTATCAAGAGCACTAACCATTTTGTTAAATGCCACTGAAAGTGTCCCTATTTCATCATAAGCATTGGTATGCACCCTGGTAGAGAGGTTTCCACTTCTAATTTTTTTGGCAGCAACCATTAATTTTGCCAGTGGATTCGTTATTGAAGATGCAATATTTATACTTAAAAAAATACTGCAAACTACCGTAATCAGGAAAAAAAACGATATCGTCAATAATGCCGACCGAGTTACACCTTCAAGGGAACTTTGTAATTTATCAACATTCTTATAATTTTCGTGTTTAAAAGCACTTATAACCACATCTAAATTGTTAATTCTGGGCAAAAGTACTTTTTCACCGGGATATGGACGTGCCTTATATTCTGAATCTAATATATTACAATGATTTTTAATTGAATTACCCAGTCTCAAAAAGAGTGGATTATTAACACAGGCGCTTGTTAACCTTAGTACCTCACTCCTCAAGTTATTCAAAATATTCAAACAATCCTCAATAATCTCTTGTTTATTATTATTTTTTGCAAGAATGGTTGTTTTGGTTATTAACTTTTCTTTGTATATCTCCAGATTATTTATGCTTTCGATTCGAATATCGTTTTCTGCAAAACCTTTTTTCAGATAATTAATGCTCCCCAGCTTAACTAAGGAAACTATTGCAATAATTCCTAAAAAAATAATAATGGTAAAGTACCCATTAAACAAACGTATGCTAATAGAATTGTTCGAGAACATTTTTATATACCTTTAAAATTTACACTTTACTTGAGATTTATTCATAATATAACTCTACTGGTTCATCCACTTGAAAGAAATCAATAATTGGTATAAGAATGGTATATCCAGTAGAAAATGCAAGCCACACAAGTGTCCCAATAATCCAATAGCTAAAAAACCCCCCATTAAAAGTAAAACCTGAAAGATACATGATTCCAGGGAAAATAATTTCCACAGCTAAGGAAATATAGATTGCCCACAATATGATTTTCCGTCCATCTTTTTTGAAATAGCTATTGATATTTTTAAAATAGCTATGCTTTACTATAGGCCTAAGCCCTTTCATTTCTTCAACTTCATGTCTTTGCAGGAATGAACTTATTCTTAGTTGAATCTTGGAAAAATCAAAATGGTTGTTATTTAACAGATAACCATCAATTAGACAAACAATTCCACTAACCAAAACAACTGTACAATTTGCATAAGCTATAGGTAATATTTTACTTATCGCCACAATTAATGAGCCTTCGCCTTGAACACTAGCCATGATTATCCATACAATAATTCCACTAATAAGCCCCAGTAATGTCCCCCAAAATGCACCAAAGGAAGATATCCTTTTCCACATAATTCCCAAAATGATAGGAAATACTGCAGAACCCAGGAAGATTCCCATAGCAAGGTATAGAAAATAAACCTTAATGCCTATCGAAAAAAGGATAAAACTCAAAATTCCTACGATAATGCCAAAAAGGCACGTTGTAAGACGACAAACTCTAAGTATCTGTTTGTCTGTAGCTTGTGGCTTTATGTTTATACGATATATGTCGTTTGCAATTATAGAGGCCACAGCAACCGATTCAGAATTTCCAGTCGAAATAATAGCCATGAAAAGCATTACTAAAAAGGCAATACCTCCGATATTGCCTGAGATATTGTAAGCCGTTAATGGAGCTATCATTGTAGAATCACTGACATTGATACCTAATAATAACCCACCAACCCCTAAAACTGTTGCAATACAAACGGGTATTGCAAACCACGCTAATCCTGCCGTAAAAAAACAGCTACCAGCAGACTTATAGTTAACGGCAATCGCTCTTTGCCAATAAGTTTGATCTAAAAAAACTGTTCCAAAGTTTCCAATCGTATTGATTATGCCAAACATGACTCCAGAGAGAGCCGTAATAGTAACTAATCTTTCTCTGTTGGGAATGTTTTCTAACATCTGGCGTACACCAAAGTCGCCGTATTTATAATAAAAAAGTATAGATAATCCCAAAACAATTACTAAGATGATGGCAATCTGAATATAGTCTGTAATGATAGAACCTCTTAAACCTGCAATAGAGCTGTAAAAACAAAACGCCAAAGGGATTACGAGAACGGCAATTTTTATGTTGATGCCTGTTAAAACGTTTAAGGCTAAGGCCCCCCCTAATATTACCATGGTGGTTACTATGGTGCAGGCCAACAAGCCTATAATAATCATAATCCAATGGGTTTTTTTATCATACCGGGACAGAATTAACTCGGGAAATGTATGTACTTGTGGCGCTAACTTTTTCACATAAACGGCTATGACACTAAACAAAAGGATGGGTATTGTTGCTCCGGCGGCATACCAGTATGGACCACTGATACCGTAAATATAACCCATCTTTGAGGAAACCATAATGGTTGCGGCCCATGTCCATGTGCTAACAATAGAAGCTGTTACTATCCCTCCCTTCATATTTCTGCCCGCAGATAAAAACCATTCGGCGGTATTATTGTAAGGTACTTTTTTGATAATTTTCCACCAAAGAACACTAAATATCAAAAAAATAACCCCAAAAGTCGCTATAATATAATATACAGATTGATATGGAAGTACATATTTAACTTCTTCGTGTGTTAGCATAAGTAAATATCGCCTAAATAAATCCCTTTATCTATTTATATTTTTGGATCTGTTTCATTTACAGGGTTTCCGACAACCGCATTATGTGGAGAACTGGCAATTAGTATACGGTCAATACGCAAAACAGCTTTGACGATTTCAGCTGCCGATTTCAAGGCATTAATCTTAATCCCTGCAGAGTCAATAACACCGGCTTCAAACATATCTTCTTCCTTTCCCGTACTAATATCTATTCCATATTCTCCGGATTTATTTCTGATCTCCGTCATTTTTTCAAAGCCATTGAAGCCCGCATTTGTAAGTATTTGACGCATAATACTAGAAAGGGCATGTGCGACTACTTCAATACCTATAGAATCTACTCCACCATTCAGGTTTTCCTCTTTCAATTTCTCACTTATGCAAAGTTCTGCAGCTCCTCCTCCTGCTACAATACCATCGTTCAATGCAGACTGCGCTGCTGAAATACCATCCTTCACAGCACGCCATCGCTCCTGAGATGTTACTTTTGTAACACCGCCGATAATAATTGTCACCATTTTTCGCTGTGCGTGATTTTCAAAGAACAATAATCCACTTTCTTCGTCGTAACACACACTCTTTAAAGTGCCCATTGAAATTTTTCCCATATCCTCTTTTCTTCTGGCCACTTGTATATCTAAAGCATTTGCAATATTTAGAAGTTCTTCGTTAGAGACATGTATTAGCAGGATATTCTTCTCAAGAAGATTGGATAAGAGGAGGTCATCCGTATGGGCAGAGGTTATAAATACAATATCTGCACCTGTCATACATATACTATCAGAAATCTCTTTTGTCATTTTTGTTTGACTTTCTTTCATCCGCACAATTTCGTCATAGTTTCTCATCTCTTTGATCCATGATTCCTTAATCTCTTTCAAATCCATCTTAAGAAGAATCGCTTTAACATTATCCAAACGATCAGGTATTTGCTGATCAAAGAGCTGCCTTTGAATAACGATTCCATCGAAAACCATATCCTCCAGCCCGGGTTTATTAATTAAGAATATACTTTTTTTTAAGTTAACCATTCCCTTTTTTCCCTTTGGATTTTTCAGAATGTTAAGGGCTTCACTCACTAAAGATACAACTTGGTTTCCATCCATTCTACTTCCAGCTGCCGTTGAAATCACTTGAGCAAGACGAGCATCTTTCATATTAATCTTTACAGCCATCTGTTTGAAAAGCTCAATAGAACGCTGAATCCCTAACTCTATGCCTCTTACAATCAATGTAGGATGGATGCCCATATCAGCAATTAGTCTTTTGCCCTCCTTTATCATTTCTGCAGCCAATATAACGGCAGTGGTCGTACCATCTCCTGCCTTCGCTTCTTGCCTGTCTGCAATTTCTACAACCAATTTTGCTACAGGATGAATCGTTTTGATCGATAGCATTATGGTTGCCCCATCGTTTGTAATAAAACGGTTACCTAATTCATCCACGAGTAATTTGTCCAATCCTTTTGGTCCTAGTGTAGTTCGTACAGTATCAGCTATAGATAAAACTGCAGTGCAATTATTTTCAAGGGCTGTATTTTCCATTCTTTGTACTTGAACATTACCTGGTTTTTGTTCTGTCATTGATATTTCCTTATATAAAACTTAATTTATAACATCATTTTTTATTTTCTTAAGTCTGGAGCAGGCTTTCCATGTAATTTTATTCGAATAATATTCCATATCTGTCTACAAACAGTGACCACATCGTTCGATTTTTTGCCTAGTATGCGTATAATAATACCATCCAAACGAGGAAGCGCACAAGAAGCAAAGCACACATTATCAGTATTTTGAATCGTATTTTCTATTTCATCATTCAATTTTCTACTTTCGATTTTCTTAGTTAACAAATAAAGATTTGCCACAACTTCCCAATTACCCATTATACCAAGTGACTTAGGGTTGCTTTGCTTCGGTGAAAAAACCATATGATCTATACATCTAAAATTCCCTGATAAATTGGTCGCCTGAAAACGCGAATAAAATATTTCATATAGAAATGATTCTCCACTAGCTATACGCCCAGGCATCAGTATCTCACTATAAAGGCAAGTTGCATCTTCGTGAATTTTCAAATTAACTTCCTGGTAAAAACGAGAATTTCGGTAGGGGATAATTATATCGGGTAGTAATTCTGCATAAGCCCCCTTGTCCAGTGTTATATTAAGCATCTGTGTAGCATAGTTCTTTTCCATGCGGTAAATCTTTGTTGCGGCTTGGGTCGTAATATGAAACGCGGTGTTTTCATGTCCATGTATGTCTATTCTTATTCTATCTCCTTGTAGTATTCCACCACCTGGGCTCATAATATAGATATAAGGCATATGGGGCATATTCTCATCAATATAAAGAGCTTTTTGGACCTGTAATGGAACTTTATGATAATTTTCTACAAGTGTCGTCTTTCCTTCTTTATTTTCTAAGACTAAAACCAGCAATCCAACCTTGCCTGCCTGCCCAACATTGAGTGGTGGAATTTCTAAGCCATATGGGCTAATTTCTGATGGAATTTTTACAGGAGTATAATAATCGTGTGTATCAACAACGGGATATTTTAGCATTTTATACGGATATTAGCCCTCAAAAAGTACCTCTTTTTTAATTAATTGATAAACAGCGTCTATTCCTTCTTTGGTATGACAATTAGTAAAGATAAAAGGTTTGTCTTTTCTCATCATCTTTGAATCACGCTCCATTATTTTTAAATCTGCATTTACAAATGGAGCCAGATCAATCTTATTAATAATCAACAGATCGGATTGAGTAATAGCAGGACCGTTTTTGCGAGGAATCTTCTCACCAGCAGCTACATCAATCACATAAATGTAATAATCTACTAATGCAGAACTAAATGTTAGTGTCAGATTATCCCCTCCAGTTTCAACAAAAAGTATATGAGAATCTGGAAATTTTCGTTCCATTTCCGCTATCGCTACTAGATTCATGCTGGGGTCTTCCCGTACTGCCGTATGAGGACACCCTCCTGTCTCAACACCAAAAACACGTTCAGCAGGAATAATTCCCTGCAGCGTCTTTTTTACGTGTTCTGCATCCTCCTTTGTGACAATGTCATTGGTTAGGATAAGCGGCTTATATCCATTTTCCACCAATACAGGTACTACCGCCTCTATAAGTGCAGTTTTACCAGAACCTACAGGACCACCCACTCCTACCCGTGGAATCTTGCCTTCTATCAACACTCCTCCTATAGAAATGTAACTTTAATTCATCAGGCTGAAGTCTCTTAATTTGAAAATAGAATTTTGTGAGATAAGACAAATTATTATATACACCTGGTGTTTTAAAGACACTGTGGATTAACTCAAAAACATTCGAGTAGTTGCTCGTTCATGTTTTATTGACATAATATCTACCAAAGGTGCACAGGAATACATCTCGTCCGGGACCTTGTGTATATTATTTTTTATAATATCCACTAATAAAGGGTGCAATTCATTGATTATGTTGATTGCTGTATAGTGATCCATTTTAACGAGCCTCATTGCTGCCCCAACAAAGCTAACGCTAAAGGAATACAATTCAATCATCATTGTTTCGGAGCACGATATCCCCAATAAATATCCACCTAAGCCCAGTATTACAGAGTAGTTTCCTGGGCTGGCTCCCGTAGAGATTGTTTCGTTAAAATCACGGAGTATTAAGCTGCCAGGAATCATTAAAAGGAGATTGGATAGCATACACTTGCCTGTCTTTACAGAACCTTCCCTGTTTTCTGTTGACAGTTTCATTGTATAAAGCATTTCATCCACGAGTAAAAGCTTATTTAAATCAGACTGTTCAGTCGCCCTATAAGCATTGGCCAGTGCAACACAATCGGCAGGAGCAATCTGATGGGAAAGAATATCATTAAGCAAAAAGACAACATCATCTACATCTTTTACTATATTTGCCTGAACAAACGACTCCAAGCCATGAGAAAAATTATACATACCAACTGGGAAGAAAGAATCAGATATCTGAAGTGCCTTCACAAATGATTTTAAATGGGTTTCTTGTACATCATATGTTAATGGTGTTTCTTTGCCGTCAATACTCACTATTAAGTATCCTTTCCTTAATGTTTGTGCTGATGGTGGTCGTGTGATGTGTTTTGTAAGAGTCTGCATTTCCCACTAAATATCTGTTCCCCCACCTCTTCCTCAAAATAATATTTAACACCTGGAATATTATGCGTTTTAATGACTGATTCCATTACTTTTTTGTCGATCATTATCGGAACATATATCTTTCCTCCAACAACCTTCATTTGCCAGTGCTGATTACCAATCGCATGACCCAATTTAACGGCCAACTCAAGCATTTTGTCTTCATGAAATTTTTCTACAAAATGAAGTACCATCATCTCCTCTGCCTCAATCTTTGCAACAAACATCTTTTCCCCTCTTTTATAATATAGAACATCTCCATCGCACAATACCATACCTCTTTTGAGGTTAATGCCCATCTCTTCGTTAAGTTCAGGTAGCCTCTTAAATAAACGACATCTTTCTGATTCTAGACGTGTAATCATTATCGTATGCACATGATTATCACGGTTCATTATGTTATACAGTTTTTCCCACTTCCCGTCGGTATTAATATTTCCCAAAATTTCATTAATAATCAACATGGTTATTTTCCTCTAAGGATTTGAGAAATTTTAAGGCAAAAAAATCTTTTAAACATGTTCTTGTTCAGGAATAAGTTTCTTAGTAATTCTAACTCTTGCTTTAGCAAAAAGCAAATGGCTTTGTCATTGATGTTTATTAGCCATGCAGGGAAATTATTTTGAGGAATTGCTGAATTGCATAACTGCCTCGGAAAGACTGCCCAGTTCAATATCGTTTGATCCAAAGTTTGCGCTGAACATTTCGTGCTTCCGGCATACCCGATGAGGCAGATGTTGTAACTTGAAAAATAAGTAGTCTTTGAAAGACCCACGGGCAAGTCCGTGGAACGCTGCTAAGGTTTAGAAAAGAGACATTGATAAAGTCAGAGATAGTTTGAAGTTTAATGTTTATCTAAAACTCCGCGCAATATTAATTATATTGTATTATTACTCTTGTAATAACTTATTTTATTTGGCACCTTTTCATCCATTCAATCCTTCGTTCATCAATGTCTACAAATCCAAGGTGTTCGTAACTTTCGTTTTTAACGTGCGCAAAAACAAATCCATCCTGCTTTATTTTTACAGGAGCATATTTAATAAACCTACCTGCAATAATACATTTAGTTACCCGATGATCCACAAAATCAAGGTTTAGATGAGTTCTGGGATCAATAAAACCAGCTAAATCCCATATCTTTCCCGCTCTGACAACACCGTGCTTTACCTCGGAGGGGTCTAACACATAACCTTTATCATCAACGTTTGACGCCTCCACTACATGTCTAATATTCAAGAAATCTCCTTTACACAATAAAATAAAGCTGTGTCAGTGCTAATTCCTTTGCCGGCTCGCAAGTAGCAATATTTCCATCAATCTTTACCTGATATGTTTCAGGATCAATCTCTATTTTTGGAGCTACATCATTTCTTACCATATGGGATTTTGTCAATCCCCTACAATTCCCAACAGCAACGTATCCACCTTGCATACCAATTTTTTCAGGAACACCCAATTCAACAGCCACCTTTGACAATAATGTTACCTTTGTCTTCGGCATTGCTCCTCCGAACGAGCCAAACATAGGACGGTAAATAACAGGTTCCGGTGTGGGGATAGAGGCATTAGAATCCCCCATTAAGGCCCAATTCACGAATCCGCCCTTAATGACCATCTTCGGCTTTGCTCCAAAGAAGGCAATAGGCCAAAGAACAATATCTGCAATCTTTCCTGGTTCTATTGAACCTAACACATGGGCAAAGCCATCCGAAATGGCATAATTCAGGGTACATTTAGCAATATAGCGAAGGACCCTGAAGTTGTCATTTCCCGGTGCATCCTCTTTCAATTTCCCCCTCTGTTTTTTCATCTTATCGGCAGTTTGAATAGCCTTAATAAAATTTTCACCGACCCTCCCCATTGCCTGTGAATCTGAGCTATACATACTCAATATCCCAAGGTCATGAAGTACATCTTCTGCCGCTATAGTCTCCGCACGAATACGGCTCTCTGCAAAGGACACATCCTCTGGGATTGAGGGGTTAAGATGGTGACAAACCATTAACATATCGAGGTGTTCATCCAGTGTGTTTATTGTATAAGGTCTTGTGGGATTTGTTGATGATGGTAATACATTCTTTTCTCCAGCTATACGCATAATATCTGGGGCGTGCCCTCCACCTGCCCCTTCGGTATGATAGGTGTGAACAGTTCTACCATCGATAGCCTTGATTGAATCATCCACAAATCCTGCCTCATTTAAGGTGTCAGTATGAATTGATACCTGAATATCATATTTATCAGCCACTGATAAACTTTGGTCTAATACCGCTGGTGTTGTGCCCCAGTCTTCGTGATCTTTTAGTCCACAGGCACCTGCTTCCAATTGTTCTATTAATGGTTCTGGTAGAGCACAGTTGCCCTTACCTTTAAAACCCCAATTAACAGGCAAACCCTCACAAGCCAAAATCATCTTTTGAATATTCCACGGACCCGGCGTACACGTGGTGGCCTTCGTTCCTTCTGCAGGCCCTGTTCCACCCCCTACAAATGTTGTTATTCCATTTGATAAACCATCGTATACCTGTTGCGGGCATACCATATGGATATGTCCATCTATTCCGCCTGCAGTAGCGATAAGGTGCTCACCTGCAATTACTTCTGTTCCAGAACCTATAATTAGATTTGAGTGAACACCGTCCATAATATCAGGATTACCTGCCTTTCCTATACCTGTAATCTTTCCATCTTTGATTCCAATGTCTCCTACAACAACCCCTTGGATTGGATCTATAATAATTGCATTGGTTATGACAAGGTCTAATGCCCCACTTTTGTTAGTTTGAGTACTTTGTCCCATTCCCTCTCGGATTGTTTTACCCCCACCAAATACTACTTCATCACCTGGCACACGATAATCTTTTTCGATTTCACACACTAATTCAGTGTCAGCCAACTTAAATTTATCACCCACCGTGGGCCCGTATAAATCCGTATATTGTTTTCTCGTTAAATTTGCCATAAGAAACACCTTTTAATATTATAATAGAATCAAAGATTCAAGCACCCTTGAAACCCAATTCCTTTGCTTTTTTCAATGCGGCTTCTAATGCTCCTTTTGCAGAGGTGCTCCCATTTACTAAACTGTTTAACCCCATAACGACTCTTTTGCCTCCCAATTGAACCAATTCGACCATCTTCTCGTCGCCCGGTTCAAAGCGAATGGAAGATCCTGAAGGTATATTTAGCCTCATCCCAAACGACTTTTTTCTATCAAAATCCAGTGCCCTGTTAGTCTCAAAAAAATGGAAGTGAGACCCTACCTGAATAGGACGATCACCTGTATTCTTTACAGACATTTTGACAGTAACCCGTCCAGCATTAATTTCCATTGAACTATTACTAGTAATATATTTAACAGTTCCACTCATATTTCCTCCAACATCGAAAAATATTTACTTGGCTTGGCAACTTTCAATATTCCTAAGGCCACTTTTTAAATGCTAAATAATTAATATTTATCTTACACAATAGGATCATGACAAGAAACCAATTTCGTTCCATCAGGAAATGTACACTCTACTTGTACCAAATGTATCATCTCCGGTACGCGTGGCATTACATCTTCTCTGTTTAATATCTTCTTTCCGAACTGCATTAAGTCAGCAACACTTTTACCATCCCTTGCTCCCTCAAGAATAGCCTCTGTAATAACGGCCATTGCCTCAGAATAATTCAGTTTTAAACCACGTGACATTCGTTTTTTCGCTAAATCGGCTACAGAATAAATAAGCATCTTATCAATCTCACGTGGTGTCAACATCATGACAAAACAATCTCCTTTCTTAATTGCCCTTAGTCATTTTAGTCCTACAAATGTTCATCACATTCCGACTCTAAAAGTTAAGTTAAAATAATTATTTATCGGTTATCGTTACAGATACAGGAATATTAATAATCGGTTGTATTTCACTATTTGTATATACCTTTATTACACCGTTTATTTCTCCAGCAGGTGCGTCTTTTCTTACTTTAGTAAGAATTCTAAGACGTACCTTTTCCCCCCCAACAATTTTCTTTTGAGGAAAGTCTGTGGAGACCTCCCAAAAGTTTGAATATAGGATCTCGTGCCTTTCTTCAACAATATTCTTTCGAGGGTCTGTTACGATTTCTGAAACTAAAAATTCAGGTTGAACTTCAACCTTTTCAACTTCTATCTTTTCTTTTAGTAACGTAATAAATACCGATTTAACACATTCACTACCTTTTTTGATAACACCAAAATATAAATGCGATGGGTATATTCGAACATCTCCCAGTACCTCTCCGGAAAAAGGAACTATCACCCGGCTTTGTCTCTCGCTATTGGTAAGTATATAGATATTACCTGTCCATTCCCCAACCATTGTATCTTCTTTTAATGTGGCTTCAACAATATATTTATTCTCCCGTTCATCTTTCTTGTACTTAATAATAACGACGGGGTTAGATGATATCACGTCTTTTATTTCTAGATTAAATCCGGGACGTGGTTGTATATCTACTTCAGCCTGTGCTTTTTCACCCTTGGAAACATATCCAAATCTTACCTGCTTTGGATTTATTTTAATATCTTCTATTATCTCTCCTGACAGCTTAAGAGCATAAACGGGGTTATCTGGATCATTTGAATATACACTTATACTTTCGGTTATAGTACCTGTATCTGGACCACTTCTAAGGATTGTAACAATAATTCCGGTCATTCCTGGAGATACATTCCGGGTAGTTGTTTCTAATACAATACAACCGCATGAAGCCTTTATCCTCTCTATGTTTAGTTCTTTTGTTCCACGGTTTTTAAATACAAAGACATGTTCAACATCTTCATTTTTGTATACTTTACCAAAATTGTAGATCGGTTCTTCAAAAAAGATGTCAGGCTGGTACCTTACAGACGATTTTGTATTCTTTACTTTGGTTATATTTGTATCTTCAGATATATTATCAAAACTAATCATACCTGTATTTTTTTTTATTAAAGGATAGTAGGACTTTAAATTGTCAGAAAAAGTCCAGCTGGAAAGAAATGTATTGCACAACACTATTTGCAGAATAACAAATATTTTCATCGGGCAGATTTGAATAATTTCCGGTTAATCAATTTCAGCAGAACCCTCCTCACCAGTTCTAATGTTAATAATACCACTTGTATCACAGACGGATATCAAACCATCACCAAAAGAACCGGTTTTAGCTGATTTAAGAATCGCATTCACAATCTTGTCAATATCCGCTTTTTCAGCAATGATTTCAATCTTCGTCTTTGGCAGGAGGTCTACCTTGAACTTTTCTCCTCGCCATTGGTGTGTAATACCTTTTTGTATTCCCTGACCATCTATCTGACTCACCGTAATGCCAGGACACCCTATCTTCTCTAAAGCATCTCTCACAAAAGGAAGTCTTTCCGGGCGGATGATGGCTTCAATCTTTTGTATTGCAGAACTTCCTTTTGAAAAAACCTTGACAGGCTGAGGCGACTCTTCTTGTGGAACTTCACTAACACCAACAATGGTCTTTGCCATGGAACCAAAAATATCACCCGTGAGCCTTTTTACAAATTCCGGATATGCAACATTGTTGTGCTCTCCGATATCAAGACCTTCTAACTCTTCACTGACATCTACGCGAATTCCAATCGTATATTTCAGCATTAGCCAGAAAATGCCTGATAACGAAAAAGCAAATAAGGCAACGGTCCACACACCCATAAACTGTGCGCCCAATAAAGAACCTCCTCCTCCAAAGAACAATCCATTTCCGACACGTTCTGGTAAATATTGTCCCTCTGCAAAGAGTCCGACACATAAAGTGCCAAAAATGCCATTAACCAGATGTACTGATAAAGCACCTACAGGATCATCTATCCTTACTCGATCAAAAAACATGACAGATAACACAACTAACCATCCTGCAACAAACCCTATAATGGCAGCACTGGCAACATTCACAACTGCACAAGAAGCTGTTATAGCAACAAGCCCACCTAAACAACCGTTAAGTGTCATACCGAAACCAGGCTTTTTCAAGATAGTCCAGGAAGCAATTGTGGCCCCCAGAATGGCTGTACATGCTGCCATATTTGTTGTAAGTGCTATATGGGTTATTAATACTGGATTAGCGGCCATTGCACTTCCTGCATTAAAGCCAAACCAACCGATCCACAAGGCAAATACACCAATTAAGGCTAAAGGCATGTTGTGTCCAGGAATTGCTGTAATGGAACGATCAGGGTTGTATTTCCCAAAACGGGGCCCTAAAAGCAAAATACCCGATAATGCTGCCCATCCTCCAACTGAGTGAACGACTGTCGATCCTGCAAAATCAAACATTCCCATTCTAGATAACCATCCGTTACCCCAAATCCAATGCCCGGAAACGGAATACACGAATGCAACCATTAAGAATGAAAAAACTATAAATGCATTGTATTTAACACGCTCTGCAACGGCACCTGAGATAATAGTAGCGGCAACCATTGCAAAAAGCATCTGAAAGGAAAATTTTCCAGCTAAAGGAATACCAACCCAACTAAGCGCCGAATATACTCCCTTATAGTTATCACCAGCCAAAGGGCTATTATCATCTCCACTCATAAACATAATTCCTTTTAATCCAAAAAGGGGATTACCATCACCAAACATAAGTCCAAAGCCGAAAAACCAAAATGCAATTGTTGCCGTAGCAATAACTATAAAGTTCTTTGAAAGAATATTTACACTATTCTTGGCACGAGTAAAACCACTTTCTACACAAGCAAAACCCAACCCCATCAATAAAATGAGTATTGCGGCAATGAGAGTCCATAAGGTATCCGCAACAATTTGTGTATCCATACTTTTATATGATCTCCTTAAACCTTCACGTCAGTAAATAGCAAAGATAGAGACCTTCCTTTATTCATTAAATTATACTGTTAAATGTTCTTTAATGGTTTCCATATCAACGTCTTTAGGATTCCCTCTTTCTATGACTTGACCTTTGGCAATAATGCAAAATTCATCGCCAATATCCCATGCAAACTCTAAGTATTGTTCCACCAATATAAGAGCCACTCCAAACTCTTCTTTGATGCGATGAATCACATCTTCGATCTCCATAATAATCGAAGGCTGAATCCCTTCAGTGGGTTCATCCAGGATTAAGAGCTTTGGATCCACTACCATTGCCCGTCCTAAAGCCAACATCTGTTGTTGCCCTCCGCTTAAGTCACCTCCCTTTCTTTGTCTAAAATCTTTCAATATGGGAAATAATTCATAAACTACCTCTGGTACCTTCAAAAGGCCGTCTCTCCTTGCTTCTAATGCCACCAAAAGATTTTCGTATACAGTAAGATTAGCAAATATATCACGTCCTTGAGGACAATATCCAAAACCTAGTCTGGCTCGTTTAAAAGGTGCCAACCTAGAAATATCTTCACCTTCAAAAGAAACTTTCCCGTGCTTGTTGTGAAGTACCCCCATAATTCCTCTACACAGCGTTGTCTTTCCCACACCATTTCGTCCCAATATAACAGTAGTGTTTCCCGCAGGAAGGTCTAAATCAATACCATGAACTACATGACTCTCCCCATAATAAAGATGCAGACCCTCAAGCTTTAACATTATATCATCTTTCGACTTTGCATCTTTTTCCGTTTTTATCTCACTTTTCGGCATTTTTATCTCCCAACATAGATTATTTATCCCCCCATAAATATTTCTCTATGTCTTGCTCTCCTCTTCCTTTCCCTTCTTCCTACCTAAATATTTCTCTATTACGCGTTCGTCTCTTTGGACTTCTTTAAAGGTTCCCTCACACAAGAGCGTACCATCATGCAAGACAGATACCTTACGCGCTATTTTTTCAACAAAATCCATATCATGGTCTATCACAACGATAGATTTGTTTCCTAAACTTTCGGCAATTCTATTAATGATTTTTGCTGTTTCATCCGTTTCCTCAATAGACATACCAGCAACTGGTTCATCTAACAGCAACAACTGTGGGTCCTGAGATAAAACCATTCCCAACTCAACCCATTGTTTTTCACCGTGAGAAAGTGAGCCAGCCATTTCATGACGCTTCTCAACCAATCCGACCATTTCTAAAATCTCATGGATTTTATCATCGTCTTCTGAGGTCAATTTTGCAAATAATGTACTAAATACACCCCTTTTTTTACGTAAAGATAATTCAAAATTCGCGTGTACTGGGAGATTTGTAAATAAAGAAGGTGTCTGGAATTTTCTACCTATTCCAAGTTGTACGATACCATGTTCCGACATTTTTGTAATGCTTAATTCATCCTTTCCAAAAATCACTCGCCCTTTAACGGGTCTTGTCCTGCCACAAATCACATCCAACATTGTCGATTTTCCAGCCCCATTAGGACCAATAACAACGCGAAGTTCATTATAACCCATGTAGAAATTTAAATCCTTCAATGCCAAAAAACCATCGAAGCTAACTGTCACATTTTCTACGTATAAAATCGTTTCTTTGCGCATAAATCACCATCTTCTGCTTACCATTTTATTTTAAATCAATCTTCAAAGCTTTATGATCCTTTTGTTTTTCCTTTGTGTTTCTTTAGTGTTAGTTTTGAAAAGAACTTGTTGATTTTTTTCCCGCCGTCTGTAGTAACCGTTGTTTCTGCTAATGTCTTCTCTCCCACACGTGATCGCCTAAAAAAGCGTGCTATACCTGCGACTCCCTGGGGGAAAAGAACAACCACACCGAGAAACAATGCACCTAAGAAATACAGCCAAGAACCAGGATATAATTCGCTAAATCCACTTTTGCAAGAATTCACGAGAATTGCACCTATTACAGGACCTACCAATGTCCCTCTTCCACCAACAGCAACCCATAACGTCATCTCAATAGAAGGTACAATCCCCACATTAGCCGGAGCTATAATTCCCACTTGTGGAACAAAACAGGCCCCACCGATACCAGCAAAGGCAGCAGCGACTGCAAAAATAAATATTTTGAAATTTGCAACGTCATAACCAGTAAAACGGACTCGTTGTTCGTCATCACGTATTGCCGTCAGTACCCTTCCTAATTTAGAACGTACTATCCAACGGGACAATACATAAGCTCCGAATAGTATAACTACAGTTGCCAGATAAAGTTTAAACTCAGTTTTTGGCAAATCGGGTCCCCTGAGTGGCATTCCAAAAATAGTTCTGAAATCATTTAAACCGTTTGTTCCACCCGTATATGGTTGATTACCAATTAGTGTAAGCATAAGTATCATGGCCGTTGCCTGAGTTACTATGGCAAAATATACACCCCTAACACGGCTCTTAAATGTCAAATAACCAAGCCCTATCGATGCCACAACAGGGACAATGATAACAAGTGGTAGAGCTACCGCGGCATAATACATTGGTCTCCAGAACAAAGGCATTTCTGTAAGTCCATTCCATACCATGAAATCAGGCAAAACGCTTTCGTAGTGACCGGCAACACCCACCTTTAGCAAAAGGTACATTCCCATAATATATGCACCGAGTCCAAAATATACCCCCTGCCCAAGGCTTAAAATACCCGTATATCCCCAGGCAAGGTTCAACCCCACCGCTACGATAGCAAAGGACAAAAATTTTCCAAGTAGGTTCAAACGAAAATTGCTTATCTTATACCAAGCGTCATCACTTGGAAGTGCACTAAGCAGGGGAATCCCTATTAGAAATGCAAAGAGAACACCTCCTGTTATACTCCATTCTTTCACCCTGCTACCTGTAAGGGCAGGATGTGACCATTTTTTTTCGTGATTTGTATTTGCCACTATTGTCTAGCTTAAAAGTTCATAACCTTAATTACGCATGTCCTCTCATTGGAGTAAGGTCTGCGCACCTAAGTTTATTAACCGGTTATACTTACTATGCCTTTATCCTCACGCACTGAAGTAGCAGAAAAGCCCGTGGGTCTAAACCGTAAGAATATAATAACAAGAATAAATGCCACAGCCTTACCTATATTGGGGGATGTAAAAAATTCAAGTATCGCATTGGTCTCACCCAATCCAAAGGCGCCTGCTATAGTCCCCACAATTTTACCAACACCACCTAGAACCACTACCATGAAACAATCTACAATATAATTCTGACCAGTAGAAGGGCCTACAGACGACAATAAACTCATGTTGCAACCAGCAACTCCAGCCAATCCCGAACCAAGCGCAAAGGTGAAGGCATTTACTCTCTGGGTGGAAATACCTAAACAATTGGCCATATTGCGGTTCTGCATCACTGCTCTTATCTTTAAGCCAAAACGAGTTCGATAAAATAACCAATATACAGCAGTAACAACACAAATCGTAAAACCAATAATATACAATCTCTTAAATGGTAAATGCAATCCAACCAGGGGATCAATTCCCCCAAGAAGCCAGCTTGGACTTGGTACATCAATATTATTAGCGCCGAAGTAATTTCTTATCGCTTGCTGAAGAATTAAGCTAACACCCCATGTCGCCAACAAGGTGTCGAGAGGTCGTTTATACAAAAAGCGAATAACACCACGTTCTAACCCCCATCCCAAACCCGCTGTAAAAATAAAAGCTAATGGTATAGCCAGCGCCCAATAGAGCCCTAAAACAGGTTGAAAGTAACTTGCAAAAATAGACTGTGACACCAGGGCGACATAACACCCTAACATCATAAACTCACCATGAGCAAGGTTAATGACACCCATTACTCCAAAGGTAATTGCAAGGCCAAGAGCAATAAGGAGATATTGTGAGCTGATGGTAAAACCGTTAAATAGTTGCTTGAGTGTAATAGCGACTTGTTCGTTCCATTCTACATTGGCAACTGCTTTTTCTAAAGCAGCCCTTACCTCTTCGTCCTTTTCCTTATACAGTGCCCTTCCTAAAACCATAACATTATCAGGATCAGCTACTTCACCAAAGTATTCGGCTGCTTCTCTACGGACTTTTGCATCACTGTCTCCTAGTCTAAATTTTTGAATAGCCTCTTCAATCTTATGCTTTACCTTCTTATTTTTTTCGATTTCTAAGGCATGATGCAGAGTATCAATGACATTTCGCTTCTGCGATGGATCTACCACAATCTGTTGAAAAAGTTCTTCCGCTTGTATCTCACCTTCCAAACCAGAAGTTGCAGAAAGTGTTCCTGCCTTTGCGCCTATCTCCTTTGCACCTGTCAGTCGAGTACTTGTATCGGTACTCTTTAAATGGATCGTATCCAAAGCAAGCTCTATCGCGAAAATTATATCTTCAACCATCTCATCATTCCATAAATCATTCAGTGCATCTTCGGCTTTTGAACCTCCAATTTTTGCAAGTTCTATAATGGCTCTTTTTCTAACTTTCGCACGCTCACTTGATAGCATAGAAACGTAATAATCTAATTCTTCTTCGGATACGGTTTCTGAATAAGCCACATTAGCGAAAGGTAATAATAAGAAAATAATCAGAAAAATTGCTATTTGCTTAGAGAAATTAAAGTAAAATTGATTTAATAAAGCACTTTTATTTTTATTAAGATTTAATATAAACATATTACTATTCATGATAAAACGTAGTCTATGTGTTATTTTATTACAATTGATCCGCAGGGGTTTACCTATAGATAATAGTCTCAGACAAGTGTGCTTTAATTATACAACAGAATCATTCTCAAAAAATAGTTTATAGATGCCATTTTTGAAAATATATATGACCATGCATTTAATAGTATGTTATTGCAAAAAGGTTAGATAATCACTTATTCCTTGCTTAAGTATACACAAAAAAATTTTATTTAGTAAAATTCATAAAGGTTAAATCAAAAAAAAACTATTTAGTCAACCCAATAATATATTTGTAATATTTTGGTTACGCAAATAGAATTATAATATAACTAAAATGCGTAACATGTCATTATACAAATTTATTATATCTTATGCCGAGTTGACCAAATAGTCATTTCTTAAATCAACGAGAGTAACCAATTATTTGGCTTTCGATTAAATATTTGTCGAAGGTTTGTGTTTTTCCACACCTAAAAGGTAGTGGCTCATGGTCGGATTATTGCATGCTACTACAATTATAAATGTGAAATACTAAAGCAAAACACTCTCAACACTAATATTGATATTTATTTAATCTTTAAAGACATTAAAAAGATTACCCCCCCCCTGAATTGGAATCTACTTTTATTAACTCAAAAGCAGTCTCAATTGTTAGAAATGCGGTAAAGAGAAAATGTGAACTATATTGACAATCGACTATTATGTTGCACTATAAACATTTCTTAATAGCAATCTTTTAAAAGAGGGGGGGATAATCATTATTTACCTTTATAAAATAGTGGCCTACGATCCATTATTGCAAGCTACTAAAGTTATAAAGGAGAGTGCTGAAGCAATCACCCACACCACATTAGCACTATCTAATTTCTAAAGATATATAATGAAGTTTCCAATACAACAGGAAGGAAGGTTTATTGTATTGGGCCTATTAGTAAATCTTTAAAAATACTAACGAGTCCTCCCCCTCTAAACTGCAAATCGATTGTTTAATAACTCTAACTCAAAAATGAACCTGGATAAATTTTACCTGAGAGAAATTATGAGCCATTTATCTCTTCTTAAAACTATTCATCCATTTTTCCAGTCTTTCCACTCTGCTTTCTAATGAACCCCCTTCTGCTATTGCAGGCTTTCCTGCAAACGCCGTCAGAAGGGCTGATGCCTCTACATCTCCGGTCATTGTACCCGTGTCCTTAATCCTACCCTGATCAGCCACCGTCATTATCTCATAATCACTACCTCTCTGGCCTGGCTTTAAATCAGTAACTGTTCCACCTTTGAATTGATCACACTCATAGGTGGGATTTGTGAACCTGCTCCATGGCTTTGGTTTTACAGGACCAGGTGTAGACCATACAATCTTGAACTGACCATTCTTCAAATGCTTACCAATCTGCACAATTTTCCAGTAGTGCTGATTCATGGGGTCGAGTCTTACAGGTCCCTCGGGCGCATTCCACTCGATTCCCATTGCTGCGTCACGGATGGCATGTACATCATCCGAGCCAGCCTTTTCTACTGCCATGGCCCACGTCTTCACATTAATGTATTGTGCCTCAATAGGATCATCTGTAACACGCTTCTTTCCAAAGCGATTCTGATAATTTTCCACAAAAGTCTTATTTATCGGGTTATCCTGACTCATGAAATAGTTCCACACAGCATAATGACCTGCTACGTTTTCACCACCAATACCACGAACTTCCTCTTCAGCGATACTCACTGACATAACAGGAATATCTCTAGCCGTAATTCCGGCAGCTTTCAACTGTTTGAAGAATGCGACATTGCTGTCACCATTAATCGAACTGAATATAACATCAGGTCTTGCTGCTTTTATCTTATTTACAACGGTAGCATATTCCATATGGCCAAGGGGGGTGTATTCCTCTGCTACCAGTACGCCGCCTTCTGCCTTAAGTTGCGCCTTGATAATCATGTTAGTTGTCCTTGGGAATATATAATCCGATCCCAATAGGTAAAACCTTTTTTTGCCCTGTTTTAAAAGCCATGTCACAGCGGGGCCTGTCTGCTGATTTGGCGTGGCCCCTGAATAAATCACATTCTTCGAGCACTCATTTCCTTCGTACTGGACGGGATACCACAAGAGATGGTCATATTTTTCAAATACCGGGAGTACCGCTTTTCTACTTGCGGAAGTCCAGCAACCGAAAACAGAGCATACCTTATCTCGAAGTATAAGTTTTTTAGCCTTTTCTGCGAAGGTAGGCCAATCTGAGGCGGGGTCTTCCACAATTGGAACAACCTTCCTTCCACCTAAGAGGCCACCCGCAGCATTAATCTCATCAATTGCCATTAATACCACGTCTTTAATAGCAACTTCACTTATGGCCATAGTACCACTCAAAGAATGTAATACCCCAACCTTGATGGGTGGTTTTGAGGGATCAATTTCTCCGGCATTGATCGCCTGAGAACCAATGAACATAGCCATGCCAACAGCAACTGTGATGGCTAAGGCTGTCCTGTGTGTGCTTCTAAAAAAATTCCTCCAATCAAAAAATCGCTTCTTACTTTTGCTATACATTCGTTTCTCCTTTCTACTTGTTAGACAAAACTAAAATATTATAGTAAAAAAACCTCCTTCCTTATGAGTCGACAATGTTACCCATTAAACACTACCCATGTTTAAATGTATTTATATGTCCTAGTGCTGAAGTTGCATCCCGAGTTTGATCGCACCGACATCTTCATTGCTTGGTGAATTACCAAGATGAGTATTGCTCCATATCAGGGCAATCTTTGCGTTATGACCCTGTATGATGTAATGCAAAGCCAATTCTATTTTTGACTCAGTGAAGGCTGTGGTGGGAGCCAAGTTATCGGTAGGATCAAAGGACTGATAACGAGAAACAAATTGCGGATATCCCCAACCGATTTTTTCAGGATACAGGTAACTAAACCCAGCCTCCCAGGCCTGACCATCGGCCAGAGAACCTGAACCTGCTGCTTTATGGTTGTTGTAATCAAAATAGGCAGCCTCTATGTCTATGGTGCCCCAACCAAAGTTTTTCTCAAGCAGGAAATCGAAATTCCAGCCAGTAAAATCGCTCGGCTCTGCCGCAGTGCCTACAGCATCTGACTGTTGAAACCCCACTAAACCTATAGCCAGTACGTCTTTCTTACCATAAAAAGTGCTGCTATTGTAAAAACCAGGTTCAGGTTCCCAGAAATTATACGTCAAACGACCTGAATACTGCAAATGGTCTGGATCATCATTGGGACCACCGGCAACTTCAGTACCTTCTGACGCTGTAAACTGCCACTTGAATTTTCCACCAGCGTACTGCCCCCAATAACTAATTCCTTCAACACGGCCAGTAGATTTATTCGGGTATCTCTGTACAACATCTGGAAAGTCAAAGGAGTTTTGATAGTACGGCCCGTCAAGATTAAAACGGTCGCTAGCCGGCAGATGCCTTCCAAATCGTATGTGAAAATAGTCGTTCCACTTATATTCCACAAAAGCATCCAGCAAGCGCACGTCGTCGGATACACCTGTACCTGCAGCGCCGGCATCAGTGTTAGAAATTTCTGTATTGAATTCTACATATATATTGTCGGTAACTTTGGCCCCAAAGTAAAGTCGCATGTTTTCAACATCAAAATCATTATCATAACTTCTCCCACCACTTACCCCATCGCCTTTGGTGCCGGCTCTATCTTCTGTCGTCGTGAAAGATGTACGCAGACCGAAGCCAACCGAAACTCTTTCTTGAAGCCCCTTTATTGCACTTATAGCGCTTTTGTGATCATCTTGGGTCGAAGTTAATTCACTAATCCTCGTTTCTAAATAATCCATCCTTTCTTCTAATCCTACAGCATAGGCTGTAGCCCCACCCCTTAAGTTGCATAACATTACAAAACCCGCAATCATAAACGACGATAATACCAGTTTCTTTATCTTCATAAAATTTCCTCCAGCTTAAGAGTGCTTTCAACAAAGTAAGTTAAGTTAAAAATATATTTTTTGCATGAAATATCACCTCCTTTCAAAAATAAAACAAATACAAATAACAAAAATTTACAACAATTTCGACTATAGGATACAACAAGGGCGTTCTTTTTAAATAGTTTGTACTTACCATTTCTCTAGGTTTTTAACTCTATATGCATATGGTTAATTCTAACTATATATAACTTAAAAAACTATCGAACCTGTTCTATATCACAGGTGTTAAACTGATATAATATCACTCCATTTTGCCACATTTTTTATGCTGCCAGAAGTAGGTCCCTTTAGGGAGAAGATAAAGTCCTGACTTAAAACGATATTAAGTTCAATTATGTGTATAAGCACATTGTTATGGCCATCGTGCCGATACGGTGTCATGTAAGTGTTACTGATTCCATTTATGGCGATTTTCTTTGCTAAACCGTAGTAGCATTCTATGCCAGTACGAAGAGGCTTAAGTCTTTCATAGACTCTTGAACCTGGGGTAGCAGATCCTTGTTTACGATAGCTATCTTTGAAATGTGTGTAAGTCATCCACTCAAAGCGGCTTTTACTATTTCTATAATGGTAATTGAATAATAACTTCTGTTGGTCTTGACGACAAACGTGGTGACATGCAAACTTAATGCGTTTGTTTTGATATTCAATCCCTTTGCTTCAAGTCGGATAGCCAAAAGGGCATAAAGGTGCTCCTTTATTGCTAAAGCCCGGTCCGTACTCCATAGATAGTTTACGAACAATTACTGGTAAAGGATGAAGTTTGCTGTAAATGATAGCATTCTCATACTTATTCCAAAAAGTCTTCTTTTCATCGACCAATCAAATCGGTATTAGTCATGACAACCAACCCCGAATGGCTCAAACCTTACGTCTATTCTCTCTATCACTGATACCGCACCAGTATCCTTGATTTTTAACATAATCAACAGTAGCTTCCCATGCATGTGAGCATAAGCATAAACATTAGGTAAAAAGAACGTTATCATCATTAAACAAATTTTGTTTGATAACCATATGGGGTTGAGAGACGAAAGAGAAAATCCTGTCTCTCGGCCCTTTTTTACTTGATAGTTCTAACATGATAATTTTCGTGCTAAAATATAAATAGATAAAGGACAATCTTAGGTAATAAATCTGTTTATATGTGCTAATAAAGAGGAGACTAATGAAGAATCTAACGACCTTGTCAATTGTTACAGTAATCTTGTTTATAGGTAGTGGATGTGCGGGGATGCATTATAGGACAGGTGTAAATTATTTAGAACAGCAAAAGTATCAGAATGCAATTGATTCATTCAATACCGTTCTGGAGAAAAATCCGGAATACCCAAAAGTATACACCCAACTTGGAATAGCCCATTACAAAACAGAAATGTATGCACAATCAATTTCCGAACTTGAAACTGCAAAAAGACTTCAAAGAAGCGATAAAAGCGCAAGGCTATATTTGGGCATGGCATATCTAAGGTATGGGAATATAGACGATGCAATTACTGAATGGAATTCATACCTTGAAAAGTTTCCTTACGATAATGTTTCAGAAAAATTACGGAATGGTATTACGGTACTGGAAAGTGATGAAACATTGCCGGAAACTGTGGATTTGGTGACGAGTAGTATCGAAACCATAGTTGCGCAGGAAGAAAAGATTCGTGATATGGACTATTACTATCAATGGCCCTACACTTACATTAGACATAGAGATTTTGGATATGGGCGTCGGTATCCTGGCTTTCGTTCATGTGATTAAACCTGGCAGAAAAGCACTTGTCATTATGACAATCTAAACAATCGTAGGAGAGTGGAAAGTATGTCTTATAAATATTTTTGTTTAGACATTTATTTAATGTAGGTATCACATAACATAATCGTTCTTTTTGTTAATAATATCCTTATAAACATTGCGGGAGTAATATCATTTTAGTTTTAAGATCAAAGATTTTCTGTTCCTCTATTTTTAAACAGATGCTTATTCTTCTTCCTTTAGAATTTCCGGCATAATATGTTTCTGCAACTATTGACGCATTTCTTTAAAAAGTTTTTTATTTCTACAATGGGTATTTTCTTTTGATCAATGGGTTTCGGGAAGCTATGATAATATTAAGATTACAATACGTGAAGATTTAAAATTAGCAGAATCATTATTAATAGATCATTAAAGAAAAACGTGCAAAGTTTAAAACTCTCTTAATAATTTTCTTTTTTTGTAATTATAATCTTTGTCCGTTATAAAGCCCTCATCTCTCAGTTCCAAATACTCTGCCAGGACATCCTTAATATTTCTTTCTCTTTCACTCTCATCATCTTTATCTAAGAGGTCTCTTTTCTTATTTTCATAATCAATATCACCAATAAAGCCGCCTTCTTTTAGTTTGCGAAGTTCAATAAACTTCTCCCTTATACTCTTTTCCTGTTTGCCAACTAATATCTCTGCTTTTCTTCGTTCATAATCTTCACTGGTAATAAGCCCGGTGTTTTCTAATTCCTTTAACTCTAAAAGTTGGTCTTTAATACTTAATTTTGTTTCCACCCTTTTAGGAGAACCTGAAACTCTTTCTTTGGTACCATAAACTTTAACACCTTCTTGCTTATCACTGGGTGCTACTTTCTTTTCGTGATCTTCTTTTTTGGCAAAAGCATCTTTTTCTAAATCAATTATTAACCAATTATCATGTCCTTTCTTAAGCCGTTGACCGGAGCGAATGTTTATTTTCCAGAATGGGTTTTTTGTTATACTAAATGGATCAACAAATGCTGTACCTCCAGAATCTACAAATGTCTTGTCCCTACCCTTATTAATTATACCTTCATATTGAATTCTTGAGAAAACAACATTTAATTTATCACTGGAAACAAATAATCCAAATATGGTATACACTTCTGACTTAAAAAGTCTTTTTCCCTTTGTATAATTTGAATTTACCAATATGTATTGCGATGGAGATGCTCTTGTGAAAGCATCTGCAATATGGGATGTTAATTTCAATAATTCACTTTCATGAAATACATACTGTTCTTTACTCCAACCTTTTATGCCCTTTTCTTTAAAATAAATGGAAGAGAGCACACTTGCCAACATATCCTTACTTAAATATTGTGGATGATCAAGAAATGTCTTTGAGGCTCCTTTTGTACTCTTTAATTCTTCAAGCCTTATATATGTCTTACCTTCATTAAATATTTTGTCATATTGGTCTTGAACTTGACCCTTCAGGACAAAAGGATTATAGTTTGTACAACTAATTGCTCCAGATAAAACAACAAATAACGAAATAAGCCTTATTTTCTTATACCACATTTTTATTATTACCTAGATTGAGTGATTATATATTACTGTAGCCGCAGGCTGACCTGCCCCCGTTCTTTATACCACCTTTACCATATCCAAGCTCCCTTAATCTCCCGCAACTGCTCCTGCGATTGTAATGGTATCCAGATAAAACATATTACTATTACTACTTTATTGAGAAGAAGCAAGATAGCTCATATATTTATATCTCTGTAAAAATAAACTTAATTTATGAAAGCATCCATCATTTGATGGAGTATATGTCTGTGTGGTATGAAATCTAGTAGATTGTATTAATATTGAGGGGGTTATAATACTCAAGTAAATACCAAAATCAATAGGAAAAATGAATTCCACAAATCCTTTGTTGGTATTCAAGCACTGGCCGAATGGGCACGGGCACACAAAAGCCGATTCTACGAAATTTACGCCAACCTGCCCGTACCGAACGTTACCTGCCCGAAAGACATTGCCCGCCCGGCTTGGCCATCCGCCCCCATTCCTAGCCCCGCATCTTGCCCCTGCGCTTTCTTGCCGAAAGTAGGCTCTGTAAGAGCGAAAGCAAGATGCTGGGGCAGCGGGGCTATGGGGGTCGGGATCTCTTAGGTTGCTAACCTATTGAAATCATTAGATTCTGAATCCCGTCTGCCAGCCCGACGTCGTTCTGGCGGGAGTCGGATCTCGTAGTTGCTTCAAGGGGCGCCACAGGCGACAAGTTCTATTAGACTATGGTTATTAATATTTAAGATTAAAGGCATAATATCTGTAAGTTAATGCATGAAAACGTAATGAAACGTAGTGTAATGGAGTTTTCATGCATTACAATTTCCTCGACTCTTATGATAATATTTAACACTAGAGAAAGGATTGAATAAGTCTACGCAAGTTCCAAGGTTTATATAAAACTTATATTCTGATTAAGACCCAATCCTTTCTGAAGGTAAAGCTATATAGAAGTTCCATCTTAAAAGATGAATAAAATAGAACAAGCTTATCCTTCTTTCTTGTTTATTTTTGTTATACTTTTATTTAGGAGTGCATTATGCAAAAAAGACGATTTTACATTGGAATCGATATTGCCGACAAGACTTTTTATGCCTCAATCTTTTCTACACCTCAGAAACCACATATATCCAAAGAATTTACAAATTCGATGGATGGATTTCAGCAGTTTGTTGCTTGGTTAAAACAACAAAAGGTATCCCCAGGAAATTCCATCATCTGTATGGAAGCTACCGGGGTCTACTGTGATAACCTTTGTTATTATGTTTCCTCTCAAAACTACCCACTTGTCTTGGAAGCACCACACAAAGTAAAAAAAGCTTTTACCCATCTAGATAAAAATGATCGGGTAGATAGTCAACAAATCTCAGAGTATGCTTATCGCTTTAAGGACAAACTAACTCTTTGGGAACCAAAGAGTTATATTCTTGAGCAGATTCAAGTATTACTTACAACTCGTGAGCAATTACTAAAGCAAAGAAGCGCAAATAAGAACTCTCTCAAAGCGGTAAAACGAAAATATGTCAGGACCCCCTTAGCAGAAAAGACGTTTCAACAATCAATTGATCACTTGAGTAAACAAGTAGAGACAATTGAAAAGGAAATCGAAAAGTTAATCAAAAAAGACACGGATTTTCATCAAATGAAAACACTTATTACAAGTATTCCTGCTGTTGGTAATTTATTATATTACAATCTCCTTGTTACAACAAAAGGGTTCACAGAAAATATTAATTCAAAGAACCTGGCTTCCTATTTTGGCATAGCGCCACATGAACATTCAAGCGGAAGTTCTATCTTTAAGAAAGCAAAGTCGCAACGGAGAGGCCCCAAACGACCTAGAAAGTTCATTTATCTTGCTTCACTTTCTTTAAGAACTCACAATAAATGCATAAAAATGTATTTCATGAGAAAAGTCGCTGAAGGTAAATCAGGACGTTTAGTATTAAACAACATTGCTAACAAACTGATAAAAATTATATGTGCAATTGCCAGAGATAGAAAACCTTACATAGAAGGTTATCTATCAATTAATCCACAAATATTATTAAATAATACTTGACCAAGTCATAGAAATCAGAATGACGTATTATATTTTTTCTCTATTGTGACACAGTCTCAAGGTCGGGCTGGTTGTAATATGAATTGAGCTTTGCTCGTAAAAAAAGATGTTATTACCTATTCATCAGGCGCCAGCTTGCGAACGTAGGTATGATATTCTCCATCTACCTCATCTATCTTTAGTAATTCATTTCCTGCTTTTCCCCACCATGTTTTCATTTCAGTCTTTTAATACAATTTCCAAGATTTGCCCGATCTCCATTTCTTTTATTTTTTTGAGATGCCTTAAATATAGGCATTGGACAAGGCAAGCCATAGCAATCGCGTGATGAGATTATTGTAAGTCCTTAAGCTACAAACAAATAAAGATGCAAGAAATTCTTGGTTCATCAATACAATTTTAGATAGTCAATCATGTACGGTTGTTATACCCAAAAACCATAAAAATGTTTATTTTTTATACAATTAAATGCATTTTCACAACAGTCTCACAGCCTTTATTTAACAGTAATTACTTAATATCAAGTGGAATTCTATTGGATTTCATGTACATCTCTGCTCTCTTCCTTCACATGAGAGGAAATAGCGTAAAAAATAGTACTAAGTTTATATTAACATACTGTTTAGTTCCATTTGGCACATAGTTTGATACAACATAATATTTAACCGCAAAGGCGCTCGAGGATGCGGCGAAGTCGAAAGACGACGATGCATGCATGTCGACCTGAAATAAATTTGCCATACTTTGCCAGCCTGCGGCGCGAGGTAGGAAGTGTAGTGAAACATTATGAGGGATTGGAGAATTTTTGAATACAAATGATATTACAATCAATTTACAGTAGGCAATAGGCAATGAAATGAGAAATTTTATTTTAGTAATAATGTCAGGTATTATTTTCATCTTTTGTAGCAGCATCTTATTTACTGTCCAGCCCAACATTGTTCTAGCAGATGACGTACAAGGCAATCAAGACTCAGATTTTGCAATAATAAAAAAACAGTTAGAAATAATGGAAGAGGTTCAAGGTTTTGTTTTACAATACCAATAACTGGAGAGGTTTCAGTCTACCAAGAGACACAAAGTGATGGTTTAGATTGAAAGATGACTACAAGCTATTGATTATTTTCAGGAAAATAGGTGTGGATTAAGAAATGTTTACTATTGTTTCATTATCTTATTGATCAAATTGTGGTTGGAGTGAATAAGCTTGATGAGTACAAGCCCTTTGAGGATATTAATTGTTGATGATAATAAGGATCATCAACATCTAATGAAAGAATCCATAGAAGAATCTATAAAGGATGTATGTATAGAATATTCTGATACAGGTAAAGATTGCTTGTTTAAACTGTCTGAGGAAACTTATAGCATACTGATTATTGTTTTTAGTCTCTCAGAAACAAGCGGATTAAAATTATTTAGAAATGTAATCCAAAATAAAATCGATATTCCAGTAATAATGGTAACAGGCTTTGGTAACGAAAATGTTGCTGTGGAGGCTATGAAACTGGGTGCTTATGATTATATTGTTAAATCTGATGCCTACTTAGAGAAATTATCAGCAACAATACTTAAAGTGGTTAAGGAACATGGATTGAGGAAGGAAAAGAAAGAGATCGAGAGAAAACTAATCGAATCTGAGTTAAGATATAGAACGCTGATTGAGGATGTTATTGATATAGTTTTTATGATGGATAAGGAATTAAACATTGTTTCAATTAATCCTGCCTGTCAAAGAATCTTTGAGTGTTCAAAGGCAGATGCAATGAAGGGTAATCTGTATAAGTTGATATATGAAACGGACAGGGAAATGGTTATTGATTATTTTAAGAGATCATTTTTAAGCAAGAGGGAGTTAATAGAGGCCTTTGAGTTCAGAATAAGGACAGAAAGAGGGAATATCAAACATGTTGAAATGAATGCAAAAGTAAATTATGGTAGAGGTGATGATGTAATACAAATTGAAGGTGTTATAAGGGATATTACAGAAAGAAAAATGAAGGAAGATGAAATCCACAAATTATCTAGTGCCATTGAACAAAGTCCGGTTTCTGTCATCATTACGGATACCAAAGGTAATATCGAATATGTTAATAGAAAATTTATGGAAATAACCGGATATACTAGCGAAGAAGTTATTGGAAAGAATCCAAGAGTACTAAAATCAGATGAAACAACCTCTGAAGAATACAAAGAACTTTGGGAGACCATTACTTCAGGTAATATATGGCATGGAGAATTTCATAATAAGAAAAAAGACGGTGAACTCTATTTGGAATATGCATCCATTTCGCCAATAAAGAATCGGGATGGAAAGATCACACATTTTGTTGCAGTCAAAGAAGACATCACTGAGCGCAAGCGGACTGAGAAAGCATTGAAAACACATGCTCGTCAACAGGATATCGTGGCTAATCTAGGACACAAGGCCCTGTTGGGTGGAGACCTAGCGGCCTTAATGAACGAGGTGGTAAGGAACATTGCTGAAACATTGGATAATGAATACTGCAAGGTTCTCGAACTGCTGCCTGACTGCAAGGCATTGCTATTGCGGGCTAGTGTGGGTTGGAAGGAAGGTCTTGTGGGGCAGGCTACTGTACCAAACGAGCAAGATTCGCAGGCAGGTTATACATTGCAGTTAAACAAACCAATAATTGTAGAGGATCTGAGGACTGAAACACGGTTTTCAGGATCTCCGCTTTTACGTGAGCATAACGTAGTTAGCGGGATGAGTGTGATCATTCAAGGTCAAAAAGGTCCATGGGGTGTGTTAGGTACGCATACAACTCGTCATAAGGTCTTTAGTAAGGAAGATGTCAACTTCCTTCAGGCTGTAGCCAACCTCCTGGCAGATGCGATAGCCCATAAGCGGGCAGAGGAAGAACTGTGCCATTACAATGAAGAGCTTGAAGAACAAAAGATGGAGCTGGAAATTTCAAAGAAGGAGGCAGATGAAGCCAACAAGGCCAAGAGTGAGTTTCTGGCCAACATGAGTCATGAGATACGCACACCGATGAACGGTGTTGTAGGTATGACGAATCTGCTGCTGGATACAGAATTGACCCAAGAACAGCACGAATACGCCAACATGGCTCGTGACAGTGCCGACAATTTGCTTACCATTATCAATGGTATACTCGATTTCTCCAAGATAGAAGCTGGAAAACTGGGGCTGGAGAAAATCGACTTCGATTTACGCGTTACGGTGGAAAGTACCTTCGATATATTAGCTTTTAAGGCTGAGGAGAGGGGTCTGGAGTTTACGTGCTTTGTCGATCCAGAAGTTCCGTATCTGTTACGCGGTGATCCTGGTAGGATGCGACAGGTGCTGATTAACCTTGTTAACAATGCCATGAAATTCACGAAAGATGGTGAGGTGGCCATAAGCGTAAGTCTGGCCAAAGAAACTGATTCGCATGTTACCTTGCGGTTTGCTGTTCGAGATACAGGTATCGGCATCCCTGCCAATCGTGTGAATCGACTGTTCCAATCATTTTCTCAGGTAGATGCCTCTACCACCAGAAAGTACGGTGGTACAGGTCTTGGGTTGGCGATTTCCAAACAGATTGTAGAGTTAATGGCGGGGCAAATTGGTGTGGAAAGCGAAGAGGACAAGGGATCGACCTTCTGGTTTACGGTAGTGCTGGAAAAACAGCCTTCTGATAAGCAACAAGTCCCATACGAGCTTGGCATTATCGAGAATATGCGTGTGCTTGTTGTTGACGACAATAGTACAAATCGTCACATCTTAAGAAAATACCTTGAATCCTGGTATTGCCGTGTTGAGGAGGCTTCCTCGGCCGGGGAAGCTATGAAGAAACTTCGCGATGCCGTTAACGGAGGCGATCCATTTAAGATTGCCTTGCTTGACTATTGCATGCCGGAGGTGGATGGAGAATCGCTTTGCAAGGAAATCAGGGCAGATCCCCAACTTAAAGACTTGACCTTGGTGATGACAACCTCAGTTGGCAAGCGCGGAGATGCCGAGCATTTTAGAAAGCTGGGGTTTGCGGCGTATCTGCGCAAGCCCATAAAGCAGTCACAGTTATTCGACTGTCTCCGAATCATTACCGGGAAAACAGAAAGTGTTGAGAAAGATGCTTCCAGGCAGATGGTCACGCGTTATTCCATATCCGAGGATCATAAACAACGTGCCCGCATACTTCTGGCAGAGGATAATGTTGTCAATCAGAAGATTGCCTCGCGTATTTTGGAAAAGAAGCTTGGATACCATGCCGATGTTGTTACCAACGGTAAGGAGGCTATTGAATCCCTGAAGAGGTTGGATTACGACCTGGTATTGATGGACTGCCAGATGCCGGAGATGGACGGTTATGAGGCTACACGTACCATACGAGATGAGAATTCAACTGTTCGGAATCATAACATTCCCATAATAGCCATGACTGCCAATGTAATGAAGGGTGATCGCGAGAATTGTCTTGAGGCTGGTATGAACGATTACGTTACCAAGCCAATCAAGGTGCAGGAGCTTGCCGATGCGATAGACAGGAACCTGTGTGATAAGGAGAAAGAGCAATCATAATAGGCATCCTCACCAGAGGTATCAGGATCTAAAGAAGCAGAGCATACCAGAGTTGATTTACTCTGAATGTGAAGGTGAACCAGAGGGAGGAATTTTTAGAATGAAAGCAAATTCAAACGATATCGCTAATTACAGTGAAGAAAAGGCACAAGAAGAAAATATGGTCTTTGATAAGAACGAAGCACTTGAAATAATCGAAGACGACGAGGAATTTCTAAAAGAACTGGCAGAAATATTTATAAACGATGCTCCTGAACAAATGTCCGAAATAAAAGAGGCTGTATATAGTCGGAATAGTAAAGATTTAACATCATCAGCTCATAAACTGAAGGGGGCTGTAGCTTGTTTTGGAGAAAAAGCCGCATTTAAAGCAACCTGGAAGTTGGAGATAATGGGTAGGGAAAACAGACTGGACGATGTTGAAGAAACTTATGAAGTTTTGGTGAGGGAAGCAGAACGTCTGGTGAATGCGTTAAGGGAATTTGTTAGAAATTGAGTTGTTTTCATGAAAAAAAAGATTATAAAAAAATCTATGAATACAGAAATTTTGAAAATGGGCTTTGTATATAAGAAATTGATTGATTTTATAGAATCGAGTTGGAATAACCCAGGAAATCAAAATGTAATTCAGGACTAAATTCATTTATTGCTGGTAAAAGGATTTTAACATGAAAATATTAATTGCAGAAGACGAGAACATCTCACGGCGCAGATTGGAAAAGTTTTTAAAAGACATGGATTACGAGGTTATATCGTGCAAGGATGGCCTTGAAGCCTGGGAGGTCATTCAGTCTGAAAATGCACCGAACCTTATGATCCTCGATTGGATGATACCAGGTATGGATGGTGTGGAGATATGCCGTAAGATTAGAAAACTGGCCAAAGAATCATATACATTTATCTTGTTACTCACCTCGAAAAGCAAGCAGGAAGATATTATCAAGGGAATTGAGGCAGGTGCGAACGAATATATTACCAAACCATTCAATCAACAAGAACTCATAGCGCGCCTGAGAACTGGAAAGCATATTATTGAATTGAATAAAAATCTTTTATATGCACGCAATGTCCTGCGTAAAAAGGCAATCTATGACGAGCTGACCGGTTTACATAATCGTCATTATATGGTAGAAATCCTTGAGAAGGAGTTTAGCCGTGCTATAAGATATCAAACTGATTTATCATGTCTTTTGCTTGATATAGATTATTTTAAAGACTTAAACGATACATTTGGACATCCCTTTGGTGATTTTGTTTTGCATGAGTTTTCTGGCCGTATGAAGCAAGAGGCAAGAGAAACGGATTTCCTCTTTCGATATGGTGGGGAGGAATTCATGTTACTTCTCCCAAATACTGGTATTGACGGGACACAGAATATAGCAGAAAGAATTCACTCTGCCTGTGAAACAAGAAAGTATGACGACGGAACCAATTCAACAACTGCAACCGTGAGTATAGGGGTGTCATCTGTGAAACTTCATCAACCATCAAAAAGTAATGAGCTTATAGCATTTGCAGATAAGGCCCTTTACCGCGCCAAGGCGGAAGGAAGAAACAGGGTCAAGGTTTACATGGATGGTAGTTCATGGCAGTATGTAAACGGTGAAATTTGTGAAGACAAAGATATCAGATACCTAAAGGAAAACATCTCATCTATTTTGGAAAAAACAAAAAAGGCAGCTGTGGAATCTTTGGGACTCCTTGTTCGTGAAATAGATGACTCCAAATACCAGAAACACAACCAGCAAGTCAAACAATACATTAAACTCATAGGGGAAAGGCTTAATCTTCCCCCTTCTATTACTGATACCTTTAAACGTGCAGCATCTCTTCACTACAACTTCAAAACATTGCTGGACAAAACGTTAAAGAGTGAAAACAAAGCGATGAATGCCAACGGCAAGACCGAGATTAAAGACCATCCATATATGATGGCAGAACTAACCGAATTGTTTGATTTTTTCGGCAATGAAAGATCGGTTCTTTTGTACCATCATGAAAATTTTGATGGTTCCGGCTATTCTGAAGGGCTTAAAGCTAATGAAATTCCTCTCGGCGCCAGGTTATTTGCCATAGTCGATGCAATTGCCACCATGTCATCCAAAAAACCCTTTGGAAAAAGCCTCCCTGCTGAAAAAGTTATTGAAGAACTTGCTCATAATACGGGAAGGCAGTTTGATCCGATGCTAGTTTCTCTGTTTTTTGATATAATTGAGGAAAAAGGACTACTTAACGTACCCGGCGAAGTCTTAAAAAAGGCAAGGAAAAGTGTTCGTGAGGCCATGGCAAAAGTCAAATCCTTAAGCACGTAGTACTTAGACCCGCACTTATAAAAAAGGAAAATCAACTAATATGCGTTCTAAAACAATTGCCGCTCTCACCTCTAAAATGGATTCTATCCCCACTTTACCAACCGTGGCGTTCAGGGTTATAGAAATTACTGCTGACCCGGACAGTTCGGCAAATGATCTTATGAATGTTATTAGTCCTGACGTATCCCTTACTACAAAGATACTTAAAATAGCCAATTCACCATTTTATGGCCTTACAAGGAATGTAGACTCACTGCAACACGCTATAACGATTTTGGGCTTTCAAGAGGTTAGAACCCTGGTTATATCAACAGTTGTATTCGAGAGCTTTAAAAATATTGAAAGGAATGCAAAATTTGATATCAGGAAATTTTGGAAGCATTCATTAGTTTGCGGTCTTGCAGCAAAGATTATTGCGACCGATTTAGGAAATAAAAGTAATGAATTCTTTGTGGCAGGGCTCATTCATGATATAGGAAAACTGGTCATATATATTACTTTACCTGATGAATTTTCCAAGGTGGAGGAAACTGCAAGTACTTTAAAATTGAAATTCATGAACTTTCAGATAGAGGAAAGTATCCTTGGAATAACCCATGATGAGGTTGGATTGAGACTTCTGGAAAAGTGGATGTTTCCTGAAAATCTACTGACGGCGGTTGGTTTTCATCATCGCCCCCAGGAAACAGATAAGAAATCTCTTTTACCAATAGTTACACACATTGCCGATATGCTTGCCCATATATACGAGATGCAAGCTGACGGTGAAGGTGAGGGTAATCTTTTAAAGGTTGAATCTCTTTGCCCCGGTATTATCAAGATGGCTAAATCGTATGGGATAGAATGGAATGAGGCTGACCTGAACAGGCTTCAACAGGCGGTGACTGAGAGTGTGGCAAAAGAGACCGATACCTTAAGCCTGTTCTTTTAAATGGACGTAACTCTGTGACAGCTGGTATTGTTGAAATAGCTGAAAATGACACCTATGGCCAAGTGCATCTTCATATTGCGGGTGCGATTACTTTATAGCTGGATTAGAAAGATTATTAAATCAAACGTTACTTTCACTTCCCTTTTTAACGTAGGTATGATATTCCCCATCTGTCTCATCTATCTTTATTAATTCATTTCCTGTTTTTTCACACCATGCCTTTATGTCAGCCTTTATTCCGTCATCAGTTGCGATGATCTCCAGGATCTGCCCGGTCTCTAATTCCTTTATTTTTTGAGCTGCCTTAAATATAGGCATCGGGCAGAGTAAACCGTAGCAATCAAGTGTAAAATCAGGTTTCATACAAATTAGTCCCTTCTCTTATTTTTATCCAGCCTCTTCCCTTATTGCGATTCCCCCAACACCCTGCAATAGTGGGGCATTTGTACAGGCAAGATATCTTACCTCTTTATCAGAATCTGTATTAAAGTGTTGATGCCATGACCACGGTGGAATATGAAGGGCATCACCCGCTTCCCATTCTACCCTTTCACCCTCAATAATAGAATAACCACTGCCTTCCAGGATAAAGAGCAGGGTCTCATAATAATGACGATGTTTCCTGTCGTGACTATCCGGCTTTATTAAGGTAATATTCACACTTAAAGTGTAAGATGGAAGATCAGCAATAAAAACTGAACACTGTCTTTCCTCTGAATAAGCGGAATCTTTATGTTCTTCCAATTGGCGAACAATCACCTTATCAGGCATCTTAACCTTGACATCATCTGTAGTCTTACCAAAATCTGCCGAAGTTGCCCTGGATATAGTTTCTGTACTTTTGCTCTGTTCTTTCTGATTCATGAATAATTTCCTCCTTTAATTTTTACGCAGTGAAGGTATCTAAACAAGACTTAAACGGCTTCTTCTCTCCTTGCAATACCACCAACATTTTGTAAAAGGGGTGCATTGGTGCAGGCGATATAACGTGCCTCATGATCAGGGTCTGTATTAAAGTGTTGATGCCATGCCCATGGGGGAGCATATATAATGTCACCAGCTTCCCATTCTACTTTTTTGCCTTCTACAACGGAATAACCCTTACCTTCGATTATATAAATCAAGCTTTCATAATAGTGACGATGATTTCCGGAAGTACCACCGGCAACGACTATGCCAACGTTCATACTGGCCGTAAATGATGGAAGCTTGGCTATGTAAACTGGATGTTGTCTCTCTTTGGAAAATTGCTCATCAAGGGATTTTTCTACCTGACGATGTATCGTATATCCTGAAGGTTTAAATTCGGCAGTCCCTATTGTTCCTCCTTTATCTCCGGATTGTGAATGTGATAGATTTTTCTCATTCTTGATAGAAGTTTCTGTACTCATAATCAAATTCCTCTCTAAAAATTTTTTATAGAATATCGCATAATAGATAGATTTCTCCTGACTCAAAATAAACTCCCTCCTTGGACGAGAAATCTTATGGGGGGGATCAAGGGGTATAAAATCTTCCCTTGTCAGGGTTAAGATTTTAAACCTTACTTGTTATGTAGAGTAACCTTAAACAAATAAGGTAACGTGTGGATCATAAGCTTACTTAAAATCCGTAAAAATTCTATTCTCGGACCGCCTGTATATTGGTGACCAGAAGGATTTAATTATACTACGTTTATTTTCCTGTCGCCTTCCCATACTCCGTGTAAATTACAGCATGCAAATGCACGAAGAGTACCACCTTTTTTGAGACATATCTCGAACGTAACCTTTGGATTAACCTTACCACCAGTAAAATCGGCACGGGCCAGATACAGTTTGTCTTCGTAAAGGTCCAGCCATTCGATATGGTGAGCCGGTTCATTAGGATGCTTAAGCAGTTTTCCCACTTCTACAGTAACAGTAATAGGTTCTCCTATACTTGCTGAATCATGTGCATCGATAACGGGGAGATGTTTTTTTTCTGTATCTGTAGGGTTATTAATATCTTCAGGGACATTGACGCCTGCTAATAAATCTTTTTCGTTCGCCATTGTAATTTCCTCCTATAATAATAAGTTTAACTTAAACTACTGTGCCATTCATTAGTTCTATTGTGGTAAAGTCTTTAATACATAATCGCCGTCTGTTTCTAATAATGCAAATTTCTGACAGCATAAGGAACATCTTTCTTCGTTTCCCACGGAAGGGCTTTTCCCAAAGTCAACAGCCCAACCGCATATTGAACAGTAGTGGCCCACTGTATGATCATCTGATTCAATACTAATTATAATTTTCTTTATTGCGTCTTTATGCCCTCGTGCAGCCCTTGCAAGATTATAAAAAAGCCTCCTGACCTTTGAATCATTTGATTCACTTTCATATTGATTGCAAAGATGCTCTTCTTCATCTTCCACATCCATATTGCTCTCAAGAAATTCTAAAACCGTTTTAAATCCTTCTCGCATTTCCTCCTCCATTTAAATTGTTATTTTACACTTCTTTCCACATTCTATTCTGCTACAGTGAACCATTTTACAACGAAATCGAAATAATATACAAAAGACTATCCCTCCAAACGCTTAATCTGTTCCTCAATTTCTGCTTTATGGATTATCTCATTATGTAATATACCCTCCAGAAGTGAATTGATTGCAGGGTCACTAAACACCTTGATTTGATCTGTGTAACGTTCAATTGAATGTTCCTTTTTTCCCAAAATCTTCTTCAAATTGTTTATATCTGTTTCAACGTTTTTGCTCATTATTCTAAGTACCTTTCCAATTAAAATACTACAAATAACGAAGTACTACTTTCTCAAAGGGTCCACAACAATCTTTTCTCCCGTTAAGCTTTTCTAACGTCTCTTTTTCGGGACAAAGTATCTTATGTATTTTACCAGCGCCTTAATCTCTTCCGGGCTTAATTTGCCCCCCTGCCTTGGCATTTTTTTCCTTCCATTAGTTATAGTTTCGATTAATTCTTTGTCAGTTACAGAGGCCTGCCATTCAGCATCTGTAAAATCACGAGCACCGAGTTTCTTTCCTCTTTTAGTCACTTTACCATCTCTTCCGTGACATTTCTGACATTCATTTTTGAATATCTTTTTGTAATCGATTTTTCCGCCAAAGGCATTTGACAAATTAAACTGCGCTAAAGACAAGAGCAACGTAATTATGACGCTATAAACAACTATACTTTTCATTTATCAGATTCCTCCATTTAATCATGGTTAATCATTTCCGAATTTCAACATTCACTTAATGTGCACCAACTCTAACAATACATTCCAGAATAAGGTAATCGCATCTAACCTTTAACAATTTATCTTCCTCCAAATGCCCTTACAACAGGAACCAATGCCTCCCTCTCTTCTGGTGTAAGTTTATCCCTGAAAGGAAACATCTTTTCCGGCGTTCCATTTGCAATCTGCTCTAAAATCTTTTCATCAGTAATAGAGTCCTGAAATTCTTTATTAGTAAAATCACGTGCTTCAAGTCCTTCTCCCAGCTCTGTTTTACCTTTACCGTCTTCTCCATGACATATTACACAGTGTTTTTTGAACAATTCTTGTGCGTCTATTTCGGCTGCAATCGTTTTTGGTGATACAAAATAACACACGGCAATTTGTATGATGATCACTATGAATACTCTTAAAAACATCATTTTTTATTCCTCCATTCTTCTTTGTTTTTATTGTTATTCGTAGGCAATTACGCGTATTACTCCTATCGTTCCACCATCAACGTTCGCCGTTGTCGAATCACTCACAGAGATAACCTTCTTTATTTTGTTTTTCTTTATAAATTCATTTACAGTCTTATCAAGTATTTCCAACTCTTCTGTTACATGAAATATTCTAAGCTGCGAGCCAAACGTTTTTACTTTTGCCATAATGCTACTCCCCCTTCAAATATAAAACCACGTTTTTAAAGATAATCAAACTTAAATAAATGATCCACATTTAATTCCTTATCACCTCCTCATAATAAGACCATACAGGGGAAAGACTATTGTTTTGTATCTCAAAGGCCCAGCAAACCCCTTTGTGTATTTAATATTTCCCATCCATGAAAATTCAGTTCAAATTGTTTCTTCTCAACATGACATTCCAGGCATTTCTTGGTACCATTCTCTGCCCATTCCTGTAATATCATAGCTGTTTTGGCCGTTTTTCCCTCATGTGTAAGGACATCCTTCCCCGCGTGGCAAAAATTGCACTCCGCACCCATTATCTCTGACAATTCAAACATTTTAGTTGCAATTTCTTTTTTCTCTGTAAACTGTTCTTTTCCGGCATGGCAGTAATCACATTTCACTCCAATCGCCACTGCAGCCTTCATATCCTCCTTTGCCTTCTCCCCTTTTTCTGTAAAGGTAGTTACATCGTCATTGTGGCAATAGGAACATTCTGCTCCCAAAGGAGAAGCTACCTCTTCACTGCATTGTCTCTTCTTCTCCTTTCTATTCCCCTTCAAATAGGTTTCCTGTAATACATCAGGGTCTGGTATTAACATTGACACGCCTTTGTGAAAATCTAATTGCCCGGCTTTCGATATCCCAAACCAAAAAACAATTAAAAACATAAAAGCAAACTTTAAGACTTTTAAGATATTGATGTTTATAATTGGTTTTTTCATTTTATTACTTTCTTTATTTGTTAAATTCTAAAAATATTTCTTATTAAGCATCTCTTCCTAAACATGTCCCAACTTCAAATGCCGTTTGCAATGCACTGGGATGCTTGAGGATATCGCCCTTCTTTTCCATGCCATTAAATAATAGCTCACCTTTATATTCTATGTCAAGTACATGAAAAATGGCCTTTATTGTAGCAATTGCACCGCTAAAAATATTATTATCACCTGTTGATCCGGCAGTAGAGATAAAATATCCTTTTCTACCCGGTCTATCAGGACTTACCAATTTCTGCTTAAGAATGTATTTCCTTGACCAGAGGGCCTGGCAGCGGTCAAGACATGCCTTCATCTGGGCACTGACACCTTTGAAATAAATAGGAGACGCTAAAACAACATAATCCGCTTCTAAAAGCTTGTGATACATCGGTTGCATATCGTCATTAATTACACACTGTCCGTCTTTCTGACATGAGTCGCAAGACGTACATGGTGATATATTAAGTTCACTGAGGATGACCAATTCGGTCTCAAGACCACTTGCTTCGGCACTGCGCAATAATTCTTTTAAAAGTAATTCAGTATTCCCATCTCTTCTTGCGCTACCAGATATTCCTAATACCCTACTCATCTATCTATCATTGATATACATTCAACCGGACAAATGGAAACATATTCTGTACGTCCGACGCACTTTTCCTGCTTTTATTATTACCATTTAAAATAAAAAGGTTGCTACGTCCCACGCACGAGTTTGGTACTTAAATTTCTACAAAAATTATTATAACAAATGATTTAACTATTTTACTAATTATTTTTAATTTCTTTAACTGAAACGACACCAGGTTTGGTCATTGATTCAGGTGAAAGTATTTCATTGAGCTTTTCTTCAGACATTAATCCTTTTTTCAAGACAATTTCTCTTATAGATTCACCAGTTTGTAATGATTCCTTTGCTACCTCTGCTGCTTTTGAGTACCCTATATAAGGATTCAAAGCCGTTACTATACTCATGCTGTTAATGGCATATTGATAACACCTATCCTCATTTGCCGTAATCCCTTTCACGCATTTACTTGTGAAGACCTTAAGTGCATTTGTTATGATAGATATGGAGTCCAGCAGTTTATACTGCATTACGGGCATCATTACATTTAATTCAAGTTGTCCTGCCTGAGATGCCATCGTAATTGTAAGGTCATTTCCTATTACCGAGAAACAAACCATGTTCAGCATCTCAGCCATAACAGGGTTAACCTTACCAGGCATTATTGAAGAACCTGGTTGTACTGCGGGAAGATTTATCTCAGCCATCCCTGTCATAGGCCCTGAGCTCATAAGGCGTAAGTCATTTGCAATCCTGATTAATTCTACCGCAAATACCTTCAAGGCACCTGAAACTTCCGCAATAGGTGCATTACTTTGCATAGCTTCAAAATAGTTTGTAGCTCCCCTCACGGCCAAAGTTGTTATTTCCTGAAGCTCTTTAACAATATTCTTCGCATAATCAGGATGTGTGTTAAGTCCGGTCCCTACTGCGGTGCCACCGATGCCTAATTCCTTTAACTCATCACTTGCCTTCTCTATCTTTTCAACTGTTTTCGAAACGGCATCGGCATAGCCAGAAAATTCCTGGCCAAGCCTTATGGGTGCCGCGTCTTGTAAATGTGTCCTCCCAGACTTAATGATCTTGTCAAATTCCTCTACCTTTTCATTCAGCGAATCCACAAGCTCATCCACTACGGGGAATAGCTCATTTAATAGCAACAATGCTGCGATCTTCATAGCTGTTGGAAATACATCGTTCGTCGACTGTCCACAGTTAACGTGATCATTTGGATGCACTATAGAGTAGTTCCCCTTTTCACCACCCAGCGCTTCTATTGCAATGTTTGCTATTACCTCATTAACATTCATATTAAATGACGTACCGGCACCGGCCTGATAGACATCCACAACAAATTGATCTTTAAACTCTCCCCCAATTATCCTGTCAGCAGCCTTTATAATCGCTTCGCTTTTATCCTTACTCAGGCACCCGAGTTCAGCATTCACCTTTGCAGCAGCTTTTTTTATATAGACCATGGACTTGGTAAATACCGGATGCGACTTTATACCACTAACCGGAAAGTTTTCCAGTGCCCTGGCCGTTTGGGCGCCATAATACGCTTCTTCAGGCACCTTTACTTCACCCAGTGTATCTTTCTCTATGCGATACTGTTTTTTTTCAGTACTCATTAATCGCTTGATCTCGCAAAAGATTATAATTCAAATCGCTTGAAGAAAAGTTGATTACTTCCTTATTCAGTCTTTACCTGAACCTTACCCTCCCAAAGACCATGAATATTGCAACGACTTATTGCCCTCAATGTTGAATCAAGCCCATGATGGCCTAACTGAAGAGGTATAGTTACCTCTGGCCTTGTCATAACCGGTGCAAAATCAAATCTACCCAGATACACATCTCCGATATAAAACTCAATCCATTGTATAAAATGCTCGTTTTCATTTGGATGTTCTATTTCTCCAACTGTAATCTTTACATCGTAAAACTCACCGGCCTTTAAGACTGGAGGTACCGTAATAACGGGTATATGCTTCTTGGCTAATGGGGAATCGGCTTCTACATCTTCGAGTTTATTTAACTTACAAAATAGTGACTTTTCAGTTATCATTTTTAGTGTCTCCTATAATAAAGATTTATGTAATATTTGTATCGCTTCTACTACTAATTAATTCTTTATATTACTCCAAAGGGATAATGAATGAAATCGCACCTAGTAAATCTCCAACCTTTCTATCTGGATGGCAACTTATACATCCTACCATAACTGCAGACACGGCTGTAGCTGCCCTTAAATAGTCTTTACCTTCTATCTTTTCGACCCTCTCAAAATATGTTCTCCCCGAAATTAAGGCTTTGATTGCATCCCTTTCGAATTCATCCTTAGGATTATTATCCGGGTTAAATGGAGTGCCGGTTGCATCGAGTAATCTCGCCTTATGCCACCCCTTCTTACTCATTACCTCAAACACCCTTTTGGACAAGGTAGCTGCAGGCAGTACCGATGGATTTTTCACATACTCTCCTGTTATAAGAACGATAAATGTCTTATATAAATCATCAAGCATCCGCACTTTTTCTCTAGCTTGTCTTAATTCTTCATTTAAAATCGCCTTATATAATTCGTCAATCACTTCTAATGGCTTTCTAGGTTCTTCTATAAAATATTCCTCTGCGTTTATTGTAATACTGGTGAAAAATATAATTATTATTGAGGTTACAGACAACTTTACAAATTTCTTAATCACATGCACCCCCCTTCTAATCAAATGAATTAGAAAAGTAAAATGGTGTCTACCCTTTTATTACTAAAAATATCACTCCAAAGTAATACTATATGAAATTGCACCTAGTAAATCTCCAACCTTTTTACCTGGATGGCAAATTGTACATCCTTTTATAACAACAGGCACGGCTGTAGCTGCCCTTAAATAGTCTTTACCTTCTATCTTTTCGACCCTCTCAAAATATGATTTCCCAGAAACCATGGCCTTAATTGCGTCCCTTTCGAATTCATCCTTAGGATTATTATCTGGATTAAACGGAGTGCCGGTTGCATCGAGCAATCTTGCCTTGTGCCACCCCTTCTTACTCATTACCTCAAACACCCTTTTGGACAAAGTAGCTGCAGGTAGTACAGATGGATCATTCACATATTCTTCTGTTATAAGAACAATAAATGTCTTATATAAATCATCAAGCATCCGCACTATTTCTCTAGCTTGAATTAAAGTTTTGCCTTTAGAAGATTCCTCTGCAATTGTTGTAGTGCTTGTAAAAAATAATATTACTACGGAGGCCAAGACTAACTTTATAAATTTCTTTGTCATGTCAACCCCTTTTGTCTAATGAGATAGAAAAATAACGTAGAATCTAATATTATATATATATTAATAACAATTAGCGTGCCAAATTGAGATTTTTGCAAACGGCCAGGGTATTAACTCCATTTTAGATTTAAGTCTTAGTCCTTTATTTTACTACCTTAGTGAAAGAATTTTCAAGAAAAAACATAAATTCTAAAAGACGAAACTTCGATTTTTATCAATACGCCTTTTCAAGCTTATTAGAATGGGAGTCCAGTTATTTAGAATTAACAGGATCTATAAAAAAAATACTATGTTTTGAAGGCGATGTGCTATAATTTAGTAAAGGACGTATCGGATTTTATAGTGGAGCCACACAGGCGAAGCCCCTGCTTATCGGCAGTGTAGTTCTTCACAATTTTGATAACAAATATGTTAGGGAATATGAGCAATAACGATACGAAAATTCGAAGCACGAAATACTAAGCACGAAACAAATCCCAATGACCAAAATTCTAAAGAGGATAAAGATATTTGGAGAATTAGGATTTCGAATTTGTTTCGGATTTCGATATTTGAATTTCGGATTTAATGACAATTTATTATCTTACTGAAACTCTGAAGTAGTACACGACAGGTGGGCGTGTTTCTCTGCGTGGTCCGGTGGATGAGATTTGAAATATAATGTTTTAAGTAAGAACTATATTTTAATTAAGAGAAAAAAATGGAGTTAAAAGAAATAACGGGTCTGGAGATAACCTTTGTCTGTCCAGATTGCCTTAAAGAGATAAAAGATTTCTACCTCAATGGCTACACGATGGAGTTTTCAGGTTGTAGTTCGTGCACGGGTGTTACGAGTTGTTGTATTATCTGCCCGGAATGTGATAAAGATATAGAATTACTTACTTATTGATATCTACCAAATGGAAGAATTTGTATTTCTCGATGATATAGCAACGGCCGATGTAGCAATAGAAGCACGTGGAGATACTCTTGAGGAATTATTCAGGGCATCTGCGATGGCGACCTTTGAGGTCATGGTAGATACTAAAGGTGTACAACCAAGGATAAAGAAAGAACTTCATCTGGAAAATAGCGAAATAGATAAATTATTATTCGACTGGCTTGCTGAGATAATATATCTAAAGGATTCAGAATATATGGTATTCACCAAATTTGATATAAAGATAGAAGGAAATTCAAATTATTTACTTAATGCCAAAATCTTTGGAGAAGAGATCGATCAATCCAGGCATAAACTCAGGTGTGACGTAAAGGCTGTAACCTATCATCTTTTCGATGTATCTAAAAAGGAAGGCAGGTGGATATCGAGATTTATTTTAGATATATGAGTGGAAGGATTGAGGAATTGAAGGATTGAAGATTTAACAAGAAGATAGAGGCTGGAAGTCCGCCAGAGGCGGATCTGCCTAGGGCACGACAAGAGGCAAGAAAAAGCATTTAACGTTGGGCGTTTATTCCTCTCCCCTCTGGGGAGCAACGTTATTGAATTAACCCGTAGCGGAAGGCTTTAGCCTTCCATTATAATACAAATAAAAATGGAAACCTGAAGGTTTTCCGCTACAGCCTGTTAATTTAACAGGCCAGGCCGAATAACGAATAACGATAACAATCTTGGCTGGTTCAGGCTTGCAGCCTGAACCTAAACATTTAACAATTTTAAAATATAACATTCAAAAGGTGATAAAATGGAAACCGATATGAAAGTCAATAAGGTATCTGATTGTGTATGGGAGATACCAAAAACTGAGAAAGAAGGCATGCAAGTTCCAGCAAGGATATATGCCAGCGACACACTCATGGAAAATATGGACAAAGGTGTCTTTGAACAGATTACCAACGTTGCATGTTTGCCGGGTATTCAAAAATATGCGTTCTGCATGCCTGATGGCCATTGGGGATACGGTTTTCCTATTGGTGGTGTAGCCGCTTTCGATACAGAAAATGGCATCATCTCTCCCGGGGGAATCGGTTTTGATATAAATTGTGGAATGAGATTAATCACTACAGATTTAAAGGTAGATGAAGTAAAACCACGATTGAGAGAACTCGTAAATGAGTTGTACAGGTCTGTTCCGGCAGGAGTGGGCGCCAAGGGTGTCCTTAGGGTTTCGGTATCACAGCTTAAGGATATTATGGAAAGAGGTGTCGACTGGTGTATTGAGAATGGCTACGGCTGGCCTCAGGATCGGGAAAGGATTGAGGAGACCGGACATCTACCCGGTGCAGACCCGTCAAAGGTGAGTGAAAAGGCCATATCGAGAGGCATAAATCAATTAGGCACTCTTGGTTCCGGAAATCATTATCTGGAAATTCAGCTGGTGACAACAGAAAATATCTTTGATGAGAAGATTGCAAAGGTTATGGGCATTAAGGAAAAAGATCAGATAGTCATTATGGTGCATTGCGGCTCAAGGGGGTTTGGCCACCAGGTTGCTACAGACTATCTAAGGGTGTTTGATAAGGCAATGAAGAAATATGGCATGACCGTCAGGGACAGGGAACTTGCCTGTGCGCCTTTTAAATCGCCGGAAGGTTCAGACTATTACAAGGCAATGCTTTGTGCCGCCAACAGTGCCTTTGCGAACAGGCAGATCATTACACACAGGATCAGGGAGACCTTTGCAAAGGTGTTTAATGCCGATGCACATAAACTCGGGATAGAAATTGTTTACGATGTAGCCCACAATATTGCAAGGGTAGAACGATATAAAATAAACGGTAAAGAGAAAGAGCTTTTAGTTCATAGAAAAGGTTCGACAAGGTCTTTTGGTCCCGGTAGAAGTGAGATTCCGGAAATATACAGAGACGTCGGACAACCCGTTATTGTCGGTGGTTCGATGCAAACAGGTTCCTATCTGCTGGTAGGTACTGAAAAGGCAATGCAAGAAACGTTTGGCTCTACAATGCATGGCTCAGGCAGAACCATGTCAAGAAGCGCCGCTAAAAAGAAGGTCAGAGGCGATCAGCTTCTAAGGACAATGGAAAAGGAAGGTATAATCGTTAAGGCTGCATCAATGTCCGGTCTGGCAGAAGAAGCCGGTATTGCCTATAAGGATATATCAGAAGTCGTTGAAACCATGGACGTTCTTGGCATATCAAAAAAGGTTGTAAAGCTGAAGCCTATTGGTAATATAAAGGGATAGTAATGCTAGATGCAAAGCGAATACGGCAAATGTCGAATATTGAACAAGGAATGTAGAATGTCGAAGGGAAAAGACATAAATTGCGATTTACGAAGTACGATTTAAGGATACAGAAAGCAGGAAGTCCGCCAGAGGCGGATCTGCCTAGGGCACGACAAGAAAAAGTGTTAAACGTTAGATGTTTTTTCCTCTCCCCTCTGGGGAGAGGGTAGCCCTATTAAATAGTTGAATCACTTAACAGGGTAAAGGTGAGGGGGACATAATATGGCTACACATTATTGTAATCTATGTAAGGTAGAGGTTGATGCCAAGAGGCGTATAAGAGCTAGGACATTTATAATGGTTTTGCTGACAGGTTTTCTCTGGTTAATCGTCATACCTCTTTACTACAAGCGGTGTCCTCTCTGCAAAAGTAGATTTGTTAAAGAAATATAAGATATCTGTACACCCCGGCACTACCCAACAGGGCAGGCCTCAACCGAATAATAAGAACCTAAAAGTCAGATTTTTCATCTTGACTTCAATAATATATAGACTTATTATCAAATTTCATCCTCATTCAATTCAAACAGCATAAAAACTATACCACATAGTGTGATGTTGATAAATTTTCTTGCCACAATATAGTCGTGAGATATGACCTTGCCATTCTAATAAGAAAGGATTGTTGTCATGGCTAATAGAACACAAGTCTCATTTGCCTCATGTAATCTGCTCAATATAAATTTACCCGGATTGAGAATTTACAGAGATGCGGATGGTTGGGATCAGGGGGTCTACGATAAGAAGGTGGCCTGGACAGGCTCGATGTTGTTGAAGATGTATTCTGATATCTGGGGTTTTCAGGAGCTCTGGCACCACAAAGCCTTGAAAGATGCCTTCAAAGAAGCGAGGCTGTATAGTAAATACCGGTTATTGGTTCCGAAGAACCATAAAGGTAAGCGCATTGTCTGTGCAGGAGCCGTCCGGAAGGAGATCATGGTCGGAAAGCCAGAATGGATTGATGACTTTCCTGAAAAGTTCATATTGATGAGCGGCGGGGATGACGATCAGACATCGAATATTTCTGTTTCGATCAGGAAGTTTTCACGGCCTGTATTGCGCTTCAAGGTAAGACCACGTTCAAATGGGAAGCCAATTTCTGTTTATGTGGCTCATTTTAAATCAAAGGGTCCAACTCGACTCTCTGGAGAGAAATGGTATAAACAGGATAAGGCCTATTATTCCAGGCACAGTAGTGCACTGGGCTCGGCTGTGTCTACAATTCGGCGCACCGCAGAAGCAGCGGCGTTGCGTATGATTCTCACGGAGGAGATGAAGGGTAACGAGAATCCTGTAGTCGTACTGGGAGATCTGAATGACAGCCAGCACAGTAACACCCTGAACATTCTTACGGGACAGCCCAATTACCTGTTAAGCGGGTTCTCCAAAGGCGGAAGCGATACAGCTTTATATACAGTCGGGACACTGCAGGAGTATCGAAGCCTTCGGGATGTTTATTATACACACATCTATAAAAATACCCGGGAATCACTGGACCATATTCTGGTCTCGCAGGAATTTTACGACAATTCCAGGAAACGTCTGTGGGCTTTTAAGGGCATGGAGCTGAGCAACGACCATCTAAACAGAGATGACCACAAAGAAGCCGGTACGTCTGATCATGGTGTAGTCAAGGCCATGTTTGAATATCGTCCCCTTAGGGATTGAAGCAGGGGTTCAGGCATTGCTATTTTATCTTAAAGAAAAGAGTAAGCTATGAAAATTGTGAAATTAATAGATAATCCATCCGTGATAGAGGCATACAGAATATCAATAATAGGGATAATGATTTTCAGGATTTGGAAAAGACATAAATTACGATTTACGAAGTACGATTGTTTTCACTTCGAAATTCGAAATTCCTTGTTCGATATTCGTTATTTGTTTTTCGAGAACCTTAGTGGCTTTCCTGCCCGAACTGCTGGCAGGCGGGGAGGCAAAAAGAATCTTGACTTCATTGATATATAGATTTATTATCGCATTTCATTCTCATTCAATTCAAACAGCATAAGACTATACCACATAGAGCAATGTGGATAAGTTAACATAATTAAGGTTTATGTCTACACGAGTGTCGACACATGAACTTTCATCCCGCTTCCCCATAAAGTAGTCTGGATATCATTACGATAGTGGTGTTATAAAGAAACTTTATAATAACTTGTTATGTTCAATAATGGGAATAGTCATGGAAGGTTATGAAGTCGTTCTTAGGTCACAAATTGACGGTGACTTCGAAGGTTTCGATGACGAAGTCCTATTCAAACTCATGGATGGATCTTACTGGATCCAGGATGAATACAAATACTGGTACCGCTACGCATATTGTCCAGAGGCGCTAATTCTGCGAAAGAATGGCAGGTTCTATATACAAGTAGATAGGCAATCAGAAATTGTTCCTGTTCAGCAGATATCTGGTGTCATTGAGTCAAAAATCAATGGTGAGTTCAAAGGTTGGGAAGGCGAAACGACATACGAACTCCTGAATGGTCAAGTATGGCAGCAATCTTCATATAAATATGAATATAAGTACGCATACATGCCAGAAGTACTGATCTACAACCCAGGAGGTGGGCACATCATGCAAGTGGCGGGAACATCGGCTAGTGTTCGTCGTGTCAGATGAAACATAACAATTCCATCAAGTTCGCTCCCTGCGGTCGCTGGGACCTCTGCTACGTTCCGGCCCCTTATGGGTGGCGTTAAAGCGCACGAACAAGAATGAAATGTATTTTCTGCAAAAACCCATCAAGTGAGTCAAAGAGTATTGAGCATATTATTCCAGAGTCTCTTGGCAATAAAAGTCATTCACTGCCACCAGGGATAGTTTGTGACTCTTGCAACAATTACTTTGCTAGAAAGGTGGAAAGAAGAGTTCTAGAATCTGGTTATTTTCAATCATTGAGGTTTACACAGGGGATACCTAGCAAAAAAAAGAAAATTCCGCCACAAAAAGCTTTTATTTCACCAAACATCGAGGTCGAATTAATAAAAGAAAAAGACGGCTCAAATACTGTACGTGTACCGACAGAGGTTTGGAATCAAGTTGCACAGATGAAAGGTTGTCAAATTATATTTCCCACATCAGGCACTAGACCTGAAAAGCGAGAAATGAGCAGGTTTTTGGCAAAAATAGCGGTTGAGGCATTTGCACAACGATTCGTTGATAAACCTCATTTAATAAACGATATGCTTAATGATGAGCAATTAGAACCAATCCGCCAATGGGCAAGGTATGGCAATAGCCCAGAATGTTGGTCATTCCACGAGAGAAGAATATACGATAGAAACAAACGGCATAATTCTGACGATGTTAAAAATTATCAGGTAGTTCACGAATATGATTTTCTTTTTACTCCACAAAATGAGCTTTATTTTTGTGTTGCTTTCTTTGGCGAAGAATTCACTATCAATATAGGTGGAGCTTCTATTGATGGCTATAAACAATGGTTGTCGGATAACAAGGAAATATCGCCACTTTATATTGATAAACGCTCTAACCAGTCATTCAACCCGACCGCTAATAGCTCGTTACACTCGCTTTAGTGGCCGGGTAATTCAATTCTGTCCCTATTTATGCTTGGACTGCACTCGCCACTATTGCCCTCCTTAAATATTATGTATTAACTTTATTTGTTGTAAGAACTAGCTGGAATATTCATTTAAATTCAAAGGATTATAACTTGATTTTTTTTGCTTGACACAGCTTTAACACAACGATATAATTGTGTTAAAATTATGAAAAGGTTTGATAAAGACGGGTGTTTACAACCAGGCATACATGAGATGTCCTGGCAAAGGTTCGTAAAGAACTTTGGTACTAATCCTCAGAGGTTGCGTTTAATTTCAGGTATAGAGGATGCCATAAAGTCTTTAAAGAAGGCGGGATGCAACACAATGTATGTCAATGGTAGTTTTGTTACGGCAGAGGAGTTTCCGAATGACTATGATGCTTGTTGGGATGTAACAGGAGTAGATCCTTCTCTTTTGGATCCTATCCTATTGCAATTTAAAAGCCGTGCTGCAATGAAGACAAAATATTTAGGTGATTTATTCCCTGCACATTTCAGTGAACTCAGCACGGGAAGGACATTTCTTGATTTCTTTCAGACAGATAAATCAACCGGTAAACGCAAGGGTTTAATTAAACTTAATTTAAAGGGGATAAAAAATGCTTAAAAACGCTCGTCAGCATAAAATTGCTAAGAGCCAAGCCAAAAAATTCCGAGAGGCCCTGTCTCGTTTTTCTGACGAGAAAAAGCGGGCTAAGGATATTCATCCATTACTCATTAAAGCTCAACAAGATGCTTTAATGAGTCAACTCCATGATCTGCAAAATGAAATCGCGGAATATGAAGCTCTTCAGAAAGGCAAACGTAAATTTCTTGAGCTTGATTCTTTTGATGAATTACCTCGCGCGCTAATACAAGCTAGAATTTCGTTAGGTTTAAGCCATAAGGATCTTGCTGATCGTTTAGGTCTTAAGGAACAGCAAATACAGCGTTATGAAGCAACTGATTATGCTTCAGCTAATCTTTCACGTATTTCTGATGTCATAAAAGCGTTAGATTTGAAAGTTCTTAAAAATATACTATTGCCAGAAGTTAATAAAACATTTGAACATCTCTTTTCTCGTCTAGGAGAATTAGGAATTAATGATAATTTTATACGTAATAGAATCATACCAAGGAATATTGTTTCATTCTTAGAAACGAATAAATTCAAAAAAAATGAGAGTACTCTTGTATCGAAGGCTGCTGCTTATATAGGACGAGTATTTGATTTGAAACCAGTTTCTATTTTTGGTGATGAACCGCTTGAGCTCAAATATAGATTTGCACCGCTATTCAAAGCTCCTCGAAGAAAAAATGAAAAATATTTTAATGCATATACAGTTTATGCGCATTATCTTGCACTACTTATACTGGAATCAATTAGGATTGAAACAAAGAGAGTTATACCAACAAATCCATTAGAAGTTAGAGAAGCTCTAATTTCGAATTATGGCGATCTGACATTTGAGAATATATTACGTTATGTGTGGGATCTTGGTATACCTGTTCTACCTCTTAACGACCCAGGGGTATTTCATGGAGCATGTTGGCGTGTAAATAGGAAAAATATTATTGTATTAAAACAAAAGACACAGTTTATGTCTCGATGGGCTTTTGATCTTCTGCATGAGCTTTATCATGCTGGACAGGAACCAGAAAAAGATAAATATGATGTCATTGAATATGAGGAAACATCTTCAGAGCGTTATGACTCATTAGATGAAAAAGAGGCAAGTATTTTTGCTGGAGATGTATTACTTGGAGGTCGTGCAGAAGAATTGGCACAACTATGTGTGAAGGAAACTGACAATAAACTTGAATGGTTAAAAAGTGCAGTTCAAAAAGTCGCAACAAGAGAAAATGTATTAGTTGATTATCTTGCAAACTATCTAGCATTTAGATTAACACTTCAAGATGAAAATTGGTGGGGGACTGCAAACAACCTTCAGTCAATTCGAGGTAATTCTTGGGGAGTCGCAAGAGATATATTTTTGCAACGAATAGATTTTTCGCGTATAAATAAAGTTGACCAAACGCTCATTCAACTAGCGTTGACTAAATAAGGAGGCTTAACATGGATAAAAGCAAACCTAAATTAGAACCTTTAGAAATCACTTGCACATCAACAGATTGTGCATCAAATTTACATTGTTTTAAATTCCACAAAAAGAAAATGACAGCGGATAAAAAAGGTGCATGTCGTTCGTGTGGAATTAAGTTAGTCGATTGGAATCGTGTGCATAAGCGCAATATTAAAGATATTGCGTATACATTTAAATCTCTAAAATATGAACTCATTCGCCATCATAACTGGCATATCGATATAGATCTTAGGGCTATGAATCATGCTCGACGAAAAGGAAAAAAGTTGATGAGAATTGCTGCGGAGAAAAGAATAAGAAGCTCTGTAGCTCCAGCTAATCCACCTCGTGATGGAACACAAACACCCCGTGAAGGAAATATTATTTACTATGCTCAACATGGTACTGCATGTTGCTGTCGTAAGTGTATTGAATATTGGCATGATATCCCACAAGGACGGGAACTAAACGTAGATGAAATTCAATATTTTACTGATTTAATACTGGACTATATACGTGATCGACTACCTGATCTAAAGGAAGAAGGGGTATATGTCCCGAAAATAAAGAGTTAATTTCAATATGTCATCATTTTCAGAAAAACTTCGTCAATCAATAATTGATTTACAGCATAAGCGTCTATTAATTGCAAAAATAAGTGGATCCATCCAAGAAGAAGATCTCAAAGTACCCCCAAATTGTAAAGGCTACGGTCGAATAAGGCATTTCAAACAAAAGTCAGGTAGTAATTGGCCCTCTGACCCCTTGCCTATGGACCCAGCTTGCAAAGCCTTAAAATTACCTAAAACAGACATAATGCAAGCACAAGTCTTCCAAATAGCTGCATGTGACTGGAGGTGTTGGTATTGTTTTGTACCTTATGTCTTGCTATCAGCAAAAACTGAATCAGCTGCTTGGTTATCTTCGAAGGAACTAATAGATCTTTATCTAAAAGAACTTAATCCCCCTTCTGTCATTGATTTATCGGGCGGTTCACCAAATTTAGTACCAGAATGGATTCTTTGGACAATCCAGGAACTGATTTCACGTAAACTTGAAAATAAAGTTTATCTATGGTCCGATGACAACTTGAGTAATGACTTTTTTTTAAAATATCTCACTGAAGATCAACGTGAAATAATAACTAGTTACAAAAATTATGGACATGTTTGTTGCTTTAAAGGATTCAGCAAGGAATCATTTAGCTTCAACACTAAAGCAGATCCTATTCTTTTTAAAGAGCAATTTTATTTCATGAAGCGTTTAATACCCCTTGGTATTGATCTATACGCTTATACTACCTTCACAACACCTACGAAGAGAAATATCTATGACGATATGAAAAGATTTATAGATCAGCTTCAAGAATTACATGAGAATTTGCCATTAAGGACTATTCCATTGGAAATCATCGAATTCACTCCTGTAATTAGACGGCTAAATGAAATACGAAGAAAAGCTCTGAAGAATCAATGGATAGCAGTTGAAATATGGAGCAAAGAATTAGAGGAACGCTTTTCTAGCAAGGAACGTTCTAAAGATATTACGGAAATAGTATTAGGCAAGTAAGATGCATTCTATGATTAATGATTTCCAAAATACAGTAGATGGATGGGTGCTGGATGCTATAAAAAAAGGAATAATTGATTTTAATGATTTAATATTGACTCTACCAGGCGTATATCCTTCTATGGTACTATCTTCCCTTAAACGTTTAGTGCAGAATAAGGAAATCTCAAGCGATATTCAATCTGATATTATGTATCAGGTGAAAGAACCCAAATCTCAATTTCAAGGACGTAATAAAAATAAAATATCGTTACCTCTGCCACATCCTCTAGATTTTGAATGGCGCTTCGCCGATTCAGCTTCAAAATATTTGTTATCTATTTGTTTAAAATTAACAAGTCCGAAAGATAATATTTTATTACTAGGTACTCCTTCTCTTCTAAAAAATATTGCTAACCATGGCTATCAAAGAAAAGTGATCTTTATAGGTGACTCTACTGCCGTAGTTGATAAGCTTAAAAAATTTGCACCTAAGTATAAAATAATATGCTGTAATTTTATTACTGATTCCCATCCTGAGATAACTGCATCTGTTGTTATATTAGATCCACCTTGGTATAAAGACTTCATCTATCCTTTTCTATGGATGGCTATGCAGAGCTGCAAATTTGGAGGTTATGTTATGATAAGCCTTCCTGCTTTAGGAACACGACCAAGCGTAAAGCAGGAGTGGGATAGCATATTAGAATGGTCTGAAGATCTGGGTCTTTCGTTATATAAACTTGAACCTTGTGCTTTGTATTATTCTACTCCTTTCTTTGAACAAAATGCCTTGAAAGCGGAAGGCATTTTAAATTTTCCAAAAGAGTGGAGAAAAAGCAACTTTGCAATATTTAAACGAACTAAACATAATATTGCTGAGAGACCTCAAATACCTCAGACTAAAAAGTGGAAAGAAGTTCTTATCGATAATGTTCGACTTCGCGTTGCAGATGATTCAAACAATAACTTTGAGGACCCTTCTATAATATCTATAATTACTGGAGATATTCTTCCATCAGTAAGTAGAAACGATCCGAGAAGGAACTTTGCCGATGTTTGGACTTCAGGAAATAGAATTTATAAATGCCAAGGAAAAAAAACATTATTAATTATTTTGAATGCTCTCGTAGCAAATCAATCACCACAAAATAATATTGAAAAATTTATGAATCGTTGTTTGAAGGTTGAAGAGATTAATAAAATTAACCAAACAATTCAGCAAATTGAATCTTTAGTGAAACTAGAAAACAATGAATTATTGATTCACGAAGAATAATTCTTATGAACTGCAAAATAATAAATTTCAAAACGTTATTGCCATTAATGAGCGGTGATAAATTTTGGGAAAACTATCTCAGAGAGCAGCTTAATTCTAAAAATCATAATGCCAGCTTACACTTAGCAATTTTCGTTGAACCATATTTGCAATATATTTTAGAAGGGATGAAAACAATAGAGTCTAGGTTCTCTGTTAAACGCTCTGTCCCTTATAATGCTATTGATAAGGGCGATATTATAGTGATGAAGAAATCAGGAGGGCCAGTTCTAGGCATTTGTTATGTTAGTGAAGCCTGGTTTTATAAATTAAACAGACATTCTTGGCATTCTTTGAAAAAGGAATATAAAAAGGCATTATGTGCTCATGAACCAGAATTCTGGAATAGCCGTAAGAATGCTGCTTTCGCTACTCTTATAAAAATCGATAAAGTAAAATCCATATCGCCATTGATGTGTAATAAGAAAGATAGAAGGGGCTGGGTTATCTTACAAAAAGGAAAGATACAGGGAGGCTTATTATAGATGCAGGGAATTGTGTTATGTTTTTCAGGAGCAATTGCTAGCGGAAAAACCACGATATCCGTAAATCTTGCAAAACATTTAGGATGTCCTCGTGTTAGCTTTGGAGACTATGTTAGGAAAGTAACTTTAGCAAGAGGCTTAGATATATCGTCTATAGATGTTTTACAAAATGTTGGGGAGTCTTTGATAAAGGAAGGTTGTAGAAAATTTTGTAGTTCTGTCTTAGAGCAAATCAACTGGGAACCGGGCCAAACTTTAGTTGTCGATGGAATCCGTCATAAAGAAGCTTTAGTTAAACTTAAAGAATTAACAGCTCCTTCTCGAGTGTTCTTAATCTACATTACTTCCAGTCAAGTTGTGCAAGATAAACGTTTAAAAGAAAAAGGAATTTCGAGTCAACAGATGGAATCTATTGAAAGACATTCTACTGAGAAAGATGTGAAGTCTGAGTTGCCAGCTATGGCAGATATAACAGTTGATGGGTCCAAAACCGCTGATGAAAATGTTCAAGATATCATAACTTTTCTAAATACCATCGATTGAATTAATGTATTAATTGCTTTGGTCATTGGGATTGGACCAAGCTAACAATTTGATAATCTGAAGTTAAGCTAATTTTGCTTCTGCTATTCGTCCTTAGAGGGCTGTTCACTGTATTCATTAAAAACCAAATCTTGTCATGAAGGACAGAGAAAATTTATTATTACTTTCAGAAGAAGGGATTTTTACGTATTTCTGTCTATTCAACCTTGAAATATGAAAGTAAATGTTAGTGGAATTTATGGAGGTAAATCCAATGGCAACTAACCAAGAGATTAAATATAGGAATTTGGACACGCTCGACACAAAGACGGGCGCTTTACTCCAAGTTACTGCTATATTGATGGTTCTAGTTTCCCTGCCAGATTTTGATGCTAAGCTAGCATGGGCATATACACCATCGATGGGACTTCTTCTCGGATCTCTCTTCGTAAGTCTGTTTATAATTTGGTTCAAGAAAATTTATTCAGACTCTTTCGTCTCCTTGAGAATTTTGTTAGTAAATCTTTCGGTGTCACTAGTATTCCTAAGTGTGCTGCTAATAACTTTGGATGTCTTTTGCGTCTAACCAATCACCAGACTGTGTGAAAACTCCTTTCACAATATAACTTAGGTAATATAATACCTCAAAATAAAAAGATATTGGATTTAATTAGGGACAGCGCATATTTTAGATCTTATAGACTCGCGGTGGCTTATAAGCCTATTAAAAAAGAAATGAATTTGAAATAATTCAGCGGACTCATTTAATCTCTGCTGAATAATTAAATGTTTCATCTGTAAATGCCTTATATGAAAATGCCAATAAGGACACAAGGCCCCAAATTAA
>VSDH01000065.1 GCA_008636105.1 Candidatus Scalindua sediminis | reverse complement strand
AAAACCTCCGATGACCAGACCAGCGACACCGTAAAATGAAGGCAATACATGAGCAATTGGAATCATACAAAATGCTTCAGTCCCTATTGAAAGCAAGAGGCAACTATAGCAATTTCTGTTGAGTCTGAAGTAATGGCTTTACCGGCAACGTCTGAGTATAATGCTTCAATCTTAAAATCGTTTCCTTCAAATTCATTTCTCAGGGAATCTTCGCTGAAATACTGTAGCCAGTTATAAACCACACGCTTTCGTGCTTTTTCGATAATCGTATATTTATCAAGAATTACCTGCTCGCTGTCGTATTTGAATGTGTTAACAAAGCAATAATAATCGTCAGGGGACCAGAAACTATTTAAATGATTGAGTTCATAGCTTGTTGATTCTTCTTTTTGGTTAAAACTGTTCAGAGAATACACATCCAGCAAAACAGAACCTTCAGGTTTCAACAAGGAGCGGAAATGCGAGAGCAGTTTTTTTCTTTGCTCAGGACTTAAAGCACAATAATCACACATGATCATTGTGATAAGATCGAATCTGTCTGTTGTATCAAAATCTAAGTAATTCGTTAGAACATAATTAATATTAAGACCTTTTTCTTCTGCCACCTGCTTTGCATGTCTTAAGGAATTTTCTGAGAAATCAATCCCTGTGACAATTGCGCCCCGTTCTGCCAATCTTGTTGTGTATAGGCCCGGCCCGCAGCCAAAGTCAGCGATTTTCATACTTTCGTCCACTCCGAAACGGGAAACTATCCATTCTACAGAACAATCAATAAAACTCTTGTTTCGAGATGAGACATCAATTGATTCATTTAAATGGTATTCAAGCATTTGTTTTGATGTATGCTCATCAGTCCATAGCTCATCGGCTGTATAAAATTGAAAAGGAGTGGGACGGGAATTAATTTCTTTCAGTTCCTGGAACATAATAGATCGGAAGAGCGTC
>VSDH01000008.1 GCA_008636105.1 Candidatus Scalindua sediminis | reverse complement strand
CTCACCTCCTTTCCGGAGATGAGTATACCTGACATTTTCTATTTGTCTTATACTGACATTATCAATTTGCTATGACAGAATAAATTTTTATAATTTCTCAATTTATATAGATTTTCTGATGATATTCAATTAAAAACAAAAATATTAATAATAATTTAGCTTTCTCTTGATGGAATTATTACCAAGTTCATAAGCCGGCCTTTTATCGGACCATATTAATGATGCTTATTTATAAAATGAAACTGCTTTAAATACTTGCAACAGTATTAGTAACAATTTACAATAGGCAAAATCCGATAGTTGTTTTTGCATGAATTTGTAATGGGAATCTTTTGCGTTCCGAAACAGGAGTGTAATAATGAATATATTGGACATAATTAAAGAGAGAAGAAGTGTGAGGAGGTTTCTTAATAAGTTAATACCAAAGGAGATACAAGATGCCTTAAGGGAGGCTATAATGTGGGCACCAAGTGCTGGAAACCTTCAGAGTAGAAAATTTTATTTTATTTTTAACCAAGCCATAAAAAAAGATTTAGTAAAGGCCGCTCTGGGCCAATCATTTATTGCCAAGGCACCATTGGTAATAGTTGGATGTGTGGACTTGCGGATAAAGGACCATTATGGTGAACGAGGTGTTAATCTGTATGCAGTTCAAGATGTTTCGGCTAGCATTCAGAATGTGTTGCTTGTTGCTCATGAGTTAGGTCTGGCTAGTGTATGGATAGGGGCATTTTGTGAAGATGAGGTAAGTAAGATTCTCAAACTGCCCCGCTTTTTGCGTCCGATTTCTATTATACCGGTGGGTTATACGTCTGTACATCCACGTGCACCTGGCAGGGTTTCTGTTGAAGATGCAATTGACATAATCGAGTGATGAATGCAGTTCTAACTTGACTTTGTAACTCTACAGAAGTATTTTATGCTAGGAGGAGTTATAAATCCCAAAATGTTTAATATGATAGAACTGGTCAAAGAATGGAGATAATGATATGCGTTTGGCTGACAAAACGTTTAAAGAGGTAGGTAAAGAATTTCCAAAAGGAACAGTAGTGTTTACAGAAGGAGACCCCGGCAATGAAATGTATTTAATCTGTTCAGGCGAAGTTAAATTAACCAGGAAAACATCAAAAGGAGAAGTAGTTCTAGCTATATTAGGTTTTGGGGAGTTCTTCGGCGAGATGTCTGTTATTACAAATAAAACAAGGACAATTACTGCTGAGACGATTTTGGACTGTAGATTAAACGTTATAAGCAAAGACATACTGGAAACATTAATATCAAGTAATCCTTTAGTTGCATTGAGCATACTAAAGAAATTGGTGCTTAGATTAGAGAATGCATATGATCAAATAGAAGAGTTATTTAGCAGTAAGATAAAAAAGGCGGAAATCCTAGAGTAAACCCCGTTGGAATTTCCCACCCGTTCTTGGTACCCGCCAGAATGACTTTGTCGGGCTGGCAGGCAGGGATGGGTGCATGAGACATTCATACGGGGTAAATAAGAAAAACAAAATCTCTAAGTTTCAGGTACTATGTAAATTCAAATCTTTAATGCCTGGCATATTTTTAAAATAATAAAGATGTGTCACACAATTGCAGTCGGAAGAACCAAATCTGTTTACAATAACATCTGCATCATCATATCTACCTATCAGCCGGCTTAACTTACATTCAGCGTTTCTATCCCCAATATGCCTGAGCACCTTGACAATCTTTGCGTGAGACAGAAAGTAGTCAATATGCCAGTGAAGTTTCTTCCAATTTGAGAAATGTCTATCTATTCGCTTTCCAAGGCCATTTTGAGCACTTCCCGTGTATACATAAAAGCCTCTGGGAAAAATAAAAGTGCCAAGTCGGCCGATCCTGATTTCCTTACTTTTGGAAAGTTTTATAATTAGATTATAAACTCCGCCTTTCATCCTGCAATTACTATAGACGACAAATATTTTTGCCCTTAAACCCCTTTAGGGCATTTCTGGTGTCAACGATAAGTTTACATTTTTTAACTATTCTGTCGTAGTCAAAATTGCTATGGTCTGTTACTATGATAGAACAATCTATCTTATCAAGAAAATCATTTGAAGGTTTCCTGGATTTGAGCGAAATGCCATCAAATTTGATATCCTTGATATACGGATCCGTATAACTTACCGTGGCGCCTTTAGATTTAAGTATACTTATTATGTCAAAAGCTGGTGATTCTCTGGAATCCGTTACATCTTTCTTATAAGCAATACCAAAGATATGTATGCGTGATCCCTTAATACTCTTCTTTTGTTTATTCAATGCATCTGCTACTCTGTTAAATACAAATTGTGGCATACTGCTATTAATTTGGTCAGCAAGGTTTATAAATCTCGACTCAAAACCAATTTTCTTGGCAACCCACGAAAGGTAAAGTGGATCAACGGGAATGCAGTGGCCCCCTAAACCCGGACCGGGATAAAAGGCCATATAACCAAATGGTTTTGTCTGGGCAGTTTCAATAACTTCCCAAACATCTATCCCTAATCGTTCACACATCTGGGCGGTTTCATTAACAAGTGCTATATTAACACTTCTAAAAGTATTCTCTAATAATTTAACCATTTCTGCAATCTTTGTCGATGAAACCGGTATAACCGTATCAATAATCTGGCTATATAAAAGACTGGCTAGCCCCGTACATTTCTTTGTTACACCGCCCACTACCTTCGGGATATTCTTTGTATTATATAATTTATTACCCGGGTCTATGCGTTCAGGTGAAAAGGCTAGATAGAAATCCTTCCCCACTCTTAATCCTCCCTCTTCAAGGATAGGCTTAATTATCTCCTCTGTGGTTCCAGGATATGAGGTACTTTCCAGAATTATCAATTGTTCCTTGCGAATGTATTTTTTAATTGCCCTTGTTGCAGACATTATAAATGAAATGTCGGGGTCTTTGGTTTTTGTCAGGGGAGTTGGAACACAGATACTTAATGAATCCAAACTGCTAATAGCATTAAAATTGGTTGTGGCTCTTAATTTTCTGCGTTTCAATAGATCCCTGACAGCGCTATTCTTAATATCAGTAATATAGGACTTCCCGCTATTTATTGCGTGCACTCTTTTGGCGTCATTGTCAATTCCTACGACATTAAACCCTTCCCGTGCAAATTCTACAGCAAGAGGTAATCCGACATAACCAAGCCCTATTACGCCAATATTTGCCTGCCTTGTTTTCAATTTTTCCCTTAACATAAACAAACACCTTTCTGGCGTTAATTTATAAAATTAATCTATTACATTGTCAATATAAAAACAATTTATTCAATTACTTAAGCTATAGTATATTATCTTGACTTTGAGAAAATAAGTACGTAAAATCGTCTTAAAATTGTGTAAAAAACATAATCTACGAATACCAAGCCAGCCCGACCCCCATAGCTTCCTTGCGTAAGCTAGGAATGGGGGCGGGCAAGCATTCTAGCGGGTCTCTGCCAAATTGTCTGGACGGATAAGGATTATTATCAATGTCGAAAAAGTTTATATCACAATTTAATAGTGGCAATACAATTGACGATATATTTTTAGTGCAAAGTAGAGAATTGAGGACAACAAAGAACGGGAGTTTATATATTCAAGCGCAGCTGGCTGACCGTACTGGAATGATTGAAGGAAGGATGTGGGATGCAAGTGCATCATTTTTTGAATCTCTCGGTAATGATGCATTTTTAAGGGTTAAGGGCAGGACGGAGATTTACCAAAATAGAATGCAGTTAATCATAAAAAACATTTCAAAAACAAATCAGGAAGATATTAGACTTGAGGATTATTTGCCAGGTACCGAAAAGGACGTAAATGAAATGTTTTCTGAATTAAAAAAGATTGCTGGTTCGATTAAACAACCTCATTTGCAAAAACTTCTAAATCTTTTTTTTAATGACAATGATTTTTGCAAGAATTTTTGTTCAGCACCAGCAGCCGTGCAATACCATCATGCTTTTCTGGGAGGTGTACTAGAACACACCTTGTCAGTCGCAAGGTTAGGGATAAAAATTACACCACTCTACCCTACTTTAAATAGAGATTTGTTAATCAGTGGGATAATACTACATGATATAGGTAAGATAACTGAACTTTGTTATGAAAAGAACTTCCACTATTCAGATGAAGGCCAACTCGTAGGGCATTTGATATCGGGAGTACTCATGATTGAGGAAAAAGTTAAACAGATAGACGGCTTTCCAAAAACTTTGTTAGATCTATTAAGGCATATGATTCTGAGCCACCATGGAGAGTATGAATGGGGTTCACCAAAACTTCCGATGACGTTGGAGGCCCTTGCACTCCATTACCTGGACAATATCGATGCAAAAATACATGCATTTAACAAGGCAATCGCAGGCGACAAGGATTCTAGTGATAATTGGACAGGATATAATAAGATGTTCGAAAGGAAGCTGTTCAAAAAATCCAGTGATTATGATTACTAAGAGTACTTAGTCCCTTTTAATTGCTAATTTAGCTTCTATACGATCGTTAATCTTTGTCATTAATTCGACATAATCTGTTTGTGCCTTTAAGAAATTTTGTATGGATTGCTTAGATGCCACTTTTTCCTTCAATTGTTGAAGTTTCCTTTTATCCTCAACCTCTACGGGTTTTAAATTCTTTTCTAATTCATAAATCTTTTTACTTTGTTTCTCCAATTCCTCTGAAACTTCTTTCGCCACACTGTCTTTCTTTAGCTGTTCTTCAGCTTCCCTGAAAGACTTATATCTATTATGATTTGCTATGGCAGCGCCTAATTTTGAAGCTAACTCTAAAATTTCTTCCATATACTTCCTTTTCTAAAAACATTGTGTATTATTAAGAGATTATATTCTTAAATCCATTCGATTCAAGGACTAGTTTTTAAAATGATTAGTGAAGAAAAAGTAATAAAGTTAATTTGCGGCAGAAAATACAGCCCTATGAATGCGTCTCAACTCGCCGAACACTTCAAAATAGATAAATCGGAATATCATCAATTTTGCACCCTCTTGAGTGAACTCGAATTAAAAGGAGAAATTGTTCAGATTAAAAAGAAACAATATGTAAATCCCGGAAGAGCCAATCTGTTAGTGGGTGTCTTGGAGTGCAACCAAAGGGGGTTCGGGTTTGTTATCCCCGTAAGGGAAGGTATATCTGCTGATATTTATGTAGCTGAAGAGGATATGGGTAGCGCTATGCATGACGATATAGTCGTGGTTAGACTACCTTCTCAGATTAGAAAAAGAAAAGTGAAAAGGAGAAGGAAGAATGCCTCCGGGGAAATTGTAAACGTCTTACGCCGTGCAAACGAAACAGCTGTTGGCATGTTTAAGAAAAGCAAACATCTTAATTACGTGGCACCTGATAATCCGGCTTTGTCCAGAGATATCTATGTCTCAAAGGAAGACGCAAAAGACGCACAACATGGCGATAAAGTTATCGTAAAAATTGACCAATGGCCAACCCGGCACCTCAATGCAGAGGGAACCATAATAGAAGTATTAGGAAGAGATGGCGAGCCTGCCGTTGACATTAAGTCTATCATACATCAGTTTAAACTCCCCTTTAAATTTGAAAAAAATATTCTTGCTGAAACACAGGATTTACCCCTGTCTATCAGTCCTGATGAAATCAGCACAAGATTAGACCTTCGAGACGAATTGATAATTACAATAGACCCTGAAGATGCAAAGGATTTTGATGACGCAATCTCTTTGAAGAAAGACAAAAAGGGAAACTGGCTCCTTGGTGTCCACGTAGCCGATGTCTCTTATTATGTGGAACAGGATTCTACTGTAGACGTAGAGGCTCGAAAGAGAGGCACCAGTGTATACCTCCCCGGCACTGTTATACCCATGCTCCCGGAAGTATTATCAAATGGCATTTGCAGTCTTAAAGAGGGAGAAGGCAGGCTGACAAAGGGAGTTTTCTTTACATATTCACCTGATGGTAAATTATTACATTCCGAGATCAAGCATTCAGTCATAAACGTAAAAAAAAGATTAACCTACCATAATGCTACAAAGATATTAATGGAAAGTGATGAAAAAGACACAAACCCTGTAACAAACCTGCTGTTTGAGGCAAGCACACTTGCAAAGTTACTATATAAAAAACGTATGGAGGAAGGGGCGCTAGAACTGAACCTGCCCGAGATTAATATAAGAATTAATGAAGATGGCAAAATCGACACAATAGAAAAGGTCAGTAGAGATATTTCACACATAATTATTGAAGAGTTTATGATTGCGGCAAACCAGGCCGTAGCAACATTCATGCACCAAAGCAGTCTCCCGTCAATAAATCGTAGTCACCCCGAACCTGATGAAGATGAGATGCTTGATTTTGCAGAATTTATTTTCAATTGTAAGAACAAGAGAATCAACCCGTTTGACAAAAAAAGGCTACAGGCATTCCTGGATGAAATATCTGATCATCCTGAAAGTTACATAATAAATCTGATGCTGCTCCGGTCTCTGAGAAAGGCCGAGTATTCTACTACTCAGACATCTCATTTTGCACTCGGATTAGAATACTATTTACACTTTACTTCGCCTATTCGTCGCTACCCTGATTTAATCGTGCACAGGCTTTTAGACCTGTTCTTCCAAGGCCAACTAAAGTCTGAAAAAACTAAGGCCACATGGAATGAAAGGATTGCGGGCTGGGCAAAACATTGTTCTCTTACCGAGAAAAGGGCAGAGGAGGCTGAACGCGAGATAATAAAGCTCAAGCTGCTCAGACATCTGGAAGAACATGCCGACAAAGTGATGGAGGGCGTTATTACCGGCATTCAGGAATACGGACTCTTTGTACAAATAGACGAGTTCCAGTTGGACGGCCTTGTTCACATCAGGACACTCACGGATGATTTCTATAGACTCGACAAGAAGAGGCTTTCTCTAATCGGCACCAGGCGAGGCAAAGTATACAGCTTTGGAGATGTGGTCAAGGTCAAGATCACAAACATTGACTTACTGAAAAGAGAGGTTGATTTTGTGATAGTGTAAAATGATGTTAATTGAACTTTGCTTTTTGAGTATATCGAATTGATTTATGGACAACTGTTTTTAAATTTTAACAAGTCAGGTGAAGTGCTGTAACTACCTTTTTGCTGCTATCGGATATTTCGTTGTGTCTTTTACAAGCTTCGTCTGTTTTTACATAAATAGCCTTAATCCCTCTTGAGTCCAATTCTTTCATTACATCATTGCTCACCTTCATAGTGTCAAATTTTCCTGTTCCAATAATAATTAAGTCTGGCTTTACCTTCAGAATTTCTTCAATATCCTCTATTTGAAGATAATGCCCCTCTTTCCGCCACCATGAGGAATTGATATGATCGTCATAGATAATAACATCACTTGTGTAAACTGTACCATTAATTTTTATCCTGCCAAATTCGTATGATTTTATCTGCATCTTAACTCACCTTATTACTACTTTTTCTTCAATTTCTTATATACTTCCAGCTCTTCCCCTGCTTGCTTAAACATACCAATCTTTTTATACATCATGCTGAGTTGATAGTGGACTCTTGAATCATTGGGAGTTATTTCAAGCGCTTTGTTTAATTCATTTATGGCATCCTTGAACATACCGTTATCATAATAGGCTAATCCCAGTTTATAATGCACACCAGCTGTTTTTCTGCCATTAGTCTCTGGAAGAAGGCTTAATGTTGACTTAAATTCAGATATGGCCATTTCAATCATGCCTTGTTTGTAATAGGCCATCCCAAGATTGTAATGTGCTTCTGGCATACCTGGATTAATCTCTATTGTATTCTTGAACTCACCCACAGCCCCATCATACAACCCTTTTTTTGAATAAACCATTCCAAGATCATAATGTACGCGATAGTTCCCGGGTTGTACTTCTAATACTTTTTGATATGTAGTAATTGCCTCATCAAGCATTCCTTTTTCTGCATAAGCGTTTCCTAGTTCGGCAAGATATTGTGCACCAGTAAGTTCATAGTCTATTTTTTCTTTATACTTTATTACACATTCATCGAATGTTTCCGGATCGATTCTGGAAGAAATGGAAAACTCGGCCTTGGCCTTTTCATCCATACCCTTTCTGTTATATGCACGACCCAGATTGAAATGTACTTCTGCATTGGAAGGATTAAGTTTAATTGCCTTTTTAAGAACATTAATTGCGTAATCATACTGGCCATTATTAAGGTAGTTAACTCCAAGTTCATTATAATGATTGTCGGTTTTACGTGAGCAGCCAAAAATCAGGCAGAAGATTATTATTAATACGAGATTTTTTCTTGAAAATTCTCTATAATTATGCATGTTTAATTCAGTTATAGATTTAACAACTAGAATCCTTTTTTTAAATTTCCTTATTCATATTATAAAATCGTGCCCAATTTGTATCAAGAAAATAAAGGACATATGCTTACGGCAATACAAAATACATTTACGGGGTTATTAGATATCTTATATCCGCGACATTGTTTTGCATGCAATAAGAATCTTCATGAAGAGGAGAATATTTATATATGTAAAATATGTTTGGAAAATATAAAAAAAATTGAGCCTAGACGGTGTAATAAATGTGGTTTTGAATTAGGGCCGGGTATAACTTCTTCCAAAAAAGGATGCCCTGAATGCGAAAATGCTAATTTAAGGTTTGAAAGGAGTTTTTTTGTCTCAGACTATAAAGGGCCTCTTAAAGATTTAATTCACCAGTACAAGTATAATAAGCATGAATGCCTTGCGAAACCGTTAGGGGATTTATTAATAAATCTGTTGTCACATAAAGACATGATTCCCGAAATTGACGTAGTTGTGCCAGTGCCACTTCATTGGAAGAAAAGATTAGAAAGGGGTTTTAATCAGTCGGAACTAATGGCGAAGAGGATATGCAAGAAACTATCCCTGCCAATTTCCACAAACAACCTATGTCGTATCAAAAATACACTGTCACAGACTCAACTCCTGCGTACACAACGACAGAAAAACGTTAGTGGTGCGTTTAAGGTAAAGCAACCAGAGGTGTTTTATAAAAAGCAAGTATTTTTAGTAGATGACGTTTTAACAACGGGAATAACAGCCTCAGAGTGCGCCAGGAATTTAAAGAGTGCAGGTGCTAAAAAAGTACATTTTTTGGCCCTGGCGAGGGCAAAGCTATAGGCGTATTTTTTGCAAATGCTTTAATTTTCAGGATATCAAAATATTCTTAAAATCAGTCTAACAAGAAACGTTATTAATCGCTTGACTACATTAAATGAAATAAGTAATATAACTTTCCACCCTTTTTGTATATTAAGTATAAATTTACTACATGGAGATTCCTTAAAAGGAAAGGAAAACAAACTTGGAGATTATCATACATGGAAGGCATTTAGATATAACAGAAGCAATCAAGAATTATGTAGAAAAGAAAGCTTTGAAGCTTACTAAATATACGAATAGAATAAATAAAATACAATTTACCTTAAAGATAGAAGGCCAAAAACACATAGTAGAAGCAGTATGTGCAGTTGCAGGGACAACGCTTGTTGCAGAGGCGGCAAATTCTGATATGTACGCCGCCATAGACATTGGAATGGATAAATTAGAAAAACAATTTGTTCGGCAAAGAGAAAAGTTGAAACAGCATAAAAGAAACAAAAAAGCTGGTGAAATTGGTGAAGTTGGCGAGGTTGCTGAATAAAACTGTCTTTATTGTAATATTCTAGAATTATAATACTTACTATATTTTACACCAAAATGTTTAACCAAAAGGGTTGCTAATGAAATTAATAGATTTTATAGGAGATGATGCTGTAATAGATGATCTACAATCTACTGACAAGGAATCTGTTATACGGGAAATGGTCGGAGTGTTAAAAAAATTAGATAAGATTAGAGAGAGGGATGTTGACGATGTAATGGAAGCACTTATAAGAAGAGAAAAGGTGGGAAGCACGGGAATAGGTAAAGGGGTTGCCGTTCCCCACACTAAACATAAATGCATTACGAAAATAACAGGTGCATTTGCTCGTTCGTCGAAGGGAGTGGAATTTGATTCACTTGATGGCGAGCCTGTTTACCTGTTTTTTTTGTTACTGTCACCCAACGATTCAACAGACATGCATCTTGCTGCACTGGAAAGAATTTCATCAGTAATTAGAAACTCTGATTTCCGCAATTTTATGAGAGATGCATCTGATAAATCGGAAATGGTTGGAATTCTAAAGGAAGCCGATGAAGTTAGGGCTTAAGAGAAAAAACCGTTTATTAACTAAAATACTAAATGTTTGCAGAACGCAGGATAAAAATAACAAATCCGAATGGTTTACATGCAAGGCCCGCTACAAGTTTTGTAAAAATGGCTATCAAATTCAGCTCTGAGATTTTTGTCAGCACAGAAAATAAGGAAAAAGTAAATGGAAAGAGTGTTATCGACCTTTTAACATTGGGCGCCAAAAATGGAACCGAATTATTGATAACTGCTAAAGGTGAGGATAAAGAAGAGGCTTTAGGTGTTTTAGAGGGTCTTGTCAGGAACAATTTTAATGAGGATACTGTGGAGATAAGAAAAGGAATTGCTGTAGCGCCAGGCGTGGTCATAAAAGAAGCATTCGTTTTGGAAAGTGAAGGTTATAGAATACCCCGCCACCTCATCACAGAAGATGAGATTCCCAAAGAGTTGGTTAGATTGGGGGAAGCAATAACATCTGCAAGGAAAGAAATCGAAGAACTAGAGACTGATACTTCGAAAAAGCTAGGCTCTCAAGTGGGTACTATCTTCGCTACCCATAAATTGATGCTTCAAGATGAGAATCTGAAGCAAGAGTTTATAGAAAATATTAAAAAAAATAACTTTAGCGCAGAATATGCTGTTTCATTAGCATTACGCGTATACGTGAGAAAATTTCAAGATGTTACTGACCCATATCTCTCTGCAAGAGTAGGAGATATCTTTGATATCGAAAAAAGGCTTTTAAGAAATTTATTAGGAGAACAAAGAGAAGAACTCAAAAACCTTACTAAGGAAGTTATTGTAATTGCTCATGATCTCAGCCCTTCCCAGATAGCATCTCTAGATACCACAAAAGTAAAAGGCTTTGTTACAGACCTTGGTGGGAGAACGTCGCATTCTGCAATTGTAGCAAGAGCCTTGGGGGTACCCGCCGTAGTCGGGTTGGGAACCGCCACAGTAGATGTTTTTGGTGGAGACCTAGTTATTTTAGATGGCAATCGTGGAGTTGTAATATTTAGACCAGATGAGAAAACCCTTAAAAAATATCTGACGATAGAAAAAAGTTTTCATGTCTTTGAAGAAAGACTCACTTCAGAACTTAAAGATCTACCTGCCGTAACATTAGATGGCAGGGAAGTTGCAATATTAGGTAATATCGAGTTTCCCCGCGAGATTGGTGCAAGTTTAAGTCACGGAGCTAGTGGTATCGGCTTATATAGAACAGAATTTTTGTATCTTGGTTCTAAGAACACACCTACTGAAGAGGAACATTTTAATGCCTATACACAATCAATACAAGAATTAGGTAATAAGCCAATAATTATAAGAACCGTTGATCTCGGTGGTGATAAATTCTTCCCGACAGCAGACAACAATAAAGAAGATAACCCTTTCCTGGGTTGCCGCTCCATTCGTTATTGCTTGGAAAACGTAACTATCTTTAAGTCTCAGCTTAGAGCGATCTTAAGAGCTTCTGCTTTCGGTAACGTAAAGATTCTATTCCCATTAATTTCGTCTTTGCAAGAATTACAAAAGGCGAAGGATGTGTTAAAGGAAGTGAAGGAGGAGTTAAACCATAAGGGAATAGATTTTGATCAAAATATAGAGCTTGGAATCATGATAGAAGTCCCTTCCGCTGTTATGTTGGCAGATATCTTAGCAAAAGAAGTTGATTTCTTTAGTTTGGGTACAAATGACCTTATTCAATACACCTTGGCCATAGACAGAAGCAACGAGAAAGTGGCACATCTATATTCTCCGGCCCATCCTGCAATCTTAAAATTACTAAAAATGGCTATTAAGGCTGCAGAAGATAATAATATAAGAATAGGCATATGCGGTGAAATGGGTGGTGAGGTTGAGTACACTATCTTGTTGTTAGGATTGGGCTTAAGAGAATTTAGCGTTGCGCCTGCCATGATAATACCTGAAGTAAAGAAGATTATCAGGTCTGTTACCTTTGAAAGAGCAAAAGAAGTTGCAGAAACTGTTTGTTCCTTCAACGATCCTGCAGAAACTACCAAGTACCTCCGTGATATGGCACGTGAAATCATACCAGAAATATTTTAAGGCCAGGACAGATTTTTCTTGCCTATACAATTGATTTCTCTAGCCTGCTAATTTTTTGCATTCATTTTGTGAACATTTCAGGTCTGAAAATATTATTGACAGATTAGGTAATTGTTACTAAAATTCATGTAAGTCCAGTAAGATTAAGAAGTTGATAGTTTTTTAGTAAAAAATAATTATATTAATCTTGAGAATTCAAATAAATTTTATAAAACAAGGAAGTTTAAGATTCATCTCTCATCATAACTTAATGAAACTTTTTGAGAGGGCAATACGTAGGGCAGAGATTCCCATTAAAATGTCTAAAGGCTTCAATCCAAGACCAAAGATTGCTTTTCCTTTAGCATTATCGGTCGGAATTAAGGGGATCGACGAGAAATTAGAGTTAGAACTTTGTGAACATATACAAGTTTCTGAAATTAAATCAAGACTGAAAAAACAACTTCCACAAAGTATACAAATAACTTCCGTCGACCAGATTGCCACCCGACAAAAATCTTCTGTAACGGATGTGACGTATGTGGTAAGACCGAAAGAAGGGAAAATGCCAGGAGTTAAGGAAATAAACGAACTTTTATCCAGAGATGTGATAAATACCCAAAGAAAGAGAAAAAAACTAACGTTTGATTTGCGTCCGTCAGTAATTAATATTACTACCGATTCGCAATTCATCGGGCTGAACCTAAAGATGACTCCCAAGGGGATAGCCCGGCCTGAAGAGGTATTATCACACCTTGGATTGAAAGCTGGCAAAGACTATGAGCTCTCTGAAATAGTTAGAACAAGAGTGAATCTATCTTCCTCCCCGAATGTAACAGTTTGTTAGTACAAGCAAAGGGAAGATAATGAAAAAGATATTATTAGTAAATGTTGTCGAGCCAGAGGAAAGCAGAATCGCCATATTAGAGGATGGAGTTCTTGAAGAACTATACATCGAAAGGTTTTCTCGTGAGCAAATTGCTGGGAACATATATAAGGGCCGTGTTGTTAATATAGAACCCAGTATAGAAGCTGCATTTGTTGACTTAGGATTGGTAAAGAATGGTTTCCTCCATGCTTCAGACGTTAAGTATCCACATCATAATGGTGATCAACCAGGCAACAACGGTAATACCCATAAAACAAAAGAGACTAAGCCAAGGATCAAGTCATTACTAAAACCTAATCAAGAAATACTTGTGCAGGTTATCAAAGAGGGAATCGGTGATAAAGGACCTAGTTTAACAACAAACATTAGCCTTCCAGGAAGATTCTTGGTGTTGATGCCAGAGGCAAACCGCCTTGGAATTTCACGAAAAATCGTAGATGATGCAGAGAGAAAAAGACTTAAACAGATTATTGAAGAATTAAAGCCGGCTCCAAATTTAGGATATATCGTAAGAACCGCTGGTGAAAATCAAACAAAACGTGAACTATCCAGAGACTCTAATTATCTCCAGAAACTATGGAAGGTTATAGAAAACAAAAGAAAAAAAGTTGATTCTCCATCTGTGATATATCAGGAAAGTGACTTAGTAATTCGTACAATTCGAGATATATTCTCAGCAGATATCGATGAAATAATCATTGATTCTGAAGCTGCTTTTAAAAAAATAAGGTACTTTTTACGTTTAATAATGCCCAGTTGTGTGAAAAAATTAAAGCTTTATAATGATCCTGAACCATTATTTCATAGATATAATATTGAAAAAGAAATAGAAAAGATACACAACAAAGAGGTTCGTCTTCCAAGAGGTGGTTCGATAGTAATCGAACAGACCGAAGCCCTTGTAGCAATAGATGTAAATAGTGGTAAATACAGGCAGGAAAGTGATCCTGAGAAAACCGCATTTAAAACAAATCTGAAAGCAGCAAAAGAAATTACGCGTCAAATTAGGCTAAGGGATATTGGTGGTGTTATAATAATAGACTTCATTGATATGAAAGAAGAAAGTAATATGAGAACAGTAGAAAAGGTGATGGAAGAATCCTTAAAAAGAGACCGTGCCAGAAAAAAGATGATACAAATGTCTAGATTTGGTATTATAGAGATGACCCGACAACGCATTAGACCAAGTCTCAAGGATGTAATTTATGAGAACTGTAAATATTGTGAAGGCGCGGGAAAAATAAAAACACTCGAAAGTACTTGTCTCGATTTAATGAGGCAGATAAAATCAGTAGTAAATAATTCCAAAATCAAAAAAATAGAAATTATTACCAATGGTAATGTAGCAGGATACTTACTAAATCTGAAAAGGAAACAACTTTCAAAAATTGAGGAGAAATTCTCAAAAAATATTATAATTAAAAGTGAAACTGGGTACAAAATAGGGGAAATTACGATGCATTGTTTTGATAATAATGGAAATCGCATCGCGATTAAATAAATATTTTTTGATTATAAGAATAAATATATTCCTACAGGTAAAAAGGTGGTGAAAGGAGAAAAGTAATGTATGCCGTTATAAGAGAAGGTGGAAAACAGTATAAGGTTGAACCAGGGAAAAGTATACAAATTGATTTAAAGGAAAATGTAAACAAAGGTGATACATTAGAATTTACAGATGTATTAATGGTTTCAAAAGATGGAAAGACATACGTGGGCAAACCCACTGTTGAGAATGCAAAAGTAGTATCTGAAGTCCAAGGTCATATAAAAGGTAAAAAACTGGTAGTAATGAAATTCCGTCGTCGTAAAGACTCTAGAACTAAGCGGGGACATAGGCAAAAATATACGAAAATAAAAATAAAAGAAATTATTTCCTGATTTTTCAAGTTCAGACATAACTTTTTTGGTACAAAAGGAGTAAAAAAATGGCTCATAAAAAAGGACAAAGCTCAACTAAAAACGGAAGAGACAGTAATGCCCAGAACAGAGGTATAAAACGATTTGGTGGTGAACGAGTTAAACCCGGTTCGATCCTGGTTCGTCAATGCGGTACAAAATTCAAGCCCGGTACAAATGTTGGATGTGGGAAAGATTATACACTGTTCACAAAGATAGATGGAATAGTTATGTTTGAATCTGGTCGTCGAGTTAGTGTATATCCTATGTAAAAACTTTTTTCCTGTCGATTACGATAACACTTTAATATTAAGGGAGCTTGAAACGCTCCCTTTTTTCATTAATACTCTAAGTATGTTTGTAGACGAAGTAACAATTTTTGTAAAAGGCGGAGATGGTGGTGATGGTTGTGTGAGTTTTCGCCGAGAAAAGTATATTCCTCATGGTGGACCAGACGGTGGTGACGGAGGTAAAGGAGCCGATGTTATCCTGCATGTTAGTGAGAAAATTGATACATTGTTGGATATAACATCAAAGGTAAAATTTATTGCTGAAAATGGCGGGAGCGGAAGGGGCAGTAATAGAAATGGTAAAGACGGAAAAGACTTGATTATTAATGTACCCAAAGGAACGCTAATTAAAGACTCGGAAACAGGACGAGTAATTAAGGATTTAAAAAAAACTGGGGAATCTATAAGGATTGCAAGAGGTGGTAAAAAGGGAAGAGGAAATGCTTACTTTAAATCAGCAACAAATCAGACCCCGCGGTTTGCAGAAGAAGGAAAGAAGGGTCGGGAACGCTGGATCAAACTCGAACTGAAGCTGATTGCCGACGTTGGTATTATAGGTTTACCTAATGCCGGAAAATCTACCTTCCTTTCACAAGTCTCATCGGCACGGCCTAAAATTGCAAGTTATCCATTTACGACACTCCAACCGCAGTTAGGAATTGTGGAAATAGAAGACTTTAAAAGATTAGTATTTGCAGATATACCAGGTCTTATGAAAGGTGCTCACAGTGGCTTAGGTTTAGGCAGTACGTTTTTGCGGCATATAGAAAGGACTAAGGTGGTCATTCATTTAATAGATATTTCTGCAAAACCTGATCCTTTGGAATCATATTACTTAATTAGAAAAGAACTAAAGCTTTTTAATCCTAAATTAAGCGAAAAACCAGAAATAATAGCCACAAATAAAGTTGATCTATTAGATACAAGAATATATCTTAATATAGTAAAGAATCTGGCCAAAAAATTGTCTAAACCCGTGTATCCAATCTCAGCCATAACTGGTAAAAATGTGAAAACTCTAATTAAAAGGGTTGCAAATCTGATTGATAAAAAAACTGAAGACGAAAATTCCTGCCTATCCCTGCCTGTCGGCAGACAGGGGCAGACACGGTAAATCTATTATCTTGCAAAAAGTAATAAAATCTTATGATATTAACTGTAGATATTGGTAACACGAACGTTAATATAGGCAGCTTTCAGGGGAAAAGGCTTATTTCCCATTTTTGTATAGATAATAAAAGTTTAATTCGGCAAAAAGCCACTTTTCACCTTGGAACATCCTTTTTGAACGGAGCTGAAAACATTTTAATAGCTTCTGTGAATCCAGAAATGGAATCTATCTTTTACAAATGCCTGGATGAAAGATATAAAAAAAGAGTGCTAAGGATAGGAAGAGAAATAAAACTGAAAATACCCATACTTGTTGAGACACCAGAAAAAGTTGGTGTGGACAGATTACTAAATGCACTTGCAGCATATAGACGAACTAAAACTTCTACTATAGTTATTGATTTTGGCACTGCAATAACTTTTGATGTGGTGTCAAAAAAGGGTGAGTTCCTGGGTGGGTTAATACTACCTGGGGTAAAGACGAGTACTTATGCATTAAATAAGCAGACTGCTTTTTTACCGAAGGTTGATGTAAAAAGGCCGGCTAAAATCATCGGGAAAAACACAGAAGATGCTATCTCTGCGGGAATCTATATCGGAACTGTAGGTGCTGCAATTCATATATTAAAAGAAATCCGCAATGAATTCAGGGGTGTACGAAAAATTATTGCGACTGGTGGAGATGCGAAAATGTTTAAAGAAGACATCCCTAAAATTGATAAGTTTATTCCACATTTAACGCTGGAAGGAATAAGAATCGCTTTCGCAGAAAGTTTTAATTTGTAAGGTTTTACAAAACACGTTTTTCTGCTATTTCTATTAACTTATTTATCAAGGTCTTATATCCCTCCTCGTTTTTCAATCTATCTAGATCTGTATCGTTCTCTATATGTTGTATATCATCATAGCCTAATTCTATTGCTTTTCTTAAGGCTGTCAACGACAGATCAATTTTCCCCAGCAACGAGTAACTACACGCAAGATTATAATGGACGATGGAGTCGTAAGGTTTAAACTTTTTTAATTTCAGATCTATTCGCAATCCTTCTTCATACTTCCCCATGGCAGTATATGCATTGCCTAGGTACATGAGGCAATCAATATAGTTTGGGTAATTTTCAAGTACTCCTTCTAGAAACCAAACAATAAATTCTTCATCATCCTTTTGAAAATCCGGTGCTTTTAGTTCAAATTTATGTTCTGGAATTCTTAATGTCATTTGATAAACGATGCCTTTATTCTTTTCGCAAAAATGAAATATATTTAGGACCGTATTTAGTTTATTGTAAATTAGTGTATTGTCAAGCAGTTTTTAAAACTTGTTACCTGCAGGATCCATCTCCTTTAACACTTGACATATATTTTTTGATAAGTAGAATTGCAAATCGTTAACTACTGGTGTATTACACTGGATAAAATCTCATTACCATATTGAGAGAGAAGGCCATCTTTGTAAATCACATCCGGGTGTCATAAAATTAAAGAGTGGATAGACCAGGAATACGCCAAGGGAGAGTCACCTCCATATCAGATGATGAAACGATGGAACAAACAAAAAAGTACCTTCCAGACCTGGATATTCCATGCAAAGAAACATCTGTAAGGGGATAGGCCGAACCTCCCAACTAATTTGCTCATCTCTACAAACCTAGTAATCCCATAATTTAGAACATAAAAGATTATAATTACCATTGAAACTCTACGAATACCAAGCAAAGGAAATCCTGCACAAGTATGATATTGAAGTTCCTAACGGTGAGGTAGTAACGGATGCAGAAGCCGCAGCACAAGTATACAGTCACCTGGGGACCAACAGGTGTGTTATAAAAGCTCAGATACTTGCTGGCGGTAGAGGAAAAGGTGGCGGTATAAAGGTAGCTAAAACATTAGAAGAAGTAAAAAGATATACATCTGAAATTATTGGTTCACCCTTGATAACAGCTCAGACAGGAAAAAAGGGTGTCAGAGTTAACGAAATCCTTATAGAAGAAGCTGTTGATATAAAAGAGGAACTGTATTTAGCCATTTCAATAGATAGGAGCACATCTACACCTATCATAATAGGTAGTACAGAGGGAGGAGTAGAAATAGAAGAGGTATCTTCAAAGACACCTCAAAAGATATTTAAAGAACGAATCAATCCAATATTAGGCATTCATGGTTTTCAGGCACGTCGAATAGCACATAAACTGAACTTGTCAGGACTCCTTTTAACAAAGGCAACTAACTTAGTCTTAAACCTATATAAAGCATTCGTGGAAAATGACTGTTCACTTCTTGAAATAAATCCTCTTGTATTAACCAGCAAAGAAGAGATTTTCGCCCTAGATGTAAAAATGGATATCGATGACAATGCTCTTTTTCGTCACAAGGAATTACTGAAAATGAGGGATTTTTCAGAGGTTAGTAGAAGCGAAAGAAAAGCTGCAGAGTTAGGATTGAGTTACATTGGACTTGAAGGAAATATAGGTTGTTTAGTTAATGGCGCTGGTTTAGCAATGGCCACAATGGATATTATTAAACTCTATGGTGGCAATCCTGCTAACTTTTTAGATGTGGGTGGCGATGCACCAGTTGACAAGGTCACAGACGCATTCGAGCTAATCTTTACAGATCCAAAAGTTAAAGGAGTATTAGTAAATATCTTCGGTGGTATAATGAAATGTGATGTTATTGCCGAAGGAATTAATCAAGCTGTGAAAGAAGTTGGTATTAATGTACCACTTGTAGTCAGATTAGAAGGTACAAATGTCAAAACTGCAAAAAAGATTCTTGATGATTCTACGCTCAACATAATCTTTGCTGAAAGTATGAAAGATGCGGCTGAAAAGATAGTAAAGGCCGTAAATAAATAAGAAATGAGTATCCTAATAAATAAAGATACAAAAGTAATCTGTCAAGGGATTACGGGAAATTCAGGGAGGTTTCATACAAGGCACATGCTGGAGTATGGCACAAAAATTCTCGCTGGCGTTACTCCCGGCAAGGGTGGTTCCCAGGTTTATGGAATTCCGGTCTTTGACTCCGTAAAAGAAGCTGTAGAAAAAACTGAATGTGATACTTCTATAATCTATGTACCGGCACCTTTTGCTGCTGATGCAATTATCGAGGCTGTAGAAGCTGGCATTAAATTAATCATTTGTATTACAGAAGGAATCCCCACCATTGATATGCTGAGGGTAAAAGCATATCTCACCACGAAAATAATTCGCCTGATCGGGCCTAATTGTCCGGGGATCATCACCCCGGGAGAATCAAAGATTGGTATCATGCCAGGTTATATTCATACCCCGGGCACCGTCGGCGTAGTATCGAGAAGTGGTACACTAACCTATGAAGCAGTATGGCAACTAACAAAAAGAAACATTGGCCAATCCACATGCATCGGAATAGGTGGCGATCCTGTTATTGGAACATCATTCATAGATGTTCTTAAACTTTTTCAAGAAGATAATGGTACTAAAGCAATAGTCTTAATTGGTGAAATTGGCGGAAGTGCAGAAGAGGAAGCGGCAGAATTTATAAAGCAGGAGATGACAAAACCTGTCATAAGCTTTATTGCTGGACTTACAGCCCCGGAAGGCAAAAGAATGGGCCATGCTGGAGCCATCATTGCCAGTGGTAAAGGTACTGTCGAGGAAAAAATATATTGCTTACGAGATGCTAATGTTACCGTAGTAAACAATCCAGCAGATATTGGAGAAACGGTTGCAAAATGTATTTAAACAGTAACGTAAAATTAGACATTTATAGTAAAAAGGTGTAAAATATATTTTAGACGTTTTGGTAAATTTGATCTCAAAAAACTTATTTATAATTATATTGTGAATTGATAATGGCCAAGAAAAAGGGGACTGTTCACATAGACCACAACAGATGTAAACTGTGTGGTATTTGTGTTAGTATTTGCCCTGTACAGAATTATAAAATAAACCAACACAAACTAAAGGAACTTGGTAAATGTATTGCATGCATGCAGTGTGAAAGGTACTGCCCAGACATGGCACTCATTATAGATACTAAAGATGGCAAAGATACTCCTACAGGGTAACCAGGCAATAGCCCTGGCTGCCATAAAAGCAGGTATGAAGTTTTTTGCCGGATACCCTATTACACCGGCCTCAGAGATTTTACATGAATTGACCAATAAAAAGGAAGTAAAAGTACTTCAGATGGAAGACGAAATTGCCTCGGTTAATGCCATTATTGGTGCGTCTCTGGCAGGTGTAAAGTCTATGACGGCCACCTCCGGACCAGGATTTTCACTGATGCAGGAAAGCATTGGTTATGCCCACATGATGGAAGTTCCACTAGTGATTGTAAACGTCCAGCGCGTTGGTCCGAGCACGGGTATGCCAACATTTCCCGCACAAGGGGACATATTACAATGTAAATATGGAAGTCATGGGGATTATTTCCCTATAGTTTTTTATCCAAACTCGGTTGATGAACTATATAAATATACTATTACTGCATTCAATGCCGCTGAGGAATCGCTTAGCCCGGTAATACTTTTAAGCGATGGTTATGTTGGTCACCTTTACGAAACTATTGAAACTGTTGATTATCCGGTATCTGAAAGGGCAATGGCACCATTGGGAACGTCTAATAGGCACTTTACAGGCCTCACTCACGAGGATTCAAAACCAGCAACGTCTAATCCAGAGGTCCATAAAAAACTAATAAAGCATCTCGAGACAAAACAAAAAAAAGTATCTAAGAAATACAATGATTATGAGTATATTGAAAATAACTCTTCAGATACCCTCTTAATAGCGTATGGTGCGATGTCTCGAGCATCATATAACTTTAAAGACGACTATTCGATTTTTAGGCCTATAAGGATTTTTCCAATAGTTGAAAAAATCAAAGAGATTGCCAAAAAATATAAAGAAATTATAGTAATGGAAATGAATACCGGGCAATATAAAAGCGAAGTTGAAAAATTGCTACATCGAGAGGTTAAACTTGTTCCAATCCTGGGTGGTAAAATAGATTTGCAAGACATTTGGGGGGGATTGAGACGGTTAAAGAGGGGAAAATGACCAGAAAACTTACGTATCTCAATTACCTGAAACAGGATTTGTTGCCTACACAGTGGTGTCCTGGTTGTGGTAATGGAATTGTTCTGAAACTTGCCTGTCAATCCCTGGAGGAGCTGAATTTTCCCAAAAAAGGTACAGTTGTTGTGTCTGGTATTGGATGTGCAGGGAGGAGTGCAGGTTTTTTTAATCTTGATTCAGTACACACGGCACATGGGAGGGCAATTCCTGTAGCCGAAGGAATCAAACTGGCCAACGAAAAATTAAATGTGATTGTTATAAGCGGTGATGGTGATCTTCTGGGAATAGGGGGAAATCACCTACTGCATGCATCGAGAAGAAATACTGATATTAGCATAATTTGCATTGCTAATGCTATATACGGTATGACAGGTGGGCAATACTCTCCCACTACTGAGTTGGGTTCTAAGACACTCACCACACCATCTGGAAACACAGACACACCTATTGATGTCCAGGCATTAATTAAAGCGCATAATTGTTTTTATGCCCGCTCTACTACATATCACTTAAAGCACGCAATGAAGTGTATGGTTGAGGCGTTAAAGCATAGGGGACTGTCCTTCGCGGAGATAAAAACCCAATGTATTACAAATGACGGCCGTAGGCGAGGTTTTAAAAATGGATATGAAATGTTAATGTACTATAAGGATAATTACAAAATTAATAATAATTCAAACGAGTTAAAACACAATGAAATTGGGATTGTAGGATGAAATATGAAATAAAGAAACTTGAAGAGCGCGAAGTTGTGAAAGCAGTCGAACTATTTAATGCAATTGTTGACGAATTGCACGCAGATAGCCCTGTTACTGAACGTTCGCACTATAAAGAAACCTATCCCGTTGAGGAGGTTAAGGAACGTCTGAGTAATAAAGATAACGTCTATCTTGTTGGAAAACTGGGAAAAGAAATCGTTAGTTTTATGTTTGCCTGGGCTTCCGATGGTGTTGGCAATATCTACTGGTTAGGGGTCAAACCAAAATATAGAAAAAAAGGATATGCAAGAAAACTTATGGATGAAACGATTAAACAATTTACAAAAAAATCATGCCATGAAGCAAGAGTGTTTTCTTATCCAAAAGAAAAAGGTGCCCACAAACTGTTCAAAAGTTTTGGTTTTGAAGAAAAATCCTTCATTGACAAACAGTTTTTTGGAATCAGCATAATTTTAATGGAAAGAAAATTAGCACCAGTACCCATTAAAAAAATAGCAAAAAAAATAGTACTTACAGGGGAAGCGGGCCAGGGTATAAAACTAATGGCACATACACTTGCAAATATTTTGGCCAAAATAGGAAAAGAGGTATCATTGAACCTTATTTACGATGCAGCAGTACGTGGAGGAGAAATAACTGCTGAATTGATTTATTCTGATGAAAAGATTGATACCCCATTCTTTGATAAAGCTGACGTGGGACTTTGTTTATCAAGAAGCAAAAAAGCGTTGATTAATGCCAAAGAAATAATTATCGATGAAGCTGCATGTAATAAGGAATGTACTGGTTGTGACATTATTTGTCCTGTAAGTGATAGAATTCCTTTCGCTAAAATATCGACAGAAGAATTCCATAGTCCTGTATTTGTGAACATGATAGCCCTGGGAAGATTACTTAGCATAATTGGTATTAAGATCGAAAAGGTAGATTTTGAAACAGAATTCCGTTCGAGATTCCTGGAGGAAAATACTCGCGCATTAAAATATGGTTATACTTATCGAGATTAAGAAATGCGCAGATATTCATCTAACCAATAGAGTTCAAAGAGAAAATCTTCAAAATATAAAGAGTTATTTCCCTTTTACCTAAACCTCTGTATGCACTGAGTTGAACTATTTCAGAAATGCAAAAGTCTGTTGTCCTCATAATCAGAGATGGATGGGGTATAAACCCAAATACAGACCATAACGCGGTAAAGAATGCCCTTACACCAAACATTGATTCACTCCTGAAAGAATATCCAAATACAATGCTAGAAGCTTCCGGCAAAGCAGTCGGTTTACCAGAAGGCTACCAGGGTTCTTCGGAGGTTGGGCATCTTAACATGGGTGCGGGAAGGATCGTAGAGCAGGAGATGACCATGATAATGCATGACATTCAAGACGAATCTTTTTTTAATAGACCAATCTTTCAGAAGGCTATTAAGAACGTCTTGAATAATAATTCATCACTCCACTTAATGGGTCTCGTACAGGATGAGGGTGTACACGCTCACCAGGACCATTTATTTGCAATCATGAAATACGCAAAAGAACACGGCGTTAAAAAGCTATACATCCATTTCTTCGCCGATGGACGAGACACGGCACCCAGAAGTGTATTAGGCTATATTGGTGACGTAGAAGAAAAGATAAAGGAATATGGAATTGGTGAAATTGCTACCGTTATGGGGCGATACTATGCTATGGATCGAGCAAAAAAATGGCAGCTTACGACAACTGCATATGATGCAATAACAAGGGCGCAAGGGACAAGAATAGATAGTATTGAAGATGCAATACAAGAAGCATACAAAACCAGGACTCCAAACGACAAGGAAATGTTTGACGAATATATTCCACCATTAATTGTTGGAATTTTTAATGGAATAAAAGACGGTGATTCTGTTATCCACTTCAACTACAGGCAAGACAGGGCCATACAATTAACAATGGCATTTGTTGAAGATAACTATCCGGGGGAAAGATGGAAAAAGTTTGACATAGTTTACTGTGGCCTTACCAGATATTATGATACGTTTCCTTATAACATGTTAGAGGCAATGGATGATAGGGAAGGGATGGATAACCTGTTAGGCCAAGTCTTGAGTAGAAATGGTCTAAGGCAGATTCGTATATCAGAGACTCAGAAGTTCAGACACGTAACATCCTTTTTTAATGGTAAACGCATTGAACCATTTCCTAATGAAGAGCAGATAGAGATAAACAGTGCCTATGATCCTGCTACATTTGCTGACCATCCTGAAATGAATGCCTGTGATGTTACAAATGAGGCCGTCAAAAGAATCAACTCAAACAAATTTAGTCTTATGATCATAAACCTGGCAAATTGTGACATGGTTGGTCATACTGGTAACTACGAGGCGACAAAAAGGGCTGTAGAGGTTGTAGATGGATGTGTTGGCACCATAATTGAGAAGGTACTGTCAAAGAACAAAATTGCATTGATTACGGCTGATCATGGAAATGCAGAAGAGATGACAGACTATAAAACACACTTACCGAAAACATCTCACACGAAAAACCCTGTTGAATTTATCTACGTCGCGGAAGACTATAAAAATATAAAGTTAAGAGAAAAAGGCATCCTCTCAGACATCGCACCTACAGTTTTATATCTGTTAGGTATAGAACAACCTTCAGAAATGACCAGTAAAAATCTGATAACTTCCAAAAATCCATAACCTTTTGTAAACCGTATCAATTGGATGATATGGGAAAAACAAGATTGACGGTAAGTATTAAATTTATACACTGGTATACAAGTTGATAATGTATACGCATAACTTCCAGAAATAGAAACTTTTTTTAAGGCATTTGCCGTAAGTTGAGGAATTTTTGTGACGAAAGAAACTATTAAGTGCCCAAAATGTGGTGAAGTAATTGAATTATCAGAGGCCATCTCACGTGACATTGAAATAAGGCTGAAAGAAAGATATGAAAAAGAGATCGGAAAGATTCAGAAGTCTTTTGAAGAAAAGGCAAAAAAAGAGGCTCAAGAGTTAGTAAATCTCGAAATCTCTGATTTAAAGGGACAATTGGAAGAAAAAACGAAGAACTTAAAAGAAGCTCAAAAACAGGAACTTGAGCTTCGTAAGAGACAGCGGGAACTAGTGGAAAAGGAAGAGAAATTAGAGTTGGAACTAAGTCGTAAGATTGATGCTGAACGGCAGAAAATAATTGAAAAAGCCTCTAAAGGATTTGAAGAGAAGCATCAATTGAAGGATGCCGAAAAAGATAAACAACTTAACGATATGAAAAAGCAAATAGATGAACTTAAGAGAAAGGCCGAACAGGGTTCTCAGCAAATGCAAGGTGAGGTACTTGAGCTTGAGTTGGAGAAATCGTTGAAGGAAGAATTCCCTTTTGATGATATTGAACCAGTTGCTAAGGGGGTAAGAGGGGGTGATATTATACAAACGGTAAAAACACAATCCGGACGTACCTGTGGAAAAATCCTATGGGAAACAAAACGAACAAAAACCTGGAGTGATTCCTGGATTCAAAAACTCAAAGATGATCAACGTGAGGCAAAAGCCGATTTAGCTATCCTGGCGTCCGAATCTTTGCCGAAGGGGTTTCATCATTTTCGACAAATATCTGGTGTATGGGTAACCGACATACTCTCGGCCGTGAGCCTTGCATTAGCCTTAAGGGTAGTATTGATTCAGGTTGCCAGAGAGCGGGCAGTCCAGGTTGGCAAAAAAGAAAAAATGGAAATTGCCTACAATTATTTGACTGGACCTGAATTTAAAAATAGAGTGGAGGCAATTGTAGAATCTTTTATTGCTATGAAAGAGGATTTGGAAGCTGAAAAACGTGCAACGCAGAAAATATGGGCTAAACGGGAAAAACAAATAGAAAGAGTAATTTCTAATACCGCAGGTCTGCACGGTGATCTTCAAGAAATAGCAGGTGATTCATTACCTACTATTAAAATGTTAGAGTTACCCACTGATGATGTGTAGAAAAGTGGAAGTAACGGCTCCGGTATAATGATTTCAGTAAAGAGGAACTACTAATGAAGATTGGAAGGTATGAATTACATCAGATAGAGACAGGGAGGTTCGCATTGGACGGAGGGGCAATGTTCGGTATAGTTCCAAAGCCATTATGGAGCAAACTTAATCCTCCGGATGATGAAAACAGGATAGATATGGCTCTCAGGGTATTATTAATTATGGGTAACAAACGTAATATCCTTGTTGACACTGGTATCGGTACTAAGTTCTCTGAAAAATACAAGGAAATCTATAAGATTGATCATAGTAAATATAATCTGGATTCATCATTAAAAAAGTTCAACCTGGAAACTAAGGACATAACCGATGTAATATTAACACATCTTCATTTTGACCATGCCGGAGGCTCTACTTATGTAGAAGATGGTAAACATAAGCTTACGTTTCCAAATGCCGTATATTATGTGCAAAAAGCTAATTATGAGTGGGCCTTGAATCCAAGTGAGAAAGATAGTGGAAGTTATCACAAGGAAGACTTTGTTCCAGTGGCAGAGGAAGGAAAACTTCGACTGGTAGAAGGTAGAGTTGTGATATTACCCAATATTGAGGTTATCATTTCTGATGGCCATACAACAGGCCAGCAACTTGTAAAAATATCAGATGAAAAGAATACACTTGTATACTGTGGGGATTTAATTCCTACCGTATCTCATATACGTATACCATATATAATGGGATATGATATTCATCCGTTAACAACAATAGAAGAGAAGAAGAGGCTTCTGTCAAATGCCTGTAGTGGTGACTGGACGCTGTTCTTTGAACATGACGCATTAACAGAGGCTGTTAAAGTAAAAAAAGCGGAAAAAGGATTTGGTGTAAGAGAGAAAGTGATCCTATGAAAGCGAGGTAATTGTTTGAAGCTGGAAGGCAAGGTTGCAATCGTAACAGGAGCAAGTAGCGATAAAGGGAGCGCGATTTGCGAACTCCTCGCATCTGAAGGTGCATCAGTGACCATAAACTATTTAAAAAAAAAGGACGAAGCAGAGTTAGTTCTGAAAAAGATTGAAGATAGTGGTGGAATGGCGATGATAAGGCAAACTGATGTGACTTTAAAAGAAGGTGTGGATGACATGGTTAAGGAGACTATAAAAAAATTTGGTAGTGTAGATATCCTTGTGAATAACGTACACAGCACCATAAGACGGAAGTCATTCGAAGAAACCAAATGGAATGAATATGAGGAAAACTTAAAAGGTACAATAAAAGGGGCATACAATTGTTCTCAAGCAGTTATTGGTAAAATGAAAACCAGGAAATGGGGCAGGATCATAAATATTTTAGATAATATTGTTAATGAACCCGTAAAAGGATACAGTAGTTATACAACAGCCCAATCTGCATTGATTGGTTTTACAAGGAGCCTGGCGGTTGATTTGGGTGCTTACGGAATAACTGTCAATTTAATAAATGCGGGATTTACGCTGTCAAAAAGAATGCCTCATGCCCCCCCTCACGTCCAGGAAGCAATAGCTCAACAAACGCCGTTACAACGCCTAACATTACCCATAGATATTGCCAAAGCCGTCCTCTTCTATGCCTCCGACTGGTCTGACTTTGTGACAGGTAATTGTTTGATAGTAGATGGTGGTAAGGTAATGCGTTGATTTTAAATCGTATTATTGTAATAACAAGTATCAAGCAGGTCGTCCGAGAATAAGCAAAGGCATCATTTTTTGTCATTCTGAATTTATTTCAGAATCTGTAATTATTAGTATTTACTTAAGTATTAGATTCCGGATCGAGTCCGGAATGACAATTCTCGGACGACCTGCTAGTATCTAGTATCTTTTTTTAACTGTCGCTGTTGCCTATTATTTTTCATACCCCTATCTCATCCAAACGTTAGCCAGGGTTACAAGAAAAAGTGCCATAGTAAGCCAGCCAAGGATTCCCTCAATAGTTGCCCATGCCTTAAAGCCACCCTTCGGCTTAATATCTCCTAAACCTACCGTCGTAAAGATTATGACACTGAAATAAAAACAGTTATACAGCCGTCGGTACCACTCTTGTTTAGTTATATCTTCTTTCCCCTGATGTTCAAGAGAACCCTGCTTTGAAAAAGGGAAGTAAACGCAGAGGGTAAATATTGCAATCAGCCCACCAGCAGTAGCTATTGCACGCCATGGTATTACTCCATAACCACATGTAAGCCCCATGAAGAGATATCCGAACCACCATTTTGTCTTTTCCCACAGGCTACTACAGAACACATACTTTGTGTATCGGTAATGATAGTAAGCGTCATCAGCAGATTTGTTGTAGCCAATGTTCTTAAAGTTCTTTATCAGTCTAAGATAAACACCCTGCCAGGAGTCAATATCCTCTTGCAATGAAAGGTCATCAAGCCGTCCTTCGAGCTGAGACCAGGAGATTTGTAATTCTGAATATCTGGTTAACCGTAAATCTACGATTTCAGAAAACCTGGCATTATTAAAAATAACCTCCTTTAATCTGGCATTCCTGAAGTACACCCCACCGTTGAAGGTGGCTTTCCCGAAGTCCGCCTCGCCATTGAAGCTGGCACTCCTGAAGTCTGTCTCACCATTGAAGGTGACACTCCAGAAGTCCGCCCTACCCTTGAAGCTGGCATTCCTGAAGTGCGACTCACCATTGAAGTTGGCACTCCCGAAGTATGCCTTCTCCTTGAAGCTGGCATCTGGGAAGTATGCTTCACCATTAAAGCTGGCACTCCTGAAGTCCGTCTCACCATTGAAGGTGGCCCTCCCGAAGGCCGCCTTACCATGGAAGGTGGTCTCCTCGAAGTCTGCCTCACCATTAAAGCTGACACTCCTGAAGTCCGTCTTACCATTGAAGGCGGCTCTCCGGAAGTCCACCTTCTCCTTGAAGCTGACATCCTCTAAGTTCGCTTCACCATTGAAGGTAGCACTCCAGAAGTCTGCCTTACCGTTGAAGGTGGCCCTCCCGAAGGCCGCCTTACCATGGAAGGTGGTCTCCTCGAAGTCTGCCTCACCATTAAAGATGGCACTGTAGTAGTATGCCTCACCATTAAAACTGGCATTCTTGAAGTCCGCCCCACCATTGAAGGTGACAATCCAGAAACCCGCCCTACCATAGAAGTGGGCCTTACTGAAACTCGCCTTCTTCATAACCGTTGAGTAATCAAAACTAAAAGACTTCTCAAATATTACAAATGATTTGAAATTATCATCATCATATCCTACCTTTAGATTACCTTCTAGTTGACAGTTTTCTATGTTTATAGAGGTGGAAACTAAAAAAGCTTTCTCTATCCCCTCATCTTTTAGCTCGTATTGAAGCCGACGTGATAGAGGAGTATTATCTATATCAACTTGATTCTCCTTTATATGAAAATCCAGGTCACCAGTTATGATGGCATTTTCTATGTCTATCTTTTCTACATTTCCCCCATCCTTCTTTTTCAATGCTTCAATTATCCATTCGGACCCAATCTTCCTTTTATCTTCCTCTTGGTCTTTTACAAAATGAACAGGTTCACCTTTAAGGATGCGTTCTTTTATTTCCTTGATAGATACATTGATTACTTCCTTGTCGTCAGCAATCAATATTTGTATAGATGATTCTTCTCCAGCCTGAGAATGTGAAGTGGATATAAGAAGTAGAAAAGGAATGAAAAAGATGAATGACAGTGGTTTTAAGGATGCTTTCATAACTGAATTACATTAACCAAATGGTAGAATCATAAAGTCAAATAATATTAAAATCAAGCAAATTTCCCTCTTGGTTATTTATTGAGTAAATTAAAGAATAATGATATAGTTAAATTCTTTTTTACTGAGATGTACAATTATATTAAACATTACGAAAAAGATTTTAACACAAAAATAAGCTATGGAATCCCGCCAGGGCGGACGAGGACGCCTCCCGAGAGGGAGGGCAACCTTGCTTTCGCAAGCCCGCCTGCCATTTGTCGGGCAGGGAATCCAATTTTAATGATTCGTGTTGTCACAGAGTGGCATTGAGGGTTTAATCTGTTTTAAAGTATTAACCAAATATAAAGATTAAGCAAAAAACATGTTTTTTTCGTCAATTCTCAAAGAAAATTTAATATATAAGGTTTTCATAAAAAAATATAAGAAATACTTCATACTTGGGGCCATCTCCCTCATAATAGTGGACATAATTAACATTATTCCACCACTCCTCATAAAAGAGGCGATTGACACACTCACGTCCAGTGGAAGCATCACAAAGATATTATATATCTCCGGTATTTACATCCTCCTGAGTCTTGTACAGGGCATAGGAAGATATTTATGGAGAATGCACTTTATCGGCACTTCTTTCCGTTGTGATTATGATTTAAGGATGGCATTTTTTAAACACATGGAGACACTGTCACAGTCCTTTTTCCAGAAATATAAGACAGGAGACTTAATGTCCCGGGCGACTAATGATTTAAACGCCGTGAGGATGGCCGTTGGACCCGGCATGCTCATAGGACTAGATGCACTATTTTACTTTTTTCTCATACCTCCCATAGTCATATATTTATCACCGAAACTCGCACTCTATACATTCTTACCTTTACCACTGATGCCGTACTTTGCATACAAGATAAAAAACGTTATCGATAAAAGATTCAGAAGAGTTCAAGAACAGTTTTCCAACATAAGCGAAAAGGCACAGGAAAACATATCAGGCATCCGCGTGGTAAAGGGTTTTAACATGTCCAATCAAGAAGAAAGGACATTCAGCCGTTTATGCAAGGACTTTGTGAAGAAGAATCTTTCACTCGTAATCCCACAGTCCCTCTTGGGGCCTGTCTTTGAGTACATCACATATATGGGGATTATCATCCTCCTCTTAGTTGGTGGGAATATGGTATTGGAAGGCACGATCACGTTAGGTACCTTAATAGCCTTCCAGAGGTATATATCAAAGATGGTCTGGCCTATGACGGCAGTAGGATGGTGCTTATCATTATTCCAGCGTGGAAAGGCATCTATGAAAAGGGTGGATGAAATTATGGACATAAGCCCTGAAATAGTAAGCAGCAAGTCCGCGATAAAAAATATCCAACCCACCGGCAGAATAGAATTCAATGATGTAAGTTTCCGATACAATAAGAACGAGGATTTTACCCTGAGAAATATTAATCTAAAGATAAATCCAGGTCAAAAAGTTGCCATAACCGGATCAGTCGGCTGCGGTAAGACTACGTTGGTTAACTTGATACCAAGGATTCTCCCTGCAGAACACAACAAAATACTCCTTGATGATATTGACATTAATAAAATAGACATTAAGGAACTCAGGAGACATATTGGTTTTGTTTCGCAAGACACATTCTTATTCTCTGAAAAGATTAAGAACAACATATCTTTTGGTAATCCTGAACTATCTGATGAACGTAAGGTAATAGAGTTTGCAGACATATCGATGATATCAAAGGAAATAGATGACTTGCCAGGAGGATACGATAGCTACCTGGGTGAGAGGGGAATAAATCTTTCCGGCGGTCAAAAGCAGAGAATCTCCATTGCAAGGGCACTTGCCATAAACCCCAGAATCTTAATTCTTGACGATTGCCTTTCTGGTGTAGATGCCAGGACAGAAGAGGTAATAATCAAAAATATCTCCACAGAAGCAAATGGGCGTACTCTTATAGTGGTTACACACAGAATACCAGCTATTACGGAATTTGATCTCATTGTTGTGATGCAGGAGGGTAGAATTGTTGAAAAAGGTACACATCAGCAATTAAGTGAAAGAGGAGGAATTTATAAATCATTATATGAGAAAGAAGTTGTAAGGGAGAGCATGGAAATATAAAAGCTCACCGCAGTTGACAGCAGGCAGAGATAATATAAAGAAGTGGGGCTATAACTGAATAGGGAATTTATAAGAGATTCTTCCCGGAGTTTATCCTGAGCGTAAACAAGAGATTCTTCGCTCCGCTCAGAATGACAAAAGCGAAGGACTCAGAATGACATGCAGTTTAGGCTTTTCCTGTCATTCTGACCCACATCCTTGCTTCCGCAAGGAAGCAGCGGGGGAAGAATCTCAATGCATAAATAATCACGATTAAAAAAACTTGCAAAAAAAATAGTCCTCACGTAGATGGAGAAAGAAGTTTTAACAGAGTAACAATATGAAAGAATATTTAAGCGAAGACATAATACGTGGAAAGCTGTATGACAGAACCATTATAAAGAAACTCATGTCATACATAATGAGATACAGGTTATCTGCTCTCCTTTCCATTTCAATGGTCTTTATGGCAACACTGATGTTTCTTCTGGGTCCATATATATTTGGATACGCCATTGACCATGGTATCGTCAAGGGAGATAAAGGAATGGTTATTAAAATGGCGTTACTCCTTTTAGGTGTTGAGACCTTCAGGGCCTTACTCGTAATAGTACAGAACTACAATATTCAGAATATTGGACAGAAGGTGATGATGGATCTAAGGATGGAACTCTTCTCCCACATACAAACACTTCCTGTATCTTTCTTTGACAAAAATCCGGTAGGAAGGTTGGTTACGCGTTTAACAAATGATATTGCCGCCCTGGGAGAACTTTTTTCTGCAGGAATCATTGTCGTAATAGGAGACGTCTTTATCATCGTTGGCATAATAGTAACGATGTTTCTATTAAATGTAAAACTCGCCCTTGTAGCTTTATGTGTACTTCCCGTAATGTTTGCTATCTCCATTTTTTTTGGCAAGAGAATAAAAATAGCCTTTAGAGAGATAAAGAGAAAATTAGCCCGCATAAACTCATACTTAAATGAAAACATAACGGGAATGAAGACTATCCAGCTTTTTAATAGAGAAAAGAAAAATTATGAAACATTTGATTCTGTAAATAAAGATTATCTACACGAGCAGGTCAGGTATGTTAGATACTATGCCCTTTTTCAACCTGCGCTTAACATTATGAATGCCCTCTCTGTCGCATTGATTCTCTGGTATGGCGCAATTAGATATTTCAGTGATGACCTTACGCTTGGTATCCTTGTGGTATTCTTTGCATATATACAGGGCATATTCGATCCAATAAGAGATATTGTTGAAAAGTACAATATATTTCAGGGTGCAATGGCCTCTGCTGAAAGGGTCTTTGGCCTGATGAAAGAATCTCCTGAGAATGATTATGACAAATTGACGCTTGGTAAAGGAGCACCCTTACAAGAGGTAGAAGGAAGGATAGAATTCAAAGATGTATGGTTTGCGTACAATGATAGTGATTACGTGCTTAAAGAGTTATCATTTAAGATTGACTCAGGGCAATCACTTGCCCTTGTTGGTGCCACGGGTAGTGGAAAGACGTCTGTGGCAAATGTATTAACGAGGCTTTATGAGATCGATAGGGGCGTAATCTTGTTAGACAATAAAAATATTCAGAACATTGATAAAACACAATTAAGGCAGATTGTAGGTGTGATAAGTCAGGAGATTTTCCTTTTTTCGGGAACTATTCGGGACAATATATCACTCTTTAACTCAGGTTCGGACGAAAGAATTCTAGAAATCATAGATGAGCTGGGACTTACTCATTTCATCAACAAGATGCCGCAGGGCCTTGATACTGAAGTAGCAGAAAGAGGTGCAAACCTTTCTGCAGGTGAACGGCAATTTATATCCTTTGCAAGGATTCTTGCTTACAATCCGGATATCCTGGTCTTAGATGAGGCAACGTCTAATATAGACCCTATCTCTGAGGCCTTAATCCAGAATGCTATTAAGAAGGTAACTAAAGATAGATCATCCATAATAATATCCCATAGACTTTCCACTATCCTTAACTGCGACCGTATCCTCGTATTGAGTAAAGGGGAGAAAGTTGAGGAAGGAACTCATGAAACTCTGATGCGTGCACAAGGGCTATACAGCCAGCTTTATAAATTGTATCTGAAAAAAGAAAAGACGTAAGCCATCTTTCCGGATATTTAGGAATACCTACCATCAGTCTTTATAAAACCACCGATCCGAAGGTCTGGGGTGTCTTAGGCAGGAAAGTTGTTCATATTTCAGCCGTCAATGAGGAATCTACTTCAAGTAAGATAAGAGAATGTTTGGAACGTATGTAGAGAAATATTTTAAAGGTTTTGTTTGCATTGTTTTTTCGTTTTTGTAAAATTGAAGATTCACTTTTTATTTAATTTTTTAAGATGGATAAACAGGAAAGATAATTCATTAAAATGGAAAAGGTTAAATTAACCATAAACGGAAAAACTTATGAAACGGAGCAGGGGAAGACTGTACTTGAAGTGGCAAGGGAAAATAACATCTCGATACCAACCCTTTGCTACGATAAACGTCTTGATCCATATGGTGGATGCAGAATATGCCTGGTTGAAGTTGAAGGCGCAAGGCAATTAGTAACCTCATGCACAGCCATGGTGGGTGAAGGCATGGTTGTAAATACAGAATCTGAGAAAGTTATCAGGACGAGGAAGGGTGTACTTGAATATATCTTATCAGATCATCCTCTTGACTGTATGACCTGTGAGGCTACAGGTTGTTGTGAACTTCAGGACCTTGCCTATACAATGGACATAAAGGGTATTGATTATAGAAGTGGAGAGAAAATAGGTGGCGTCATCCCGGATAGGAATGAGCTTATTTACAGAGAAACAGGCAAGTGTATAAGATGCGGACGCTGCGTAAGGATATGTGGTGAAGTCCAGCAAGATTATGCAATAGAATTTGGCGGCAGGGGTTTTAAGATGTGGGTTGCCACACCTTTTGGAGAGTCTTTGCTGGATGGTTCATGTGTTCTCTGCGGTCAATGTGTATCTACATGTCCAACCGCCGCTCTATTCGAGAAAAAGGCAATGGGTAAAGGCCGCTCCTTCCAGGTAAAGAAGGTAAGATCAACATGTGGCTATTGCAGTATCGGGTGCCAGATTGATATTCATACCAATCATAATGGGATAATCAAGATAACCTCTGAGGTAGGGGCTGTGCCAAATAATGGTAATCTGTGCATGAAGGGTAGATTTGCTTATGATTTTGTTAACCATCCCGACAGACTTGACACCCCTATGATCAGGGTGAATGGAAATCTTGAAAAGGCTAGCTGGGAAGATGCCTATGATTTTATTTCTAAAAAACTAAAGGATATAAAATCAAAATATGGTAGTGACTCTATATCATTTATAAGTTCAGGAAGATGTACAAATGAAGAAAATTATCTAATGCAAAAGTTTGCAAGGGCAGTCATTGGGACAAACAATATTGATCAATCGGAAACAGAATGTCATGCACCAACTTTAACGGGCCTTAGAAATTCTCTCGGGTTTGGCACTACAACAAATTCAATTGAGGAGATTTCAAAGTCAGACGTTATATTTGTCATCGGGGCTAATATTACAGAAGCGCACCCCATAATAGGACTTGAAGTGAAAAAAGCAGTGAGAAACGGTAGTACACTGATAGTGGCGGATACGCGTAGGATCTGGTTATCAAAGATTGCAAAGACTTACTTAAATCTTCAGCCCGGAACGGACGCCTACCTTATTAATGCCTTGATGAATGTAATTATTAAAGAAAAACTTTATGATGAAAAATTTATAGAAGGAAAGACTGAAGGTTTTAAAGAGCTAGAGAAGGCAGTTGCAAAGGATGAACCTAAGGAGGCTGAAGGATTATGCGGCATCCCGGAGGAAACGATTAAGGATGCAGCCAGGATCTTCGCCAATGCAAAAAGGGCAACAATATTATATGGAAATGGAATAACTCAACACAGTTTCGGCATTGACAATGTAAATAGCCTTGTGAATCTTGCCTTGTTGACGGGTAATATCGGTAAAGAGGGTGCAGGGATAAATCCACTTCTAGGCCAGAATAACGGACAGGGAGCCTTTAGCATGGGAGCCGTTCCTGGCTTTTACTCAGATTATCAGCCAGTTTCTGATCGTGCGGTTCGTAAGAAATTTGAAGAGATATATAAAGTTTCTTTACCCAAGAATAAAGGCCTGCAGATCAGGGAGATGTTCAATAATGCATATAAAGGAAAGGTCAAGGCGATGTATGTTATGGGCGCAGACGTCTTGATGAGTGAACCTGATACAACAAGGGTAAAGAAGGCATTAGAAAATCTAGAGCTATTGATAGTACAGGATATATTTATGTCAAACACTGCTCAATATGCAGATGTTATATTACCGGCAGCTTGCTTTGCGGAAAAGGACGGCACATTCACAAATATTGAAAGACGTGTACAAAGGGTGAGAAAGACTGTTTCACCACCGGGTGAAGCAAAGGCGGATTGGAAGATAATTTCCGAGCTTGCAACTTGTATGGATTATCCTATGGATTATAATTCTCCAGAGACCATTTGGGAGGAAATAAGAACGGTCTCGCAGAACTTTGCCGGGATTAATTATAAAAGAATTGAAAATGTTGGAATACAATGGCCTTGCCCTGATACTAATCATCCTGGCACAAAATTTCTATACGAGGAAGAATTTGGTAATGGAAAGGCAAGGTTCTCTGCAACTGAAGTCAAATCATCTCACGAAAAAACTGATAAGAACTATCCGTTTATTCTTAGTACCGGACGTACCCTTTACCACTTTAACAGTGGTACTATGACGCACAGGACAAAGGGCAGCGTACAAAAGCAACCTTACTCGTTTGTCGAGATTTCACAGGAAGATGCCGATGATGTCGGGATAAAAGACGAAGAAATGGTAAGGATAACTACAAGACGAGGCCAGATAACTCTTTCTGCTAACATTACAAACAGGGTAATGCCAAAACAAATCTGGATCCCATTTCATTTTGTAAGCGCACAAGCAAATTTACTGACAATAGGTTCTTGTAACGCTACGCATTCAAAAGGCAATTCGAGTCTTATGCCTGAGTATAAAATCTGTGCTGCCAGAGTAGAAAAACTTCAATAGTACATATATGTAATGCGCAATATCTTGAGAAAAATAAATTCCAATAAGATAGCAAATCCCCCTTTGTTAAAAGACTGTGTCATAATAAAGGAAATGCCTATTTTGTCATTCTGAACTTGTCGCCTGTGGCGCCCCTTGAAGCAACTACGAGATCCGACTCAGTCGGGATTCAGGGTCTCTTAGCACATTGATATATAGATTCTGAAATCGGAGATCCTGAAAGAGATGCTGAAATAAATTCAGCATGACAGAAAGCGAAGAGCTCAGCCCCGCTGCCCCAGCATCTTGCTTTCGCTCTTACAGAGCCTACTTTCGGCAAGAAAGCGCAGGGGCAAGAAGCGGGGGGGAGTAGGGGGATTTTATTGTCAAATGTTATATCATGAAAACTTATGATTTATTGATTATTGGTGGTGGTCCCGGTGGCTATGTAGCCGCTATTAAGGGGGCACAACTGGGCCTGAATGTGGGTCTTGTAGAAAGGGATAAGGTTGGTGGAGCATGCCTTCACAAGGGTTGTATACCTACAAAGGTCCTGATCCAATCGGCTCATCTATACGAACTGTGTAAGAGGAGCAAAGAGTACGGAGTAATCATAGAAGATGTTAGTGTAAATTTCAGTGAATTCCACAGGCGAAAGGAAACTATTGTAAAAAGGCTGCATGGAGGTGTCGAGCTTTTACTCAAGAAAAATAATGTTGACGTATTAAGGGGTACAGGCCGGATAGTTTCTCCACAAAAGGTTCTGGTTAAGAAAAATGGCAAAGATCAAGAAGAGCTATCTACTAAGAATATCATTATTGCAACTGGTTCTTCTCCGGTAGTTTTTGATGGGATACCTTTTGATAAAAAGAACGTATTAACGAGTGACGAAATTTTAGAATTAGAGGAAATACCATCCTCACTTTTGATTATTGGGGGAGGTTCGATAGGAATTGAGTTTGCCTATGTCTACAATGCACTTGGAAGTAAAGTAACTGTGATTGAGATGATGGAAGAAATCCTTCCGACAGATGACAAAGACATTGGAAGCGCTTTGAGAAAAACCCTCACAAAGAAGGGTATTAAATTCCTTACCGGAACTACCCTTGACAGGATTGAAATAAAAGATAATGCAGTTGAGACAACGGTTAAGAAAAAGGACGGCGGGACAGAGCTGCTTCAGAATGAAAAAGTCCTGCTGGCATTAGGAAGAAGACCTGAAACGAAAGATCTGGGTTTGGAAGAACTTAACCTGGAATTTAATGGAAAGTTCATAAGTGTAAATGAAAATATGGAAACAAGCCGATCCGGCATATTCGCAATAGGAGACGTTAGTGGCCCACCCTTACTAGCACATCTGGCATCCGCACAGGGTTTACGCGTCGTAAATAATATTGCCGGTAAGGAAACCTCTCCCATAAATAAAAATTCGATTCCAAGTGTAACCTACTCCAATCCTCAGGTTGCCGGTGTCGGTATGAGTCAGGAAGAAGCCGAAAGAGAAGGTTATAAGGTAAAAATAGGAAAGTTCCCATTCATGGCTAGCGGCAAGGCACAGATAATGGGAGAAGGAGAGGATGGGTTCATAAAGGTTATAACCGACTCAATCACGGGAGAAATCCTGGGCGTACACCTGATAGGCTATGAAGTAGGAGAATTGATAGGAGGCATGTCCCTTGCTATAAATATGGAAGCGACAAGTTTAGAAATCAGCAATACCATCTTTCCCCATCCAACACTCTCAGAAGTATTCGCCGAAGCCTTCCATGCAATCGAAGGCAAGGCAATTCATATCTGACACAAATCTTGTTTAGAGAACAAACTAATACAATTAAATACTTTAATATTATCCGTAAGATAAGTACCCACAATATCAGAATACATGTATCGAGATTTTTACACTGGAATATTTGGCAACTTTTTTATTCTATTTTATTTCTGCGTCCATTTTCCTTTTTCATCTTGAAACCAGTGGCCTGGCTTGCCTTTTGTTCGACGGGTCTTTGCGAAGACGGTTTTTATCCTGCTGATTTCTGATAATGAAATTTTGTTTGCCACTGCAAGTTCCTTGTATAGTGTTTTACGGTCGTTGTTTTCTGCTCTTAACAACCGTTTTATAGTTCTGATATCTTCTCCGCTGAGATCACTCATGTCTCGAATGGCAAGCATACCATCATAAGTTTCTCCTATAAGACCTTTATCCTTAAAATGCATGACCTTAGAATTCCGAGTCTTCATGGTAGCAATCACTTTACGAATGGCCGGGGTTGTCAGGTTCAGGTCGATTTCTTGTGCATAAACTGTTGAATTGCCTAAAACATAAAATGGAACATTGCTCCAAAAGTGACTTTGTGAACTACTTTCGTCGGGTATTACTTGCGATTCCTCTTCACCTTCAATTTCGTTAATGATTTTTTCTGCAGCCTCTTCAATGGCTTCGGTTGGAAAGTAGACGTTGACCGTAATCACCGCACAATTTATGGCAGCAAATATCAACAGGTGAAGTCCAAGATATCTTACAATTTGTTTTTTCATTAATGTTTCCTTCCTAAAAGATTAGAATGTTTGTTATTGAAACTGTACTTTAGTATCCTCAAAATCTGAGTTTAGCATTCCTTTAAATGAATTCAGAAATGTTTTGAATTTGATTTTTCTATCTACGTCTTGAAAAACAATTTCAAGTCTTTTAAGTCCCTCTCCTTTCATAAAAAGTTCCTTCCCTCCTTCTCTGACGGCGCCTTGCAATGTGATATAATCGTTTTCCAGCATAGCATGCAGCCCCATTACAGCGTACTTATAATTCGTAAAACCTAATTTGTCCAGTACTTTTCCAACGCCGGGAACAAAGCTTTTTAGGAATTTTGTACTGACGATTTGTTTGACTTTCGAATGCTTTTCGGTCGTCAATTCAATGTCGAAACTGGAAGGTTATCCGGCAACTAACACGAAATCCTTTATAGAGCCATTTATGATACCCGTTATGCTTCCCCATTCACGAAACGTATTTGACATTTGCCCTAAATCCAGATGATTGATTTCCGCAGAAAATCCAACCCCCATCAGGGGTTCTAGAAAATTGGTTAATGCTAAATCGCTTATGGTAATCTCTCCTCCGAATACCCCAATTCTCATTTTACCTTCTGATAAAAGCTTATGCTCTTTTTGCTGAAAAGAGATAATAGAACTACTCAAGGTACCCTCAAAGGGTGTCAACTCGTAAGCAGTCGTAACCTTTTCGAGGTCGATATCGTTGAGCTGAAACGTGAAATTGATTTTTCTATCAGGGTTTGTGATGTTTTCCACAAATACATCTTCTATGTCTATTGTCCCGTTAAAGATGGGGATTTTTAGAGGGTCTTTTACGAAAAGATTATTAGAAATGATTGTAGGATTGGTTTGGATATCTTTGATTTCAAGAGGGCCGTATGAAAGTCTTTTGATTTGAACGGTTCCATATTGTGAATTGGGAATATCATGTTTCCGTATCGATGTTTTTGTCTGCGGATACTTCATGGAGATTGGAAGGTCAACATTGAGATCTTCAATAGAAACATCCTTGTATTCAAGGCTTAATTCTTTCATGTTGATATACCCATCAACGTCCATAGCATCTTTAAAGCCCGTAACATGGAACTGCGCGTTTAATTCTCCGTCTATGCGGGCATTGAACAATGCGGGATGGGAATCTTGTATTGTGTCTTTTACGAAGGTTTCAAAGAAACCCTCATTGGACAAGCCTTTCATTTCTATATTCAGATCAAGGAATGGCGCATCGTTTAAGTTTAACACATTTCCATCTACTGTGATTGTCCCTAAATTTTCCCAGGATAAAGTTCCTTCAATTTCAGATAAAAGCCTTTTTTGTGTATCATAATAACCGTTGAAGGAAAGGCGTGTTTTCCTATTTTTCATATCAGTAGTAAAAGGTTCAAGCCATATAAGGAAGGGTTCGAGTGAGCAATCAGTGTGAAAGGAGAATCGATTGAAACCGTGGTTGATATTTGCGTTTATTTTAAGGTTACCATTTACTTTTTCAGCAAAATAATAATTGTCGGGTGATGCAAATTTGAGTTCCGAAAAGGAAACGTTGGTAATGGTCATCATTTCCTGGGTTTTGTCTTTATCGAGGCAATCTAGAGTTGTGTCCATGGAAATACTACCATTAAAGGACCAATCTTTATAATGTTCGGGGATAAGAGATTTAAAGGTTTCTGAGAGAGCTTTGCAGTCCATATTTTGAATTTTAAGAGTGGTGCCTCCGATGGTCTTTTTATTCCTATTAAAGACTACGGTAAGAAGTGCAGTATCTGAAAACGTTGTATTGACAGATGTATAAAACTGCATGGTGTCTGGACATTTCAGGTTGATGTCTATCTTGATATTTGAAATGAGATCTTCGATAGGGAAGTAGGTATTACCTAAAGGCAATTTACCCTTAATAACATTAGAAGACAACGTTATTTGATTGGGATAATCCATGGTAAAGGTTATTGGGAAGTTCAGGGCAGTTATCTCCTTGTCATCTATCAAGAGATGACCCTGACGCACAATACATTCCCCGTTAGCGCTTATTTTCATTTCAGTATCTGAGAGAGAAAAGATTGCTTCGATAGGAAGCTCTAACGCCTTTGCCTTAAAGACTGTTTTCCCTGTTGTAAAACTCATATTATTTATTAAATTGTTTGACTTCAATTTTAGTTTTTGGGAATTTCCTTGAATAGAAATAGCAATATCACATTCTCCTTCTAATGTTAGAGATGGCAACCCTTTTATGTCCAATTTTTCCAGCAGAAGGGGGATATTGCCAAGAACTATGTTTCTTGAATTTATAATGCAATTTATTACCGGCTCTGTGGTAATTGAAGCTACCTTTCCTGCAACATTAAACGATCCGTTATTATTTATAGAAAGGTGTGAAGTGTCGTAAAGGAGCAGTTCATCGCCAGATGGATTGTACTTCCCTTTTAGGACGACTTCTCCAAGCATACTTGGAGGTGTCGTCTTTGTATGGTTTGAAATAGAAACATTTAAATTTATTGAAACGTCAGACTGCCTTGCAAATTGAACATCATTGATTTGCATGTTAACTTCAGAGAATAACAATATACGGTTTTCCATTTTAAATTGTACTGCAGCATTTCTGACAGAGACGTTTTTGACATGAATTTTTTTTGGAAACAAATCCTTGATACTAATGGTAGGGCTTTCGGCATCAGTCAAAGCAAGGGAACTGGTTAATTTCGTTCCTTCCGTATACAGGGTGATTTGGGCGCCTGAAAGAGCAATGTTTTTTATATGTCCTTTAAGGAGCTCAAAGAGTTTGTAATGAATAACAAAGGTGTTACATCTGAATATAAACCCTTTTTGATTTTTTGAATCCCGTAGACTAATCTGCTTTAACCTAAGACTGGAAAGGATATCTAAGTGAATATCACCAATCTTGATATTCAAGTTTGTTTTCTTATTAATCTTTTGTTCAATAAAAGATGTTAATTTACCGTTGTTTAGTAATAAGACAAAGGCCGATATGACAGTTATAATTGAGATGAAAAAAGCGAAGAATATAACCGTAATCTTGATGGTAAGATTTCGCATATGGGCTATGCTAAATACGTTGGCCAGTAAACCTTATTTTTGCTGGATATCAATGGAATGTGCATGATTAACTCATCAAGCAATAAACGAATAACACCAGATGATATTTATTGCTGTGTTCATCACTCTGGGGAAAGATAACTTAATCAATATTTATCTACTTGAAAGAAATGCCTACAATAATTTCTCCTTTGTGTAATATGGTCGGGCAAATTTGATTTTCTATTTATTGGCTTTATCTCAACAAGATACTCCATTGCTTTTTAAATACAAGCGGATACCTGAGTATTTACACTTTTTCTAAGAAAGGCCTTAATAAATTATTATATATATTATCCCATATATAATCACGAAACACTCTTCGGTACATACGATGTGTTTGTAATTGTCCTAAAAATTCTAAAACATTCTCAGCTATCTCTTTTGGACGATCTTTTAATGGAAAATAGAGCACATTTTCTCCGGCAATAAGTTTAAACGTGTCTATATCGGAACAGACAATCGGTAATTTCATCATTCCGGCTTCTAATAATGGAATTCCAAATCCCTCTCGTTTACTCGGCAGAAAAAGTAAATCTGATATCTGGTAAAGATCACGAATCGTTTCCCAGTGTGCCGACATTTTCTCGCCACTTTCAAAAACATAGTCAGAAAGTATGATGATGTGTTTTTGTACTTGTAGGGATTCTGCCAAATCTTTCAGCTTGTTATAATAATGTAATGTTTTTCTTTCATGTGGGTCATAAGCTCCGGATAAAAGAAATTTAGCCTTAATGCCTTTATCATGAAAGGCTCTTAAGACTTCAATAGAAAGTTCTATATTTTTCCTGGGATGCAGTCTCGCAGGTTGTATCATTAATAAATCTGTAGTAAATAAGTTGTTTTCCTTTATTAAACGCATGGTAGTTTTGCCCAAACGAAAAACCTGAATCGGATCTATTCCATTTGGGATAACAGATATTTTCTTTTTTGTTTCGTACAACGCTTGAAATTCTTTTGCCCGGCTTGGTGAGATAGTTATATAAGAAATATTTGGATTGTGCTTTTTAAGAATCAACCAGGGCTTTCTTTCTAATTCCTTTGAATAATTCTTATAAAAATATGGCGAATCATGATTCCAATTTACTACCTTAATGGTTTTAGTATCTGCCAACTTATGCAATGCTAATGTTAAAGGTAAATTGTAATGCATCGAAAGAACATTATGCGCAATTAAGATCTTAAAACCTTGAAGACTGTCATTCAAATATTCAAAGACCGTATCAGCCATTCCCTGAATCCGTCTATGGTTTTTGACGGGATCTTGTTGCAATTTTGAAATTTCAGGATGACGGGAGGAAAGTAGAGGATTTATTTCTATGACAAAATCTTCGGTAAATTGCGATCCGTCACCAGCGATAATTTTGATCGGGTGATAGTATCTATGTAAAAGAGATGCCTGTTGTCGGACAATTTCTTCGACACCCCCAACAACTGGCGGACAGGAATAATGAAGGATTGCTATATTAATCATTGTCAATCATATATCTTACAATCCCCCTACTCCCCCCTTTAACAAAGGGGGGAGTAGGGGGATTTATTAATCGAACGTGCTCATTATGTATATTAATTTTTTTTCCAATATCTCGAATGAAAAAAACTGTTTTGCCAGGTCATAATTCTTTTTAACCATTTTTCCCCGATACTCTTCATCTTCTAATATTTGATTTATCTTCGCAATTGTTTTTGCAGTGACAACACCATCTATAGCAACCACATCAAAACCCTTGGGCTCTATATCGGCAACGTATATCGAATATCTATTAACAATGATCGGCTTATTATAGTAGATGGATTCCAGAAATGCGTTCCCAAATCCTTCATAACCACTTGGATATGTGATGATATCGGCGCATTTATATACATCAGCTATGGTATACTTTTTATCGTTATTTGCATGATTACTTCCTATGAGATGGTCTATAGGAATGATCTTAACTCCCATATATTTTGAATATTCCATAATACGATGGTAATATTCATCTCCTTCGTCTCCAGATGCATGAGAGATTACGAGAGCAGGGTTTGGTAATTTTAGACTATGTACAATCTCAATTGACCTTTCAATCCATTTTCTTGGCACAACTCGCGTGGGCTGTAAAACAAAAAGTTCGTCTTCCTTAATACCGATTTTATTTCTTAGTTCACAGGGATAGCTTTCTAAACCTTCTGGTTCTTTAGCATAGTTATAGACATTCGGAATGATCGTATTTGAAAGTCCCAACCTGTGGCTCAATTGTTCAGATGCCGGGGAATTGATTACGACATGTCTCATTGAATGGAGATCAGGTGGAAAGGCCTTATCCAGATAATCCTGGCAAGCGTTGATCAGAAAACGATCTCTTTCCCAATAAAAATCATGATGATGTGCTATGGTCGGAATACCTGTTTCAGCTATGAACTCCGTAATGGCAATACCCAATGGAATATTCACAGGTATGGTCAATGCATTTTCGGGTATTATCAAATCGATCTTAAACTTTTTGCGAAATTCATATAATGCAGATTTTAGTTTCTCCTGAATTTTATGAATAAAGTTTGAAGTTTCTCTACTTCGATTTGTTACACCAAAAACGCTTTTATTTATACTAACAATATCAGGATGTTCAAAATGAGCTTCATCGACATTGAACGAAATCGCACCATCTCGATCAATCTCCCCTGCAAAATAAAAACAATCGAATCGATTTCGTTTCAGAACCTCTGCCCATTTTTCTATCTCTAAAGAAACCCCGTCCGTTCCGGCTATTCTTGTTGAAATGAATCCTACATTCTTTATTGGCTGTATATTCATTCACTTACTCCCAATAATTCTGGCTTAAAAATCAATAATTCGATGTCGTAAAAGTAGCCTATTTATATTGCTTATTCAAATAAAAAAATAAAAGAAAACGCTTTCTATAATTTCTACTATGTATATAAGTTATAAACAGATTATTTCCTTGAACGCCCTCTTCTACTGGATCATGAAAGATTTTGCTGGTATCGCTACTATTGAATATGTGATGTAGAGGTGAGTGGGTGGATGATGGGCCTCAGCGAGATAAGGCATGCAATGTATATATATAACACAATTTTGGAAGATGGCAATTGTTTTTTATTATTAATTTATTTGCAATTACTCATTTTTAGATTAAGTAAAACGTCTTTGCACAATGCTGGGACATACAGAAAAAAACAAATCCATCCATTTTTTTATCTTTTATATGTGTGCAAGGTTTCAATTCTGTTTAAAACCAAAACCTGTACAATTCACAACCCCTTTAGTTCCACCTCACCCAATGTTTTTGCTTCTTTAAGAATGTCTTCTGCCTTGCTTACCAGGACGATTACGAGATTTTCAGGATCGATAAGTCCTTCTATTGCCCGATTGACATCTTCCCTGGATACGGCCTTTATATTTTCCAGGTACTTTTCTAAATAATCTTCTGGCAGGCCGTAAAATTCCTGCTCTATAATCTTGGAGGCTATCTGGGCGGGTGTCTCAAGGCTCAGGGGAAAGTGGCCAATGTAGTAGGACTTGGCACTATCCAATTCCTCCTTGGTTATGCCACCGGCCTTCAGTTTTTTCAATTCATCAAGTACCAGTCGGAGAGTTTCAATTGCAGTCTCGTTTTTGCTATATGTCCTTATATAAAATGGTCCTCGTAATATTCTTGCGTCAAACTGGCTTTTGACACCATAGCTAAGGCCTCTCTCTACCCTTATCTCTGTATATAATCTGGACGTAGGTCCCCTGCCCAGAATATAGTTAAGTAACATAAGTGAAAAGTAGTCAGGATTGTTGCGTCTGATGCCAAGATGCCCTATGCATATCTCTGTCTGAGTGAGGTCAGGTTTATCCACAAGACGTATCCTGTAGTTAACTATTTTGGGCATAAGGGGTAATGTTGGTTTATGAACATTTCCTTCCTTCCAATCGCCAAATGTCTTTTTTATAACAGCGAGTATATTCGAAGGTTCTATATCGCCAACTACTGTCAGGATGGAGTTATTGGGCAGGTAATGGTTTTTGTGAAACTGTATGATTTCTTTCCTGGTGATTGCCTTGAGACCTTCCAGCGTGCCAATAGATGGATGGGCATATGGATGTATACCGTAGAGCATCTCGCTGAAATGCCTGCTGGCAATGGCCCTTTTATTATCCTTTTCCCTGAGGATGGACGTTAGGGTCTTTTCCCGCTGAAATTCTATATCTTTTGTTTTAAATGTGGGAAACCTTGCAACCTCAGAAAGCAAGTCAAGTATAGACTTAAAATGTTTGACAAGGGCCGTAGCAGTGACGGAAGTAGAGTCGTATTCGGAGTCCGCACTTAACGTACCTCCTATGAAGTCAATCTCCTCTGATATCTCCAGAGAATCCTTTGAGCGGGTACCTTCACGGAGGAGCTGTGCAACTATATTCGCCAGTCCCTGTTTTTCTTGTGGGTCGTGCACAGAACCGGCCCTTACCAGGAGCTCTATCGCCACGACAGGCAACTCATGGTGTTCAACCAGGATTATGCTAAGCCCGTTATCAAGTTTTGCCTTCTGGTACTTCATGGGTATTATGTTTCCTTCATCACCCATCGAATGTTTGTCATTAGCAAGGAAAGTAAAGAGAATCATAATAATTATGAGTGTATAGCGATGTAAATGGCCCTTTATGATATTTAACATAAATCTAATATACGCAATATTTCATCTTGCAGATTTATCTTGTGATTCTTCCTTGGGCAGTAGCCTTACTACGGTTCTATTCTCCTGGGTAAAATATTTCTTTGCTACTCTTTTTATATCATCCGCAGTTGTACTGCGGTACTTATCCAAATCTTTTATAAACCTTAATGGGTCACCAGTCATTGTCAGGCTAAAACCTATCCGTATGCCTCTAACGAAGTTTGTCTGTAGGCCAAAGATGAGGTCTGTTTCTATTTGGTTTCTCGCCTTTTCAAGTTCACGTTCCGTTACTGATTCTGTCTTGAGTTTTTCCAGGCTTTCATTGATTATCGAAGTCATTTTCTCCGGTGTATGTACCTGCTTTATATTCATGACTGTAATGATAAATAGTCCTGGATCCTTTTTCCCGTCCACCGAGGCAAAGACGGATAAGGCTGCCTGGTCCTCGTAGATTATTTTCCGGTAGAGTCTGGAGCTATGCCCCTCCGTGAGTACGTTTCCTATTAGTTCTAAAGCCTGGATGTCGCTGTGGGCCGCCTCCGGCACGTGATAGGCAACGGCAAGCCAGGGAAATTGGGTATCAACATAAAGGTCTTTCTGTCTTTCCTGTTTTTGTAAGGTTTCGATGGGGATTACCACTTCGGAACGACCTGCGGGAGGGAAATGTCCAAAATATTTCTCTATCGTGGATATAGTTTCCTGGGGGTCTATGTCTCCAAGTACTATGATGGTAGCGTTATCTGGTGCGTAGTGAGAACGGTAGAAGGCCTTGCAGTCATCTAAACTCATGGTATTCAGGTCTGGCATCCACCCGATCACGGGCCAGCGATAGGGGTGTTTGATAAAGGCGGTTGAGTATAGCCCCTCAGAAAGTTTACCAAAGAGTGAGTTATCTACCCTTAACCGTCTCTCTTCCTTTACTACCTGCCTTTCAGATGCCAGGGTTTCTGCCGTAAGGTGAAGGTGTGCCATCCTGTCCGCCTCCAATCTTGCGGCCAATTCAAGCTTGGAGCTGGGCAGGTTCTCGAAGTAAGCGGTAACATCTTCTGTAGTGAAGGCGTTATCTGTACCACCATTTAGTTGGATAATTCTGCTGTGTTCCTCAGGCTCTACGTTTTTTGAACCTTTGAACATCATGTGTTCAAACAGATGTGAGATACCCGTTATACCAGGACTCTCGTTTATTGAACCTACGTGATACCAGACCTGGAAGCTTATGATGGGGGATGAGTGGTCCTCATTCATGAGTAATCTTAAACCGTTTTTCAGACGATGTTCCTTCAGGTCTAGTTCTATTTGTGTAGCGGTTGAGGTATGCATAAACAGGAGTAAACATGAAATAATAAGAAGGTATAATATGGAAAACCTCAACATTATATCACTATATTTTATTAACTTGTAAAAAATATATTTGTAAAAGTGCCTTTCAGGGAATTATCATCTTTAGAACCCTCAGGTAATAGTAGCAATTGTATTCTCAATCTAGAATCAAGGCAAGTGGATTTTAAATATTAATCCTCGTTTAAAAAGTAAATATGAACCCTTATTCTAAGAGGTTGAATAAATTAATGATATTTTTATTAATATATCTAAAAATAAAGGTTGATAATACTATTAAATAATAGTATCATTATTCTATGATATTGTTTTATACATTTATTTTTGTACCTAAAAAGGCGCTAAAACGATGATAAATTGTAAGATAGCTGGTGATATAACAAAAATAAGAACACGACTCAATATGTCTCAGATCGAATTTGGCAAACTTCTCGGTATCAACCAGAAGATGGTTTCACACCTCGAATCGGGTAAGGCTGGATATTCTCTAAAGACATTGGAAAAGATTGCCAACTTAACAGGAGCAAGCCTTGATGTATCTTTAAGAATTATGGCTGGAAGGAAGAATAAAGTAAAAAAGTCAGTTGTAAAAATCTCTAAAGAAGAGGCAAAGGAGATAAGAGAAAACATAGATTGGTTTAGCCGTCTTGATCCCATTCAAAAGATTCGTGCTGTCGAAATAAATAATAGAGCTACAAGGAGATTATTAAGTGAAACGCGAAAACCTTGTTGATCCAATTGACTTTATTAAATCCTTGAACAAGGAAGATGTAAGATACCTGCTTGTGGGAAGGCAAGCCCTTGTACAGTACGGTGCACCTCTACAATCGTTTGACTACGATTTTTATATTGCGCCTGAACTGGATAACTTAAAGAAGATTATCAAGATTGCCCATAAGTTTCATATGGAAATAGAACCATCAGATCCTCAAAAGGTACTCAAATTAACATTGTACGCGCACAATCTTAAAGTAGATGTGTTCAGGGCTAGAAGATATTCTGTAAAGGGTGGAAGTTTGTTTTTTGAAGAAATGTATGAAAATAGAACTGTCTTTAAAAAGGGTAAATTTAAGATAGATGTTCCAAGCCTGGCTGATTTAAGGAGGACTAAACTCATCCGGAATACCGCAAAGGATAGAGAAGACCTTAAATACATTGATGAACTTATATCGAGGCTGAAATAAAGATGAAAAGATGAAAAGAAGAAAAGTCATAATAATGGGTGCTGCAGGAAGGGACTTCCATAACTTCAATGTCTTCTTTAAAGATAATGAGGATTATGATGTCATAGCCTTTACGGCAACTCAAATCCCAAACATCACTGATAGAAGATTTCCATCCGAACTTGGGGGTAGATTGTACCCCAACGGTATTCCGATTTATAGTGAAAGTGAATTAACAGCACTTATCAAAGAACACAATGTTGATGAAGTAGTCTTTTCCTATAGCGATGTTTCTCATGAATACGTAATGCATAAGGCAAGCGAGGTACAGGCTGCGGGTGCTAGTTTTGTTATTCTGGGTGCTGAACAAACAATGCTGAAGAGTAAAGTACCCGTTATTGCAGTGTGTGCCGTGAGAACTGGATGTGGGAAGAGCGCAACAACAAGGAAGATATGTCAGATATTAGAGGAATTAGGGAAAAAGGTTGTGGTTGTCCGTCATCCTATGCCTTATGGAGATTTGATAAGGCAAAGGGTTCAACGCTTCGAAACCTACGGAGACCTTGTCACGCACAACTGTACTATTGAAGAGATGGAAGAATACGAACCTCACATCGAACAGGGCACGGTCGTCTACGCAGGCGTTGATTATGAGGCCATATTAAGAAAGGCTGAAGGTGAAGCCGAGATAGTCATCTGGGATGGGGGGAACAATGATCTGCCCTTTTTTAAACCTGACGTTCACATAACCCTTGTAGATCCCCATAGACCGGGGCATGAAGTAACGTTTTATCCCGGGGAGTCCAACCTTATACTCGCTAACATCGTAATCATAAGCAAGGAAGAAACTGCTGACGTTAAAAACATCAACATAGTAAAAGACAACATAAAAAAGGCAAATCCAAAGGCAACCGTAATTGACGCATCATTGAATATTATGGTCGCAGATTCCGAAATCATAAAGGACCGCAAGGTCCTTGCCGTAGAGGACGGGCCAACGGTAACTCATGGTGGAATGGCTTATGGCGCTGCCGTAATAGCAGCACAGGAACATGGCTCTTCTACCCTTGTTGATCCAAGACCGTTTGCAGTCGGAAGTATAAGAGAAACATTCAAAAAGTATCCTGGCATTGGTAATCTTTTACCGGCTATGGGATATGATCAGAAACAAATCCTTGAACTTGAAGAAACTATTAATCAAACAGATTGTGATACCGTTATCATAGGTACCCCAATCGATTTAAGTAGAAGAATTAAGATAAACAAACCCGTTGTGAGGGCAAAATACGAACTTAAGGAGATAAGCAAACCAGGGTTGAAGGAAATGATAAAAGAGCTTATTAAATAGCATTACTTAATTAGTATCTGTTGTGGAAAGCTTAAATGCCCAAAAAATGTCATTTTTACCCCCATAGCTTGCTCGCTTGCGCTTCGCAAGCTAGCAAGCTGTGGGGGCTGAGCTCTTCGCTTTCTGTCATGCTGAATTTATTTCAGCATCTCTTTCAGGATCTCCCCTGTCTGCCGGCAAGGCAGGGATTTCAGAATCTATATATATCAAGATGTCAAGAGACCCTGAAACGAGTTCAGGGTGACAATACTGTGTTTCCTCAACAGATACTAATTAGCTCCGCTTCACGATTAGAATAACTATCTGATACTCGATGCTCGATAAAGACTTATCCTTGAGGATCTAGCGTACATAATATTGTTTATAAAATGTCAAAGACTAGAAAAAAAATTATTGTAGTAGCTTTAGGTGGAAATGCGCTTATACAGGATGGTGAGAAGGGAACCATACAGGAACAATTTGCAAATACACAGAAAAGCGTTGAGGGCATAATCTACTGTATAAAAAAAGGATTCGAGGTCGTAATAACACACGGTAACGGACCTCAGGTAGGAAACATGCTATTAATGGTAGAATTAAGCCATGGCATAGTTCCTGAGCTTCCGTTGGGGATGTGTGTGGCTGATACTGAAGGCACGATCGGTTACATGATACAACAAACACTGGCCAATCGCTTGCAGAAAGAGCATATAAAAAAATGTGTTGTGACTATTCTAACTCAAGTGGTAGTTGATAAAGATGACAACGCCTTTAAAAATCCAACGAAACCAATAGGCCCTTTCTTCACTGAAGAAGAAGCAAAGAAATACACCAGGGAAAGGGGTTGGAAGATGATTGAAGATAGTCATAGAGGGTATCGAAGGGTAGTAGCCTCACCTGTACCTCTTAAGATTATAGAAGATGAATCAGTCAAAAGACTCCTGGAGGCCGGTGAGATCGTTATTGCCGCAGGAGGTGGTGGAATACCCGTAATCTCGAAAGAAGACGGGGCTTTAGAAGGCGTGGACGTAGTTATAGATAAGGATCTTGCTTCGAGTGTGCTGGCCCTGAATATAAAGGCCAATTACTTGATGATGCTTACTGGTGTGGATAAAGTATATGTAAATTTTGGTGAGCCAAACCAGAGACCTCTTGATACAATTACTGTTAAAGAGGCAGAGGAATATCTGGCTGAAGGGCAGTTTCCTGCCGGCAGTATGGGACCCAAGATTCAGGCAGCAATCAACTTCTTAAAAGAAGGTGGTGACACTGTCTACATCACCGCTATAGATAAAGTCAGGGAAGCCATTGCAGGAAAAGCAGGTACAAGGATAATTCCGTAAATCACATTTAAAATTTCGGATTAAAATATTTCAACCTAAATTGAGCAATTTTTGTAGCCGCAACCTTCAGAGCCTGCCCTGAGCGTATCGAAGGGTTGCGTAACTTACATGAAATTGTCATAAACTCATCAGATGATGGGAAACGTCCGCCTAGGCGGACAACTACATTGACATGAAATATAAAATCGCTCAATTTAGGTTCAAGTAATGAGATTGACTATATGACAGAGGAAACTTCTAAAAAATATAAGTCCGGATTTGTAACGATGTGGGGTCGGCCTAATGTAGGCAAGTCAACGTTGCTCAATACACTTGTTGGTGAAAAGGTAGCAATCGTTACGCCAAGACCTCAGACGACACGCAATAGGATAATGGGAGTATGTGAGGTTGAAAATGGGCAAATCGTATTTCTTGATACACCGGGGATATTAAAGCCAAAGCAAAGGTTAGACGAATATCTGATAAAGTCAGCACGCACTTGTCTCAGAGATGCGGACGTAGTCTTATTCGTGGTGGATAGTACTACTCCACCACATAGTGACGACAAACGAGCCGCACAATTGTTACGTTCTCTTAAGAAGGATATCTTGCTGGTGGCTAATAAGATAGATATCTCCGACATCTCTCATCTTGAAGGCCGTATCGAAGAATATAAAAAACTTGGAGACTTTAAGGGCGGTGTTGCTGTTTCAGCCATAACCAAGATAAATATTCCGACACTGGTAGATAAGATACTTGGACTATTGCCGGAAAGCCCTGCTTACTACCCTGAGGGTACTATCACAGACCAGCAGGAAAAGTTGACAATTGCAGAGCTCATTCGGGAACAGGTGCTCATCTTTGCAAGGCAGGAAGTGCCTCATGGAGTGGCTGTGGTGATAAATGAGTTTACTCCGAGAAGTGATAAACTTGTCTATATTGCTGCAACGATATATGTGGAAAAGCCTACTCATAAGTTGATTATTGTCGGTGGACGTGGACAAATGTTAAAGGAAATAGGAACAAAATCACGAGAAGGTGTTCAGGAACTCTTAGGCAAGAAGGTTTATCTGGACCTGTGGGTCAAGGTTAGCAAAAACTGGCGAAAGGATGAAGCAGCGTTAAAACGCTTTGGGTATAAGTGAAGCTTCACAGCTTTATGGAACACCACGTGGGACAAGAGTGGTTGGTATACACCGCATTGTGTACCATATCCCACTGTGGCAGCCTGGCTTCCCGACTGCCAGCCCGACATCCCCGCCTGCCATCGGTCGGGCAGGGTTCTGGCGGGTGTCTGACCTAGAAGTCGTGCCTTAGGCAGTCGCCTCAGGCGGCTTGTGTTACGGGGTTTCTAGAGCGAAAAATAAGTCAATATCCATTGTTTCCTTATTACTGCACCAAGAAAAATTTTAGTGTTCCAATTAGTAACTGCAATGAGAAGGGATTAATAAACGTTAACCCGACAATACAATTTCACACTTGGAATTGATGTTGTTACTATCTAGCTGCAAAAGTCTTGCAATCTGCATGATCGCTATGCATTCCAATTTTTATACCTGCTGCCGTACATTCTAGCAATTGGTTAAACTTGCACTCATCTTCTTTACATGCGCCCACGCCACCAATCATATCTGAAACCCCACCCTTTTTGGGAACATTCAGAAAGGTATCGCATATAGGGTGAGTACCTCCCACAGTGATTGCCATTGCATGGCATTCACTGTTCTTGTTATATGCACAATTTGTCACGTCACACATTAAAATTTTTGGCATCTCCATTGTCATATGTATCACCCCCTTCTTAAAAATATCCCTTCCCGTTGCAGCTTATATCGCTATTGCAGAAAAATATCTCCTGGGAGCATCTATTAGCACAAATGATGTTTTCAGACTGCTTGAAAGCATCATCAGGATTCTTGTCCCGATAATAGCGGATTTCCTGAATTAAGGAACTAGTACAGTTCCCAACTCATATGACTGCAATTCGGATTTTATCATATTTTGAACACATCCCTATAAATGTTGTTTTTATTATGTAAGAAAATATTTTACAAACAGACGAATAAATTACCGGCATTTTTAAGGAAAACAAAATTATAGTAAAAAATAACATTTTAACTAAGTATGGGAGGATGCTAAGTATTTGCTCCTCTAGAAACGCAAACAAAAGCAGAACTTCACACGGCTCAATTTTTTCAAAGGTTACATCCTATGGTAAAGTTTTCTTGGAGATTACGGGTATACAAAAATTGGGGTTTCTTTAAAAATCTTTTAACTTTATAACAAGTTCCTGTATCCTACTTAGTCCATCGAAATTACTGTATTAAGAGTTATCTAAGTATGTAAAATCGTATTGACTATATGTAATAATTTGTCCTTCGTTACCGGTTTAGGTATGTAATCATAAGCGCCCAGGCGAAATGCTTCAGATTCAGACTCTATATTTGGGTATCCCGTAAATAAAACCACAGGACAAGCTGAATTTTGTTTTTTTGCTTCTCGCAAGATATCAAGTCCCGTTTTGCCTTCCAGCATTACATCCGTAAATATCAAATCGAAATCCCTTTTAGCCATTATGTCTAATGCCTCATAATACCCATTGGCAGTAGAAACCTCACACCCTTCTTTTGAAAGAATTATTCTAATGGTAAATCTGATGGTTTCTTCGTCATCAATTATAAGAATCTTTTTTTTCATTATCCTGGGTAAGAATACTATACACGTTAGTGTGTAGAGAAATTACCTTCCTTTCAAAAACTTTTTCTACTTTTTAAATGAAAAAAACGCGGAGAAACATAAAATGGAATATGTAAACATGAAAGCGGAGACTGATCGAGTGACAGCAGATAAGTCACCATCATCTCTAAATGACTATCTCCGTTAAAGAATCGTACAATTAACGATCATTACGAATCATAGTTGTTTTTTTGAGGAGAATTCATGAATTGTTCCTACATTAGCAAGATAAAAAAACAGGTTTACAATAATCGGATACAAAATAGACATTTATCATTGGATAAACTTATCCACATGATTGAATCTATTATTAAGTTAACACAACTGAGTTATCACAGTTTCCATAAGAACTTTTCACATATTTATCAGCATTCCAGTCATTTTCCCATTTTAATCCGTCTATTAGGTAATGAAACTGGTATTCCCTTCCTGTCTCAAGATCAAGCTTGACGTTGTAGCCTCCATTTTTTAGCTTTTTCATTGGGTTTTCATGAATATTCCAATTATTAAAGTCACCAACGATACACACACTCCTTGCACCAGGAGCAACGACTTTTGGCAATTTGAACCTAACTCTGCATACATCCTTGTCCTTAAGATACGTTTTTTTTATCCCACCATTCCTTGCTGCTACTTTCACCAGTGGTGTTTCTTTCTCAACAGGTTTTTTGCTAACCGTTTTTTCCCCGGAAGCTTTCATTTTCAAAGTTGTAAATTTCTCTTTCGTTGTTTTTGCCATTACTACACCCCTTTTGATGATTAAAATTTATTTAATCATAAATTGAACGATTTGATTATGCCTATCCAGGTAGCCCTCTCTAAACATATTGAGGTTTTAACGGGCCTTATACTCTTCGCAACTCAGTTGATCGATGAAAAATATGCTATAAACGATTACTTCAGTCAGCGTATCATCTCTGAGGTCACCTTCTAGCAGCTTCCTGGCAGCGACCTTCAATCGCTTGGCCGCCGAGTTGTATAGTGTGGCCAGTATTTTCAACTCATTGATTTTAATATGGGGTATACTCTTGTAATCCACTCTTTTAGTACCTGTTATATCAACACACGAACATATAATGGATTCGGTAGTTTCCCGAATGTTCTCAGCACATGAAATAAAAGTTTTTGCTGCATCAGCAAGTGTCGGTATAAGTTTTTGGCTACCATGGTCTTTCATAACATTTTTCTCATAAGCCAATGTCTGATTTTCCTCTATAGTAAACGTAAATAAGCTGTCATTAAAAGGCACGTTAGAATTAGAAACACGGACAAATCATGCCGTGTCTCGGGCAAATTATCCGTGCGAACCTATGGTTCATCTGACTTATGGCGATTTTCTGCCTAGAAAGTGTCTAATTGAGATCATATAAATGTTCTTCTACTCAATTCATTACATCAGAAAATCTCAAACTTACAGAATATGTTCCTACTATTATTATTCTGTCATTGATTAAACCACACTTTACACATATTCGATTATGAGGACCTTCGCTAAGAAATTTCTTTCCACATTTTAAGCATAACCTCTTACTTTGCAATTTACCCACCCGTGTATTAAAATTATTAGGTTTATCTTTTAGTTCCTTTTCTTCTATGTTCGAACTTAAGCAACTAGAAGTATTTCTCATTTTAATTCGTCAATGAGGTAAAGAAACTGGTATTCCCTAAACACTTTTCGATGAAGGGGGCATTTTTTCTTGAAGGAAATGTAATCTACGTTAACTCGAACCTTGGGTAAGTTTGGTGTAAGCTTTTTCTGCAAAGATATGTTTTCTGATTTTTCCATATGTTCTATATTTTTTTGAGACAAATTTAGTAAATCGTTTAAATCCATTAACTTGCGGTTTGACATGTTTGTTTTAGGAATTAAAAGATAAGTTGTTGTTGAGTATCTTGAATTAGAGATATAATTTATGCTAAATTAATACCAATGTTTTGTTTTCTCAGATAAAAGATGTGCGCTAATATATAAGTCTTTGAGCTACTGGTTATTAGATTTTAATACAATGTATCTATAACCCAAATTGAGCAATTCTTATCCTCAAAGCAACCCTCAAAGAGAAAAGAATTATAAAAACTTCTTTCCATTTAATGGGGGAGGGCTGCGGTGGGGATAGTGTGGGTGATATATCCGTTAATTGCTCAATTCGGGTGGAATATAGTTTCTCCTTTCCCCTTTGTTATCAGTCCACTCAGTTATAATGTTATAAGGGATTTATTATCTAATTTGGATTTTCTCATTCATGCGATTAACTTTATGACAAAAACTCAGCCAACATTGACTTATTTTTAATAAGTATCTTTTATAAAATGGTAGCTGATTTTTTAGAATTGATGGATAAATATCATCGTAATTTTCTTCCGAATATTTTGCTAGCATTTCCCCACCTCTTGTCTTCATTGAACCAATACGTATTCACTTCATCAAAAAATAGAAGCATTTTTCATATAAACTGCCTTATGAGTAAGAAATAGACCATTGTTATTAATAAAATCAAACTCAAATGGGTTCAAAAATCAGAATTCTTTCTAAAAAACAAGTACATGATTTATTCCTCCTTATAACACAGACATTGGTTGTACTGCCCCACCCTTTAGAAAGCATAGTTAACCTTTCAGGTCTTCTCTGATTAATGGTTACGTGTTTAGAACTTCCGTTTAGGCAACTTCAGTTTCCTCTATGAGCAACTCTTTGATTTTATTTTTTAATTCGGTTAAATCTGAGGATTTGACGATATAAGCATCGGCAGCCCATGACATAAAATTATCTTTATAATTGCCATAAGCAGTATTAATTATAATAGGAATACCTTTATGTTTACTTAGAATCATGCCCATTGCCTCAATACCACCCATCTTTGGCATACTTATGTCCATTATGATCATGTCCGGTCTTTGTTCTTGTACTTTTTTTATGGCATCTATGCCATCAGCAGCTGTTACTATTTCGTAACCTTCAAGCCTTAATTCTTGTTCATAAAGCAATCGCTGATTTTTATCGTCCTCTACAAGAAGAATAGTTGTCATGTTTATGGAGACTGTATGCTAATACTATAACTACTTAATGTTCATCAATTCCTGTAAGTAAGAGCTCAAAAGCACAGTTTTATTAATGTAATGAAAGAGTAGCCTGGATTTACTTGTTTACTTCTACAGGCAAAACCATGTTTTGCATAGAGAGCTGTATGAATGCCTCAACATCAATGTCGTCTCTATCAATAGCCGGATTCTTGAGTCTATCTGCATCTCTCTCAATATACTCTAAACCTTGAGTTATGTACTTGTCCTTCAACGATTCGCATTTCGGACACTCAGGCGCAGTATATATATATCTCATAATATCCCTCCTATTTGGATCGTTATTTTATAAAATAAATATAATAGTAGTCATGTTAATTACTTTATTACATTAAGACCAGAAATTTCAGATGCTGGTTTGTATAACAAAATGTATGCCATAAGTATGTAATTTAATCAGGACTTTTTTCCTATGCACTAAAATGGGATTATCGGGAAGAAGGAAGGGGATTAATGATATTTTGTTATGGTTGAAAAATAGTGTGAAATTTACAGAAGTGTGAAATTTACACAAAGTGTGAAATGCACAAAGTGTGAAAATACATATAAATGAGAATTCATTTTGGTTGTATATTAAACTTTTTGATTTTATTGTAAATGGATCTACGCGTTATACCCAGCAAGCGGGCTGCACGGGTCTTATTCCAACGGGTTTTTTCCAGTACCTGTAAGATTGTATTATACTCATCATTATTCTTTCCATTTACAAAAGGAGCAGTTTTTATCTCTCTAAATTCATTTGGAAGGTCTTCAACTGTAATTACGGTCTTATTACAGGTGATAAAGCAATACTCTATTGTATTCTCAAGCTCTCTGATATTGCCAGGCCAGTCATAATTCATAAAAATCTTGTAGACATCGTTAGAAATATCGTTGATATTCTTTTTTAACTTTTGATTGAATTTTCTTATAAAATGTTCAACCAGAAGCGGGATGTCTTTTCTCCTATCTCTAAGTGGTGGTAAAGTCAGTTCAAACACCTTCAAACGATAATAGAGGTCTTCACGAAATATCCCTCGCCTGAGTTTTTCTTGAAGGTTTTGATTAGTTGCAGCCACGATACGGACATCTACCTTAATTGGTGTGGATTCCCCTATACGCTCAAATTCTTTCTCCTGAAGCACCCTGAGTAGTCTTTGCTGCACACTTAAAGATACATCACCGATTTCATCCAGAAATACCGTTCCTCCATCGGCTTTTTTGAACCGGCCTACCTTATCTGTAACGGCACCCGTAAAAGCACCCCTAACGTGTCCGAAAAGCTCACTTTCAAGAAGGGTTTCTGGCAAAGCGGAGCAATTTACCTTTACAAATGGCTCTTGATGACGCACGCCGCCGTTATGTAGCGCTTCGGCTACAAGCCCTTTCCCGGTACCACTTTCACCAGTAATCAGTACTGTAGTGTCAACATTGTATAAGTTTTCTATAAAGGAATAAATTTCCTGTATCTTTTCGTCTTTGCCTATAATATTGAAAAAACGTTGTCGTTCCTTTAACTCATTCTCTAAATCAGCTATATGAGTTTCATCTTTAATTACCACGACACAACCGGAAATACCATCCACATGATCTATTAAAGGAAATGTATTCAGGGACACCACCTGTCCCTTACGAATTTTATGCTTACATTCGGAACGATAAATTTCAAGGGATTGTTTCTCCAAAATCGTTTTTTTAATGGCCTCAATACACTGTCCGCAACACGTTTTTGAAATAGAGTCGAACGATCTTCCTATAATTTCATTACGTGAAAAACCACATATTGTTTTAGCTGCATCATTAGCCTCAATAACTTTCAAATCCTTATCAACTGTTATGATGGCATCTTTGACACTCTTGAAAATAGCTTCAAGGTTAGCACGGCTCTTATTTTTTTCTTCAACCAGGGCCTTATGCCTTAAAGCCATGCGGACAATATGCAACAATGCCTCCTTTTTTATGGGCTTTGCCATATAGTCGTAGGCTCCAAGACGAACTGCTTCAGATGCAGACTCTATATTTGGGTATCCCGTAAACAGAACCACAGGACAGTTTAAACGTTTCTCATTAACCTTTCTTAAGACATCAATGCCCGTCTTGTCTCCTAAAACAATATCCGCTAAAATAATGTCTATATATTCCGTATTAATTATTTTTAATGCTTCGTCAAAATTCTCAGTCGCAAATACGTCATATCCTTCTTTTAAAAGAAATTCCTTTATGGTAAACCTAATGGATTTTTCATCATCAATTATTAGGATTTTTGCTTTCACTTTTTTATCGTTAATTCTGTTGCCGGCAGATCAATTACAACCTTTGTAAATTCTCCTGGTATGCTTTCTATAGTCATTTTACCATTATGATTGCTAATAATGTTTTGACTTATACTTAAACCAATACCTGTTCCTTTGGCAGGTGATTTAGTAGTAAAAAAGGGACTTATTACTTTTGTTAATATGTTTTCTGGAATTCCAATTCCTCGGTCATAGAATATAATTCGGACATATTCGTAATCGTCAATTAACACTTTGTTACATGAAATTTCAAGTATTTTATCTTTGTCTTTATCGGGATATTTTTCATTTAAGGCGTATCGCGCATTTTGTATAAGATTCAAAAATACCTGATGAATCTCTTGAGGATTTGCGATTATGGCGGGTATATCTTTTGAAATATTGTCTTTAAAAATGATATTATCTTTTTCCAACTGTACCTTAGTCAGTTTAAGGGAATTGGGGATTAATTCATATATTTGAACAGGTCTTTTTTTGCCAGTTGTACTTCTAGAAAGAGAAAGAAGTTTTTTGGTTAAATCTGCTATACGGTTACCCTCTTCCATAATTAATTTGCCAAACTTATGTGCCCTGCTATCCTTATCACTTTCATCCACAACAAGTTGGGCAAGATTTATTATGCCATAGATGGGATTGTTGATCTCATGAGCTACACCTGCCGCCAGTTTTCCTGTCGCAGCCAGTTGGCCAGCACGTATAGATTCTGCCTGCAATTTTATTTTTTCAGAAATGTCCCTGATGATTCCCAATGTTCCAAGTAATTTCTTGTCCTTGATGCTTACGTCAGCCTCATAATCACCGGTGGCAGTTACTTCACAAAAAGAAGTTATGGGACCTTTGATCCCTGTTGTATTACTTTCTCTCCCCTCATGAATCTTTGGCATTAACCGTATCTCCAGGTTTCTTGTCATTCTATCTTTAGTCCTTCTTTCATCAAAGAAATTAGGAGCCTTTTTGTCACCAGTTACTTTATTTGCATACTTTTGTAAAACAACAGACCTGCTACATGATTCAACATCATCCGGGTGTAATATCATACTAAAATGTTTGCCTATAATCTCTTCCGGCTCATAACCCAAAGTCCTTATAGAATTGTTTAAAAATGTAAAACACCCATTCTCATCGATTTTGTAGATTATGTCAGGTATTGTCTGTACAAGGGTTCTATATTTTTCCTCCTTTTCCTCCAGACTAAGTGCATAATCATTTAGCTTTTTCTTTGATTCTCCCAGTTGAAACGTCATCTCATTAAAAGAAGCTGCAAGCTCCCCAATTTCATCCATTGCCTTTGTATTGATTCTATATGTAAGGTCGCCCTTCGATATCCTCCTTGTTCCTTCTATCAACTTTTGAATAGGTTTTGCTACTTTTTTGGAAAGAAAGACTGCAATTGCCACTATAGCCATAATGCCCGTAACCGCTATAATGATGGTGATATTTCTTAAATGTGTAATGATGGCGAAGGCTTCGGAAGTATCAATCTTTGCTACCAGCCCCCAATCTAAAGATGGAATGTGTCGCCAGGCAGCTATGATTTTTTTGCCACGATAATCAATTGACAACCCTGACCCGTTTCTACCCTGTACCGCTTCCTGTATCGGAAACGCATATATTTTTCCAAAGATTGCCTTTCTCTTCAATGCGGCTTCGGCATCGTGACGAAGAGGGTTTAAGAATAGGGCATGGTCACCCTTATTTAAACCAATCAACGTCTCTCCCGACTCACCCAATCCGGTTGTATCCTGAATAAATTCATAAAAAGGTTTCATATCAACCTCGAAAGCGATAACTCCGATAAATTTACCTCTAAAATCGTGAGCTGGAGCTGTGATAAGTATTCCAAAATCACTTCCTTCCATTTTGTTTCTAATTCTAAGAAAAACAACAGAAATGTATGTTCCTTCTTTCCCTTCTTCAAATGCCTTTCCATCAGGATCAGGAAGAGGATGGTCTAAATCTGTCTCCGCATGTGCTTCATTAGTTACATACACAATTTTCCCTCCTGGACTCACCAGCATAAAGTCTTTATATCCATAAACATTTTGAAATGTTTTTAACTGGCCATCCAGCATCCTTTTAGCTGCTATATAAGCAGGATTCGTTCTGTCATTCGCAAACTGAGTTACTATAGGAAGATTGGTTTTGATATTGTAATAACCTTGTGCTGTTTTGATATTACCTTTTCGTTCAAGAAAAAATGTCTCAATCCTATTCACCTTGAGGTTTGAGATGCTTTTTAATTCTGCAATGCGAGTACTTTTCAATGATTTTTTGGCAATATGAAACCCAACATAACTAATAGCTAATATTGAAAACACAATTAATGAAACAAAGGTTAAGGTAAGTTTTGTTCTGATCTTTAGATTTCTAAACATAGTTTATGATACCCCACGGAACAAAATCAGTGGTTCGTCCTCTTTTCCCTTCTAAGAAAAAACTAACGTGTTTGAGTAACTCTTCTACAGCTATTTCTAATTGATCAAAGATATTTTGTTTTACATTTTTACTAATAAAGTAATATACAGTTCCAACCGTAATAGTTCCGATTACGATAATAGGAGGTAAGATCCAGAATAATAATTTTCTTCTGATAGTCATGCGGTATTCCGTATGTCATCTGTTCTATCTCCTTTCTTTGAGTCGTTCTTTCATAACAAAATAACAGTTAAATTCTAAATTCCTTACAAAGACTCATAGAATATGAACTTGCATTTGAGGAAAAGTTTTCAAACACAAGACTATCTACAGGCGAATCCTCATCATATCCTCTCATTAACTTTAGTTCGAATGAACCAATTTCATAGGGACTTATTCTTAATTTAAGTTTGATTTTCTTAAGGATTGAGCCAGTAACGGATGACGCTATGATGAAAAAAAAGATGAAAACCGATAGAAGTAACCGAGAAATGGTATTTAGTACCAACATTCTCTGACCCCTTTTAATGTAAGTTGTTATTAACTATAAGGGTTAATTAAAACGATGTGGTTTTTGATTCCCTTTTAAGCGGGAAATATACACTATTATAGATTAGATTCAAGGAAGATTTTTATGTTTTAAGTTCAGATCTTAACCACACAAATTATTTTTATCCCTTGCGTGCGCTATTTTCTTACGTTGCTTCTGGAAGAATAAATATAAGGATTCATAAGGAAGACGGCCCGCCAAACAATCCGTCGGGTAAACAAGATATGGTTTGGGGTAGGGTAGATATGAAAGCAAAATTGCTAATAATTGGAATAGTATTACAGGTTCATTCATTGGTTCCACATAACAGATGAATATTTTTTCATATAATATTTCGCTTTGTCCTACGATATTTCCAGTAAATTATCCCACCGATGCTTACACCAATAACATCTGCAACCCAATCCATCACATCCGGAATCCGATTGGCAACAAAGCTCTGATGCCATTCATCAGAGGCCCCGTAAAGAATGCAAAATAGTATAGCCCAGATAAAGTAACGCCGCCCAGGATGTTCTCCGGACCATTTGCGAAATGCCCGTAGAGTCAGTATGGCTAAAACCAAATACAGGAATGCATGTCTTATTTTATCAGAAAGAGGGAGAGTAAGAATATCTGGAGAGCTGGAAAGAGATGAGAGAAAGAAGATAAATATACAATAAAGAAACCAGGGACCATACAACCAAAAATATATATTCATCTTTTTTATTTGATAAATCTCCTGATATCAGGGTTAACGTTTATAGACTTACCTTCTTCGTAGACATAAAAACCCTTTCCTGTCTTAACTCCCAAATAACCTGCATCAACCATTCTCTTAAGTAGCGGTGCTGCCTTGTATGCAGACCCTAGCCCTTCCTCCAATATATTGCATATGAATAGAACAGTATCCAATCCTATGTAATCTGCCGTTGCGATAGGACCCATCTTATGGCCCAGGCAAATTGTTGCCTTATCCGCGTCTTCAGGACTCAATATTTCTTCTTCCACAACCTTTATTGCCTCATTAAGAAAAGGTATAAACATTCTGTTTATTCCAAATCCAGCTTTGTCCTTAGCATTAATTACAGTCTTTCCCATATCTTTAGCCAGACGTGAAACAGCAGTATATGTGTCATCTGATGTAGATAAACCACGAATAAGCTCAACACCTTTTTGTAACGGGACTGGGTTCATAAAATGCATACCCATAAATCTTTCAGGGTATTTAAAGGATGCTCCAAGTTTAGTTATAGATATTGATGATGTGTTTGAAACCAGCAGTCCGCTATAGCCAAGTTTGCTTAATGTATCAAACAATTTAGCCTTTTCGTCTTGTCTCTCTACTATGGCCTCTATTATTATGTCAGTTTCTATTAGTTCTTTTAGATAAAGCGTGGTTTTGAGATTAGCAAGGGTTGAAGCCTCAGTTTCCTTGCTAATACCTTTTTTTCCTCCTGTACGTGCATAATTCTGTACTAATCTTTCCAGGCTGTTTTTTATCTTTTGCATCCCTATTTCTATAAAATCTATATGTACATCCCTTACAATGGTCTCAAATCCTGACATTGCTGCAGCCTGAGCAATACCACTTCCCATCACTCCAAAACCTATTACGCCTATCTTTCTGATCCTGGTTTTTGTATTCATAGCCCTCTCCAGAAAAATAACTTAAATGTTTAATGATAATCGGGATTAGCTTTCAAGCAATGTAAACAGAGATCATAGGATAGGTTTTCAACTTGAGTACCTATACCTATCACGCAGATAGCTTATACTATAAGCAGGCCAAATGATCAATTTAGTTCTTAACTTAGCTAAATAGTACCTAAATTGAGCGATCTTATATTGAATGTCAATGTAGCCGCAGGCTTTAGCCTGCGTTTCTCATCACCTAATGGGTATATGGAAATTTTACGTAAGTTACGCAACCCTTCGATACGCTCAGGGCAGGCTCTGAAGGTTGCGGCTACGTAAATCGCTCAATTTAGTTAGTATAACATTAATTGACATTCTTTATCTCTTTTGCAAGTAATTGTCAGAAGATAACAATCAATAATCCTTAACTATGACTGTCCAGTTTTAGAAAAAGCACCATCTGCAGCTCATGTTGATAGGTAAGGGGTGAATTTCTTAACGAAGGCAGTTATAATACCCGAAAGATTATTTTTTCGTAAATATAATTTCTTCTATGTCTTTGCATAGTCTTTGCATACCCGGATAAATGCCTTCTTAAGTCTTTATTTCTAAGAATGTTAATAATGTGAGTGCTATTTAAGATTGGCTCAAATGGTTTTGTTACTTCTGGTGATATATTCCAGAGGCACAAATGATTAGCGTTCTACTCTTGATTTTTTATGATAATGGCATAAAATGAATAGTATACTATTTAATAGTGGACTATCAAAATGTTAGAATACGATTTCAAAGAAAGTATTGGTTATTCCGTCGCAATGGCATATCGGGCATTAAGAATGGCGCTGGATGCTAAACTGGTGCGGTACGGAATTACCTTCAGGCAGTGGCAGGTTCTTGCAGGCCTGGCTCTAGAAGGTGAAATTTCACAGGTTAAACTGGCAGAACTAATAGGTGTCGAAGGTCCTACACTGGTGCGTATACTTGACAGGATGGAACATAAGGGTTGGATTAAGAGAAATGTGTCTTCACGTGATCGTCGTCAAAAACTAATTACTCCAACTAAAAAGGTAGAAGGTGTCTGGAGAAAGATGACTGAATGTGCTCACGGAGTGAGAAATAATGCAGTTAAAGGAATTTCAACTAAAGAAGTAGCAAATTTAAGAAGACTCTTAGAAAAGATTAGGGAGAATCTGGATGAAAAATATGTCAATGAAAAATCTGTATAGTAACCATAACAATAGCAAACGAGAGTATTTTTCATTATACATGATTGTGCTGATTTTCAACATTGTTGCTACTTTCTTGATATGCAATAAGGTTCTTGCACAGAAGGAAATGTTTGTGGCTCCAGTGGTGGTATCACGTATTGTTCAGATGGACGTGTTACAACCTGTTAATATGGTGGGAACAGTTTTTCCACTCAGAGAAAGCATCGTTGCTTGTGAAATAGAAGGTTTAGTAGTGGAATTTCCCGTAAAAAGAGGTGATTATGTTAAAAAAGAGCAGGTATTGGCAAAACTCAGGACCAGATCCTTAGAAATACAACTTAAAGGTGTGAAAGCAGATGAACATCTCGCCCTTATTGAATATGAGCGTGCCAAGGAACTATATGAAGGTGAAGCAATTTCCCATTCAGAATTAGACGAGTTTGAGACTAAGTTAGTCGCACAAGAAGCAGAGGTAGAAGGTGTTGAGGATAGCATTGGAAAGTGCACGATTACGGCACCCTTTGATGGTAAGATTATTGAAGAACATACCGAGGTGGGCCAATGGCTTGATAAGGGGGAAGAAGTCGTTTCAATGATTGAACTGGATTATGTAAAGGTCAGGGTTCCGGTTCCAGAAAAGTACATACAAAATTTAAAAGTTGGTGACGAATGTAAAGTAAGTTTTTCAGCGCTCGGTGGCATAACAAGAAATGGGAATATAATACACATAGTTCCACAGGCAAATGCCCGTGGCAGGACGTTCCCGGTTTATATAAAACTCGATAATAAGGATGGAATGATTAGGAGCGGCATGTTTGCCGAGGCAACCTTTGATATAGGGCCTTTGTTATCGGCAACAATGATGTTGAAGGATGGTGTAGTGAGGCGTGGAGGCAGGGAATTTATTTATTTAGAAGTAGATGGAAAGGTAACAGAAGTTACTATTCGGACAGGTATCGCTTACAAAAATTTGATCCAGATTATGGGGGAAGTTAAGCCCGGGCATGATGTGGTTGTAAGAGGTAATGAGCGTTTACTCGATGCACAGAATGTGCAGGTAACTGGACGGATAGATCCTGATATATAGCTTGATAGTATAGGTATTCCATCATGGACAATGGACAGCCAAGAAATGGAGAGGGAAGAAAGACGAGGGACGAGAGATGAAGAATGAGGGGAGAAATGCAAAAAGGATAAATAGTGTGAGGGATTTAGAGGTTTATAAGTTGGCCTTTGAATCTGCTATGGAGATTTTTGAGATATCGAAAAGCTTTCCTAGGGAAGAGCAGTATTCATTAACAGACCAGGTGCGTAGGTCGTCCAGATCAGTATGCGCGAATCTTGCTGAAGGTTGTCTCCGACCCAGAGGGTGTTGAGTAATGGTTGTCTATGTTTTATATAGCGATAGCATTGGACGTCGATATATTGGCCATACAAGCGATCTTGAAAAGAGAATTAAAGAACACAATGCTGGACGTGTAAAATCAACTAAAGCAGGTGTGCCTTGGCGTATAATTGCTCACAAGAGGTATTCGTCACGGTCAAACGCTAGATGGATTGAACGATCACTAAAACGATCGAGAAAAAAACTGCATGAATTTCTGGGTCTCTGACCCGGAAGGCCGCAAATCACCGCAAATTCTGATCTTGAAGGTAAGGCTATGAAGATTATAGAATATTCCATACAGAATATAGTAAAGGTAACAGTAGGGGGTATATTTATACTGCTTTTTGGCCTCATTGCCTTGTTTCGCATTCCTGTTCAACTCGTTCCCGATGTTGAAAAGCCACAAATAACAGTTGTAACCCGCTGGATTGGAGCAAGTCCGGAGGAAGTTGAACAAGAGATAATTCATGAGCAAGAGGAAATGTTGAAAAGTGTTGAAAACCTCAAAAAATTAACCTCTAAAAGCTTCAATAGCCGCGGGCAGATATTACTCGAATTTCAGGTTGGAGTAGATAAAAATATTGCCCTTCTGGATGTAGCCAACAAACTTGAACAGGTGCGGGAGTATCCAGAGAATGTGGATGAGCCAGTTATAACTGCAGTAAATACTGGTGACCGGCCCATCGCCTGGTTTACACTGCGAACTCTTCCGGGAACAAATATCAATATTCATGACATGAGAGATTTCGCAGAAGATTATATTGAATCAAGGTTTGAGAGGGTCCCTGGTGTTGCCAATAGTAATATCTTTGGAGGCGCTGAGCGAGAGATGCAGGTTGTCATAAACCCGCATGCACTGGCAAGTCGCCAATTAACGATTATGGATGTTCGCAGAGCTCTCATTTCTACTAACATAAATATAAGTGGCGGAGACATAGATGAGGGTAAGAACAGATTTGTAGTGAGAACCTTAGGACAGTTTAAGTCCATTGAAGAAGTAGGGGATCTGGTCATTGCCAGACGAGATGATATTCCAGTTTATATAAGGGATATAGCTAAAGTACAACTGGGGTACAAAAAACTCCAGGCATTTGTCAGGCAAAAAAATGAAGCCTCCATTGCCGTGAATGCTCAGAGGGAGGTTGGTGCTAATGTCCTAACGGTTATGAAAGGTTTGAGAGAGGCAACTCGTGAATTAAATGAAAATTTATTGAAAGATAGAGGCTTGGAGTTGGAGCAAGTCTACGACGAGACCGAATACATAAAATCATCAATAGGTCTGGTTCGGCAGAATGTTGTAGTCGGTGGTATTCTGGCAATCATCGTACTTTTATTATTTCTCAGAAGTTGGCGCAGTACCTTGGTAATAGGCCTTGCTATACCCATCAGTGCTATAGGTACATTTCTTATGGTTACACTCCTGGGCCGTACACTCAATGTGGTTAGTCTGGCAGGGATAGCCTTTGCGGTAGGTATGGTGGTTGATAGCGCCATCGTAGTCTTAGAAAATATTTACCGTCATTGGCAGTCTGGAGAGAATCCATTTCAGGCTGCTTACAAAGGGACTACAGAAGTCTGGGGTGCAGTACTAGCGTCTACACTGACTACCATAGGAGTCTTTATTCCCGTAATCCTCGTTGAACAGGAAGTTGGACAATTATTCAGGGACATAGCAATAGCCATAAGCTTTGCTGTAGGCCTCTCACTCATTGTCGCTGTTACGGTGATACCGACTGCAGCTGCCAGGATTCTTTCTCGCGGGAAGAAGAGTGAAGGCGCTAAACATGAAGGTTTCTTAAGCAGTGGCGGTCAGCTGGTTTCATTTGGACGCTATTTAACTAATACGATTGTAAGAATTGTAGATTATTTGACAAATAGCTTAAAAAGACGATTGGTAACGATTCTTGCCTTGATAATTGTATCAATATTTCTTACCTGGTGGATGATACCAGAGATGGAATACTTGCCGGAAGGCAATCGTAATATGATTATAGCTATTATGTTACCTCCACCTGGCTATAGTATGGAAGAACAAAGGGCCGTCGGGCTGATTCTGGAAAAGGAGCTGAGTCCTTATTGGCTTGCCAAAAAGGGAACGAAAGAGGCAGAAATGTTAGATGGACCTCCTATTAAACATGGATTTTATGTTTCTCGTGGAAGGTCTGTCTTTATGGGTATAATATCAGATGAACCTGAAAGAATTGCAGAACTTATTCCTGTTCTTCAACGAGTGTGTGCCAAGGTTCCCGGGATGATTACGATAGTTCAGCAGGCAAGCTTGTTTGAACGGACATTGAGTGGTGGCCGTACAATAGATATTGAACTTACCGGGCCGGATTTGAATCGTTTAGTATATCTCGGTGCACAGGTATTCGGTCAGGTGAGGAAGGTATTTCCTCCTGGTACACAAGCCCGTCCTGTACCCAGCCTTGAGCTCGGAAGTCCAGAATTGCAGGTCAGACCGCTATGGGAACATGCAGCAGACCTGGGGCTAACGGCTGCTGACATTGGATATATTACTGATGCCCTTGTGGATGGAGCTTATGCCGGTGATTACTGGCATCACGGTGATAAGATAGACCTTGTCATTTTTGGCCAGAGCAAATATATTGAACGTACTCAGGATCTAGAACAGATTTTCATTTATACTCCGTCAGGTCATTACGTACCGTTAAGTACAGTGGCAGATATACAGATAGGTGAAGGGCCGGAAGAGATAGATCACATTGAAAGAGAGCGCTCTATCGTAATACAGGTAATACCTCCACGCACAATGCCACTTGAAGGAGCTATCAATCTAATTAATACACAGATTATTACGCCGATGACGGAACGTGGTTTACTGGGTGGATTATATAGGGCTAACCAGGCGGGCACAGCTGACAAGCTTCAAGAAGCTCGTAAGGCACTGCAATGGAACTTTATTCTGGCTATTTTGATTGCTTATCTGTTAATGGCTGCACTTTTTGAGTCATTCTTGTATCCAATAGTCATAATGTTTAGCGTCCCTTTAGCCGCTGTTGGGGGCTTTGTAGGTCTTGCATTTTTAAACCTGTTTACGTTACAGGCGATGGATGTGCTTACGATGCTCGGTTTTGTTATATTAATAGGAATTGTCATAAACAATGCTATCTTGATTGTGCACCAGACTCTTAATAACATGCGATATGGGAATATGGAGTCCCGTCAAGCACTTATAGAGAGTGTAAGGACACGTATCCGACCAATATTTATGAGTGTAGCGACAACTGTATTTGCCATGTTGCCGTTAGTTGTCTTTCCAGGGGCGGGAAGTGAACTTTATCGTGGCCTTGGCAGCGTGGTATTAGGTGGTCTTATAGTTTCTACTATCTTTACGCTACTCCTGATCCCTGCAGTTTTTAGCCTGGCTATGGATATCAAAATGCGTATATCTCGTAAGAAGAAATATATGGAATCAGCATCTTTAGAGCCTGTTGTTATACAAGAATGAAATTTACCACCATTGTTATTCCTTCATAGGAAATTAAAATGGTTAAAAGTACCGTTAGATAATGAAAACGGTTGTATGAATTGGTAAGAAAAGGTATTTATTTAATTAGTGAAAGAGGTAGTTAAACGCATATATCATTAAGCAGTAAGTACTTACTGCTAAATTTAAAGGGGTTTTACTCTGGATTTGCTACCGAGTGTTTTGATCTGTTGTAATAACTCGCGTTTTTCAGTGATAGTTCGAGTTTGTTACTGAACTTCAAAGCCACGCCCAATTTTTCACCCCGCCTTCTTGCTTTCGCAGCGTGCCGCCACGGTGCAAGAAAGCAGGCGGGGTCAGAAAATAGTTTATCTATCCTGGTTATCACTCCAATTCCCGTAAGCTTGATTATCTGGTTGGATATCTCGTGCGTAGAAGTACTTGCGGTTATTTCAATCGTGATTATTTTTCCCGGAGAATACTTTTCGATATCATCTGATATTACTTCAAAATAAATACCACCAGGACTGATATTCTTTGATATAACTTCGCCGTCAAGTAACCTTATTGGTAGTGAGATTTCTAACCTTTTATCAAATCGCTTTTCAGTTCCTTTTAACTGGTCTATCATGGTTTACGATGAAAAACTAATCTCTTATTTTTCTAATCAAGCTTTCTGCGAGATAACGGAATTCAACGTCGTTTTTTATCTTTTCTTTTACCTTGTTTATTGCAAAAATAGCGGTTGTATGTCTTTTGTTTCCGAAATATTGTCCTATTTCCTGATATGAAGCATGGGTAAGCTTTTTTGCTATATACATGCAGAGTTGACGACAGAGTGCAACGCTTCTTGATTTGTTTACAGAATGAATATTCTCACGAGAAACATTACAGTGTTTAATTACTGCCTCTTCTATATCTTTCATCGTAATGTTTCTTTCTTCATTAGGGTGTAGTTCACTCAAGACGTCACAGGCCAATTGCAAATTGATTTTAACTTTATTTATGTTTGCATAAGCCAATACTGTAGTTAATGCGCTTTCCATTGACCTCACGTTTTCATTGAACTTTTTGGAAATAAATTCAAGGACATTTCCAGGGAGCTTCTTTCTCGTCTTTGCGACTTTTGATTGCAATATCTGTAATGCAGTGTTGTGACTTGGGCGTCCAATCTTTGCAATCATTCCAGACATAAATCTGCTGGCAAGGCTTTCTTTAAGTTGGTCCATTAATCTGGGATGTGCGTCACTTGCAAACACTATTCTTTTTGATAGATTGTTCAAGGTGTTAAAGGTATGAATGAGTTCTTCTTGAACACCCTTCTTGTTAGAAAAGAAATGAACATCGTCAACGAGGAATGTGTCAATATCTCTGTATTTTTTCCTGAATGATTCAAGTTTACCGCCTTTTAGAGAGTAAATGAAATCATTTGTCCAGCTCTCTGCAGGCATATATACGGCACGTACGGTACTTGCTTCAGCCATCAGCCGATTGAAAATACCTTGAAGAAGGTGTGTTTTACCTACTCCAATGGCTCCATGTATAAAGAGGGTATTGAATGCCGTAGGTCCGGGCTTGGAAATTTCAAGCGCAGCGGCATATGCCAATCTATTGCAATCGCCAACAACAAAATTTTCCAGTAGTAATTGCCTGTTATTTGTACTGACAGGGCTTTGGTTTGATGATTTCTTGGTTTTGATACCCTTAGTCGTTTCATTGTGGCTTTTTTCAAAAGTTATGTCGTCCTCTACAAGAAAATTTATGGAAGGTTTAATCTTTGTAACAATATTTATGGAATCTTTTATCAATGGTTCAAAATGTTCACGAATTTTTGTCTGGATGAATAGATTCGGCACGCCAATATGTACAGATTTGTTGCTGAAGGAAATTAATCGTGTGTTTTTGAACCATAAATTGTACTGGCGTATGCCAACTTTGCCCTCGATTTCACCGAGAACATTTTCCCAAACATCCGGGTGTCTATCCACTTTGGAATGCTTCATGAGAGATGTGTTAAAGAATAATATATTGAAAAGAACAAATTCGTAATATAATTGGGTTAGGTCTTTAGTTGAGTAGTTTACAATAAATTATTCTTTGCGTGCGAATGTTAGCAAAAACCTTTTTACTGTCAAATTAAAAAGATAATATTTTTTGAAAATGGATTTGGCACAACATTTCAAATTCATAAAACTTTTTATAGCAACAAGATTGAACTTTCAACCTGTAAAGAAAAAAAGAAAAATAATATTTCTCTTAAACACTTTTTATATTGGAGAATGATTTGTTACAGGATTCATGTAAAAACATTTTAAAATCACATTCTCTAAGCTATTAATAATTAGCTGGTTGCACAAATTATCTTTAGAATTTTATGTGGTACTATCTTTAATTTTTGTATTTTTCTTTTGTGTATAACATGTGGAAAAGTTGTGGATTTTTAAAAAGTGTTAAAATTTATAATTAAAAAAATATTCACGTCTTTCGCATATATGTGAAGTCTGAATTTAGCCCTTTACTAGGAGATTATCAATATTTGCCAAGATAAACACTTGATATGTCAATAAGCAAAAAGTAATAAAAATGTCGTTAAAAACAACAAGTTTGTTTGTCATATAAATATTTTGTTGACAAAGTTAGATTTTAATTAATGTGGAAAACCTGTATTTTGCAAAAAAATAAATCTATTCTTCCAATTTTACTTTACATATTCCCGCTGTTACTTTATCATTGATACTGATCAGAGATTATTTATTATAATTCAATTAACGTTATGTCAAATGTTACAGTAAAAACAAAATACCGATGTCCAGGAGATATGTACGATATTAGCATATCCGTTTGTAAAGGCCGTCAAAGAGCTCTTTACCCAAAATGTCCTGTATGTCATTATAGAACAGAGATTATCGCTGTTTCATCGGGACTAGAGGAAGAAAATAGTGTTGAGCCATCAAACCCAGGAAACAACAAATCAAGGAAAGTTGTGGAATTATATTCAACCAAAGACAAATTAATTAATCGTAAAATATTTAAAAGTTATGATATACGAGGCATATATTCAGTAGAATTAGACGAATATACCTCTGAAAAAATAGGAATGGCAACAGCGCAATTTTTAAAAAGTATAAAAGATGACGTTAGAAATATAGTGGTAGCCAGAGATGTCAGGCCCTCGTCTAATTCGCTGGCCAGATCCTTAATAAAGGGCATAACAAAGGCAGGGATTGATGTAATTGATATAGGAGAGGTAGCTACAGATGTTACCTATTTCGCAGTAGGGCATTATAACTACGATGCAGGTATTACAGTAACTGCATCGCACAACCCGTCGGAATACAACGGATTTAAGCTATGTCATGAAAAAGCTATGCCCATAAGCTTTGACACAGGCCTGTCTGAAATTGCAGAAATCGCAAGTCAAACTATGTTGCCTACTTATGAACAACCTGGTAAGGTTATAGAGAAGAATGTACTTGACGATTATAGAAGACACGTCCTTAATTTTGCCACTAATATCAGGCCATTAAGAGTTGTTATTGATGCTGGAAATGGAATGGCGGGGAAGATGATTCCAATTATCTTTGAACACCTGCCGTGTGAGCTTATACCATTATTTTTCAACCTTGATGGTACCTTTCCTAACCACGAACCTAATCCTTTGGAGAAAAAAAACTTACGGGATTTACGAGAAATGGTACGTCAGACTAGAAGTCATCTGGGGGTAGCCTTTGACGGTGATGCAGATAGATGCGTTTTTGTTGATGAAAATAGCCAAGTAATAGGATGTGATATAATTACGGCCGTAATCGCAAAAGAACTTTTGCAAAAGGAAAAAGGAAGTACAATCGTATACGATCTAAGATCAAGCTGGGTTGTACCTGAAGAGATCAGGAAAGCGGGTGGAAACCCTTACAGAGAAATGGTCGGCCATTCCAATATAAAGGCCACTATGAGAGAAAAAAATGCCGTCTTCGGTGGAGAATTATCCGGGCACTACTACTTTAAAGAAAATTACTATGCTGATTCAGGAGTAATTGCCCTGATAGAAGTCTTGAATATCTTGAGTCGTAAAAATGTTCCTATGTCTAATTTGATTGCGCCCTTAAAGAGGTATCATGCAACTGGCGAGATTAACTTCGAAGTAGAGGATAAGGATGAGAAAATAAAGCAAATTGCTGAACATTTTAAAGATGGCAAGGTCGATTATCTGGACGGTATCACCATTGAGTATAAGGACTGGTGGTTTAACGTGAGAAAATCAAATACCGAGCCATTACTACGATTGAACTTAGAAGGAAAGACAAGGGAAATAATGGAACACCGTAAGGAACAGGTCATAGATATTATCCAGGGAGAATAACTTATACAAGTTGATGAATTGAGCCAAAAGCCTTTTTATTATGCCCTTGGATGATATTTCTGGTGTATGGATTTTAGACGCTTTCTGTCTATGTGTGTATAAATTTGTGTCGTGGATATATTAACATGTCCGAGCATTTCCTGAACTGAACGCAGATCAGCACCCCCTTCAAGCAGATGTGTTGCAAACGAATGCCTTAATGTATGTGGAGAAATATTTGGCTGAATCTCCGCCCTGTCGGCATACTTTTTCACTAATTCCCATATGTTTTCACGTCTTAACTTCTTACCTGTTCTTGATAAAAATAAGGTTTCGTCATCTTTGCCTTTAATAAGTGATGGACGCACCTCTTCCAGGTATTTTTTTACAGAGTTAATAGCCTTAGCACCTATAGGTACTAAACGTTGTTTAGAACCCTTGCCCTGGCATCTAATATAACCATAATCTAAGCTTACCCAGCTGACCTTTACGGATGCAACCTCAGAAACCCTTGCACCTGTCGCATACATAAGCTCCAGGATTGCCTTATCTCGTATCCCGAGCTTCTCATTACAATTGGGTGTTTGTAACATTTTTTCTACGGCTTTGTAATGAAGAACCTCCGGCAGACGTTTCTGGAGCTTAAGTGAACTGATAGATGACATTGGATTTTTGGAAATCTTTCCTTCCATAACCATGTATTTATAGAACATCTTCATTGTGACAAGACCTCTTGAGATTGAGTTTTCCGAAAGTCTCTTTTCCTTTTTCCCCCATTCTATGTAATCTATTATCATACTTGCACGAAGATCCTGAAATCGTTTGATACCTCTATCCTCCAAAAATTCTGAAAAATTGTGCAGATCGCTCTTATAAGCCTTAATGGTATTATCAGAAAGACCACATTCAACAATAAGATAATTCAAAAATGATTCAACTTGCCCGGCTACGTCGTTCGGGCGTGTAAGTTCTTTATCCATCACGCTCTACAATATATGAAAGGTTCGCAATATTTTCAACGTATAGTTCGTTAATCTTTCTAACTAATAAGAGTCTGTTGTTTCGTATTTTTTCGTCTTCAACATTTACAAAAACCTTATCAAAAAACACATGTACTGGTTCTGCAAATACATCATTATACAGAATCGATAGTTCCTCATACCTTCTTGGCTGAACATATCCAAGTAGTTTTTCCCTTTCCTCTTTATAAACGGTCCATAGCTTGCGTTCCTCTTCCTCCTTTAATAAACTTTCATTTACTTCACCGTGGATCGTACAATTCTTCCCTATGTTAAACGTCCTCTCTACAACGGTTACAAGACTGTGCCAGATTGGAGTCTCGGAAATTTTAGTTATAATTTTTAATCTATAAAAGAAATCCGATATGTTATCAAAACCAGACTTCATTACCGATTCGATAATATCATACCGAAATCCTCTATCGAGATAATAGTTATTCAATCTATCTCTGAAAAAGTCCTTTATTTGATTGGCAATGGCAATCTTGTTTTTATCACTGCTGGCAGACAGGTTGGTCAGGTTTGATAATGCCCTTTCAATCACCTTACTTAAAGAGATACCAGGATCCTGGGCCTCTAAGATGCGGACTATCCCCTGTGTTTGTCTTCTAAGTGCATAAGGGTCCTGGGAGCCTGTGGGGATCAGGCCTATTGAAAAACAACTCGCAATAATATCAAATTTATCAGCAAGGCTGAGCACCGTACCAACTTCTGTCTCCGGTAGCCCATCGGTAGCATGCCGCGGTGAATAATGCTCAGCTATTGACCGGGCAACTTCTTCATTTTCACCTTCTAACAGTGCATATTCACGGCCCATTATTCCCTGTAATTTCGGGAATTCCCCGACCATTTCAGTCAATAAGTCTGCTTTGCACAATCTGGATGCGCGTTTAACTAATTTCAACTTTTCAGGAGAAAGATTTAGCATTTTTGAGATGAAATTCGCCAATTCGCCAATTCTTTCTTCTCTATTCAAATAACTCCCGATATTTTCGTGAAATACAAGTCCTTCTAAATCACTAACTCTTTCATTAAGGGATACCTTTCTATCCTTATCCCAGAAAAATTTTGCATCGGCAAGCCTGGCTCTCAAGACACGCTCATTCCCTTTTCGAGAAACTTCGCTATCATTAGATCCCCGATCAGTAATCACAATAAACTCGGGTAACAATTTGCCATTCTTATCTTTTACTGGAAAATATCTCTGATGATCCTTCATGGCAGTCTCAATAATTTCCGCTGGTATATTTAAATACTCTTTATCAAAGCTACATTTTACGGCACCCGGGTACTCAACAAGATTTGTTACCTCTTCCAGCAGCTCTTCATCATCCAACTCGGTACTGTAACCAGAAAGAATAGTATTTATCTCTTCCCTTATAATCTTCCGTCTTTCATCTATCTCTACTATTACCTTTTTGCTTCTTAACGTTTCTTTGTAAGTATTGTAATCAGCTTTTTTTAGGTTTATGTCCTTGTCAGAAAGGAATTGATGGCCGCTTACTTTGCGATCGGCCTTTATCCCATTCAATTCTAAATTGATGACGTCTTTGTCTAACAATGCCAGGATTGAACGTATAGGACGGGCAAAATAGAACTTTCCGGCTTGCCATCTCATGGACTTTGGAAAAACAACTGAAGTTATGATGGAGGTTAAAATTTCCGGGAGGAGATCGAATACCTTCTTTCCTTCTATCTTTTTTATTGCAAAACAATACTTTCCCCTGGGTGTGTCCTTTATCTTCAAATCTTTGGCATTAACGCCTTGTGAATTTGCAAAGCCAATGGCAGCTTTAGTTGGCGAACCACTTTCATCAAGGGCAACCTTAGCCGAAGGGCCTTTTATCTCTTGTACGATGTTTTCCTGTTTCTGAGGTAATCCGTTTGCAGATAATACCAGACGTCTTGGCGTACCGGTGGTATGTATATTTTCGAAACTTAAGCGATTGGTTTTAACCTGTTCTATAAACAGTTCTTCCATCTGCTTTAGAGCGGGTCCTATATAACCAGCCGGGATCTCTTCAGTTCCTATCTCTATTAAAAGATTAGACATATTATTCACATTCTTTCTAATTTAATATTTGTGCCATCTTGTACACTCTTGAACATTTCCACATCATCTGATACCTTACCTACTATATTAACAGCACTTGCGGGCCGTATCTCATCACCCTCGCTGGCAGGTGTTGGGCCAAAGAATATGCAGAATGCCCTTCCTGAAGGCCAGTAACCCAGATCACCTTTTCCTACAACCTCTTTAGCATTCTCATCCAAGGCGGATTTAACGGGAATCTCAAAATATATCTCTTCTCCCCATGTATTTACAGTATTTTCAATCGGTAATGCATCCCAGATCGCTTCCGATGTCTTGCTACCTGAAAGTTCTGCTACAGCAGAGATATCATCTACAATTATCCTGATCTTTTTCATCTAAAGTTCCTTTTCCGCTTTACCCGTAAGTATTAACTAAATAATATCTTATTTAAATGGGTATGGTATTTATAATTGCCTAATCATAGTAAAGAGGATTTTCATTGTCAAGGTTCTAAGTCTTTTTATATAATAATCTTCAAAAAAGAGAGAACCATGAAGAATAAGGAAACAATTGCATCTATTACTACGCCTATTGGTGAAGGAGGAATAGGCATAATACAAGTGTCCGGGCCTCGCTCACTTGAGATCGTAAACTCAGTATTCAGGAGAAAGAAAAACAAAGACCTGAGAAACGCTGAATCAAAAAGGCTCTACTATGGCGAGATTCACTTGAACGGCACAGCAGTTGATGAGGTCATTGTAAACGTACTCAGAAAAGAAGATAGTTTTACCGGGGAAGATTTAGTGGAGGTTAATTGTCATGGCGGCATACAGGCAGTCAAGAAGACTCTTGAGTGTATAGTCTCTGCAGGAGCAAAGGAAACCCATTGGAAAGAATTGGCCAATCGTTCGTTTACAAATGATAAAATTGACCTAATCCAAAAAGAGGCATTATTAGAAATACCTCAAGCAAGGACTAAATTAGGCGTTAAAGTCCTTCTTGACCAATATAACGGTGCATTATCTTCTTTTATAAATGACCTGATTAAAAAGCTGGAATTTACTAATGATATTAGACAGCAATTATACTATACCTATGATAAGCTGGAAGAGATATTGGAAACTACCGCTTTTGGTTATGCAATTACATCTCCTCAAAAACTGATCATTACTGGCAAGCCTAACGTAGGCAAATCAACCCTGATTAATGCTCTTTTAAGAGAGGACAGATCAATTGTTCATTCAGAACCCGGTACGACAAGAGATGCTGTCGACAGTGTGTTTTCAATTGATGGAATACCATTAACAATTGTAGATACTGCTGGTATCAGAGAAACAAACCATATAGTAGAGGAACTCGGCGTTTCAGAAAGCAAAAGACAGCTAAAGCAGGCAGATAAGATTATTTTAATGCTCGATAATTCAAGGCCCGTAGAAAGAGAAGATAAAGAATTAATGAAATTCATCATGGAAAGATTTCAAGTACATAAAACAGACAATGATTTGAATAAACCAAATGTAGTTACAGTGGTAAACAAAACAGATCTGCCTTGTAAATTGGACTTATCAGCACTTGGAACAAAAGAGTTAAATTCGATATGCCGAATATCTGCTTCAAGAGGTGATGGCATTTCAGAGCTTGAGGAAAACTTAATTGTTGAGTTTAAGAAGTATACAGGATACGCACCTGAAAAGCCCATAATCTTTACTAAACGGCAGCAAGAGTGCTTATCGAAGGCCTTAAGTGTATCTGAGCAGTATATCCATTTGATAAAAGAAGACAAAGACCTGGATAAATATTCAGAGATTTTAAGTGATATAAAGCAGAATCTTTTGAATTGTGTGGGGATTTCTCATGCTCAATAATAATATAAGTGAAGTTAGTGGTTTAATCTTCAACACGCCTTTAGTTCGACTTAACAGGATCGTTGGAGATGATTGCGCTGAAATCCTGGCAAAAGTAGAAGGTGCCAATCCCGGTGGCAGTGTAAAGGACAGGGTTTGTATGGCAATGATAGAAAGCGCAGAAAAAAAAGGCCAGTTGAAGAAAGGTTATACAATTATTGAGGCTACAAGCGGTAACGCCGGGATCTCATTGGCATTTATCTCAGCGATAAAGGGCTATAAGGTGTTATTAACTATGCCTGATAATTGTAGTGTAGAAAGAAGGACTCTGCTCAAACTTTACGGCGCTGAAATAGAATTTACGCCGTCCATCGAGGGTATGCCGGGTGCCATTCGTAAAGCAGAGCAGTTGATAAAAAAACGTAAAAATTGCTTCATGCCGCAACTATTCAATAATGTTGCAAATCCGGAGATTCATCGAAGGACTACAGCAGAAGAAATCTGGCAGGCAACAAACGGGGAGTTAGATGCCTTTATATCTGGCGTAGGCACTGGAGGTACTATAACAGGCGTGGGAGAGGTGTTTAAAGAAAGAAAAAAAGATATTCAGATAGTCGCAGTAGAACCCAAAAACTCGGCTGTTTTATCCGGCGGACGACCGGGGCATCATAACATACCGGGTATTGGGCCAGGTTTTATTCCGAAGATATTGAATAAAGAAATAATTGACAGGATTATTCCAGTAACTGATAAGGATGCATTCGATACAAGCATACGTATTGCTAAAGAAGAGGGGTTATTGGTTGGTATTTCATCAGGTGCAGTTACGTTTGCCGCATTGCATATTGCAAAAGAGTTGGGCAAGGGCAAACGTGTAGTAATTATCTTACCGGATAATGGAGAGAGGTATTTAAATTTATACCAAAATTATTTAACCTAACCTTTACTTTGCCTAAAATTGATGTCCTTACTCTAACCTAAATTGAGCAATTTATATGGATAATCTGTTGTAGCCGCAACCTTTAGGTTGCGTAATTTCAAGGACTTTTAAACAACATATTAGGTGGTAGTAAACGCAGGCTAAAGCCTGCGGCTACCCGCCCGAACGTACCGTTCGGTACGGGCGGGCATAAATCACTCAATTTACTTTAAGAAATCGCGTACCTTCTTCATATCTTCCCAGACCTTCTTCTTGTCATTGGGATTTCTAAGTAAGTATGCAGGATGATATGTAGGCAAAAGTTTTGTACCTTGAAAGTCATGGAACGTTCCCCGTAATTTACCTATACTTTCTTTAGTGTCGAGCAATGTCTGTGCGGCAAATGTTCCTAATGCGCAGATTATTTTTGGACGTATTATCTCAATTTGCTTAATTAAATGCGGTTTGCATAAGATTATTTCGTTGACAGTAGGATTCCTGTTTTCTGGTGGACGGCATTTCAGGATATTGGCAATATAGCTCTCACTTCTTTTTAAACCAATTGATTCTATAATCTTGGTCAAGAGCTGGCCAGCTCTTCCGACAAATGGTTCTCCCTGTATATCTTCATGGTGACCCGGGGCTTCTCCAACAAACATTAGACCAGCGTCCGCATCCCCGGTTCCGAAGACTACGTTTGTTCTACCCTTGCAAAGGCCACATTTTGTACATTGCCTTACCTCTTCTTCTAATTCCTTAAGTTTTTCAGTCTTCTCGGATTTGCTCAATTCAACTTTTTTCCTTTCGTTATAGGTATCAAAAAGAGATTTCTGTGAAATTTGTGAGGGTTTAACACCAGTTTCTGAAGAAGAATAAACTTTCCTTGTTGGAGCCAACTGCAAAAAATTTGCACCTAATTTCCTTTCTAAATCAACTTTATCAGAAAGGATTTCAAGTAATGATAAGATCTCGGCCTTTATTTCTTGTAATTTTGCTGATTGGGGTGAAGAACTCATATTTAAGTATCATAGTGCGGCAAAGCCGCAACCAAGTTTGAAGTGTCTAAAGTGCCTAAAGTTAAAAGAATATTTTTCTACTTAGTTTCTGTTGCGGAAAGCTCCGACCATTTGTAAGAGCGGCTTCTAGCCGCGAAATATCGCAGCAAGATGCTGCTCCTACAGGAAAAAAATGGATTTCCGCAACAGCGGAATTGCCAATGACTAGCTTGTTACATTTAATGCTATTCCTGCAAATTCATTTATCTGTCATTCCCGTCCCGCCAGTAAGCAGACTGTGTCGCAATTGTCATCCCGAACTTGTTTCGGGATCTCTAATGTTGCTAAGTCATTGGAATCATTAGATTCTGAAATAAATTCAGAATGACAAATCATGTGTTTTTGTTATTGTGACACAGCCTGAAGCTTGGTGGGCTGGCATAAACGGGAATCTATTTTCGTGTTAATTATTTAGGAAACGAAGTTTGTTTCGAATTATATCGGAGTATTTAAAGCTTGTCAAAGTCTCTTTTTCCTTGAATTTGTTATAATAAGACTTAATATATGGTATTCGGTATATTTACTTATAGATACTCGGTTAAACAACAGAGAAACGATTATTGTGCCGAGAGTGTATCGAAAAAGTAACGGTCTAAGCGAATATTTGTTTTATTAAATTACATAAGCATATAATAAAGGGAAAACATGTATAAGATAACTGAGAAAAAGAAGATTGCCGAAGCAATTTATTCCATAACGGTTGAAGCGCCAAAGATTGCCGTTAAGAGAAAGGCAGGTCAGTTTGTTGTATTAATAACTGATGAAAAAGGTGAAAGGGTACCGTTGACAATTGCTGGTTCTGACAAGGACAAAGGCACTATCGACATAGTTTTCCAGGCTGTTGGTCATACTACTAAACTATTAGCCTCTTTAGAACCTGGCGATTGTATAAGGGATATCTTAGGCCCCTTAGGACATCCCACTCACATTGAAAATTTTGGGACAGCTGTATGTATTGGCGGCGGCCTGGGTATTGCCCTGGCAATGCCAATAACAGAGGCCCTGCATGAAGCCGGAAACAATGTGGTTTCTATCATAAGCGCTCGAAACGAGGATTTGCTCCTGATGGAGGATAGACTGAGTGAAATCAGTAACGAATTATTGATTGCTACGGATGACGGTTCCAAGGGATTCCACGGCTTTCCTACACAAATACTCCAGGAGATGATTGATAACAAGAGAAAGATCGACATCGTATTTGCCGTTGGTCCCGTACCACTTATGGCGGCTGTATGCAAAGTAACTAAACCGTATAATATCAAGACAATAGTAAGCCTTAATCCTATTATGGTTGACGCAACCGGGATGTGCGGTGCATGTCGTGTACAGGTAGGCGGCCGTACAAAATTTGCCTGTGTAGACGGCCCTGAGTTTGATGGCCATCAGGTTGACTTTGATACGTTGATGAAGAGGCTGAGGATTTATACTGATAGCGAAACTGAGGAAGGCAAGAAGGGCGCTCAGGCAGAACCGTGTCAGATGGATGAAGAAAAAACTGAAACCTATAAAAGGGTTGAAAAGGAGCTTATGAGTCAGCAGACTGTTTTAAAAGAAGGAGAAAAGCGTATAAAAATTCCAAGGCAAATAATGCCACAGCAATCCGCAAAGTCGAGAATAGAAAATTTCGGAGAAGTTCCTTTTGGATATACTGTTGAACAGGCCCAGAGAGAGGCCACCAGATGTATTCAATGTAAAAAGCCATTATGTTATGAAGGATGTCCTGTTAATATAGATATTCCCGCGTTTATTAAGCTTATAGGTGAGGGTGACTTTATTGGCGCAGCCCGTAAGATAAAAGAGACAAACGGCCTCCCCGCTGTATGCGGCAGGGTATGCCCCCAGGAAGATCAATGTGAAAAGGTTTGTATAGTAGGTAAGAAATCCGATCCCGTATGTATAGGTAATCTCGAGCGGTTCGTAGCGGATTATGAAAGAGAACATGGTGATGAATATATTCCAGAGATCCCTGAAAAAACCGGTCACAAGATTGCCGTGGTAGGATCCGGTCCTGCCGGTCTTACCGTAGCCGGGGATTTAGCAAAAATGGGACATGAAGTAATCATCTTTGAGACATTACACAAGGCAGGAGGCGTACTGGTTTACGGAATACCAGAATTCCGATTACCAAAAGATATAGTACAATCTGAGGTAGATTATTTAATAAAACTTGGAGTCAAGGTTGAATTGAATTCTGTTATAGGAAAGATTGAGACTGTAGATGAACTCTTAAATGATGGCTTTGACGCGGTTTTTCTGGGTACCGGAGCCGGCTTACCAATGTTCATGCAGATACCGGGTGAGAATCTCAACGGTGTATATTCAGCCAATGAATATCTAACCAGGGTAAATTTAATGAAGGCATATGATCCGGAATACGAGACACCGGTATTGAGAAAAAAGAAGGTTGCCGTACTGGGTGGTGGAAACGTAGCAATGGATTCAGCCAGAACCGCCTTACGTCTGGGTGGAGAAGACGTTTATGTTGTTTATCGTAGATCCAGAAAAGAGATGCCTGCCAGAATAGATGAAGTTCATCATGGTGAAGAGGAAGGCTTAATATTCAAATTCTTAATGAATCCTATCAGGATCTTAGGTGATGACAAAGGATGGGTAAAGGGTATGGAATGTATAAGGATGGAATTAGGTGAACCGGATGAATCAGGCAGGAGACGCCCTATACCTATCGAAGGTTCCGAAACTATTTTGGATGTTGAGTGTGTAATTGTTGCCATAGGTAACGGTCCGAATCCACTAATACCGACAACAACACCCGGATTAGAAACAAGCAAGAGGGGTAACATAGTTGCAGACGAAGAAACCGGAGTGACATCAAAGAAAGGCGTATTTGCGGGTGGCGATATAGTTACGGGTGCAGCAACCGTAATCCTTGCAATGGGTGCCGGTAAAAAGGCTGCTGTAGCGATAGACAATTATGTAATGGGGAGAAAACCAGAGCCTGAACCTGAACCTGCTAAAAATGAGTCCTGATTTAATGATACAAATCAACGTAAACGGCGAAAAGAAGGAATGTCCAGCAGGGACCTCCGTATCTGAACTATTGGAAAGTTTGGATATTGATAAGAGATACGTTGCTGTAGAAGTAAATCTTAAAGTGGTTCCACGCACGCAACTCAGTGAAAAGAAACTACAGGAAAATGATAGTTTGGAGATAGTCACCTTCGTTGGTGGGGGATGAGATGGAAGATTCAGTATTAAAGCTTGGGAAATATAAGTTTAATTCCAGATTGTTTGTAGGTACCGGGAAATATCAAACTCTTGATATTATGAAAGAGGCCCTGGATGCCAGCGGTGCTGAGGTTGTTACCGTGGCAATAAGGCGTGCAAATATTGGTGGTAAATCTGGTGAATCACTGTTTGATCATATCGATAAAGAAAAATATACGATATTACCTAATACTGCCGGTTGTTATTCAGCGGATGAAACCGTTAGGACGGCATTGTTGGCAAGAGAAATGGGTATCTCCGATATGATAAAGCTGGAGGTATTGGGTGATGAAAAAACCCTTTTGCCTGATCCAATTGAAACATTAAAAGCTACCGAGATATTGGTAAAAGAAGGTTTTACTGTCCTTGTTTATACCTCTGACGACCCAATAGTAGCTAAAAAGTTGGAAGATGCTGGTGCAACCAGTGTAATGCCTGCAGGCGCCCCGATAGGTTCAGGGCAGGGTATACTAAATCAAAACAACATAAGGATTATTCTGGAGTCATTAAGTGTTCCAGTTATAGTTGATGCGGGTGTTGGTACCGCATCTGATGTGAGTATCGCGATGGAACTTGGTTGTAAGGGGGTATTGTTGAATACGGGTATTGCAATAGCAAAAGACCCTGTTAAGATGGCCAGGGCGATGAAGCTGGCATGTGAGTCAGGCCGTTTGGCATATTTATCCGGCAGGATGCCTAAAAAATTATATGCCAAGGCCAGCAGCCCTTTAAAGGATTTTTAACACGAAAATAACTCTGGATTCCTTCCGAAAGGAAGGTACGGCAATTAGCCCCGCTTTCGCAGGGAATCCAAAAGTTTTAATTTTCATCCTTCGTGGTGCCCTGAAGGGGCATGAAGGTTTAACACGAAAATAGATTCCCGCTTTCGCGGGAATGACAACGTATTGTACTCTCTGTCATTCCCGTGGTTTCAACCTTCATGGCAATGCAGACAGGGAATCTATAATTTTCATGTCATGCCTTCACTTTGTTCAAGACAGCATTTTGAACCCTTCGCTTCCTGTCATTCTGAAAGTGCCCCCACTGCTTTCTTGCACTGTGGCGGCACGCTGCGAAAGCAAGAAGTGGGGGGAAGTGAAGAATCTCTTTTTTGTAGTGCGAGACCCTTCGCTTTGCTCAGGGTGACACATTAGAATGCGCAAGTATTTAGGACGCTATGTATAATTCTCATACATTTATTTAAGAGATAAATACTAATGTTAGCCAAACGCATTATACCCTGTCTTGACGTTAAAGACGGCAGAGTGGTGAAGGGCACCAGGTTTTTGGATTTAAGAGACTCTGGCGATCCCGTAGAGATTGCCGAGTTATATGATAAACAATGTGCAGACGAATTAGTCTTTCTTGATATTACAGCATCGCACGAGAAAAGAAATATCATTATTGACGTAGTTGGGCATACGGCTGAGAAAGTCTTCATGCCACTTACGGTTGGTGGTGGGATTAGGACTATTGAAGACATCAGGGCTCTTCTAAAGGCCGGTGCTGATAAAGTATCAATAAATACTGCAGCAGTAAAGGACCCTGATTTTGTGAATAAGGCATCAAAGCGCTTCGGTGATCAATGTATAGTAGTTGCCATTGATGCCAAAAGAAAAGGAGATGGATGGGAGGTCTTCATAAATGGAGGCCGCACTCCTACCGGCAAAGACGCTATTGAATGGGCCAGAGAAGTAGAATCAAGAGGTGCGGGAGAGATACTACTTACGAGTATGGATTGTGATGGTACTAAAGATGGTTACGATCTGGAGCTAACAAGACTGATTTCCGAGAATCTGGAAATACCCATTATTGCTTCCGGTGGTGCGGGAAAGCTCGAGCATTTTTACGATGTATTTACTACAGGCAAGGCGGATGCAGCACTAGCCGCCTCTATTTTTCATTTTAAAGAATACGACGTCGCTACAGTAAAGAATTTTTTAGCTGAAAGAGGCATAATCGTTAGAAAGGGTTGAAGAGACACAATACCTAACGTAATTAAGTAATATGCATGCCTGCCCGCCGATTAGCAGGCTGTGTCGTAATAAAGGAAATGCCTATTTTGTCATTCTGAACTTGATTCAGAATCTAATGATTTCAACAGGTTAGCAATCTTAGAGATCCCGAAACAAGTTCGGGATGACATTACGACACAGCCTGTAGTTTGGCGGGCAAGCCTGGATGAATTCAGTATTATAATTATTTTTACTTTTTTGAAAGTATAACGGAGGAATTATCTATGGGGTATCTAAACAGGAAAAAAGAAATTAGTGAAAGAAGCAACTTGTGCTGGAAGGACGCTCTATTCATTTCAATCGTTTTTGTAACCATGCTATGCCTTGGCAGTTTGGCAATGGCACAGGACGCACTTAAACCTGTTTCCGAGGAAGAATTTAAGAAGGGAAAAGATATTTACATAAAATACTGTGCAGTGTGTCATGGTGAGGAAGGTGATGGAGAAGGCCCACTGGCAAGGGCCCTTTACCCCAAGCCCAGGGATTTCATAAGAGGCCAATTCAAGATACGCACTAACCCTTCAGGTTCTGTACCAACGGATGCAGATCTTATTCATGTAATTTATACCGGGATTCATGGAACGTCCATGATACCGTGGGATATACTTGAAGAGGAGCAAATCAAAGCAATGCTGCCTGTTATAAAGAGCTTTTCTATAGCCTGGCAATACAGAAAGCCGGAACCGTCGGTAATTTTAGGAAGGGAGATGCGTCCTACCCAAAAGACTATTGCAAGAGGTAAAAAGCTTTACGAAGAGAAAGAATGCTGGAAGTGTCACGGAAAGACGGGTCGTGGAGATGGACCAAGCAGTTACGACCTGGAGGATGAATGGGGTATTCCCATATTACCTTATGATTTTACACGGGAAAGTAAGTATAAGGGAGGTTCTACAGACCGGGATATCTATCTGAGATTTACAACAGGTATGAACGGTACACCAATGCCATCCTTTGCCAATGAGCTTTCAGACGAGGATCGTTGGTGTATGGTACATTATGTAAAATCTCTTGCTAAGCAAGAAATATCTAAAGAGAAGGAATAAGCTGTATAAGTTTTTCGCAAAAAAAATTTAAAGGAGAATGAGTGTTATGAATTATGCAAAAAAGTTAAGATTTTGTTTTAATTTCTTCCTGCTGGTCACGGCCATACTTTTTTCAGGATTAGTCCTGGCAGAGGAAGAAAAACCGTATGTACCGAAGAAGGTGGACATATATGAAGGGTTTCCAGATTGGTACAAGGCAGTTTTCAGGGACAATGTTGGTCTTAAAGAAGGTGCAGGACTTTTCAAAGACTATTATAAACCTTTAAAAATGCAAATGTATTTTAGTCCATTAAGGCATTACGAGCCACCGGAACTTCTAGACCATACAATATTCATAGAGAAGGAACGCAGGGACTTGTGCATAATATGCCACGACGGAATAAACACAGGTGCTGTGGCTGACTGGAAACGCTCCGCACATTACAATCCAAGGAAAAGCGGTATAATTGCCCGTAAGACCAGTATTATCGAGGGAATAATAGGACGTGAAATCGACTCGGTAGATTGCTTTGACTGTCATGTGAACACAGAGACAAAGAAAATAAGGATGCCCTCGGCAGAGGAGTGCAGCGAATGTCATGCAAGACAGGTAAAGGAGCTTGTAAGCGAGAAAGACCACGGACGTCCTAATCATATCCAGGCATGGGAGGCCAACGTCCTTGTCCCCTGGTATCCTGAGGCGTACAGAAGGGGGTGGTTAGCCGGTAACGCAGGCTGTGATATGTGTCATGGTATCGGAGAGAAGTGTGATCCCTGCCATACAAGGCATACGTTCTCTGCTGCTGAGGCAAGAAGGCCTGAAGCTTGTATGACATGCCACATGGGCCCTGACCATCCTGATGCTGAATCTTACCGTGAATCAAAACATGGGATTATTTATGAGATGGAAGAAGAGCACTATAATTTTGAAAAACCGCTTGCACATGTTATAGTTGGAGAGGAATATCGCACACCGACCTGTCAATTCTGCCATATGTACCAGGGAGGTGGAAGGTTCACGCACAATTTTGTTTCAAAAGGCATCTGGCGAATGGGTACTACCCCTCCGTCAAATATTGAATATAAATCGACACTTAAAGATTATCCTTTTGGAATAAAAATCATAGCTGATAAAATTGACATATATTCTGATGAAAACCTGGATAAGAGGGATAAATGGATCGAACTCTGCTCGAATTGCCATAGCCCTCGTTTTGCCGATATTTATTTAGAGCAACTCGATGATTACATGTTCCAGGCATTCAGCCTTACCGATAAGGCACAAAAGATTATTGATGATCTCATTACAGATGATCTTCTTTATACAACAGCAGAAGAAGAAACTGATATCTACCCATTTGGCGATAAGATTACCGAAGTACTAGGTCCGGAGTTACTTGGGGATGCCGTATGGGGAGCTTTTAATAAATCAGGAGGAAAGGTGCCGGTCATCGGTCCCACCTTTGGGGGTTTTGCCCTTTTTTATCAGGGAGAGAACTATCCTACTGCTATCGAGAGATCTTACGCAAAGATGTGGTTCTGGTATAAGCTCCAGGGATACAAAGGTTATGCTCATGCCCAGCAAGACATAATGTGGTGGTGGGGGCAGTCTCCAATGCTACAGGAGCTTGGAAATGTACAAGCTGAAGCCAAGAGAATACGTAGAGAGGCAGCTCTAGAGAAAAAACTCGGTATTGGTTACCTATATGGTAAAAACTTCAAAGTTGAAACCAACGAGCAAGTGCAACAAATGAATTAAAAACCTCTAAAGACCTTTTATAATTAAGGCATTTACGAGGCCTGTTATTTAAAATTTTTTTTTAACAGGGACAGATGTTGCCATAATATAATAAGCCCCCGATACCCTTTAATGGATATTGGGGGCTTATACGTTATCATTACAATAATATTTTACAACTACTTATTTCAGGCTGGTTCTGGCTTGCCAGCCCGACTCGTCTTTCTGGCGGGTAGCCTTAACCGAAACGTTTTGGTTCAATCTGCAAGATTAAATAAAGGCATAATCGTTAGAAAGGGTTGAAACTTCCCTTAGAACATCCGCACAAAGTCCACGGGTTGCTATTGCGCTTACAAGGACATTGGTGTCCAGAAAGACTTTCATGAGACCTTGAAGAAAACGTCGTCATCTGTTAAAAATCCCCGGGCTTCTGCAAAAGGCATAACTCTTTTTCGAAGGGCTTCAAACTGGCTAATTCGCAATTGACGACGCAACGCTTCACGAGCGATTTCACTTCTGTTTTTACCGGTCTTCTTGCTGGCTTTGGACAACATATTCTCGAGATCTTTATCCAATCGGATTGTCAAGGTTGATGTTTTCATGTAACATGATGTAATACATTATTGATTCCCTGTCAAGAAAGTTCTGGGGTCAGGTCTCAACTTTTAACAAATCACCTTAAAATATTAATCGAAAAAACACCGCCCGTTTATTGCTAGCCGATAAAGGCATAATCGTTAGAAAGGGTTGAGACAGTTTTGGTAGCACATCTTCCTATAATATACTAAAACCGGTTTGGTTTTTGGCTTTTCAAAAAACCAAATCTTGGTTGCAGTTATACTCGGGCAAAATTGTTTTTAGATTTTCTCCGAAAACTATTTTGAGATGGGTATAAACTTCACCAGTTAAGCTATAGGCAGACTTGACCAGTTTTCACGTTCAGATTTGATCGCCCGCTCATTGTCTTTATTCTGCTTACTCATGTTTTTTTATGCAATATGTATTTCTTATAGATTCCATGGTTTGGAATTCTTTGAAAAGATTCTTTCTGATTTATCAGGATTATGAGGTAATACAATTAGATTTTGATCTAAAACATCACAAAAAAACTTACTTTCTTTGTAATTCATAGTATAGAAATCAGGAATATTACTGCTTTCAAGTGCAATTAAAAGATCTCCAACACAATAACATGGGTTCTTTCCATGAATGCCATCAGGATTATCAATAAACTCTCGCAAAAATTCAAGCGTGCTTTCAAGTTCTTTTGTTCTATCCTGTAAAGCAGACAAATACTTTAAAATTTGTTTACATAATTCTATTTTTTCTTTGAGAAAACTGGCTATAGGACAAAGAGGATAAACTTTACTACATTTCTTTTCAATTGAATCATATTTCTGATATGGTTTTTTCACTTTAACAGGCAGCTTAGATAAATAACAATCTGTACCTGTAGTTATATGGCCTAATTTTCTTTTAAAATAAGTTATGCCATGTTTTATTAGTGTATGTAAATAACGTTTAGCACGCTCGGTTAATTCTGAATCATCAACTTTATCCACAGTTTCAAATATTTCATTTAACATTCCAACACAAATCTGTCTCTTTCTTTTCCATTCTTCAGGAAGACTATCTACATGTCTTCTTACTCTTTGGTAAGACCCTCTGAGATTCAATTGATTTATCAAATAAATTGCTTCAGGCAGGACACGGCGTTTGAATTCCTGTACAACCACTGAGCTAGAAACAACAAGATTATAAGAAGCTAGACGCTGTTCAATAATCTTCTTTATTTCAGGCTCACGCAATAACCTGGCAATATGGATTGATGTATCGGGGAAAATAGCTGTTCCGGTAGGCATTAAGTTAAATTAATTGAATGTGTACTGGAGTTATACTTCAGGCTTTCCACTAATCCCACTCCAGGGGTCAAAACCCGCTTCAGAAAGCGCTTCTAAAGCATCGTCAATGTCTGGATCTAATATTTCCGGCTTACAAAGGTAAACATTCGTAACCTTCTTTATACTCAACTTCTGTACTTCAGAAAGTTGTTCAAACTCAACCTGAGCCAATACAACCTGCACAATATTTAAGAGATCCCCCCAGTTGTCTTCTCTGTTCTTCCTATTCTTCCAAAGATCCTCTAAACAATCCTTGAATGCAAATGCGTAATTTGCTTGTTCAATTAAGTCTTTAGTCACCACAAGCTGGTCAACTGTTTCTGAAGCCTTTCGCAGCAACCTGTTTACTTCTTCTGAGATTGCAATTTGTTGAACTTGTCTTTTATAAGAAACAGCTCTTGATCTTCTCTGAATAACAGGTTTTACATCCACACCAGTTTTATTATAATACGAATCATAATTGACACTTCTTGATCCTTGACTTTCTGTGTGTTTTGTTAAGCCAAAAGCCCTAGACTGGTGAATGATTTCATCATTAAAATCTGTTAATGTATCATAGCCCATAATATACTTTCCTCTTTTAGAAAAATACTCTTTTATTTAAATGCCACTGGCACTTTTTCTTCAATCTGTTTTAATGATTCTGCAATGAAGTCTTTAGCTTCTACATCCTTGGGCGATTCAACAAATGAATCTATATCAAACATTACCGCGAATTCAGGATTATTAGCTGCTCTCTTTAATTGTTTTTTTAAATATTTATCTTGTCCACGGCTAAGCTTACTTTTTCGAATACTAACCATACCTCCTACAAGATTCAATTGAGCTTGGCTTTCCACACCGATTATTGAGATACGAAACTTTCTATCTTGTGATGCAACCACAACTACATGACTCTTCGCTTCTACATTACCATTTAATGCCTCAGCTATTGGATTATCAATGTCATTAGTTTTCAATAGCTGAGATATCCATGCCTCTGAATCTTCTCTCGTTCTAGAAGCAAATAAGTACCATATTCTAAAACCAACACGGCTAAAATCCCTTAAACTAAGCCTTTCATTAACTATTGATGAAACCAAGTCTACCTGTTCTATAAATCCATCTATATCTTGTTTTTCTATATCTTTATCCGCACCTTCCTTTTGTTCCAATGCAAAATCATACTTTAGAGCAGAAAAGTTAAACCTTGTTCCGTTTCTTAGGCTTATCAATGGTGCACTTTGAGGATCTGGTTCACGTCCATAGAATTCCCATTCTTCATCAGTGCTGTTCATAATTTCATTAACCGTGCTCCCACAACGGTCTAGATAAGTAAACCCATATTTGTAACGTACTTCATATACTACTTTGTGACATATTGAATGACGATTATCAATTATCATTATTGCTTTTGTCCCACAAAAACCCCACAAAAGACCTGTTAACAGTTTTAGGTATAAATTTGCTGATTAGAAAAGTATATTACCAAGATTCCAGTGATAATATCCAGTGAAATCTGGAGCCGAATGAGATCACACCTTGATTAGTGATTAAGCCAATTTACTAACAATACCATACCCCAGCCACTGTGCAAATAGGGACAGCGCCAATACTGTTCGGCACGGTGTTTGATAAATGAATTCAATAAGCAAGATCCAAGAAGATTATTGTACTAATTGGTAA
>VSDH01000064.1 GCA_008636105.1 Candidatus Scalindua sediminis | reverse complement strand
TTTCAGTCTTGTACCCCTCCGTGGTGAATTTGGTTTCTTCAGGTTTACGCCATTCGGGGTTGGCTATCATTTTTCCTATTGATTTTGATAATTACCTGACTATTATAAACATAAGAATTCGTACTTCCTTTACTTCTGTATTCTCAATCGCACAAAGTGCATAAGTTCTATAAACAACTTTCTTTCGTATAGAAACTTTCTGGATTTTCTATTCGCTAACACTCTCCATGTTTGGCGTGCTGTACCTTAGAAAGAGCTCAGTATATTTAATTGGAATCATATAAAAGGAGGGTTGTCCCAATGAAAACATTCGCAAATACCGTAAGACCTTTGGTCTCTTACGGTGTAAAAATTATTTTAATAATGATTATGACAGCATCTTTTACCTCACCTGCATATACCCAGGAGAAATTATGGATGGAACTAAATGCTAAGGCTAGTATCCTTTATCAACAAGGACGATATTCAGAGGCGGTTAGTGTAGCCAAAGAATCAGTAAAAATTGCAGAGGAAATATTTGGTAAAGACCATCCCGGTGTGGCCTTATCCCTGAACAATCTAGCGGAACTTTATTACTCCCAGGGCAAATATAGTAAGGCCGAGCCCCTTTACAAGTGGGCGTTGGTAATATACGAAAAAGCCCTTGGTCCAGACCATCCTGATGTTGCTACATCCCTGAACAATCTGGCGGCACTTTATCGAGCCCAGGGGAAATATGCCGAGGCCGAGCCCCTTTACAAGTGGGCGTTGGAAATAAGAGAAAAAGCCCTTGGTCCAGACCATCCTGATGTTGCTACATCGCTGAACAATCTGGCGGAACTTTATTACTCCCAGGGAAAATATAGCAAGGCCGAGCCCCTTTACAAGCGTGCACTTGAAATAAGGGAAAAAGCCCTTGGCAAAGACCATACCCGGGTAGCAACATCCCGGAACAATCTGGCGGCACTTTATCACTCCCAGGGTAAATATACCAAGGCCGAACCTCTTTACAAACATGCACTGGAAATATATGAAAAAGCCCTTGGTCCAGACCATCCCGATGTTGCGACTGTGTTGAAGAATATGGTAGGGTTTTACACGGAGATTGGTAAAGAAGACGAAGTAGAAAAATTGGCAGAAAGAGCAAAAATAATTCGTTCAAAATACCAGTGATGGTAATACGAAGAGATTATATAAAATGAGAATAATAAGGAATAAAAAATAGAGACCCGCCAAACAAACCGTAGGACAGGTTTTAATATAAATCAATCCTTGCTTTAAGAGAGAAGAAGGAGTAAATATAAA
>VSDH01000007.1:95169-107905 GCA_008636105.1 Candidatus Scalindua sediminis | reverse complement strand
TATATTAATGTTTTTTTAAAGGATAACGTTTCATCCCCGCCATAAATGGCGGGGTATTCACGTTATGTTTTCATAAAATGACATGCCGGCAAAGGTCACCGTTGAATGTGTATTCGGTTCAGTACTCTGGGAATACTTCAGGAGTTTGCCCTTTGAGGCCTTAAGGACATTGAGCATTGTATAAATCGCCGGGTATCCACATATCCTCCTTCTGTCGTTATCTTTCTGAATCGAATTGTAAAACCCTTCTGCATCTAAATCTTCTGCATATTTTAGCATGTTTATGTCTTCATATTCTAATCTCTTGAGATACGCTTCGTCTTGAAGTTCGCTGTCACCAAATCTATGACCAACATGTGCTAGATCTACGCTTGCAATTATACAGGTTTTCTTTTTACCTGTCTCAATTGTCTCTTTGAGTGAAGAAACAAAATCCTCGAATTGCGGGATCTGTAACGGACTATTCTTATCCCCGGCCACATTACCAAAGGATGAACAAAGTACCGGGAGTATCTTAAAATTCCTTTTCTGGTGATAAAGATATTGCAGAAAGATTAACTGAAATTCTATTGAATGCTCATTCTTGTGAACAAACTCGTCTTCAAAACAATTAAACTTGAGTTTTTTATGTAACGATTCAAGAAAGTCTTTATCTGTTTCTACAGCACCAAATGGTGTTTCAAAGACTTTATTTGTAAGTGTAAAAAGATTCTTGGTGCTAGAATGTGCAATACCAAATATTATAAATAGTTCCGCATCCGATGATTCGGCAACATCTTTGTAAGCCCATGCAAAACATGGTCCTCCGTGTCTTATATCAATATGGGGGGACATTATTCCTTTCAATCTGCCAGTATTATTTGATGATAATGGCCTGCCAGGCCCTTCTGCGGATGTAAAGAGTTTATCTATTTGTTCTCTTAATCTTTCCTTATCATTTTCGTAAGCGGTCCCAGCATGTACGGCTTTACGTATGGCTGAGTTTCTGAAATCATCTTTTGTCTTTTGTATAAACCCTTTGGATCTGTTATTCTCCAAGAATAGATTTTCATCTAATTCCCGGATAATTTTTTGTACATTATCACTAAACAACATATCTCCATATCGTTGTGTATATTTAGCCTGTATATCCAATATTGAGTGATTACCATCAAAGAGGCTGATAATGAAAAAAACATTAGGAGGGACTAAAAGGGGATTTTCAGCATAATTGTGCGGATCTCTAAGACATATTGCCTGCTGATCAGTTGCTTCAACAGGGAATGCTTCTATTTGTCGCAATTTTGGATATTCCATTTAAATCATGTTAGCATCTTTAATTCAGCAACCAGATTTTCTGCTTGTTTAACAATTTTTATATATCCACCTTCCCGAAACATGCCGGCATTGAAGAGCAATGTGTTTCCCATCTTATCATTACCCCTTGCTTCGTGTATATGACCACTTATTGAAATATCAGGTTTATATTTTGTTATGAAATCGCGAACACTATGACTCCCTACGTGTGCACCATTTCTGATCATGTCAATTCTTGTTCCATTGGGTGGCATATGGGGTACCATTATTTTAAACCTGGTTTCTCTTACCTTTTCAAAACCTTCGAGTAAAAAAGCTTCGATTTCGCTTTCACTAAATTCAGTAGGCGTTCTAAAAGGCGTTGGGTTTGATCCACCTACACCAAAGATTCCAATACCATCTCTTATATATCCATTTCTGTGAAGGTTAATGCCCTTTTCGGTTAAATAATCATCAACTTCAAACTTATCTAGATTCCCAAGTTGTGCCAACACATTTTTGTTATATTTCATTATCCCTTCTATTACCTTTTTGGCTTCTCTTATACCATTATAGTTAGTCAAGTCACCTGAGATTATTATAACATCCGCAGTTTCTAACTCATTCTTTAACGGTTTTAAGTTACTAATATCTTCATGGATATCACCAAAAGATACTATTTCCATTTTCCATTAAACTTCAAAGATATTCATCCTTTAACGATTTTATTGAGCCCCCACGGGCGATACCCTCCGAAGCATATCCGCCTTCTTTCCGTGTCGTGGAACTACGGCAACCGTCCACAACGCATTTCCATCCTCCGTCCATCCGTGGCCTTCAGCTAAGGAGCCCTCACTCCGTAGTAGGACTACTACGAAGGACGATGACTGCGGAGAACGGGCAGAGGCCCCTGCCCGACGGCAGGCGGGCATGGTTCTCTGCGTAGGTGGGTTGAGTTTGAGATGTTAACAATTTCGCAAAAAATGTTCAAGCCAATCTTCAAATTTTTGCGAAGAAAAAGACGTTCAGTAATAATATTGGTCAATGGAAAACTACCTTTAGTTCTTTCTATAAAGGAACTTAACTTAATATTTCCCCATATTGTTTTATATTGACGATAAAAAGAAGTTTTGATAGAGTATATTTTAAGAGCAAAAGTGAGAAGTTTTGAGACATAGTTAATCTTTATAGTCTATTTAAGCGCTATTTAGTGCTTTTCTGTCAGCATATAATAAGTTGAATGAAAAGGTCTTATTTATCTTTTTTTCTTTTAATAAATATACTTACTTATGGTTGCCTGGTAATAATTGAAAATAAAGCAGTCGACGCCAAACCCGTTAAGCATGTCAATAAAACTTTTCAAGATATTACCCCTGAGCTACAAATAAAGATCGATGAATGGATGAAACTATTATATTCCGATGATCCCGCAATACGCACTTCTGCAATCATTTCACTGTTAGGACTTAACCTTTCCACTATGTGTGACTCACTTATTGGTGTCCTTAAAAATTCAGAAAATGACGATGTGCGTATTTCTTTGATTAAGGCTTTTGGTTTTACAGGAGACGATAAGGCGTTAGATAGCATGATTGAATTACTTGACAGTGAAAAGGAGACTATACGAATCGCTTCTGCTAATGCCTTGGGAAATATAAGGACAAGGAAGGCGATAGAAGAGATGATAGGCGTACTCCTAAATATACGAAAACCAATTGAATCCCGTATCCTTATTACAGGCGCCTTAGCAAAAACACGCTCGCGTGAGGCTGTGAAACCGTTAATAAGTTTGTTAGAATCTGACAATAATGACTTACGAATTGCAGCTCAAGATGCATTGGCGGAGATTACAAAACAGTCAGATGGTAATACTAATATTTTTTGGCAAGAGTGGTGGGACAGAAACAAGGTTAAAACGAGGGAACAATGGTTAGAAGATATTGTTGATAAGCTGGAAGGAGACGTCAAGAAACTTAGATCTCAGAACAGCACATTAAAGAGCGAAATTGCTCAAAAGACTATAAAGATTTTAGAAACAGGAAAGGGGAAAGGTAATATTGAACTATTACTTGATGCCATAAAAAGCGAATATCCTGAGGTAAGGATTTTTGCTGCAGGGGAACTTGCAAATCATACAGACCCTGAAGTTATCAAGATATTTGTTGATTTGATTTTAGATAATGACACGGAGATACGTACTCTTGCAGCAAAAGTCCTTGGAGAAATTGGTGACGTATCTGTATTAAAATCTTTAATATTAGCACTGCAGGATAAAGAGGCAAAGGTTCGTGAAAGTGCTGCAAGAGCCCTGGGTAAATTGGGTAGCAAGGAAGTCTTGATTGATTTATTGTCCGCTTTAAATGACAAGGAAAATAGTGTAATATGTGCGGCAGCAGAAGCACTTGGGGAGTTAAGGGCAGAGGAAGCCGTAGAACCTTTAATCAACTTGTTTTCGAATAGAGACCCAAAGGTAAAGGAATCTGCAATAGTTGCCATTGGCAAGTTTCAGGACAAAAGGGCAATTGATCCATTGATTAATTCTTTAAATGATGATGAAGAAAGAGTCAGATGGTATGCAGCTGATAGTCTGGGTAAAATAGGGGCCAAAAAGGCTGTTGTGCATTTGACAACCTTGCTTTCTGATGAAAGTGCTCGTGTTCGTGAATCTACGGCAACGGCCTTAGGGCAGATTGGTGATGAGAGTGCTGTTGAACCTTTAATCAAGCTACTCAAGGATGGGGATAATAGAGTTGCAGAGAAAACTGCCAACGTACTCTCAGCTATTGAGTGTAAAAATTTTGAAACACTTGATATTATTGTCAATGCCTTTTATACTGGAAAGGACTACAAGAGGACTATAGGAATATTAAAAAAACAAATTGATAACTTTAAAGATTTACCAGAATATAGTCATGCCTTATGGCAAAGCAAACTAAAGCTGGCAAGATCACATGCCCTACTCAATAATTGTCAAAAGGCAATTCAAATATACGAAGACCTCGTCATACGCTTTGAGAATGATATAGAAATAAAGCATGAACTTGTACGGTGCCTGAAAGAGGCAAAGCAACATGATAAATTGCTAAACATTTTTTCATTATGGATTGAGAATTTATTGACAGATAATCGTCTGTGGTGGAATGAAATATATAAGATTCTTGAGGAATATTTTGAAACGGGAGAATTTGATAGAGTAAGAGAACTTGTCGATGATTTTGAGAAGAAAAATAATTACATGGGTGGTCCAGAATTAAGATTCAAATTTCAAGAATTGAGGAAAAGAAGCTTGGAAATACTATTACCTCAAGGTGACAAACTGTCAAGCGCGTTGAAGAAACAATTGTTTTCGCTTAATCAGGAGTATTCAGTTCAAAGGCAAATTTTTTGTTAGGGGAAACTTTAAATGAAAGTTCTTATAGTAGGAGCAGGTGCCGTAGGGTTTAACATTGCGAAACAGCTGTCGCAAGAAGGTCACGACATATCAGTAGTTGAAGAAAATCCTGAATTGGTTCAGAGGATTACCGAAAAATTGGATGTTTTTGTAGTTGCTGGTAATGGTAGTTCTCTAAATATATTAGAGACTGCTGGTGTGCGTGATGCACATCTGGTATTAGCCGTAACTAACAGTGATGAAGTGAACATTGTCGTTTGCATCATCGCCAACCAATACGGTCGTAAAATTAAGATTGCAAGGATTCGAAACAGCGAGTTTACGGGCAAAGATTCATTATTTAAAGGAAATGGGTTTTGCGTTGACCATATGATAAATCCTGAGCAAATTATTGTTGATTCACTTATCAAGATTATAGAGACACCGGGAGCAACGTTTGCTGTTGATTTTCCAATAGGCGATATTCTTTTAAGAGGTTTTCACGTCCCTAAGGATGCTCCAATTGCGGGTAAAAAATTCTCAGAACTAGAAGGTATTCAATATACAGATTCATTCTTAATAGTAAGCATTCAACGTAATGGTGAAATGATTATACCCACACATAAAACTGAAATATTACCAGATGATGATATCTTTGTACTCGTAGCAAAAATGGGATTGCCCTATTTCCTGCCAATGGTTAATAGAAGGGCAGATGAAGTAGAAAGGGTAATTATATATCGAACAACCCGAGTAGGTATACAACTTGCGAAAAGGCTTGAAGACAGTTCGATTAATGTAACAATGATCGAACCAAAGAAGGAAAAGGCAGAAAAGGCAGCTGCAGAATTGGAAGACACCATAGTCCTACATGGTGATGCCACAGATATAGATTTACTTAAAGAAGCTACTATTGAGGATACAGATTTTTTTATTGCCCTTTCCGAAGACGCTCAGACTAATTTACTTACATCTCTGCTGGCAAAAAAGCATGGTGCGAAAAAGACAGTAGTGCTTACAAATGAACCCGCGCTTGTGCCCATAATCCATCAGGTTAATGTGGATGTGGTCATAAACCCAAGATTAATCACCGCAAGCGCGATACTCCAACACGTAAGAAGAGGCCAGATACTATCAATTGCCAAATTGGGTGATAGCGAAGCAGAAGCAATCGAACTGATTGCCGAAGAAGGGTCTGAAATCGTAAAAAAACCGCTAAATAAAATCCGATTCCCAAAAAGGTCTACCCTGGGAGCAATTGTAAGAAACGGTACGATGCTTCTCCCGAAAGACGTTAATGCTATAAATCCCGGAGAAAGTGTCATCGTATTTACTCTGCCGGATGCTATTGAAAAGGTCCAGGCTCTCTTCAGTAAGAAAAGATAAAATCTTCTACATATGAACTTAGCTCGTTTCGCTTGCTTAGTTAGGACTTCTTGTCATTTAACGAAAACAATTGCTTTTGGCAAATTGTTATTTATCTTGCATCTATCGTATTCTTTCCTGTTAAGTCCTACTTAGAATGAACATACCCTTGGTGTTGCATACCTTAGGAAACCTCATAATACTTCTTTCCTGTATAATGTTCACGCCATTTGGTGTGTCTTTTTTTTATGGCACAAAGGAAGAGATATGGGCATTTGCCATTGCAATCATTGTTTCTGGTACAGTTGGTTTAGCATGCAAATATTCATTTAAATATAAGAATAATGAAGATATTACGGTTAGGGAAGGTTTTGCAATTGTTGTATTCTGGTGGATGTCCTGCGCCTTTTTTGGCGCCTTACCTTATTGGTTATCAGGGGTATGTAATACCTTCTGTGATTCCTATTTCGAATCCATGAGTGGTCTTACCACAACAGGTGCCACCATTTTTGCCAATATTGAAGGTCTACCACATGGCATTCTTTTTTGGAGAAGTATGACACAATGGCTCGGTGGGATGGGTATCGTTGTGTTTTTTGTCGCAGTCCTCCCTACTATTGGTGTTGGAGGCCACAAATTATTCAGCGCCGAGGCACCCGGCCATACAAGCAATAGGATAAAACCTCGCATAGCTCAAACAGCAAAAATACTGTGGATGATATACCTGTCCCTTACTGCCATGGTAATCCCGCTATTCTGGATAGGAGGGATGGAGCCATTTGACGCTATATGTCACGCCTTTACAACAATAGCAACCGGGGGATTTTCTACAAAGAATCAAAGCATCGCTGCCTTCGACAGCTTATTTATTGAGATTGTTGTCATGATATTTATATTTATATCAGCCTGTAACTATGTACTTCACTACCAATTTGTAACAGGAAGGTTCAAAAAGATACTGGGAAATTCTGAACTGCGCTTTTTTGCTGGTTTGATATTATGTGCAATTTGTTTTGTAACACTTGCATTATTTTTCTTCGAATCGTCCTTTTATAATGGTGGTATCAAAGAACATAAATATGAAAGCATAGGCGGTTCGCTGAGATATGCCGCATTCCAGGCAGTTTCCTTGACAACTAGTACCGGATATTCTACCGCAGATTTTGATAGTTGGCCGAATTTTTGTCGCTTCTTTCTTGTCCTTCTCATGTTTATTGGAGGGTGTGCAGGTTCAACTGCCGGAGGTATGAAGGTGGCAAGGGTATTGTTACTTCTTAAATCCAGTGCAAGGGAATTAGTTCGCCTGCTCAGGCCTAGGGCTATAATGCATGTTAAGCTTGGCGGCAAGCCGGTTAGTGAGGATATCCTCACTAACACATTAGGTTTTTTTGTAATATATCTTGGACTGTTTGGTATCTTTTCTCTTGTCCTGACAATCTTTGGCACAGAGGTTGTTACCTCATTTAGCGCTGTGGCATCAATGATGAACAACATTGGCCCTGCACTTGCTGACGTAGGCACCACAAAAAATTATAGTGGAATTGCTTACCCCTGCAAATGGGTACTAATCTTTTGTATGCTTTTGGGCAGGCTAGAAATATATGCCGTTATCCTTATATTCCTGCCAATAACATGGAGAAAATAGGGTTTTGTAATCATAGTGAAAACCATAAATGAGTAGATGCGGAGATTATGAAATCCCTGCGAAAGCAGGGTTTTCCTCCCTTTCGGGAGGACTCCAGATGTCTGCTTTTATGTATAATTTCCTTGAAATCAAATATGATTGAGGAAAAACCAATGGCCGGACTTGGAAAGGTACAAAGTGTTGCTGTTTATGGAATTGAAGCCTATATGCTGGAGATAGAGGTATATGTTGCAAAGGGGCAATTGCCTTCAACGGTTGTTATCGGATTGCCAGACGCGGCAGTTAAGGAATGCAGGGACAGGGTAAAGGCAGCGCTGAAGAATTGTGGTTACAAATTTCCTTTAAAGAATATCACCATTAATTTAGCTCCTGCAGATAGGAAAAAAGAAGGCCCATTATTTGAATTACCAATTGCAACTGGCGTTCTTATTGCCACAAGCCAGATAAAGACGGACAAGGTACATGAATACGGCATAATCGGTGAACTTGCATTGGACGGAAGGGTGAGAAAGGTTAATGGATGCTTACCAATGGCGAAGAGATGTAAAGAAGCAGGATTGGCAGGATTAATTCTCCCTGCTGATAATGCACCAGAAGCAGCTATTATGAAAGATATAGATATTATCCCTGTAAAGACACTAACTGATGCTGTAGGCTTCTTAACAGATGAATTATCTATTTCCCCATTTTCCGTAAACCTTGATGATATCTTTAATAGTTCGTCTCATTATGAGGTAGACTTTGCGGATGTTAAAGGACAAGAACACGTTAAACGTGCACTTACCGTTGCTGCTGCGGGTAACCATAACGTGCTTATGATTGGCCCTCCGGGTTCAGGTAAAACGATGCTGACACAAAGACTCCCCTCGATAATGCCTAAATTGACCCTTGAAGAGGCCCTTGAAACCACTATGATATACAGCACCACCGGACTTTTAGATTCGGATCAATCCCTGATAGCCACAAGACCTTTTCGTAGTCCACATCATACTATTAGCACTGCAGGATTAGTGGGAGGTGGTAGTACTCCACATCCGGGTGAGGTAAGCCTGACTCACCATGGAGTTCTCTTTCTTGATGAGTTACCAGAATTTAACAGGAAAACACTGGAGGTATTACGTCAGCCATTAGAAACGGACAAGATTACCATTTCAAGGGCAACAAGCTCGGTTACATTTCCGGCAGAAATAATGCTGGTGGGTGCTATGAACCCGTGTCCTTGTGGTTACCATACTGACCCCAAGAAAGAATGTCATTGTACACCTCGCCAGATTCAAAACTACATCTCCAAGATTTCTGGACCTTTACTTGACAGGATTGATATTCACGTTGAGGTTCCTAGCGTTCAGTATAAAGACTTAACCTCTACTTCAACAAGTGAATCGTCAGAGGAAATCAGGGGAAAGATTACAGAAGCGCGAAATATACAACTGGAAAGATTTAAAGGGCTTAAATACACAACCAATTCTCGAATGTCCGCAAAGCAGATAAAAAACCATTGCTTACTGGATAATCAGTCAGAAGAACTACTCCATCAGGCCATGACAGAACTCGGCATCTCTGCAAGGGCATATAATAAAATACTTAAAGTCAGCAGGACAATTGCGGATCTCGACAACAGTAATAATGTTCGTATCGAGCATCTCTCTGAGGCAATCCAATATCGCAGCCTTGACAGGACAATGTGGAAATAGATTGTTTTCTTATTACCCGCATTAAGAAAAATGCAAGCGCTGTCCCTTAATGTCCATCTAAAATAGAAAGGCAGATACTTACCGATGAATTTGGCGATCCGGAGTTTCTTGAATTTGCTATAGAGAACTACAGCGAAATTGGCAGGAAACAAATAGACTAATAACAAACACTAACTCTGACATTTATGAAAAATGCTTTTTGCCAACTCTATGATCAAACCACAAGGTTTTACCACAAAAAGAGCCACAGCTAGATTTCTAACTATGGCTCTTCATTATTTAACCACATGTTACTTAACAAACCAATGACCTTCACAACGCCACTTTTACAGAGCCTTCATAAACTCAACAAGGTCTTGTAACTGCCCTTGACTTAAATGTGACGTAACTCCATGCATGTCCATGGTGTTTGTAGTATTATCTATAGTAGCCATCAACGTCTGTGCACCCCCATCGTGGAAATACGTACCCGATGCATAGATGTCCCTCAACGTAGGTGTATCAAATTCCTTCACAAGGTCCAGGCCTATAATAGGTACATCGTATTCCTCACCATATGGGTCAACTCCTGCTTCCAGTGCTGACGTGTTAAATACTGCACCAGGGGTCGTCCTGAATCCATCCTTACCAACTCGACCTGTCCCTACATCATGTGTCTGTGCATCGCTAAACAATGCCCTTGGATTCTTTGGATCTCCAGGATGACACTCTATACATCCAACCTTCGGATCACTAAATACCTTCCATCCTTTCTTCTGTGCCGCCGTCAATGATCCATCTTCATTCCTGAACGGACTACCCGTAAACTCCAATGACCTTATGTAAGCTATCAGTGCCTCTAACCTCTCAGGAGAGAAATTCTCACTCCTGAATACGAACCCGGGGTCACGTCCACATACCCTGTCAATCGATGAAGTTGCTCCAACTATCTCATCCGGATGACCAGTAAATCCCTCATGCCTGAATGGAGGCAGATACCTTCCACCACGAATATACTTCACATTCTTCCAGCTGCCCCAGCCTTCATCTCCAAGATCCCATATCAATCCTGTAGTCTGCCCTCTTTCATAATGACAGCTTGCACATGAATATTCGCCCTGCAGTGTCCATGATGCCTCGTTAAATATAAACTGTCCGTATCTTACCAATTCGCTCTTATATGGTGAGTGCTTTACCCTGTAGTGTACTTCAGGGACTGTCAATGGCTCACCCCTTTCGAGCGGTTCCCACTCAGGGCCTGTCTGGATGGTGGCTACAACTTTTGCCTCTCCTGCACCTGCCATATCCATCGGCGCTGAAGCGCCTATTAAACACAGCCCCACAATTAATCCAAATAACATTAGTTTCTTACTCATCTAAAATCACCTCCTATAAAAATAAAATACTAAATAATAAAAAAATCGGTACTATTTTTTAATAATATATGAAAAATATACTTACACTTTTAACTCATTCCTATCTCAAATTAAGCGCAACATCCATGCCATACAATCACGATTTTTGGCATGCCCTTAACATCAATAAACTCAAAGCCTTAGAGTTTAAAGGAAATTAACACATATATAAATTTAGGGGCAATCAGATCAAAAAATGACAAAAATCTGACACCTATACACAGAAATACCGACAGAATATGATTAAATGCTAATATTATAAATAGATACAACAAATGACTGAGTTTGGTCAATACGTGACTATTTGTGGTCATTGAGCAGCTTATTTAGTAGCCTCTCATTTACGTCTCGGAAACTCTACAACCCATTGTTGCTATTGGGCTTATATTAAGGCCGGAATACTGAGTAAACGGTTACGGTTACGGTTATGATGTTCGCCGAGGCGAATCTGCCTTAGGTACGACCCGTTTCGCAAAGCTGAGCTTAGCTCTGTCTTCCGGGTTACGCCTGCCCTGTTGCGAAGCTTTACGGGGTTCATCGTATTTTATTTTAACTTTTAGTAATCCATTCTTCCATCATTCCAATTGCTCAGCGAAGTTAAGCTAAGTTCATAATCAAAAGAGCCACCTTTAATTTCTTAACCGTGGCTCTTTACTACTTCTTCATATAGGACCTAATAAACCTATGATTTTCACACAATGTTTTTATGGCTAATAATTAATCAATAGGAATTCTGATAACTGAAACGTTATTTGAAAAATAGTTTGCTGCATAGCAGTACTTACCATCTGGTGATAGACAAACAGAACTTGGTCCTAAACCTACGTTAACCCTGGCAACTAAATAATCAACCATTAACGTCAAGTCATTCTTCAAATCATCCAACTCTTCCTGTGGGCTAGAAACAACGATATCCCTCATCTTTTCCAGATCAAGAATCGTTACCCTATGCATACCTCTTATACCGATATAGACATACTTGCCCTCTGGACCGACTGCTATACCATAGGGATCGCCATCGTAATTGTTTTGTTCATCCAAAGGCATACAAGCAACCTTTCCACCAGGTTTCGTCTCCATCACAGCAACATTGTTTGAAAATATCTGGGCATTTTCTGCTTCACACACAGGTAGCCAGTTCTTAGGCTGTTGCATTGTAACAAGAACGAATGCTCCATCTGGTGTATATACTATACCTCTCAAATTAGCACTCCCACGTATTACCCTGGTCTCAATAATCCTTCCAGATTCAAGATCGACAAAATCAACACTTCTATTAGTGCTACCCACAGTATCACAAATTATAGCACCTGTCTTCCCATCTGGCGAAATGGCAATGTCTCTAGGGCCGTAATTTGATGTCTTAATCTCGCCAACCTTTTCATTCCTACTCGTATCGATGATATCAATGGAGTTCCACATGTTACCAGAACAGGACACATAAGCCTTACTTCCATCTTTTGATAATTTCACATTACATGGCCAATCGCCTACTTTTATTGTCTTAATTACAGACTTGTTGTTCATATCCACTACGGATACGCTGTCACTCTCTGCATTACATACATAAATTGTACGGCCATCATGTAATACTACCGAAGCCTCAGGCTGTACCTGTACTGGTACTTCTCCAATAATCTTCCTCGACCTTGCGTCAATAAGGGTTATACTATGACCTGATTGGTTGGTTACAACTAGCGTGTTTCCATCGGGTGATACTGTGACATGAAATGGGGAAGGATGCTCTGTTCTTACCCTTGTAATCTCTATAAAACAGGCATTAGTACTTTGAGCCAATGTCAAACTTATCAAACCTGCACCCAGGAAACCCAATAACCAAGCTCTCTTCTTCATTCCACACTCCCTAAAAAATATATAAATTTATTAATCAACAGGAGTTCTGATAACTGAAACGCTATTTGAAAAATAGTTTGCTGCATAGCAGTACTTACCATCTGGTGATAGACAAACAGAACTTGGTCCTAAACCTACG
>VSDH01000007.1:0-95069 GCA_008636105.1 Candidatus Scalindua sediminis | reverse complement strand
TTAACCCTGGCAACTAAATAATCAAGCATTAGCGTCAAGTCATTCTTTAAATCATCTAACTCTTCCTGGGTGTTTGTAACAACTACATCTAACATCTTTTCCAGATCAAGAATCGTTACCCTATGCATAGCTCTTATACCAACATAGACATACTTGCCACCTGGATCAACTGCTAATCCATAAGGATTTCCATCATAGTTGTTATGCTCATCCAAAGGCATACAAGCAACTTTTCCACCAGGCTTGGTCTCTAACACAGCTAAATTGTTTGAAAATATCTGGGCATTTTCTGCTTCACACACAGGCATCCAGTTCTTAGGTTGCTCCATCGTTACAAGCACAAAAGCCCCATCAGGTGTATAAACTATACCTCTCAAGTTAGCACTCCCATGTATAGGTCTTGTTTCGGTAATCCTTCCTGAAGCAAGGTCAACGAAATCAACCGTCCTATTAATGCTACCAACAGAATCATTAATTATAGCACCTGTTTTCCCATCAGGCGAAATAGCGATGTCTCTAGGGCCGTAATGTGATGTCTTAATCTCACCAACCTTTTCATTCCTAGACGTATCGATGATATCAATGGAGTTCCACATGTTACCAGAACAGGCCACATAAGCCTTACTTCCATCTTTTGATAACTTAACACTACATGGCCAATCGCCTACTTTTATGCTTTTCTTTACTGACTTGCTACTAATGTCTACCACTGATACACTATCGCTCTCAGCATTACATACATATACTGTACTTCCATCACGTGATACTACTGAAGCCTCAGGCTGAACCTCCACTGGTATCTCTCCAATAATCTTCTTTGAGCGTGCGTCTACAAGAGTTATACTATGGCCTGATTGGTTTGTTACAACTAAGATTTTCCCATCTGGCGATGTCGTGACGTGAAATGGGGAAGGATTATCTGTTCTTACCCTTGTACCCTGTATAAAACCGGCATTGCTGCTTTGAGCCAGAACTAAACTTATCAAACCCGCACTCAATAAACCAAATAATAAATTTTTTTTCAACATTCTTCACCTCCAAAAAAATATAAAATAAATGTTAAAAATTAATAGCTTGGAACATGGGGACATGTACCTGTCCTCTGGTAGACCATTTCCAATGGTTTTAAAAGTCATCACATTCAATTTTTTGATAAAAATAAAATACTAATAAAACCTAATCCTATCACAAACCAAAATAATATTGATATAATCAAACCTTCCTTCTAATAAAAAAATGATATACAATAATAATTATTTCCCATACATCACTTGCCCTTTCTCATCTCCTTTCTACAAAAAACTTGCAATTTCTATTTCGCAATGTAACTATCGCAACACTCATACCATATAACTCCTTATTTTCGAAATATTCTTAACCTCAATAGCATCAAGCTATTTAGTGGTTCAACAAAAATTAATACATACACATTGGGATGTAGTCTAATCTGAAAAAAGACGTGGATCTGTCACCCTGATAAAAAAATTATTGCAAGAATCTGCTTAAGTGCTTATAGGACAAAAAGAAATACTAAAAGACCGTTTGTGGTCTTGGTGAGATAGTTTGTGGTCATTATGAAAGGTTTAACTTCAACATCTTATTTCGGAGTGTTGTCCTGGGAATGCCCAGTATTTCTGCCATGTGAACTTGATTACCATTAGCCCTTTTATGAGCCCATTTTATTAAACTTTTTTCAAATTCCGCTATCGCATCTTGATAATCAATTTTATCCTTGTCCTTTAAATCCAAAGGTATTTCACCTGGTTTACTTTCAAATCTTCTTAAATGTTCAGGAAGACTCTGCACATCTATTCCATTAGCAGAGGAAAAAACCAATGCATGCTCTACAACGTTTTCTAATTCTCTAACATTGCCCTGCCAGTTATACTTCATCAACAAATCTATAGCCTCTTGAGAAATATCTGGTTTGGAAACCCTTAAATGCTCGCTATATTTTTTTATAAAATAATTTATCATTAATGGTATATCCTCTCTCCTCTCCCTCAAAGGTGGTATCTTCATAGCAACAACATTCAATCTATAATACAAGTCTTCCCTGAATTTTCCTTGTTTAACAAGATTAGCCAGGTCTTTTTTTGTAGCACATATTAATCGAACGTCTATTGAAATCGTTTCCTCGCCGCCCACTCTTTCAAATTCCCTTTCTTGAAGCACGCGAAGTAACTTTACCTGCATCTCTATGGGAATGTCATCAACATCATCAAGAAACATAGAACCACCATCGGCAAGCTCGAATCTTCCCTTCCTGGTCTTTATTGCACCCGTAAAAGCACCTTTTTCATGCCCAAAAAGTTCACTCTCGAGTATTTCCTTATTAAGTGCGGCACAGCTCAGCTTTATGAACGGGCCATTCTCCCTACTGCTGTTGTAATGAATTGCGCCGGCAATCAGTTCCTTCCCAGTTCCACTTTCACCCTGAATTAATACCGTAGTTTCTCTATCTGATATTGTTTTGATGGTATCTAATATTTTCATCATTGCTTCACTAGTACCAATGATATTATCATGTCCATAATGTTCTTGGATTTCTGAACGGAGTCTTATAATCTCCGACGTTGCTTTTTTATAATTAAGCGCTCTTTCTAACTTAATAATCAACTCATCCGTTGAGAAAGGCTTACAGACATAATCGAATGCCCCTTCTCTCATAGCGGTAACGGCACTCTCTACGGTTCCATATGCAGTCATTATTATGACGATAGTTTTCTGTGAAACACCCTTGATTTCTTTTAGAAATTCAATACCATCTAAGCCCGGTAATCTCAGATCCGAAACAATTACATCATAATCTTCATTCTTAATATGGTTGAGAGCTTCGCCGGCTGTCTTCATACACCTTACAAAAAATCCTTCTTTTTTGAGCTGCTTCTCCAATGACACTCGCATAAGCTTCTCATCATCAACAACAAGTACTCTACCTTTCATAACTTTGGACCTTCTCCTAATTTCTTATGGTCACAATTAAAAATAGTGTCTTGCTGGCCAATCTTGTAGATTGAAACAGCAGAAGGTATTCTCTAGCGCATATTCAATTAGTATCATTTCCTGTAGGAAAACACACGGCAAAAGTTGTTCCCTTCCCTGATGAACTCGCTACCCTAATATTTCCACCATGGTCTTCCATAATCCTTTTGCTTATAGCAAGTCCTAGACCTATACCTTTACTATTACCTTTTGTTGAAAAAAAAGGATCAAATATCTTATCCACTTCATCTTTTTTAATTCCGTATCCAGTATCAGATATTAAAAACTGTACACAGGAATCATGATCCTTGCATAACTTTGACTCAATTAACAATTTGCCCCCATTAGGCATACTATCGAAGGCATTCGCCAGAAGATTTATAATTACCTGCGAAACATTATCAACATCAACATATACTTTGGGTAAATTTGGTGCGAATCGTTTCTGTAAAGATATATTTTCGTCTTCTATCCTATGTTCCATAAATATGAGCGACTCTTTTACTATATCATTTAAATCATGGTCTGACATCCTCAAAACATACGGCTTAGAAAACGTAGTTAGACGCTTAACTATTACTTCTATTCTATTAAGGCCTTCTTGTATCAATTCTATAAATTCCTTTGTCTGTTGAACATTTGCAGGTTCTCTTGCAACCATCTTTACAAAATTCTGAAGTCCTCCCAAAGGATTATTAATTTCATGAGCAACTTCCGCAGCTAATTCTCCAATAGCAGCAAGACGCTCTGAACGCACAAGCTGTTCTTCCAGCTTCTTTCGTTCAGTAATATCTCTGCATATATTCTGTATAAATTTTCTATTACCGTATTCTATCACACTCACACTGAGGCTTGTCGGCGTGATACTTCTATCCTTTTTCTTGTAATTAACATCATGGAGTGTACCTGAACCTACTTCTTTCACTTGCTTCCATAACTTCTCTAATCTTGGCTTGTCCTGAACAGAATATATATCCCATATTTTAAGGTTGCACAATTCTGCTTTTGAATAACCAGATAAAGTTTCGGCTTTTTTATTAGAATCGATTATTTGTGCAGTATTTATGTCTAAAGTGAAAATTGCATCATTTGCAGAATTAACTGATTCACGATATTTCTCTTCAGATTCTTTCAATTCAGCAGTTCTTTCATTTATTTTTTGCTCTAAACTGGAATAAGATTCCTCAAGCCTGGCTGTCATCTTGTTAAATTCGTTTGCTAATATCCCAATTTCATCTTTTGTATTAATAGTTATTCTTTGTGTAAGATCTCCTCCTGCTATTGATTTTGCACCTTGAACCAATCGCTTAATAGGACTGGTAATACTACTTGCAATTAAAAAAACTGCGACTATCACACCAGCAGTACTTATGATAACAAGAACAATAACTTGGCTCTTTAGCTTATTGATAGGTGCAAATGCTTCATTACTATCCTGTTTGGCAACAAGCCCCCATTTAAGCATTGGAATATAACGGTAAGCTGAGAGTACAGGAACGTTTCTATAATCTGTTGTCTTGATAATTCCTTCTTTTCCCTCTGAACTCATAATTGACGATCGGGCATTTTTGGCAGTTACCGGTATTTTAAACTTTAGAGCAGAATCTTTACGATGTCTTAGATTATTAAGAAATACCACATTCTCACCTTCACGCCTTACAAGTAAAGTCTCTCCAGTCTTTCCCATACCAGGCCAATTCTGGATTATAGGTTCTATGCTTTCATCTATGTTTGCTCTCAAAATCAATGCGCCAATCATTATATTTGATCCTACTAAGGAAACCGGATCTGTTTTATGAATGGGGCCAAAAAAACTCATACATATCTGATTCATTCGATTTGAATAGTGAATATCCTTTATAGGCAATCTCATCATCTTCAACACATCTTTAAAAAACAAAAGGTCGGGTTCTTTCTTTCCAACATTATCTTCGTTTGTAGATACTAATATCTCACCACTTTCAATATCAATTATATATATTTCATTAAAAACCTTATAAGTACTTTTTAGCTTATTTATATACATTAATAATCTAATATGATATTCTCTCCCAACATTAGACTTTAACATACTATCAACAGAATCCGTTAATCTCCTTATATAAAACAAACTCGTAAATGCAGCCTCCAGAAACTTGTTTCTGGAAATTATCTTTGTATCTAACAACCTTTCCTGCAACCAGTTCTGCAATTCAATCTTTTTTAAATCAGCTATGGAAGTAAGCTGCTCAATTACTCTTTGTTCAACTGCTTTCTTGCCATTGTAATAAGATATAATGCTGACTGTCAGAAGCGGAATCATAGTCATTAAAAGGAAATATCCAATCAGTTTACCCCTAATGCTTCCAATAAATTTTATTATCGTCTCTTTGCAGATTTCTATAATATTTTCCAAATTCATAATTAGTATAATTCTATATCTTTTTATTGCTTATTGTCAACAAGTTATGAGATTGCATTAAAAACTCGAAAAATCTTATACTTAAAAAGCTATTTTTGAGTTTAGCAACGCTATTGAATTTAAACAAGGTTTTCTTGGGGCTTATGCTAGACTGTTATTATAAATTGGGAAATGAAGAAAAGGGGCTACAAAAAATACTTAAAGTCAGCAGGACGATTGCGGATCTCGACCACAGTAATAATGTTCGTATCGAGCATCTCTCTGAGGCAATCCAATATCGCAGCCTTTGACAGGACAATGTGGAAATAGATTATTTCCTTATTACCGCATTAAGAAAAATGCGGGCGCCGTCCCCAGAATAGCAAAGTTAGATATTGTATTATAAGTCAGTATGACGTACAATGCTCCTGTGGACAAAGTCAGTTTCACAAAAGTCAAAAAAACACTAAAAATAATACCTACTCATATTTTAAGAAACCTTCAACGATGGGCTATGCAAGTAGAGATGCTTGGTATAAACGAAGTGAGGAAAATTCCTGGTTATCATGATGAACCATTGAAGGGGAAACGCAAAAAGCAACGGTCACTTAGACTTTCCAGGGCATATAGAGCCATTTATACAAAATACAAATCTGAAGGAATAAATACAATTTCAATTGAGGAGATAAACAAACATGAATACTAAAAATTATGGGATTAAGGAGTTAGAAAAAGAATTTGGATCTCTTACATTCGGAAATGCACTTGAAAGTTTCAGGTTGGGCAAAGGAATTGCACAAAAAGAGTTTGCCAAACTTTTGGGTATAACTCCCCAAAGTCTTTGTGACTTAGAGAAAGGTAGACGCATTCCTTCACCTGGACGTGCAGCTAAAATTGCCAGAAAACTAAGAGAGCCTATGGCTTTTTGGGTCCAATTGTCATTTCAAGATACAATAAGAAAAGAGGAATTGGAATTGAAAGTATCAGTATCCTAATCCGAGCAGAAATCCGGGGCAGACACTAATAAAAAATGCCATTTTGCTTTAGTTCGCTCATACTCTTTTAAAATAGGTATCCAGCGCTTTACAATAATTTGTTGTGAATACTGCATTAGGTCCTCCTTTAGGTTTTGATTTATTATACCAAAAGAGTTACCTAATTACTGAGCATATACAGCCCAGATATCTAATACCATTATTGAATGGTTTTTTGCCTTGACAACCTATTACTCGTCTGATAAACATAATCAAAAGAGGTTAAAATAATGGCAAAACGTAGAAATTCCTTACATCCTGTTACCATAGAAAAACCGATGGTATTAATTCCAGTTGAAGAATATCTCATGCTGATTGAAGAGGCTGGGTATAAACCTACCCCAAAATTGGACCGTGAGATCGCCCAAGCCAGAGCCGGATTCCGCAATGGCAAAACCATATCATGGGAAACCTTGAAACGTGAACTCAGGTAAGCCCCGTATATCTCTACCCCGAAGGATGGGGCTTTTTCATCTTTTACTTCACCATTAGTCTCCGATCTATAGTCTGGAGCCTTCCGGATTTTACGGGGTAAATTCAGAATCGAAGTTGATCCAAAAGCCGCTCGTGATCTTAAAAAACTTCGACGTTCTAACCTTGCTCTTACCAAACGAATCATCAAACTCATCGATTCAATCCCTGCAAATCCATCTTCGGGTAAAACACTCAAAGGACATAAACAAGGCTGCTACTCCCTGAGATCAGGAGATTATCGTATCATTTACGAAGTTTATCCATCCCAAGAACTTATTCACATAATTAGGGTAGGTCATCGTAAAGATATCTATCGTTAAAATCACGAAAGTTAACGTAATTCCCTCCCTTCCACTTTCACTCTTGCTTCTCTATAAGCTATTAAAAACCGATCTTTGTGTTTAACGTTAGGTGGTATTAATGTAATTTCAACTACTCAGATTAATACCAAAAGGGAATAACAATTGCAAAGAAGACTGCCAGGGTGGGTAGGTATTCCGTAACTAAGTACTCTGATTCATAATTACGGTGACGTATTTTGATTCAGTGTAATATGAGACTCTTCACGGAGTTTACCCTGAGCGTCTCACATTTAGATTCTTCCCCCGCTGCTTCCTTGCGGAAGCAAGGATGCGGGGTCAGAATGACAAAAGCGAAGGGCTCAGAATGACAGAAGCGAAGGGTTCAGAGTGACAAGCGATGTCATTCTGAGGAACGAAGTGACGAAGAATCTCTTGCTCAAGAAACAATACGTAACCGTATATGTGAAATGAAGCACTAAGGGATAGTTTTATAAAGGTCTACTCGTGCTTACTCCTCTACCATGGGTACACATACCTCATTTACAAAGTAATTCTTTTTCTTTGTTCGGGTAAGTTCAGCCGCTCTTAAATAAGCCTTGTCCTTTTCCTGATAAGGAAAGCAATCCACTTCCTTAAAGCTGTTATTGAAAACCTTCCAAACGATTTTTTTCCGATCTGGAGGTTTGGTTGTTTTCTTCCTGGGTGTTGTTTTCTTTTCCTTCTTTTCCTTCTTTTCCTTCTTTTCCTTCTTTTCCTTCTTTTCCGTTTTCTCTTTTATACCTGCAGCCGCTTCCTCAGCCTTCTGCTGAATTTTTTCTTTGTTGGACATTCTTTTAACCATGGATTATATCCAATTCTGTTGTTGTAGAAATAGCTAAGATAAAAAGTATTGAGGCAGTCCGTGAGACATAAAAAAACAGGCTTATACACTAAACAAAAGAGATATTATTTGCTTCTGTCATGTGTATAAGCCTATTAAATATATTAACTGGGAGGCTTATAATAACTGCATAGCAAAACGCCTATTTAAAAGAGTTGATTTACTTCGATGTCCCTGTAAGGGACTTACAGGGATTTACTTATACTTCTAAATTAAACAGTGATAATGAGCCTCCCAGTAGGTGCCCATTATTAACGTTAATTATATACAATAAATAAAAATTTTCAATAGTATAAATACAATAATTTAACTTTTGTCAATATTGTCGATGATTTTTAGAAAGCCGGCATTGTGCGTGCGCTATTAAAATACCTGAAAGCTATAGCACTTATCCTACTTCTTTTGCACTCCCGGCATACTATTAACATTAAGGATTATTACCTGTAACCACTCTGATACTATCGACAAGGCTGTTCGCCTTATCTTTTAGTTCCATGGCAAAAGGATCACCTTTCTTCAAAGCATCCTCAAAACGATCAATAATATCATAATAGATATGCCATGCGGCCTTCTCCCGTTCATAACATCCTTTAAGTCCTCTTCTATCTTTTTCCGAAGCTTTCCGGGTGACGGCATGAGGACTTGCGTCTTGCGCCCGTTCATGCCTTCCTCTTCTATCTTTTGTCGAAACTTCATCGATAACGGCATGAAGCCTTTTAGTTCCATTCTTTATGAGCTCCAGGCCTTTATAATTATCTTCCTCCTTATTTGTGGCGAAAAAGGTGGCGGCCTTGAGTGCAAGACGAAGGTAGGCAAGGTTTAAAGGGAGAGGACTTACAAAGCCCCCTGTAAACGGGTCTATAATTTCCTTGATTTTCTCTACACCCCACGGAAGGACTCTTGCATAGTGGGAGAAAAAAAGTGTCCTTTCATAGTCTCCTACTATCTTCCCTATGGCAGCAGCCTTAACGGCCGTTTGTGTGAATGATTCCTTGTCATGCCTCATAAAAAATCCATCCTTATGGAGATAACGAAGGGCTGGCTCTTTACCTGTAGGGAACAGGACTGAGAGTAGATATGCCTGGTCTTCTGCCCTCCCTATAAAGACAGGTGTAAAGGGGCGATATTTTCTAAGGGCATCAATCATAATCCCATTAGTTCCCCCTGTTACATGGATCCTTGATATACAAGAGTTATTACCATCAACAAATCCGTCAGTATATCTTGTCATCATCTCAGAAACGGTGGAGAGGGCCTGGGGTATCTTACTGCAGAATATCGTATCCTCACCTTTGAAGGGTGAGGACGGGTAGGTTACATCAGGTGTAAAAAGAGATGATGCTATATCTCTCTCATTAATCAGAGCACCAGCGAGCATACCCAGGTGAACTGGGTTGCCTTCAGAGTCAATCCCATGAGCACCCCAGAGGGGAGACATCAGGTGCTGAAACGCTGTCTTGCCTGTCTCCTTAATGAGTTGTTCCTGTGGAAAGACCTGATCAAGGTCTATTTTGAAGGTAGCCCTTTTCCCGGGGTCTATAAATACCTGCCAGAATGCGGCAATGGCCTTAAGGAAGCTATAGTGCCGGCCATATCTTCCATCAACTCCCACGATCTCTCTTAAAAGAACGGCAGGCTTCTTTACGTCATCAAGATATCTCTCTGCGGCAGGAGTCAATATCTCATGGATTAGTCTACTTGTTTCTGCTTCTGTAAAAAGATATACCTTTAGCCCGGGCAGGTCATGGGCCTTTCCTAATTCATATTCTATATATTCTTTAACTATCCCTTGTAACCCTTCGTGGGTAACTGAGGCCGACAGTATACATGTTATTTCTGCGTCATCAGCCACATTTTTTGCCTTTTTCTCATAAAGGAGTGCCTCTGAAAGATGGTGGAGGCCGTGAATGATTTCATTTTTATCAGGTTCTACGCCTATCTGAACAGGGTGGTCATACCAAAAGATTTGATCTTCTCTGCCTACTTCCTCCAGGGCATCGTAAAGTCTCGGGCTTACGTCAAGGTCTTTAAACCTTACCCCGGATGGAGAGGTAGTCAGAAGAGCATTTGCCGTAAACAGTACTTCTCTGGGAACGTCCGAAACAGGTCTTGAGTTAAGTCCCGTAATCTTAATTTTCCTCTTTTCCCTCAGGCTTTTTGTCCTTAAATCTTTATTGCTTAAGATGCCAGTTGCCTCAGGATGGAATATTGACCAGATATCTTCCAGTATTTCAATGGAAGGACATGAAGATTCCTGATGTTGCTCTATCCTATCCCTTAATTTTTCTACTATTTCAGCATTACTATTATTCAGGTAGAAGTCTTGAAATTCGTCCAATAGTAAGCTGATCCCATCTCTATAGAAATTAACAGACTTTGCCCAAATGGGATCATTTCTCAGCTCCTCCATGTATTCCCTCACTTCCAGGTATCTGGGATGATTTTCCCCTGAAAGTAAAATCAAAAATGCTGCATTAATGTTCCTGGGAATAGCCAGACAAGGATTATCCTCTGGTCTAAACTGTTCACTAATATTGATCCCACATGCACTATTTGTGGAATCATGTCCTATCAAATAGCCAATGATATCATGAAATGTTTCCATTATCTTATCTATAGAAGACGCCATTTCTTACCTCAAAAAAAGAAAGCATTTAGTATATACTTACCCTGCATAATCCTCAATTCTTTTTTATTCAAGTAGTTGATTATACTCTTTGACTGTCAGACATGAAGTCAATCATGAAAAATGCGTAGCCAATTTCTAAAATCTAAAAACCAGGGATATTGAGGAGGAGATGTGGTTTGGGGTGGATAATAGTTTTAGTTACACATTGCTTTTAAAATCATATTTGTACGTCTGCTTGCCACTCTTTCAAACCGGTTTCGTTTTGTCTCTGTAACAATCTTTGTTTTTTAGTTGCTGATATTGGTTTATTCAATTCTTTATTTTTCTGCCATGCCTTTGAATTGCCATCACAGCGACCATGCCGGTAAATGTAATTTCCATCATGCGGTATTGACACACAATTCCTTTTAGAATGAATTAACCTATTGCAAACATAGCAAGTCTTTTTGCCTTTCAATCTCTTTTTTGGTATCTTATATTTTGGATTCCTTTTTACAACCATGATTTTATCTCCTACCCGCCCGAACGCCCGCCTGACAATGCCTTTCGGGCAGGTACCGTTCGGTACGGGCGGGTAGACATGTAATGTTTCTATAGAAATTCACTGGTTTTAGACTCATTATTTCCTCTATGATTCCTGCCATCTAAAAGGTTTTAGAAACAAATGCTACAGTTTAGAATGTAAATGCAAATACCTTATGTACTTATCGGTATCAAAGCGAATATAGTTTAAAGAATTGCTGTAATATATTGAAATAACAAGACTTGCAACATTCGAGGACCTCTTGAAGAGTTAATATCAGGATTTACAGAGATATAACAGGCCTGCCCCCCATAGCCCCAGCATCTTGCTTTCGCTCTTACAGAGCCTACTTTCGGCAAGAAAGCAGCGGGGGCGGGTGAGATGTGGTTTGGTGTGGGATAAAGTTGTTTTTATTTCATTCTTTGTGTTATTAACTTTTTATTTAACGCTTGAGCAAACCGGATGGAAAAAGCGTCAGATTTTTCCGGTTCGAGTTCAGCGAATTGTTAGCATTTCCATTCTTTTCTTAAGACACTCATTAGATGATAATTCCAGTATGAATTGCCAACCTTTACTACTTGCCTTAACGTACCTTCAAGGACAAAGCCTGCCTTGGTATAACACCTTATGGCGGTTTCATTGGAATCAAATACTCCGAGACCCAAACGATTAAGCCCCAGATCACTGAATGCATATTGCAGAGCCTGCTTGACCATGAACTTTCCAAGGCCTTTTTGACGATAACGTGCTGATATAATGACACGCGAAAGCATTGCTGAGTTGTATCGTCGACGATGATCTGATATTTCACAATAGCCGACAATCTTTCCACGCTTTTCAAGGGAAAACGGATAGAGACTGGGATGCTCTAGCCTTGCTGCCTTCAAATGCTCACGGAACTGCTTCTGCGTCAAGGGCCAAACGAAGGCCGAGCCTGCCCATTGAATCATGTCGGCTTCAGTCTTTATCCAAGAATGAATTTCACGTATATGCTTTTGTTTGAATGGTACAAGTTCCATAGACCTCATTGCTGCTAACATTACTTTTTATGTTGCCGCAATAAATAGTTATTCTTACTCTTTATTAATTGAATGTCAACATGAAATGGCCTGAAAACTACTGACAAGTTAAACATCAGGATACACAGAGACTTAACGGGTGAGATGTGGTCTGGGGTGGGGTAGAATAGAAATCCCCCATTTTTCAAATTAACAACAAACAATAAAGGCATCCCTGCATATGACACAAGAATGCCTTTTTGTTTGATACTACATTTATAGCAATTTATAAATGTTACTTACTATGAACAACTATACTACCACCTCCTATGGGCTGGCCAACTCCGTTATCATACTTATCAGTCTCGTTACCAACATATTGTTTGATTCGGAGTCTTGCCATATATGGTTGCTCTATTCTTTTATATTTCCTTTTATTCACGAATTAAAAGCTCCTTCTGATTGCTTTCTATGTCTATCTTAATAGGACATGAAATTATGGGCAATATCTCCTGCCACACTTATAGCAAGCGAGGCCATTGCCCCTATTGCTAGCAGTATGAATGAAAACAGCAAACTAATCATTAATTTTCTCATAATCCCTCACTATTCAATATTCAATTACAGCGAAACATATCCACCATTTGATGGAGTATATGTCTGGATGTTGTCTCTATCCCTTTAAAAGAAACTTCTCTAATCGAACCGTCAGTCTAAGGACTTAGGCGAAAATGTTGATTAACCCAATCCTGACTGATATTTTCGTCGGAAATATTGATTGACCCAATTCTGACTGATATTTTCGGACTCGGACTCTTTCGCACTTTTCTGACCGACATTCTCGACTTTCTGACCTTGCTTAAAAGCTTGATTCTCTTCAGGTAAGTGTGAATGTAATACATTTGAAGTTGGTTTCATGCTCTCATGACTCCTTTCTTTAAGCTTGTTTTTGCGTAAAATGAAGCCATCTGTATTTATATCAAAATATATGCCAATATCATCATATCACACAAAACAATAAATCCATATCTTGGTAACATATTACTCATATAGGACTTATGTCGATTGAGCCAATCCTTAAGTAGCCCTGATCCATTGAATCAAAGGTGTGTGAGATGGGGTAATACACCCCCAGGCAATTCGAATAGTGATCTAGGAAAATTTGTGTAACAAGCAACTTATCAAGAGGTTACAAATATGGAGTCAAAACCCCTCCGTGGGGGTATTCCCCCCTCATCTAAAAAAGGATATAAAAGGTTTACCCGACCCCCATAGCCCCTGCGCTTTCTTGCCGTTAAGAGTCCCGCTTTGCGGGAGAAAGCAGCGTGCCGCCACGGTGCAAGATGCTGGGGCTAGGAATGGGGGCGGGCGACGAGTAGTTTGGCGGGTTAGATGTGGTCTGGGGTGGGGTAGGAATGTATCAATGGAGGTTATTATTTTGGGCATAGCGATAAAGGGGAAACTCAACAATTCATATAGTGGGGTAAAAAAATTTTCCAATGGGTTAAACAATCCTTTTTTGAATCAAGCCGTTTCTTTATTAGACATATAAATATGAATAGCCAAAATGACACTGTAATTGTATCTATCCATATTTTGGTATGTTATGAATACTTTGAGTTTATCAATACACTTTGGTATTAGGCTTGCTTTACAACATAGGAGGTTACTATGGGGAGGGCCTATAATTTACTATTCATATTCATCTATACAGGTAATAAATATAAAACTATACTATGGCTATCAGAATTGGTGAGAACAATCTTTGTATTTGTTTATAGTAGGTTAACAACGACATGTTTGGCAGTTAGAGATTGGTTTGAAGACCGTAATTCCTACTACGAGACAGTTAATACACATAATTATGACACAAGGATATTGCTAATAAATAGATTAGGCAATCAATAGCCACAATTTAAATATAGGCTATTAAAGCAGTGAGCTTAAGGCCGAATTTGCATTAATGGTTGGAAGTTTCGATCGGAGTTTCCAATCTACGCTGATTCGGCTTTTTTTTGAGTAAAAACCTGAAATGAGGGATATAAGGTGAAAGATGATGTTTACAAAAATCTTTCGAATCAACATAGCACTCTATTTGGTGAGATTGCAGTAGAAATGGGATTTGTAACTGAAAAGCAACTAAAAGAAGCCCTGATCGAACAAATTGAAGATAATCTTTCTAACCACCCCCACAGATTCATAGGATATGTATTATTTGAAAATGGCTGGATAACCAATGAACAGTTTGATAGTGTTGTAGATATATTATTTAAGGCGCCTGTCTAGTTTAGGGGATTATTTCTGAACATTTTTATTAACATCGTGCGTGCGCTATTAAAACACCTAACATTTCCCAACATAATCCTTCCCATGGCTGATTAAGATCACTTTTCTCTTACTTATCACCATCGCTATTAATAACTGCACCAATATGCCTGCGATTCCATTTATTACGATATCTCTAATATCAAATATCCTGTTAGGTAATATCCATTGGATCACTTCATCAACGGCACCAAAAATAAATACAATAAATACAGTTAAAAAATACGCATAAACATTATTATGTATATCATGTGTAAGAGCTATATAAATTAACCCACTAAGAATTCCGTATTCAATAAAGTGAACCTGTTCCTCCGGTACGTCTACAATATAGATGGCCAATCCATACAAACAACTTATAAAAGAAAACCATAGATATTGACTTACTCCATAACGCGCACGATTGCTAATGATATGAACCAGGACAAGAGACAGCATTATCAAAAAGATTATGACTATACCCAGATTCAAGTAACCCCCTAATGTCGCCTTTAGGAAGTTTAGGATAGGCCTCATTATGTAAAGTGTCGAGTAAATAAACGTAACGTAGCAACCGATTAAGGACCATACAAATAACTTGCTTTGAAACCAAATACTTAAAATGTTCTTTGCATCTTTAACATACACTTAAACTAAAAGCTCCTGTGATTATGTCTTTTTCTTTTTCTTAAAAAATAACCATTGCTTCTCACCAGCCTTTGGAAATCTTACCAGACAGAAATCTCCTTCGAGTTTTTTGCCATGAATCGTAAATATGACCTTGTTTTCTGAACGTTCTATCAGATCAAACGTACCATTGTCCCAGATGTTTACCCGGCCTGCACCGTAATGCCCTTCCTCGATCTCGCCTTCAAAGTCAATATAATCCAGGTCGTGGTCTTCTACCTGTATTGCAAGATATTTCTTCCCTGGAATCTTGCCGGGTTCCTTAGGAATTGCCCAACTTCTTAGGACTCCATCCAATTCCAACCTGAGATCCCAGTGAAGACGTGTGGCATGGTGTTCTTGAATGACAAACCTGTTCAGTCCGGTAATCTTTTTCTTTTCTACCTTCATGTCTTATTCTATTAATTATCTATTATTCTGATGTTCAATTACTCCGACAAAAATTACACCGGGAGGATAAGGATTTCAAGACAAATTTCAGATTTGCATTTCAGAAACAACTTACATTATAATGGAGTTCATGATAAAGGGCCATTTTGAAGACAATCAGGATATTGTTGAAATATACAAAAAACTCGATATAGAGCTTGCAAGAATCAATCCAGGTTGTGATGCCTGTGGTACCTGCTGCCATTTTGATACATTTGATCACGAATTATATGCATCGACTATTGAAGTAAACTATATCCTGAGAAACGTAAAAGTACCGCATTTCGATCCACACCAGAGTACATGCCCTTTCCTGGTAAACAAGAGATGCACAATCAGAGAATATAGGACACTTGGATGCCGGGTGTTCTTTTGCAACCCTTATTACAAAGATACCTCACAAGAAATATACAATAAATACTATAAAATGATTAAGGATATAGCCGTTGGAAATCAAATCGAATGGCATTATGCACCTATGATAAAATTACTAACCACACAATAACAATCAATCACTTCAATCAAACGCTATTTTCTACTCCTTTTCCATATACTTCTAAAGAAGGTAAAGCTCCACAGCTTTGCAGCCGTGGCTTCCCGACTGCGTCGGACCTAGAAGTTACCCCAAGGGGCGCCTCAGGCGGCTTGTGTTACAGGGTTTCTTAGAGCGAAACCCCGTTGGAGTTTCCCGCCCCCATTCCTAGCCCCGCATCTTGCTTTCAGCAAGAAAGCAGCGGGGTGAAGATTTCAGTATAAAAATCTGACATACTTCTTGACAAAATGTCTTACTTTATTGTATAAACACAGCTTAAACCCCTTTATATATAAGAAATATAAGAAATAACCCTATTTAGTCAGTATAACCCTCAGAAAATAATCATATCGATAGGTGGATGCGTATTTATGCACATTGGCACCACATTAAAAATCCAACTTGAAGGATCACAGAGCCGACTAACAAGTGAACTGATTGGAGTAGACGAAGGTAATTATTTAATCATAAATATGCCTCCTATTCAATCTATGGGAAATGCTGCAAGCTCGATATATAAAGGAAGTAGTATTGTCGTCAGATACGTGCATAAGGGCACTATATACGGCTTCAAATCTCGCATAAAACACTTTATTACTACTCCGGTAAAATTAATCTTCATCGATTACCCAAAGAAGATTGAAAATCAAAATCTTCGTACTCATAAAAGAATCGATTGTCATCTACCTGCTAATGTAAAAATTGCAGATAACACAGTAGAGGGTTCCGTTACAGACATCAGCAAGGAAGGATGTCAATTTACTGTAAAAATGGTGAAACTTGAAGACAACGTAGATCAATTGCAGATAGACAATGAAATCGTCGTAAGCTTTCAATTACCCGGAGTGGAACAAAAACTTACTATAACAGGAAAACAGAAAAGTATCAAGAAGGACACATATAACGTAAACATCGGCGTTTTATTTAGCGACATGGGCATTGAAGTGCAAGAAAAACTTTATGACTTTCTTTCTACAGGTGAAGCATAGCTTATAAGGGAATAAAAAGAATCAAGCTATTTAACAACATAAGGGTTTAAGGAGGGATTCCCAATGAGTAAAAGTGGGGGAAGTATTATAGCGATTTTCGTACCAATTGCGCTTGCGTTAGGAGGGGCAATCTGGTGGGGCGTAGATATGCATAAAAAAGTTAATAACTTTGCCGGTAAAGCAGACCTAATCGACACTGTCAGCAGTAAACAAACAGATTCCCAGGAAAAAGTAGCCTTAATAGACTTTATAAATAAAGACATGGCACAAGTCAAAGAATATCTTAACAAGGTTGATCATACAATAGGTCCTCTAGCTCGCGAATCTCACCAATTTGCCAAGGTTTATAAACAAGTTGAGGAACTTTCAAAAAAGTTTAACAATATTTCAGCACAAGTTAAAAGGCTTGATGTTTTTATAAATGAACGTGTCGGAAATATTGAAGGTCAGCTAGGCGGGATAACGCAGGAACAAAATAGCCTGAAGAACGCCCTGGATAATGAAGCAGCAAGTCTTAAAATCAGGATAAAAAAAATCGAGGACATATTACCGAAGTTTAAGAGGAAGAGATAATTCTTATTAAACAACACAAGGACGGTGTGGAGGATAGGGGATTCGAACCCCTGACCTTTTGAATGCCATTCAAACGCTCTCCCAACTGAGCTAATCCCCCCACTCTAATCATAAGCTTGTGTGCTTTAATTCTTTAAGCAAACGATTCTAAGCAAAATCACCAATTAATGTCAAGGGTTTTACCCAACTGTAGTTAAATTGTAGGCGGTTAAAATCGTTCCCACCTAAAATCGTTCCCACGCTCCAGCGTGGGAACGAGGGAATTCTTTAAGCAGATGCTGAAACCCGACTGAGTCGGATCTGATAGTTGCTTCAAGGGGCGCCACAGGCGACAAGTTCAGCATGACAGTATTCTCCCCATGTCATCCTGAATTTAGTTCAGGATCTATTAAAGATCTCTTTCCAAGAAAGTTATTTATACTCTTATCCAGCACTAAGCACTTCATTTATATGACTTGTTAGCTTTGAGAAATCAAAAGGTTTTCTGACAATAAAGTCTACCTTTAACTCCTCTTTACTTTTAGTCTCAATTTTCTCATCCCAACCCGTAATCAGACCTACTCTTGGCTTCTTGTCTAACTCATCTATGAATTTTACTACATCATGTCCAGATATATCCGGCAGGACAAGGTCACATAAAACAAGGCCAAACTCTTTGTTCTTTAGTAACCTGATTGCCTCTGTACCATTATTAACACTCTTAACATCATGACCATCCCTGGAGAAATATTTATCTAGCATACTGCATATTTTCTCCTCATCATCTATCACCAGTATTCGTAGTTTATCGGCCTTTATCTTCCGGGGTGGTTCAGGTGATACTGCCTGTTGAGGCGTTTCTCTCGTTATCGGAATACTCATGGTAAATGTTGCACCCTTTCCTGCTTCGCTTTCCACTTCTATCTTTCCACCATGCCCTGTTATTATACCATAAGCAACACTCATACCCAGTCCACTTCTTTCTGCCCTCTTGGTAGTAAAAAATGGATCAAATATCCTCTTCCTTACCTCTTCTGTCATACCCTCACCAGTGTCGGATATGCTCACAAATACAGTATCGTCCTTATTCAGCGTGCGAAATGTTATACGACCACCACCAGTCATTGCATCCATAGCATTGTTTATCATGTTTACGAATACCTCTCTCAACTCCGAAGGACTACCCAGTACGGTTGGTACCTCCTTGATACCAGCCTTGTCTATGTCGTAGGTTATTCCCCGGGGCTTGGCCATGTTCATCCATCTGGGCCTTGAGAATTCTATCGCCTGTTCTATTATCTCCTTTATATCCACCGACATAAACTCCGAGGTATCTCTCTCTACTCTAGTAAACTTCCTCATCCTTTTGACTATCTCAGCACCATCACTTACAGCCTTACGAATAACATGCAACCCATCCGTCATTTCTATATGGTCTCCATAGTTTCTCTCCATCAATTGTGCATTGCCCGAGATGACTGCAAGGATATTGTTAAAATCGTGAGCCACACCAGACGTCATCATACCCATTGCCCTCAATTTTTCAGACTGTAAGAGTGTCTCCTCCATCTTTTTATGTTCGGTGATGTCACGCCAAATACCTGAAATGAGATTTCTTTCAGGAACGGAGAGTAACTTGGCACTTACCAACACCTCCCGTATTTCACCTTTCTTTGTCCTATGTTTTGTTTCAAAGATATCATGCCCTTCCTTCATGACCTTCGCGATGTGGTTCTTGACATCCTCGGGAGACTCAATAAGGTCAATATCAGATAGCTCGAGTTTTTTGAACTCCTCACGGGTATATCCGAGGTTCTCGTGTGTACGATCGTTAAATTCAATTATCTCTCCAGTGTCGGCATCTACCACAACAATGGAATCTGCCGCTTGCTCAAACACGGCACGGTATCGCTCTTCCGATTCTCGAAGCTCCTCCTCTGCATGCTTGCGCTCGGTGATTTGTTTGATGATAGGCAAAAGACTATCCATATTTATTGGTTTTGTTTCATAAGATACTACATGTTCTTGCTTCGCTGCTTCGATGGCGGTATCAACCGAAGCATAACCAGTTATATAGATGTACTCCGTTGAAGGGGAGATCTTAGACATTTCACTTACAACCATATTACCTGAAATATCAGGTAGCTTAATATCAACAAGCGCCAGATCGTAGCTATCCTTCTGGCAAAAGCTAAGTGCATCCTTGCCGTTACCTGCAGTATTTACTGCATAGCCATTAAGCTCCAAAATATCCTTGATATTAGCACTGTGTTCTGCTTCGTCATCAACAATTAGTATGCGGTATTTTCTCTCCATTGTAATAGCCAATTGTTATCCCCCATAGCTTCCTTGCGTAAGCTAGGAATGGGGGGTAAAAATGACAAAAAAACGCTTTTTCTAATTCTCGGACAATCTGTTAGTTTCTAGTATCAGACTCCAGGATATTCTGAATACACTTCAACAAATGATCCATATCCAATGGCTTTTCCATACATGTATATGCGCTCTCTTGTAAAGCCTGCTCGATAAGGTCTCCCATCTCTTCCTTGTGTCCTGTGATAATAATGGTTTGCACATCTGACCTGAAATTACGAATAGCCATAACGGTTTTCAGTCCGTCCATAAACGGGAGTTTCATATCCATGAGGATAACATCAAATTTGTTTTCCCTTGCCATCTTTACTGCGGTTTCGCCATTTTTGGCAACTGTAACCCGATATCCCTTTTCACCCAGCGTATCACTCAGGTTGGCACATAATTCCTCATTATCATCAGCTATCATAATCAACGCTCCGTTTGGAAGGGCTCTTTCGATGCTATAGAAAAGCCTTTTAAGGTCTAAGGGCTTTTGGTAGGCACCAAAGGCCCCTTCCTGCAATGACAGCCTGATAAGGTCTTCGACCATAAAAGCCGACATCATAATGACAGGTAATACCGGCGAAATCTCCTTGAGTCTCCTAAAGGTTTCAACACCATCCATCCTGGGCATTTTAACATCCATTAGTACCAGATCAAAGCCGTCCTCTTTGACCGCATCAAGGGCATCTAACCCATCATAAACCTCTACAGTTTCGTATCCCTCCAATTCTAAAACGTCTGTAATATTCTCGCAAAACTCGGTATTATCATCCACTACAAGAATTCTCTTTCCTGTTTTCACAGTTAACTCCTTTCGTTGTTTGCTTTAATAGAAGGTAGTCTGACGATGAATGTAGTCCCCTTCCCCAGTTCTGATTGAGCCTCTATCTCGCCTCCATGTTTTTCCATAATCATCTGACAGATGGTAAGTCCAAATCCAAGCCCCTTTGCCTTAGTACCGAAGAATGAATGGAAGATTTTTTTCAGGTCTCCCGACGTAATGCCTGGACCAGAGTCCTTGAACGATACTTCAACCCAATTATTACTCCCTCTATTAGCAGTTACCCAAATGGTTCCTTTATTATCCATTGCCTGTACTGCATTGTTTAAGATGTTGTTGAATACTATTAATAGCTGTCTCCCATCCGCATCCACGAACAACTTATCTTTTGGCACCTTCTCAATAATCTTGACAGCTTGTGGTATGATACAGATATTTATTCCATCTTCTATAACATCGGCAATATCCATTCTGACCTTTTGAGGTTCCTTCATCTTTGTCAGATCTTGCAGGCTTTGAACAATATCAGTGGAAATCCTGGTCTGTTTGATTATGCGATTGAGGTGCGTCATAGTTTTTTCATCCGCATCTTTATGTTTCTTCTTCAGGTAGTAGGCTGAACTGTCAATAACACCCAGGGGATTCCGTATCTCATGTGCAATACCGCTTGATAACTTGCCCAGCACTACCAGACGCTCTGTGCGTACCAGCTCCTCCTGGGAATCCTTAATGCGTTGAATCATGGAATTGAATCCCCTCGCCAGAATACTCACCTCATCCGAGGTAGTTTCCTGTGCTCGAGCATCGAGGTCTCCACTCGCCACCTTTTGGACTGTCCGACTTAGACGCCTTATAGGACGTGAAAGGTTGGTAGAAATTAAAAACGTAAGCACAAGCACAATGAAAATGCTGACTATAACGGTAAAGGTAAAGTAATAAATACTCTCTTTCAAAGGGGCAAAGATTTCCGCCTGGTCACGTTTGACCACCATCCCCCACCCTAGCTCTGACGTGATGCGGATATGCCTGTATGCAGCCAGAACCAACTCACCACGGTAATCATTAGCAGAGATAATTCCTTCTTCACCCTGAGCGGCCAGTATTGCTGGCCTGGCCTTAATCTGATATTCCAGCGGCCTGGCTACGGTACCATCTTCCAATAAGTATTTGAGTGATGTTATTATTCTTACATCCTGATCGACCAGTAGTGCCTCACCAGTTTTGCCCAGACCTCCACCGGTATGGAGCATAGGTTTGACAAAATCGTCAGGATTTATATGCATTATGAGTACTGCGGATATTTTACCCTCATTATCATCAAGATCAATGGTACGGGAGATGAATAGTCTTAGAGCACCGCTTACGGGGTCTTTGTCAATATCCATAAATTCACTGTAACCTGGTCGCAGGACCTTAGAGAAGGAATCTTTCATGGAAATATCCTTACCTAAATCCTCGTTTTGGGTGGAGACTATTACTCTGCCAGTTGGTACGACGGCGACCTGTATCCTATCGTATACGCCATAAGCTGTTTTAACCAGATTCAGGTGTTGTGTGAGGGCCTGATGGGTCTTTTCCCCTTTCACTTTCTCCCACAGTTCATCCTCTTTCATGCCATTTGCAATGTCCTCCTTAATTACGGGAATAAGCCTTGCTACGAAAGACCTCAGTATTTTACTCTCAGATAATACCTTCGTATCATCTCTCCTCTCTTCCACCCAGTGCAACAGTCGCTCTTTCTTCAGGTCTGCAACCAAATTGAGGTTCTGCAATGTCTCGGATTGGTGATGGCGGTACTCACCACCAAAGTTTGTGAATGGTACCCCATATACTTCACTCAATTCGTGCATTACCAGGATCGCTACAACCATCAACCCAAAATAAAGAAGCATCTTCGATCGAATACTGAAGAAAAAACCTCTTTGAGTGGGATCTTCTGAATTTTTGATGGGGGTTTTATTATTCAATTTTCCCTCATTCAATCATGTAATTAAATTCATCAAGGTTATATTCCTTTGAATCGGAAAGTACCCTGTTAATAATCCGCCAATCAAAGCTGTTGCGCACTTCTTCCCAATTACTGGAGGCAGGAATCTTACCCAGGGTTTTGAGAAATTCAAATTCCATGTACAGCAAACCGTTTGTCTCAAGATCACAACGTGGAATGATGGGAGCCGAACTCAACCCCAAAATGTCTCTTTTAGCCAGGGATGCATTTTCCTCCACAGAGAGATCGACGCTCCGACCTGTTAAACTTTCACCTGCCTGTATTGCCCATTCGCTGGCTTGCAGGAGATTCTGTATATCATCCTGTACCCATTGAATAGCACGTATTTCTGATGCTACAATCTGGCTCACAACTTCGGGATGATCTTCCAGAATAATTTTTGTAAAATACATATATCCAGAACTTAGATACCGATGAATAGCTACGCTCTCCGGATATTTTATGAGTGTGATTGCAGCGGTCGGTTCCCAGGCGGAAAAGGCGTCAACTTTTCCTGCATGAAGAGCTTCCGGCATTTGCGTAACCTCCATAGGGACGAGATTGACATTCGTTTCATTAAGACCGTCAGAAGCCAGTGACCTTAACAAGGCGTAGTGAGCATTAGAGCCGAAGGCATAGCCAATATTCCTGCCACGTAGTTCACTAATTAACATAGGGCGATTAGCGATTATGGAAGTGAAGCCCTGTTGAATCAAAACAGGAATAATAACATCCATAGTAGCAGCAGCCGTGATGACGGGCATATCACCACTGATACCAGCATCGAGATCCCCTCGCCGGATAAAGAAATTTACGTCATCCCCCTTTAGAAATGCATAAAACCTAACCTCCACACCCAGTTCCAAAAGAGCTTTTTGCAAAACAGGGTCGTGTTTCATGGCTTCGGAAATAAAGCCGGTCGGCAAATATATAGGTTGCACGCCGATATTTATGACATTTCCTTCCTTACTAAATTTGTAATTGGAGTAGATGTGGTGGTTGGAAAGGTCTGGTGTTTGGACTATAGAACTCTCCTCCGCCTTACCAGCTATGGGGAAAGTAATAGAGGATAACAAAATAACGCCCGTTAAAAATAAGGCGCTAATAATCCTTGCCTTCATTTAACGTAACCTCAAGCTAAAAAGAATCCTAAGTAACTACAGTAATTATATATATTGAATGATTCTGAGCTTGTGAGTATGTGTGTTTGTGTGTGTATGTGTGTAAAAATTATTCCAACAAAATCTTGTAACATCACCAGTCCCCCCAGTTACAATATATTGTCTTATAATCTTTGAATGATTAAACCAATATTTATACTGTAAGTAACTAGAGTATGTTCTCTAGTTACATAAACGTAATTACAGTATTACTATAGTAGTATAAAGTCAAGTATAAAACACATTCTGTATAACATCACTCAAGCCATCCTTGACCTGTAAAAAGGGATAAATGGCGGAAAAACAATGGAAAATCGACATTACCTCGCATGCTCGCATGCTCGTATGTTCAAGGCGTACGGGCCATGTCCATACGTAAGTATTAGCATAGACGATTGTTTACGTCGGGCATTTTTGTTTGAAACATCTTTATTGATTGTTATAATCCCATTTATCGATGAATAATAGAAAATATAACTTCAGTGAAATAGAAAAAAAATGGCAGGATTTCTGGGAAGGCTGCGGCTTATTTCGGGTAGATGAAGACTGTAACAAGGACAAGTTTTACTGCCTTGTAATGTTTCCATATCCCTCCGGTACACTGCATGTTGGTCACGGGAGAAACTACATCATCGGCGATGTGGTAACCCGTTACAAGATTATGAAAGGTTACAGGGTCCTTTCACCAATTGGATGGGATGCCTTCGGCCTGCCGGCAGAAAATGCAGCAATAGAGATCGGTATTCACCCTGCCATCCACACAAGAAGCAACATCAAAAAAATGAAAAAACAGCTTGAAGGATGGGGTGTCGGTTATGATTGGGACAGGGAAGTCACTTCTTGTGAACCAGATTACTACAAATGGACGCAATGGATATTCCTTAAACTATTCGAACGTAATCTGGCATATAATAAAAAAGCAGCCGTAAACTGGTGTCCCTCATGCGCAACTGTACTCGCGAACGAACAGGTGGTTGATGGTCTTTGTGAGAGGTGTGATACAAATGTAAAACAAAGGGATCTAGAACAGTGGTTTTTCAGGATTAGCGATTATGCCCAGAGATTGTTGGATGACCTTGGAACACTAGATGAATGGCCAGAAAGGGTTAAGACAATGCAGGCAAACTGGATCGGTCGAAGTGAAGGCGCAAGGATTAACTTTACGTTAGAAGGTAGTGACGAAGTACTTTCCTGCTTTACTACAAGACCTGATACCATTTTTGGTGTCACGTTTATGTCATTAGCGCCAGAACACCCCATAATAGGTAGATTAGTAAAAGGCACTGATTATGAAGAGCCAGTATTGGAATTTGCAGACAGAATCAAAGAGCAGAGCTTTGTTGAAAGGACGTCTGAAGGGGCAGTGAAGGAAGGGGTTTTTACCGGAAGACATGTCATTAATCCTGTTAATGGGGAAAGAGTACCTCTATGGGTTTCAAATTATGCATTAATGGAATACGGTACCGGTGCAGTTATGGCCGTACCAGCCCATGACCAGAGGGATTTCGAATTTGCAAAGAAATATAATCTGTCTATAAAGTTAGTCATTCAGCCTGCTGATAAAGACAAGATACAGGAAGAAATGAACGAGGCTTACGTGGGAGATGGAATACAGGTTAATTCCGCTCAGTTCGACGGAATGCCTAACAGGGAGGCTATTCCCAGGATTATTGAATTCTTCGAAGACAAAGGCATAGGTGAGGGCAGCGTAAATTACAGGATAAGGGACTGGCTAATCTCAAGACAAAGATACTGGGGTGCACCCATACCGATTATATACTGTGATAGTTGTGGTAGTGTTCCTGTACCGGAAAAGGACCTTCCCGTACTCCTGCCAGAAAACGTAGAATTTAAGCCTCACGGACGCAGTCCACTTGTTGACGTGGAGGAGTTTGTTAACACCACATGTCCAAAATGCAAAGGTAATGCAAAAAGAGAGACCGACACAATGGACACGTTTGTTGATTCCAGTTGGTATTATATGAGGTATCTTTCGCCTAAAGACGATACTCAGGCATTTGATTCAAAAGAGGTAAACAAATGGCTGCCCGTCGACCAGTATATTGGCGGCATCGAACACGCAATCTTACACCTTCTCTATTCAAGATTCATAACAAAGGTCTTGTTCGATCTTGGCCTTATAAATTTTAATGAGCCATTCAAAAACCTTTTCACTCAGGGCATGATTATCAAGAACGGAGCCAAGATGTCCAAGTCGAAGGGAAACGTAGTAAATCCTGATTCAATCATTGAAAAATATGGTGCAGATACACAGCGACTGTACACGTTATTTATCGCTCCACCACAACGAGACGCCGAATGGAGTGATAGAGGTGTTATTGGCGCATTTCGTTTCTTAAAACGACTCTGGCAAAATGTTGTTGTTTTCGAAGAACGTTTTAAGGAAATCCCTAAGACAAAAATCAAACGGGATCTATTCTCAAGTGAAACAAAAGACCTTTATAGATACACAAATTTAACGATAAAAAAAGTTACCGAGGACATTGAGGTATCCTGGCATTTTAATACGGCTATAGCTTCCGTAATGGAACTAATTAATAAGCTCGCGAATTTCAATGTAAATTTAAAAGAGAAGGACTTAAAAGACGAAAAGAGTATCAATGATTTTAATGTATTGAGATTTTCACTTGAAGCAATTGTAAAGATACTTGCACCTTTTGTTCCCCACATTTGTGAAGAACTCTGGGAGATACTGGGAAATACACCAAGTGTATTCTCCGTGCCATGGCCATCATATGATAAGGATGTTATTGTTGCCGAACAGGTAGAAATGGTCATTCAAATAAACGGTAAGGTACGAAGTAGAGTAGTTGTACCATCAGACATAGGAGAAGAAGATTTGAAGTTACGTGTAATGGAAGATAAAAGGATAAAAGAATCTATAAATGGCAAGAAGATAATAAAGACAATAGTAGTACCAAAGAAGCTGGTAAATCTGGTAATCAAATAGACATACCCCCACCACTTTCCCCCTCATCAATTATCCAGTGTAAATAATATATATATGCCGGATACTACTCCTAAATAAAGAAAGGAGAGTATCATGGCTTACACGCCTAAGTGCTCTGATTCATAATTACAGTGACGTATTTTGATTCAGTGTAATATGAGACTCTTCACGGAGTTTACCCTGAGTATAAACAAGAGATTCTTCGCTCCGCTCAGAATGACAACGCGGGGCCAGGAATGATACTATTTGGTCTGAAAAATTACTTATGCGCGCGGGTGGGTTTTGTCGTAAACCTGTTTTAAGCGTTCTGTAGTTACGTGTGTATATATCTGTGTGGTGGAAAGATTGGAATGTCCAAGTAACTCCTGAACCGAGCGGAGGTCTGCACCTTTATCCAGCATATGTGTTGCAAAGCTGTGTCTGAATGTGTGTGGAGACGTAAGCAGATTTATACCCGTCCCTTTTAAATACTTATCAAGTAACCTTGCAACACTTCTTGATGATAGGCGACTACCGTACTTATTTAAAAATAAGGGTGCATTTCTATTCAAACTCTTTTTCTTCTTTCCAGCTCGTCTATGTTCTTGTGAGGAATTAACATATTCTTTTATAGCCTTAATTGCATAACTGCCGATAGGAGCCAGCCTTTCTTTTTTACCTTTTCCCTGTACCTTTATCATTCCGCCATAGAAATCAACATCTTCTTCATTTAAACCTACCAATTCACTTACCCTTATCCCTGTACTATAAAGCGTCTCTAAGATAGCCCTATCCCTCAATCCAAATATCTCTGATTCGTCAGGAGTCTTTAATAATGTATCTACCTCACTTATGCTCAAGAAATGTGGAAGCTTTTTAGTTTGCTTTGGGGTTCGTAATATCTCGAAGGGATTTATCTCAAGTACACCTTCCTGATTTAGAAATTTGAAAAACGAGCGTAATGATGCCAATTTTCTGGCTATTGTAGTTCTTAAATAATTCCTGGACCTTAAAATAGCCAGAAATTTTCTCAACAAAAGGTGATTAATACGTTTTAGATTCTTGCATTTCTCATCTTTCAAAAAGGAATCAAATTGTGTCATGTCGTTATGGTATGCCCTTAAAGTATGCCTTGAAAAGCCTTTTTCATGTTTCAGCTTTTCCATGAATTCTTTGGCAAATGTCTCAATCATCAGAACCTTTTCCTGTTTTATTCGAAAATACCTTTAACCAATGTTGCGCCTCACTCTTGGATGGCCCGGTGTATTTACTCATAGGTTCTCCTTCATCGCGCATTATCTTTTTGCGTCCTTGTCCGTCTGCTGTCTGGCGAACAATTTTCTCTGTAACGTCTCTATAGAATTCTAATGGTTCCATAACTTTACTACCACATCTCTCCACAAATCGTTTTATATCCCTGTCAGAAGTAACCACCATTATTTCCCTGGGACGTTTGCTATTATTCACCATCCTTTTTATTTCTTCATCCGCATCAAGGCCGGGTCTGGGGAAAACCACATCTATTCCGGATATATTACTTTTATACGAAACACCAGAACCCTGGCCGTCAAAGACGACAATTAGTTTATGTTTTCTTTTTTCCTTATATTGCTCCAGTACTGAAAGGAACCTATTACGCAAGATTTCAATATCACATTTCTTTGTATTATCTCCCAACTCAGGAACCTTAAAAATCACATTGTAACCATCAACTATTACGTCCATTTTAACATCCTATTATTCATAAATTACGAAGAAGCAATTATATTACCATCTCTCATAACGATCCTGCCTGCTACTATGGTCATGACAGCCTGACCTTTCAATTTCCATCCATCAAAAGGGCTGTTTCTGGATTTCGACTCAAAGTTATTAACATCCACTATCCACTCCTTATTCATATCAATAATAGTAACATCCGCAGGTGTTCCAGGCAACAAACTTCCTCCCGATACTCTAAATATTTTTGCAGGATTTGTCGACATTTTTAATATTGCATCTTTTAAGGAAATTATCCCGGGATTTACAAGCTTTGTAATTACCAATCCCAATGTCGTTTCCAGACCTATTACGCCCGGGGAACCTGCTTTCTTATCGTCAAGAGTATGCGGAGCATGGTCTGATGCGATAGCATCAATAACTCCCTCACTTAATCCTTTCTTAATTGACTCCACATCGTCTTTCGAGCGAAGCGGGGGATTCATATTTGGTCTTTCACCATCGTTGTCTACATAATCCCTATCAAGTAACAAGTGGTGGGGAGTGGTCTCACAGGTTATATTAGCCTGGCTCTTCCCCTTACGGATATGTTCTACGGACTCCTTAAGGCTAACGTGAGAAAAATGAATATGGCAGCCTGTTGACCTGGCAGAACCAATATCTCGTAATATATAATTTGCCTCATTTTCAAAGAGCTCTCCCGGTAAAAATCCCAGCTTCGCTTTGGAAATATCTCTTACAGACAAAGAGGCAGAATCTTCACAATGAGGACTCAGGGGCTTATGTTTCTGTGCGGCTACCCTTAAAGCCTCTTCCATCAAATCCTTTTTTAGTACAGGATTTCCATCATCCGAAAAGGCTACAACGCTACTATTGCTGGCAAGCCTCTCCATATTCGTAAGGGTTTCCCCTTTTGATCCTTTAGTTATACACGCCTTCGTATATATATTTACCAGACTTCTCTCCTTAACCTTTTTCATGAGGGTTTCAACCTGCTCAACATTATCTATTGGCGGGTTTGTATTAGGTTCACACATAATTGTGGTAAAACCCCCTCTTGCTGCTGCCCTTGAACCTGTTTCTATAGTTTCTTTAGCTTCATATCCCGGTTCTCTTAGATGCACGTGACAATCGATTAAGCCCGGTACAACTACCTTCCCAGACACATCAATTACTTCAATGTCTTCATTTTCATGAACTATATCTTTTGACACCTTTGATATCTTACCGTCCAGTATTAATACATCAGATACTGAATCCACATCATTCAGCGGATCTACGACATGGCCATTTTTTAAGAGTATGTTGTTTTTACCTGGCATTGTTAAGCAGATCCCTTAACGGACATTCTTCACATTGTTTCTTGGGTTTGCAATAATATTTTCCAACCCTTACCAGAAGGGCATGGTATTCATTATAAAGAGATACGTCCTCAGGCAGATTTTCCTCAAAGAAGGCCTTCATCTCTTCGTACTCATAATCTTCCGGTATTAACTCATGCCTTACGAGGACTCTTTTCGTATATGCATCAATAACAAACGTAGGCTTCCTTGCTGCATAAAGAAGTATTGAATCTGCAGTTTCTCTCCCTATACCATTCACGGAAAGTAATCCTTCGCGTAATGTAACATAATCCTGCTTAAACATCTTTGGCAAACTGCCATTATATTTCAGGAAAAGCCATTCTATAAAGTGCTTGAGTCTCCTGGCCTTGACATTAAAATATCCTGAAGGCCTGATAAGTTCTGCAAGCCTATTTATGTCAATTTCATATAACTTTCTGGGGGTAAACACCTTCGCTTCTTTTAAGTTCTTAATAGCCTTCTCCACGTTACCCCAGTTTGTGTTTTGGGTAAGGATAGCGCCGATTACTATTTCAAAGTCAGTGTCACCCGGCCACCAGTGTTGCTTGCCAAATGATTTAAATAAACGGTCGTAGATATTAAGTAGTATCTTTGAATTATTCATGGCATATTATTCTAACAAACCTCATCACATAAAAGCAAAAACTTTAAGAACTTAAATTTTCTTTTCTTTTTAATACTTTCAATATAAAATGCCAAAGCTGTGACCCCATATTCATATTCAATGTTAACCGTTTCCACCCGCACACTCAATATCCTAGCCGCTTTCGTCTGGTATGTCGGGGGTATTGTGCTGCTGCTAAAGGGAGGCAGTCTGCTGGTCGAAGCACATTCACTGAAACCAGAACAGGAATGGCTCTGGCTTGCCGCCGTTGCCGGACCATTCATTGGCGGCATAAAGGCAATGTTCCTTTTCAGCAAAAGTTGCCAAAGGAATCTGACCAGAATAGGTGTTCTGGATCAGCCTAAAATCTGGCAATTTTTCAGGCCGTGGTTCTTTGTGGCCTTAATCGTTATGATCCTGGCCGGCGCAACCTTATCCAGGCTGGCACACAATAATTACGTCTTCTTAATCGGCGTGGGCATATTGGATCTTAGTATCGCTATCGCTCTACTGGGGAGTAGTTATGTCTTTTGGAAACAGAAGGCATTTTTGAAATAATGTGCGGATCTGATTTTAAAGGGGGGATTTGTTCTTTATATTGATCTTTATTTCCCATAGTTTTTCAGCCAGGCTTTCAATATAATCTCTACCTCTTTCACCATTTTCCAGTACATCTAACCATCTCTCAGGGATGCCTCTTTTCCCGTGATAGGCACCGCTTATTGCGCCTGTCATAGCGCCAATTGTATCGGTATCACCCCCAAGGGAAACAGCGTAAGCAACTGAATCTTCAAAATCATGACTATGAGAAACAAAAGAATATATGGCCGTTGGTACGGAATTGGGAGCACTACTATCATGTCCTAATTTGTTTACTACTTCGGCCTTATCGGGCATACATCCTAAAAGCTCTTTTATATGTTGCATCTTCGCCTTATAAATCTTTCCTTCGTCTGAAACAAACATAATCAAATCCGAAACAAACGATTGTTTATCCAGTTCTTCCGAGGGGTCCAAGTTTATGGCCTTTGCAATAGCAGACGCCTGCAACGCTGCACCCTCTTTACCAAATGTATGAGCATGCGTAATACTACTTGAATCATAAGCTACCTCACGGAGTTTATTAGGGTCATCATAGTAAAATGCACCAATCGGGGCAATTCGCATAGAAGAACCGTTACCGTAGGAACCTCCACCAAATACTCTCTCACCAGCAAGGTTCCATTCAACACCATTTTTTATCAGAGAAAGGGCATTTACGGTGCCCTGACCATAACCCCTTTCCGGATTGTATAGATTAATAAATCTATCTGCCATGTCCGCACCATCGAATCCTTCACATTCTATAATTGACTCAGCAATTCCTATCATCATTTCGGTATCATCAGTGTAAGTTCCCACCCCCAACCTTGCATCAAGCATTTGCCTTAATTCGCCAAAATTGGCTTCTATGGTCTTATAATCATACCCTTCTACAGGCATTCCTAATGCATCACCGACATGGGTACCCAACATGCAACCAACAAACTTATCTTTTAACATATCATTATTCATGTTTAATTTGTTAGTATGAAGATTTCCACAGATAAACACTGTTTTTTTTGAAGTAGGAGATTCTTCACTCCCGTTAGTCGCTCAGAATGACCGTGCGGGCCTGCACTACTGCCAAGGTGGATCACCCTGAACCCTTCGCACTATGTCATTCAGACAGGTACGTTACCGTAATTATGAATAAAAAACTTAGTTCCCCATTTTAAATCCCTCTATTTTCCCTTTAGAAAAAGACGGAGGAAAAGGATATAGAAATTATTGGGAGTCAGCCCCCACTGCTAGCTTGCGCTAGCAAGCTGTGGGGGCGGATGAAGCAATATCACAAGGGCAAAAGACTGGATTGCTTCGCTTCCCCCTCATTTCATTCGGGGCTACGGCTTACCGCATAATGGAAGGCTAAAGCCTTCCGCTACAGTAAAGACAAAAGGGGCTATTTATGCTCAATTAGTTGCCCTCTTTTTTTAGGTCTGAAGTAAAACCTTAATGGTATCTCATGAAAGGGTAGATCCTTTCGCAATTGATTAGATAAATACCTTTCATAATCAGAAGTGAAAAGAGATTTGTGATTGACAAACAGTACGAATGTTGGTGGACAGACAGATACCTGCGTAGCATAATACATTTTAGCAATTTTATTTTTTCTTTTTCTCGGATGATGTAGAGCAAAGGCATGTTCAAGAACTTTGTTAAGTTCAGATGTCGATACACGCGTATGCGCCTGTTGAAAAATTTCCTGAGCCAGTTCAACGGTCTCAATTACATTTTCACCATTTAATGCACTTATGAATGATAAAGGAGCAAAGTACAGTCCGGGCAATCGAGATTGAATATAGTCCGTAAACTGGTCAACTTCAGCACCTTCTGCAAGGTCCCATTTATTGATAACCAATATACAGGGTTTAAATTGAGTTTTAATAAAATCACCAATTTTTTTGTCAACCTGAGAAATCTTTCTGGGCGCATCTATCAATAAAAGTACAACATCGGCCCGACGGATAGACCTTTCTACCCTTGACATGCCATAAAATTCTATAGAACCTTGGATTTGCTTCTTCTTCCTTATCCCTGCTGTATCAATTGCAACAAACGGCTTACCCTCTATTTCAAATCTTACATCAACAGAATCCCTGGTAGTACCAGCTATTTCACTAACAATAACCCTTTCCTCATTAGCAAGCGTATTTATAAGCGTAGACTTTCCGGCATTCCTTTTCCCAACAATTGCAATCTTCATTAATGGCTTGAGTGTTTTTTGCTTTTCACTTATTTCAGGAAGGGTAGCAACAATCTTATCCAAAAGATTTGATCTACCGTGTCTTTCCAACGCGGAAATCGGTAGTGGCTCTCCCAACCCCAGCTTGTAAAATTCACCCGCCTGAAGCTCAAATTTTGGTGTGTCACACTTGTTGACAACAAGAAGGAGTGGTTTTTTAATTTTTCGGAGCCTTTCTGTTACTTCTACATCTAACGGGGTGATTCCTTTGCGAACATCAACAACGAAGATAATTAGATTTGCTTTTTGGAGTGCTATCTCTATTTGAACCTCTATCTCATGAGCGAGTTCCACATCATCTTTTAAGCCTAAACCGCCTGTATCAATCAGCTCAAATAGTCTTCCTTCATGTTCAATTTCTATGGATATTCTGTCTCTGGTAACACCACTCGTGGGATCAACAATTGAAATACGTTTCCTGGCTAAGCAGTTCAGGAGGGAAGATTTACCAACATTTGGTCTCCCTATAATGGCTACGATGGGAAGGAACATTATTAAGGCTCAGATATTAAACCATGATATATCCATAATTAATTGGGTAAATAGCTTATTGCCTTATGTGAAAATCTATGGTTAAGGTGTCAAAATTATTTTAAATGACAAGTCATTTTATCCTTTTAAGTCTGTTTCTCAGGTGAGGACTCACCTGGTTCTTCAGGAGGTTTTTCCTTTGGTTTCTCCTTTGGTTTCTCCTCTGGTGCCGTTTGCTTCCCTTCTGTAGCTTTTGTTTCTACTTTTTCTGTCTCAACCTTAGTCTCTTCTTTTTCTTCCTCTCTTTTTTCCTCTTCCCCTTCTTTCTCCTCTATATATACATCATTTATATCTGTACCATCAACGTCCTTTCTCAAGAGGAAATACGCAATAGTACTGGCCGAACCTGCAAATGCAACTACCAGACTTCCAACAGCTACCTTAATTAACACTATATATATCATAAGCATCAAAGCGGTAAATTTCATTGACAAAAGGCCAAGTGATGCCATCTGAGCCTTGCCATAAGCACCTCCTACCACAACCGCTTTTATAGATTCAAATTTTTCTCCCATACCAAATCCAACAGTATAAAAAGAAGTCTGCATAATAAGGCAGGCAGCAAGGCTTACGAAAATAGCAAAAATAGTTCCACAAATTATTATGCCAAGGAATAATGATATAAAATGCTTAGGTTTTGAAATTACATAACTATATGCCCTGCTCATTGCATCAAATGCATCTGAACCCTCTGCACTTATTGTAGGAAACATGAGAAAAAACCCTATTACACCAATGATTCCTATAAAGATAATTAAGAAGCCTGAAAGAATAGCCAAAGGAAATCCGATTGCCACGGCAATTTCACCTATATATTTTATTTGACCAAAAAGTCCTCCGATAATATTACACGCAACAAAGAATAATACGCCTAAGGCGGGGGTAAGCGGTGACCAGAAGTATGACCAAAACTTTTTTGATGCAAAAGAAAGTGCCTCTTTAAAACCTATTTTTTCATCCCTTGCAAATTCTAAAGCCGCTAAGCGAGTAATTGCACCACCAATAATAGACCAGATTGCTAATAATCCCACAACCAAGACAACAAGACCAAGATACTCAGCCCAATCAACAGTTACCATTACAGATAAAAATGCACTAAATAAATAGGACAAACCAAGACGAGGTGAAATCAAAACATGATTGATTATTACAAACGGACTAGTGTCAATTAATCCCAAAGCAGAGAGAAAGGCAAGAACTACTAAAAGCCAGATTATACTAAAAACAATTCCAACAAAGGCAAAAATTAACTTGTTGAAATCAACCGTCATCTTAAATCCGCGCAGTATATCACGAACGTCCTGTGTAATTCCCTGCATTTTTTACTCCTTCCTTGTAATTTTTAAGTCAGAAATGGAAATAAGCGCTTTAATTATAACAACTCATCCAATTTGTCAAGTAAAAGCTGTGCGACTTGTTTATTTTTATATCATTCCGCCTTATCATCCGTAATCGGTTCTTCAATGCGTCGTTCCTCGTCAAGCCATGAGCCCAAGTCTATTAGTTTGCAACGTTCACAGCAAAAAGGAAATGTAGGAATATCGCTTATACAATCATAGATAAGTTCTTTTTTACAATTCCGGCACTTAATCTTTGGCATTTTTCTTCTTTTCTGTTTTCTTATTTTTGCTATCTGAAGTGGCAGGTGACTTTTCTGCTTCTAAGCGCGACTTATATTCTTCGCTTCGGTAATCGGTCTGATAAAAACCGGATCCTTTAAAAATAATCGTACTACCCGCACCAATAAGTCGCTTCACTTTTGGTTTTCCACATTCCGGACATCTTCTAATACGTCTGGCAGATATTGGTTGAAACAACTCGAATTTATAATCGCATGCATTACATTTATAATCGTAAGTCGGCATATTTCTTCTCTTCCTTCCAACAAAATTTATTCAGACGCAGAGCTGTCATCTTTAGTTACGTCTGATTCCTTTTCATTAATGGTTCTCTTGGAAACTTTTACTTTTGAAGGCCTGACAACACGCTCTTTCAAAAGAAAACCCCGTTGTAATTCCTCAATAACTGTATGATGGGAATGTTCATTATCCTCCTCCCAAGCTACAGCTTCATGAAGGTTAGGATCAAATGGCTTTCCTACCGTCTCGATAGCTTTTACCCCATGTTTTTCTAAAACTTTAAACAATTGGTCTTCTATTAACTTTACACCCTCTACAAATTTATTGATATCTTTTGAGTTCTCGGCCAATTTTGCAGCTCTTTCAAAATTGTCAAATTCCGGTAAGAGGTCAAGTATAAGGTCTTGAATCGCATATTGAGCAGTTGACTCGTGTTCCTTACGCATTCTCTTCTGGTAATTCAATAACTCCGCTCTGGTTCTTAATAATTTATCCAGGAAGGAGTCACTCTCTTCTGCTTTTTTTCTTAACTCATCAACCTCACTTTTTTTTAAAACTACTTCTTCATCAATGCCAGATTCCGCGTCTTTTATTCCCGCTTCCCCTTTACCTTCTGACTCATCCTGCACCTTCGGTTCCTGCTTTTTTTCCTCTTTTACGGGTTCATCATTAGTGTCTTTTGTTTTCTGGTCATTTTTTACTTCAGACATATCAGCAAATTCCCCCCGTTACTTCAATGAAATGAATTACTCACAAAAGTTCCTTTACCTTTCGAAAAAAACTTTTTCGTTTAGGTGTTACATTTTTATGTTCCAGTTCTGCAAACTCTCTTAATAATTGTTCCTGTCTAGGCGTTAATTTAGCGGGAATCTCAACTATAATATGCACTAACAAATTTCCCTTCCCATAGCCACGAACATGCGGAAATCCCTCTCCCTTAACTGGAAGGATATCTCCATTTTGTATTCCACAAGGAACCTTAACCTTTACAAACTTCCCTGAAATTGTAGGTACATCAATTTCACTCCCCAATGCTGCCTGAGAAAACGTAATAGGAAAATCACAAATTACGTCATAATCCTGTCTTTTAAAAATAGGATGTGGTCTTATAAGTATATCACAATATAAATCTCCTGAAGGTGCACCGTTTTCCCCAGGTTCACCCTGTCCTACTACACGCAGCCTGGTTCCATCTTCAATGCCAGCAGGTATCTGAACCTTAATTTCAGATTTTTTTGGATACACGCCATTCCCCCTACATCTATGGCAGGGAGTTTCTATAATTTTCCCCTTACCCTGACATCTTGGGCATGTAGTCCTTAACGTAAAAAAACCCTGCTTTTGATGCACCTCCCCTTTACCCCTGCAATATGGGCAGGTTACTGGTGATGTTCCTTTTCTTGCTCCTGTACCCCCGCACTCTTCACAAAGATTTTTCTTGGTAATTTCTATTACTTTCTCTACACGAGTAGCAACCTCACTAAAATCCAAGACAATATCACATCTTAGACTTGCACCACGACGGCCCGCTCTTGCCCGGGTTATACCACCAAAAAATTCTTCAAATATGCTACCCCCACCAAAGATGTCACCGAATGCATCGAATATATCATCATAATTACCAAACCCTCTGGTTTCTACTCCCCTTAATCCTTCGTGACCAAAGTGATCGTACCTTCTTCTTTTTTCCTGATCACTAAGAACCTCATATGCCTCGGCTGCTCCTTTAAACATATCTTCTGCTTTTTTGTCGCCAGGATTTTTATCCGGATGATATTTTATAGCCATTTTTCTGTAAGCACGTTTTATATCCTCTTGACCAGCATTTTTTTTAACTCCAAGAACATTATAATAATCTTCTTTGCGCATATATTTATACTCAAGCTAAGCATGACGTTTAAAATTTATTATATATTCAACATTAATCTAAATCACTTCCAGAACTATATAACCCTAAAATATACAAGAACTTAAAACTATGAAATATTCTTTCTAATAATATACACAGGCAATATGCAAAATGTCAAGCATGTTTTGTTACTAACAAGATCGTGTTTTTTACCGTACCAAAATAAAAAGGCCACATTTTATATGTGGCCTTTTTCAAAACATATTATTTAAATCCCAGACGTTAATTAGTATACGCTTCCCGCAACAGGGCCTTCTTCCTCATCCTCGCCTTCCTTTAACTCTGTAACCATAACTTCGGTCGTCAACATTAATCCTGCTATGCTAGCTGCATTTTGTAAAGCACTACGTGCAACTTTCGTGGGATCAATTATCCCTTTTTCTAACATATCTACATACTCACACGTGTTGGCATCAAAACCTATATTAGTGCCTTTTTCTTTTACCTCTTCTACAACTACAGACCCATCTTCACCTGCGTTAGACGCAATCTGCCTTAAGGGAGCTTCAATGGCTTTTACTATTATATCAGCACCTACTTTTTCATCACCCCTTAGTTTCTTACGTATCTCTCCAATCTTTGGAATTACCCTGATAAATGCAACTCCGCCTCCTGGAATAATCCCTTCTTCTACTGCTGCTCTTGTAGCGTGAAGGGCATCCTCAACCAGTGCCTTCCTTTCGTTCACCTCAGCTTCAGTAGCACCACCTACGTTTATGACTGCAATACCACCTGTAAGTTTTGCAAGTCTCTCCTGAAATTTCTCCTTATCATAATCAGATGTACTCTGTTCAATTTGATTTCGGATTTGAGAAATTCTACCCTTTATGTCTGCCTTTTTTCCTGCTCCTTCAATTATTGTAGTATTATCTTTATCGATCGTAACTCGTTTTGCTCGACCAAGGTCTTCAAGTCCCAATGTTTCTAATTTTACCCCGATGTCTTCTGAAACCATGCGCCCTTCTGTGAGTATAGCGATGTCTTCAAGCATGGCCTTTCTTCTGTCACCAAAACCAGGTGCCTTAACAGCCGCACAGTTTAAAACTCCTCGTAATTTATTGACGACCAACGTAGCCAATGCCTCACCCTCAATCTCCTCAGAGATGATTAAAAGGGGTTTACCAATGCTTGCTATCTTCTCTAAAAGGGGAAGAATATCCTTCATACTAGAAATTTTCTTTTCATGAATCAGTATATAAGGGTCTTCAAAGACAACTTCCATGGTTTGGGCGTTTGTTATAAAATAAGGTGAGATAAATCCCTTGTCAAACTGCATTCCTTCAACAACATCTAAGGTTGTTTGAATACTTTTAGCTTCTTCAACCGTAATAACGCCATCCTTACCCACTTTATCCATGGCATCTGCCAGTAGATTTCCTATTGAAGAATCATTATTAGCTGAAATCGTGCCGACCTGGGCAATCTGTGATCTATCCTTGACTTCTTTGCTTAAACGTTCCATTTCTTCAACCACTGCCTTTACGGCCTTATCTATACCCCTTTTTAACGCCATGGGATTTGCACCTGCGGTAACGTTCTTTATACCCTCATTAAAAATTGCTTCAGCCAGAATCGTTGCGGTCGTTGTACCATCTCCAGCTACATCACTGGTCTTAGTAGCCACTTCGCAAACCATCTTTGCACCCATATTTTCGAAGGGTTCTCCTAACTCTACTTCTTTTGCTACAGTCACACCATCCTTTGTAACGGTAGGTGAACCAAAACTCTTTTCCAGGATCAGATTCCTGCCAGTAGGACCCATAGTTACCCTTACAGCATCTGCTAATTTCTTTATCCCACTTCTCATGCTACGCCTTGCCTCTTCATCAAACAAAAGCTGTTTTGCTGCCATAATAAAACCTCCTGAACTTAATTATTCAATTTTAGCCAATATATCACTTTCTCTTAAAATAAGATATTCTTTTCCACCAACCGTTATTTCTGATCCTGCATATTTGCCGTACAATACTTGATCGCCCTTTTTTACTAAAATTTTGGCTCTGCTGCCATTATCCAAAAGTTTTCCTTCACCTACAGAAATTACCTTTCCTTTTGTAGGTTTTTCTTTTGCAGTGTCAGGTAAAACAATTCCACCTTCTGTTTTTTCTTCTGCCTCCAGGGGTTCAACAACAACCCTATCATCTAAAGGTCTAATTGCCATAACTAATCCTCCTTTTTGTTCTAATAATCATAATAAATATTCATTTATAATTTATGGGGTTTTACATGCCACCCATACCTCCCATACCTCCCATACCACCCATACCTCCCATACCTCCCATTCCTCCTGGAGGCATACCACCACCCGGTGGCATCATTCCTTCTTCCTTGCCAGGAATTTCGGTAATAAGACAATCACTTGTAAGAAGTATTCCTGCGATACTCAATGCGTTTTGTAATGCACACCTTGTAACTTTTGTAGGATCTATCACACCTGATTCAAGAAGATTACAGTACACTTCTCTCTCAGCATCGTAACCAAAAGCCTTATCTTTAGATGCTAAAATCTTTTTTACTACGATCGCACCTTCTAATCCTGCATTTCTGGCTATCTGTTTTGCAGGTTCGCTAAGAGAATTCTTTATTATGTCAACACCAATATTTTCGTCGTCTTTCAATTTAAGATTATTTAATACCTCCAAAGCTCTTAACAATGCAATGCCACCACCCGGTAAAACACCTTCTTCTATTGCTGCACGAGTAGCATGTAACGCGTCCTCTACACGTGCCTTCTTTTCCTTCATTTCAGTCTCCGTTGATGCACCGACGTTTATTTGTGCTACACCGCCTGCCAATTTCGCCAGCCGTTCTTGTAATTTTTCACGGTCGTAGTCAGAGGTCGTTCCCTCTATTTCCCCTTTTATCTGATCTATACGTCCCTTAATCGCTTTTGAGGTACCACCACCCTGAATAATAGTTGTATTTTCGGAATCTATATTAATTTTCCTTGCAGTTCCGAGTTCATTCAACTCAACAGTTTCCAACTGTATTCCTAAATCTTTAAATACAGCCTTACCACCTGTAAGCATAGCAATATCGTCCATCATTGCTTTTCTGCGATCTCCGTACCCTGGTGCCTTAACAGCAGCACATGTTACAGTGCCTCGAAGGTTGTTAACGACCAGGGTAGCTAATGCTTCACTTTCAATATCTTCTGCTATTATAAAAAGAGGCCTTTTAGCCTTTGCAATTTTTTCAAGCAAAGGTACAATTCCCTTAATAGTAGAAATCTTTTCCTCATGTATCAGTACATAAGCATCTTTCAGTTCTACCTTCATATTATCTTTGTCAGTTACAAAATGAGGTGATAGATATCCACGATCAAATTGCATACCTTCAACTATCTCTACATCCGTACCAAGAGCTTTTCCTTCCTCAACAGTAATAACACCATCTTTACCTACTTTTTCCATTGCATTAGCAATCATATTACCTATTTCGCTATCATTATTGCCTGCAATAGCAGCGATATTAGCAATTTCTGTCTGGTCTTTTACTTTCTTACTCATGTCCCCAAGTTTTTCAACCACTTTGTCAACTGCTACCTTCATCCCACGATTAAGTGCCATTGGATCCGCACCTGCTGAAACACATTTTAAACCATTATTGAAAAAAGCCTCAGCCAATATCGTTGCAGTAGTAGTACCGTCCCCTGCAACATCACTTGTCTTTGATGCCACTTCCTTTACCAGTTTTGCACCCAAATTCTCATATGGGTCTCTCAGTTCTATCTCTTCTGCAACCGTTACCCCATCCTTTGTTATTGTGGGACCACCCCATCCCTTATCAAGAATTGCATTTCTGCCCCTTGGTCCTAATGTACATTTAACTGCGCTAGCTAGCTTTGAGACTCCTCTTTTTATGGCCAATCTTGCTTCTTCTCTAAACAATAACTGCTTTGCTGCCATAGTTTCCTCCTTATCTAATTTATAGACGCTATTTTCTTATTTCGATTTATTAAGAGCAAAATATGTACCAATATACCTGTAATATCTCATATGGCCTTAACTCATTGTATATGTATATCTTAGGAAATATTATTTCCTTAAATAATCAATAATTCAAGCAAGCAAAATGCCATTATGACAGTTGCCCATTTCCTAATTTTGTAGTGAGTGCCAATGTGGCAGGCTAAAATTCTGCTGTTGATTCCAGTGTTTAAGACCAAGGTTTTTGGCCTATTCCACATAGAACATTACCAGCATATAACCTTATCACAATCAGCTATAAGCTTTAACATTTGTACATAATCTAAGGTATTGAATAATGTATTTACACCTCTTGCTTCTACATCATCATTACAGGCAAATAATCTAAAATCATTATTGGGAATCGATTCAACTAAAACAGCATCATGAATAAGAAGAATCGTAATCTTATTGACCATTCCTGTTTGAGATTTTCCATACATCCTTAATAAGAAATTAAAATCTTTCTTTTCTTTTACAATAAATAGTAATTTCATTATTTTTAACACGTAATAACCACGTCCGCAGTGGAGATAACCTTTGCTATTTGAGACTGATTCATAATCTCCACATCGTCATATTTAATATTGTCCTTCCCCAATTTTTCAAATACTTCTTTCTCGACAATAAGCTTATGCTTCAAAAGCTGTAGAGTTTCTATATGTTTATGGATAACTCCTGAATTTATTAGCTCAGGCTTATTTTCTAGCATTAAATATACACCGTCACCAAGAAATACTACCGTAATCTTGTTTTCATCCAGTGTCAACCCCACACACATTCTCAACATCTCGGAGTTGAGAGTTGTATTAAAAGGTGACTTACGAATTACGACGACAACTTCATTCAAATTAGACTTCCTTAATTAAATGCAAGGAACCTGTCGCATTCCTTGACCATACAAGCTAAATCATATTGACTACCCCACAGGGCAAAATCCTTTTTATCAACCTTTCTTTCAATTGCATTGTGAGCACAAACCACAACACGTGCACCTTTATCTGCTAATCCTTTAAGTTCCTCATGATTTAAGTGATAGACTCCATCACACATGAGGAATATGTCAACCTCCACACCTTCATTAATTGCAGCCTCAGTAAGCTTTACGACAGTATGCGTATTCTCACTCTCAGTACTTGTAGTAAGTAATATACCCAGCTTTTTGATCATTTAAGATACCAGATTACATTCAAAACAAATTATTTCATCTAATTTAGATTCTTTCCTAATCCTGAGAATATCGTCTGATCCCGGTTGAAAAGGGAAGTCGCGAAACGGTTCGCCGGGTCTGTAGCTTCCAAAGGGTCTATTACAACCAATCTCACCATTTTTACCTTCACACCCCCCTGTTATAAAAGGTTTACCACTTTCAATAATACTATTTATTATATCATTATTTGTTAAGACTTTGCTGATTTTCCCTTTTCCGTCACACAATAAATGTTTCTCTTTTATTATTTCGTTTTCTATCAGATACCGAACTAATTGTATCCTTCGAAATCTCCTCAAAGAAGGTCTATTCCTTAGAGACATAGTAGAATCAGGTTCAGGGTAGAATGAAAATAGATGTGCCAGGGCGCCACATTCCCGAAGTTTGAAAAATATTTCAACAAGTTCACTATCTGTTTCACCTATTCCAACCATTATATGGCAACTTATCTTCTCTCTACCGAATACGTCAACTGCATCTTCTAATACTTCCCAATATTTTGCCCACACTAAGCCTCCATTTACTTTTTTACCTCTCGTTAATTCAAAAACCCTCTTGGAAGCTGCATCCAGTCCTATGCCTATAGTGTCAGCCCCTATTTCTTTTAGTCTCACGAGATCTTCCTTGTTCATGAGGTTGGGTGTTATAAGGACAGAAATTGGCGAGTGACAACATTGCGCTATTTGTTTAGTAATACTAAAAGTATCACTAACCGCATTTTTATGTGTAACCATAGATACGCAAACACGCCTTATGTTTGATTGATACCTTTCTATCCTTTCAATAACGTCTTCCGTCTTTAAGACCGGCCAATCTACTCTGATAAAAGATTTTTCTCCATTATTCTGTGGCCTTGACCTTGCGAGTCCACAATATGCACAATTGGCGTAGCAATTATCAGGATAGCTCAGGAGCAAGTTGATGCAAAGGGGTTTTGCATCACGATAAAACCTTCCGGACCTAAATCTCAATCCAATTGCAGAGGCAAGGCTTGTTTTAATGTATTCGGGGTTTGATATAGTTTTATTATGATTTTGTTCCAATATAGCCACCATCAAATGTTATTTTGTTATAAATAATCATTCACACGTAGCGGAGGTCTTCAGACCTCCAGGAAACCTGTCAAATAATTCCTCAATTCCTTAATTTTTTCCGTGGTGAATTTCCGCCTTCTAATATACAGTCGGTCAGTATTTCCGGATTCAGTTCCAAAATTGAATCCGGAGAAAATGACCATGTACCTTTGATAACCTTTGCTATAACTTCTCTATCAATCGCCTTCCATCTCAATCTTCGCTCAAGGGCAGATACAAATTCAGTGGTAGAAAAAAAATCACCCGTAATGATAATATCTTTTATAACATTATTCATAACTGCCATGTGGACGTTTATCATACCGGCCTTAGTCTTTTTCCTTACTGCCGTCGTTTCGCTGGATATCAATGACTTCTGATATATCCATTCATCTGTCAAATACCTCTTCCTTTCAAGGGTCTTAATACCAGAAATCTCAGAATCAGTTAATAGTATATTATGCAGCTTCATCTGAAATGCATTTTCAAATCCTGTTTTTAAGAATCTTTTCAACTTATCAATTGTCACCTTTTCTTTACTTTCCCTATTCACGGTAGTGAGCCTATCATCCACTTCTGTGATTTCTTTATCCGATATCTTCTCAAAAGGTATTTTTAACACGCTGGCCATAAGCCTGGTATCGATGTCTAACAATATACTGGCATGAAATAACGCATTGCCGTTTTCTTGCACACACGCAGCCAATCCTGCGATCTTTTTCCCTTTAACAAGGATGTCGTTCTTTTGCCTGAACTCAGACTGTATTCCCAGTAATGATAACGCCTCAATTATTCCCCTGGCATAATCTTCAAAAATTTTCCTTGTTGAGAAATGTACATTGTTTTTTCTCGAACCATTCGCACCCCCGGGTGGAATAATTATGGCAACTCCCAGCTGGTTACGTCCCATAATAATCGTCCCACCACCAGTTATACGTCTATTGACTTCAACTCCCAACCTTTTACATTCCGGAAGATTAACCTCTGATTCTGCATCTTGAAATCTACCCAGAACAACGCAGTGGTCTCTATACGTATAAAGTCTCAAGATATGACCGTAATTAGAATGGTCAGGTATATGTGTATCGGCTAAATACTCGTCTGTTGCCAAACCGAGGCTTGCAGGGACAGAATCATTTTCTATATAACGCCACAACATGTTTCAGTAAAAAGAGGTTTAAGTTCCTTTTTCCGGGCATATGAAACAATCCCATCCGAGGGGAAAGCAATTCCATCAAAGCTATAATCCACTGCCAACCTGTCCACCTTTATTTTATATTCTCCCATAGGTCTGGCACAACCCAGTATAACAGGACTCTCAGTTATAATTTCTCTAGCCCTCGAGAAGACTTTTTCTACATCATCAATAGATGGAGGGATGACGTCTTGCATTGGAGTATTCATAAAAGGAGTTAGAATTACCAAAACCAAAGATTTAATTTTGTACTTTGCAATTATTTCCAGGGCATTATACTCTCCAATCAATCTGCCGTAATTGAGACCTATAACGATATGCGGTACTACAGGAACACAATACTTATTAAGATAGTATAGTGATTTCTCATAATCTTCCACGGTAACACCTGAGTGATAAACCTCCTTAATAGTATGATCATCCCCGATTACGTCAAACAATGCACTGTCAACCTCGCTGTAACTGAGACCCTTAGCCATTTCATCATCCACAATTCCGGTATGAACAACAACCTTCAATCCCAACTCGTTTTTTACTCTGTGAATTTGTTCATAAAAATCTGTAAGCGGAACCTTTCCGGCAGAATCACAACCACCCGAAATAAGGACTCCTTTAGCATTCTTCCTTGTAAGATCAGTACAAACCTTGAACAGGGATTCCGGGTCGGATACTGATTTCATGTGCTTCAAGAGTTGGCCCTTACAATGGTCACAGTCTAATGCACACTGAGTACCCGTAATGCTAACAGGTATGAAATTATAATGATTTTCCTGCGCCAATTCCGTAGTCTCATAACGTTTTATACTTGGCGCGTAAAAAGTAATAGTCTTCATATGGCTTTTACATTGTTCTCCAGGATTGTTTCTAAAGTAATGGATGAGATTAATGAATGGAGTGAGGCTAAAAAACCATACTGGTCTTTTGCTTCCACTTGCGTGACTTTGGCATCCTCCATGATTGCCTCTGCACTTAAAGATGATTTGTATCCGAAATCAGGAAAGAAAAGGAAGCTTATCGGTTACTCAATAAAACATAAAAAACTTCAAAATATTACCAAATTGTTGCGCTGGTACAATGTCTCTTGAAACCTGAGAATCTTTCTTGCAATAAAATATCTTATCGATATGTATTCACTTCTGAGTTAAGATATTAAATAACTCTAAAATCATAGAATATATTTAGTCAAATCTTCATCTTTTACTATATCTTTCATCTTTTCCCGTACGTATTTGGCATCGACTACTATGTCCTTACCGTTCAATTCGGGGGCATCAAAAGAATCATCCTCTAATAATTTTTCCATAACCGTATGCAGTCTTCTTGCGCCAATACTCTGACCCCTTCTGTTTATCTTAACAGCAATATCGGTTATTTCATCAATTGCATCTTTTTCAAATCTAAGTTTTACTCCTTCGGTCTCCAATAGTGCAGTATATTGTTTTATAAGTGCATTCTTAGGCTCTGTCAGAATTCGGATAAATTCTTCTTTTCCCAAATCCTTTAGTTCAACTCTGATCGGAAATCTTCCCTGAAGTTCAGGTATTAAATCTGAGGGTTTAGAGACGTGAAATGCACCAGCAGCTATGAAAAGGATCCGATCCGTCTTAACCATACCGTACCTGGTAATAACAGTAGAGCCCTCTACTATTGGTAATATATCTCTTTGTACCCCTTCACGTGATATATCGGGACCGTGTCCGGACTCACGACTTGCTATTTTGTCCAGTTCGTCTATAAATATTATTCCCATATTTTCTGCACTATACAAAGCCTCCTTAATAACCTTTTCTTTGTCAACCAACTTTTCAGCTTCTTCTTGCTTAAGAATCTTTCGTGCTTCACTTATTGGAACTTTCTTTACTTGTGACCGTGTTGGTATCATTTTTTCAATAACATTCTGAAAATCAACACCTATCTCCTCAATTCCAGCAATAATGCCTTGCATAACCACAGGTTTTTCCTGAATCTTAATTTCCACTACACGATCTTCGAGTGTTCCCTGCTTCAATTTGTTTCTAAACTTCTCACGAGTAGTTTTTTGTTCTTCAACAATTCCAGTCTCACTTTCAGTAACTTCTTTTTTTTCGGGCAGTGGCAAAAGCAAATCCAGCAATCTTTCATCTGCATTTACCTCTGCTTTTACACTAACCTTTTCCATCTGTTCCGTTCGAACCATATTAACTGCTACTTCTACAATATCCCTGATCATTGACTCTACATCACGCCCATGATAACCCACTTCTGTATATTTAGAAGCTTCAACCTTCAAAAAGGGTGCTTTGACCAAGTTTGCTATCCTTCGTGCTATTTCAGTTTTTCCTACACCAGTTGGACCTATCATTATAATATTTTTAGGTATAATCTCTTCACGTAGTTCGCTAGAAAGCTGCAATCTCCTCCATCGGTTTCTAATTGCAATTGCAACCGCCTTTTTAGCATCCTTTTGACCTACTATATACTTATCCAATTCTGTGACTATCTTCCTGGGTGTCAATTCTTTCACTTAACTTCCTCCACATGTATATTTGTGTTCGTATATACACATATCTCTGCAGTTATCTTCAAGGCCTCTTCCACTATTTGTCTTGCACTAAGATCTGAATGTTTCACAAGAGCCCTTGCAGCAGCAGTAGCATACGCCCCCCCTGAGCCTATACCTATTATACCGTCATCAGGCTCAATTATCTCGCCATTGCCAGAAATAAGAAGTGAATAGTCCTTATCAACTGCCGTCAAAAGTGACTCTAACCGCCTTAAGACCTTATCCGTACGCCAGTCTTTAGCAAGTTCAAGTGCGCTTTTTAGCACATTACCTTGAAACTCCTCCAACTTAGCCTCGAACCTTTCTAAAAGAGCAAAGGCATCGGCAGCCGACCCAGCAAAACCCACAATAACCTTATCATGATACAGTTTTCGTATCTTACATGCTTCTTTCTTAACTATAACTGAACTCATTGTAACCTGCCCATCACCACCTATAGCTACATCTCCTTTATGCCTTACTGATAATATGGTTGTAGATTGGAACATTTTAATAACCTAAAATAACAAATTGCTCTATCTTAAATTAGCATAGTAAGTTAGCGAAAATCCAGATTTATAAGAAAAAGTTCAATCTGGATCTAAAATCGTTTTGTATACTAACAATACTAACAATGCTTATCAAGTTTTTTAATTGTGGAGCCCCTGCCCGATGGCGGGCAGGCATAAATCGCTCAATTTATGTTCAAGATTTATCGTATTTATAAAGGAATGCGGTGGGTTTGTTTGTATACTAGTTGCCAGATCCTGCAGTTTCACAGTTCCATACTCTCTCCCGGACTTAATATCAACACCTCAGCCAGGCTTCCCACAAGTTCTTTAAACTCACCCGGATCAGCTTGAATTATTGGAAATGTATTATAATGCATTGGAATAACCTTTTTAGGTCTTAAAAATTGCACCGCTTTGGCGGCTGATCTTACCCCCATTGTATATCGGTCTCCTATTGGCAAAAAGGCAAGATCAATATCAAAGAATTCACCGATTATGTTCATATCACCAAAAAGACCTGTATCCCCCGAATGGTAAATCTTCAATCCTTCTGTCTCTATGACTACTCCAGCGGGGTGGCTATTTAAACTTGAATGGTTCGCATTCACCATATTTATGATTACACCCTCTATATTTATTGTCCCACCTATATTCATTCCTTCAGCTTGAATACCGGCGTTCTCAGCCTCAACTGCTATCTCATGGATTCCAACTAAAATAGCACTTGTTTTCTTGCAAATTTCATAAGCATCACCAATATGATCAGCATGATTATGAGTAACAATAACAATATCAGCGGTATTTATCTGATCCGGGGAAATTTCAGCGATTGGATTATCACTTAAGAATGGGTCAATATAAATAGTCTTAACTCCCTCGATACGTACGGCTGAATGTCCTAGAAAGGTTATTTTTACCATATTTTACCTCCTTAACTTCGATGTCTAAAAATGTCTTGGAATTTCTATAGTCTATTGAAATTATACGTTTGCAACTTTTTTAATGAAGGAATATTTCAAAAAAAGAACTTTAGCAGGAACACCCTATCTAACGTGGTTTACATTCAAAAACTGACATGATATTTTTATAAGAATTGGTTAAGGGGGTCTAAGAATATGCTGATTCTTATCTTGCTTGAATGCTATGAAAAAAACTTTTATTTGTAGACGTCGATAGCAAAATCTGGACATATCATACCACAAAATTTACATGTGGTACATTGTTTGCCATTTACAAATTGTGCAATATGATAGCCTGAGCGATTTACCTCTGTGGACATCTTTATAAGATCGTAGGGACATACTGTAACACAAAGTTCACAACCTTTACATCTATCTTCATTAATTACAATTTTTCCCATTTTTATATTATATTGAAAAACTTTAATCGAAATTCAATTTGTTGTAATTCTAAATAATCCTTTTCTATGAATCAACAATAAAAATCATTACAAAACACCAATTATCCATGGCCATCATGCATTTTTTGATCATATATCCATTTCAAAAAGCTTATCAAAAGGTAAAGCGTGTGTCAACATTTTAAATCTTCTTTATAATGAACTACCGTGATATGTTCCCCTTGACTTTAAAATTCTTTTATGTCAAAATTTGATTAAAGAATCTTAACAACCATAATAGTAATATGAATTAGGCACAATTTTTTAAAATTCTGAAATTGAAAGTCAAAAAATTAAAAAAGAGAAAGCCCGTAGGGATAAAAATGAAGAAAGCTCATGAAAGAGCCACCAAGTTTCGCACCATTTCAGGTACAAAAGTTAAATCACTCTATACACCACTAGACATCTCCTCCTGCAACTATCTCGAAGATATAGGCTTACCAGGTAAATACCCGTACACCCGAGGAATACATGAAAATATGTACCGAGGGCGTCTCTGGACAATGAGAATGTTTGCCGGATTTGGTACGGCCAGGGAAACAAATAAAAGGTTTAAATATTTACTCAACCAAGGTGAAACAGGTCTTTCGGTGGCATTTGATGTACCTACAATTATGGGCTATGATTCTGACCATCCACGTTCAAAGGGTGAAGTAGGCAGATGTGGTGTGGCTATTGATACGCTGACAGACATGGAAATACTGTTTGGCAATATTCCACTCGACAAAATAACTACATCTATGACAATCAACTCACCAGCAGCCATAATCTTCGCTATGTATCTGGCAGTAGCAGAAAAGAGGGGCATCCCTTTTGATAAACTTGGGGGGACAATACAAAATGATACCTTAAAAGAATATATAGCACAAAAGACATACATTTTACCACCAAAAGAATCGGTAAGAATAATCACAAACATAATTGCTTACTGTATAGAAAATGTTCCAAGATGGAATACTATCTCGATAAGCGGTTATCACATCAGAGAGGCAGGTGCCACTGCAATTCAGGAACTGGCCTTTACCCTGGCAGACGGTTTTACTTACGTAGAAGCTGCCATAAATGCAGGACTGGACGTAGACTCTTTTGCTCCAAGGCTTTCGTTCTTTTTTAATTCCCATTCAGACTTCTTCGAAGAGATAGCAAAATTTCGGGCTGCCCGTAGAATCTGGGCAAAGACGATGAAGGAAAAATACGGTGCAAAGAAAAAGGAATCACTCTTATTACGCTTCCATGTACAGACAGCAGGTTGTACGCTAACTGCTCAGCAGCCAGAAAACAACATAATCAGGACAACACTTCAAGCACTGCAGGGGGTGTTAGGAGGAGCACAATCACTCCACACAAACTCAATGGATGAAACACTAGCCCTGCCTTCAGAAAAAGCAGTACTTATTGCCCTTAGAACACAACAAATCATTGCTCACGAAACAGGCGTTATCAATACTGTCGATCCACTTGGTGGATCATATTTTGTTGAAACCTTGACCAACAAACTAGAAGACGAAGCTAATGCGTATTTTAAAGAAATAAAAAGACATGGTGGAGTATTTAAGTGTCTTGAAGATGGTTACTTCCAAAAAGAAATTACTAAATCTGCCAAGGCGTATCAAGAATCTGTAGAACGGAAAGAAAGAATTACAGTAGGAGTAAATGAATACGTCAATCCAGAGGAGAAGGCTACTACAATTAATATACTTGAGATAGATCCATCACTTGAAAGAGAACAGATAAAGAATCTAAAGGCCATAAAAGGAAAAAGGAACAACAAGAAAGTTAAGAGCAGTTTAAAGGCGTTAGAAGAATCTTCAAAAACTGATAAAAACTTGATGCCCTACGTAATGGAGTGCGTGAAAAGCTATGCAACACTTGGGGAGATTATGGATGTATGGCGTAAGGTATTTGGAGTATACAAAGAACCTATAATATTTTAATACTATAATTGCGAGCAAAGCAACTACGGTTGCCAGCTTGCATCGTTTTCACCTTGGATTATACTTTTTTCGTCTTTTAATTTGAAAATAAACATTGGAGTCCCGCCAGGGCGGACGAGGACGCCTTCCGATAGGAAGGAAATACCCTGCTCTCGCAGGGAATCCAAGATCTAAACGACTATAGTTTTCATGCTTCGTAGTGCTACAAAGTGATATGGTTGTTTACCATAGATTTAATGCCAAAAATTAAAATCAAAAGGAAGCCGAAGACAAAAACAAAGGTTCGTGTATTGCTTGCAAAGGCAGGACTAGACGGCCATGATCGCGGAATAAAGATCGTGGCAAAGGCCTTGTCTGAAGCCGGTATAAACATAATCTACACGGGACTTCATCAAACGCCCGAATCTGTAATCGAAAGGGCAATTGAAGAAAACGTAGACCTTATTGGTTTTAGTATCCTTTCTGGAGCACACATGGCAGTATTTCCCAGAGCAGTAAAGCTCCTTAAGGAAAAGGGTGCCAGGGATATCGGAGTCTTTGGGGGTGGAATCATACCGGATGAAGACATAAAAAAACTAAAAAAAATGGGAGTAAAAAAACTCTTCGGATCAGGAACACCTCTTGAAGAAATTATAGAATTCGTTAAAAACTATAAGTCATCATAAATCCAATTTTATATAAACAAATAAAAACATAAGTTTTTTGAAGGGGGGTGATTTCTAATGGCAGTAGCAAGGGTAACCAGGATAACGTCCTCATCGCCAACCAGTTGGCAAGACGCAGTACAGGAAGGGCTTAAGAGGGCAAACAAAACTCTCAGGGGTATAACCGGTTTAGAAATAGTGAGCCAGAAGGCAAAGATTATTGAAGGTAAGATAACGGAATACAGAGTAACAGTAGATATAACCTTTATACTGGAAGGTTAGAAAATAAACAAAAGATGAAAAAACAGCATATCACTTGTGAGATTGAAAACAAGGTTGCTATTCTACAAATTGATAATCCACCTGCAAATGTACTTTCCACTCAAGTAATAAACGAATTGAGTAATACACTTGACTCACTCATAGAAAGAGATGATACCAAAGTAATAATAATAACAGGGAAAGGGAAATTCTTCTGTGCAGGAGCGGATATAAAGGAGATTGCAAAGATTAATTCTGCTAAAGAAGCAAAGGAATTTAGTCACCTCGGTCAGGGACTTATTAAAAAGATGTTAAATTTGCAAAAACCTATAATTGCCGCTATTAACAACGTCTGCCTCGGTGGTGGATTAGAATTGGCAATGGCCTGTCATATTAGAATCGCCACAGATAATGCCAAGTTAGGCCTGCCAGAGATAGCCCTTGGAATCATACCTGGATTCGGTGGAACACAGTTACTCCCGAGATTAGTAGGAAGAGGAAAGGCGATCGAAATGATTTTAACTGGTGAAAAGGTATTGGCAAAAGACATGAAGGAAATAGGATTGATTAATCTTTTAGCTCCCGCAGACGAACTAATTAAAGAAGCAAAAGGGCTTGCAACGAAGATTGCTGAAAAAGGATTCATTGCTGTTTCCTCCGCATTGAAAGCGATTATGTTCGCCTCGTCGAATCTGCCAGAGGCACGAAATGAGTATGCAGGAAGTTTCGATAGAGGTCTAGAACTAGAAACAAGTCTTTTTAACAAGATATTTGAAACAGAAGATTGGAGAGAAGGGGTTTCAGCATTTCTAGAAAAACGACAACCTAAATTCAAAGATAAATAGACGAAGGAATCACATAACCCACAACATAAAATGTATTTTCTTCTACAAATTCTGTTTTGCATCGCAAAAAACATGTGTTAATACCCTGAATGAACTAATCTATTCATGAACATTATCGTTTGTATAAAGCAGGTCCCCGACACAGAAACCAAGATAACAATAGCTCAATCTGGTCTTGATATTGATAGATCAAACATTTCGTATATTGTTAATCCTTACGACGAAAATGCCGTGGAAGAAGCCCTTAGAATTAAAGAAAGATTGGATAAGGGAGCTATTACAGTCATCAGTATGGGACCAGCAAGGGTAACTGAAGCGTTAAGAAGTTGTCTGGCAATGGGAGTAGACAAGGCTATACACTTGAAGGATGAATCATTTGAAGAATCTGATTCATACGGAACTGCTCTTATACTTTATGAGGCAATAAAAAAAATACCTTACGACATTATTCTCTGCGGAAGGCAGGCTATGGACGATGATAATGGAGCCGTTGCCATTCAATTAGCAGAACTTCTAAACTTACCTCATGTTTCATTAATAAATAAAATAGAAATTGATGAAACATATTGTAAGGCTACAGTACATAGAAAAACGGAAGACAATATTGAGATAATAGAATGTAAACTACCCGCTGTCTTTACCTGTCATTATGGACTGAATCAACCTCGTTATGCTTCCTTGCCAGGAATCATGAAGGCAAGGCAAAAACCTTTCCAGGAAATCGATTCTGATAGTCTGGGATTGAATAAAAAAGAAATTGGTAAAGCTGGTTCGAAACTTCAAGTGATAAAGATGGAGATACCATCAGCAAGAAGGGCAGGGAAGATTTTAGAAGGGGAACCACAGGATGTGGTAAAGGAATTAACAAGACTTTTACGTGAGGAAGCAGGGGTAATATAATCCACAAAAGATTCCAGACATAAAACGTGATACCTCATGAACAAACCTGTACTGGCTATTGCCGAACAAAGAGAAGGAACACTTAGAAGGATTACGTTTGAAGTAATAGGCGAAGCAAGACGATTAGCTGATAAACTGAATACTGAATTAAACGTTACCATATTGGGTTTTAATATAAGTTCTTTAGCAGACATATTAAGATTTCATAGTCCCGATAAGGTATTAGTAGCCGATAGTAAAATCCTTGAAAATTATAATAGTGAAGCATACATCAATACTTTAACTGATGTAGTATCGAAGATAGAACCTTCAATAGTACTTCTGGGTGCTACGTCCATTGGTAAAGACGTTGCTCCCCGACTGGCTGCAAGGTTAAAAACAAACTTAATCAGTGAGTGTATCTCCCTGGACATTAATGATACACTACTCACAGCCGTAAGGCCAATATACGGAGGAAAGACGAGAGCAACTGTAACAAGTAACACACCAAAATATCAAATAGCTACATTAAGACAGAATATATTCAAACCTTCAATAGAGAATAGTTCAAAAACTGCTATCCTGGAAAAGATAGATACTGAAATCCTTCCTGAAAATCTGAGGGTGCAAATTAAAGAGATTATACCTCCACCAAAAACCGTTGTGAACCTGACTGAAGCCAGGATTATTGTTTCCGGCGGTAGAGGTATGAAAGCCCCAGAAAATTTTAAGATGCTCGAAGAACTTGCAAATATATTGGGCGGAGCATTAGGAGTGTCTCGTCCAGTTGTTGATGCAGGTTGGGTAGGACATGAACACCACGTCGGTTTAACTGGTAAGATTGTGACTCCTGAGCTTTACATTGCATGTGGTATATCTGGAGCCATTCAACATCAGGCTGGCATGTCAACATCAAAATGTATCGTTGCCATCAACAAGGACCCTGATGCCCCTATATTCAAAATTGCGGACTACGGGATAGTTGGCGACCTTTTTACAATAGTTCCTCTCCTGACTGAGGAACTGAAAAAGATGTTGAGAAAAAAATAAAGTGTCTAAAACCTTACGATTACCCACCCTCATATCACTCTTAATAATAACTCCTCTTGGCTTTGCTAGTAAATTTTACATCGGACCCGGGGCATGGTGGTTTAATGACTATGCCGGCGGTATCTTTTACGAGATATTCTGGTGTCTAGTAGTGATCTTATTGTTACCTTATACTTCTGCTTTTTTGATAGCAAGTTTTGTATTGGTAATTACCTGTTTTCTTGAATTTCTTCAGTTGTGGCATCCTCCGTTTCTGGAAACTATTCGTTCCACATTTATAGGCAGTGCCTTAATCGGAACTACATTTACATGGTGGGATTTCCCTCATTATGTTATCGGTTGCTTCACAGGTTGGATTTTGATAGGATTAATTAAAAGTAAGGAGAAAAATGGCTGGAGTTGTTTCAATTCATATTGTACGAGAAAAAAAGACTCCTGCAGAATCTTGTGACCACGTCACGATACGCACTAATTTCGGTATTGAAGGAGACTATCGTTCAGGGAAATACCAGACTGGACAGATTACCTTAATTGAATCCGAAGTTATGGACATGGTATCCCGTGAACTTGGTTATGAAATACCTGCTGGGGCGAGTAGGCGGCAGATTGTGGTCAGGGGTATTTTACTGGAGGAATCGATTGGGTATAAATTACGTCTTGGATCTGTCCTTGTCCTGATAGAAGAGAGATGTAAACCATGTAATAATATGGAAGTAATGATTGGTAACGGGGCAAAGGATGCAATGAACGGCCAGGGTGGCGTGCGCTGCCGAGTTATTAAAGGAGGGGATCTTCACGTTAGTGACGCAGTAACTGTAGAAAGCTCCGTTTGCTCCCGTTACGAAAGGCTATCAGGACTCTGCTTTAAACTTATCAGTTATCTCATAAGACTTTCTAACAAGGCGTAATACGATAAAATCAAAAACGGAAGAATATTAACAATATATTATACAGCTTTTCTTACTTGATCTTGGCCTTGATTTCTTCAATTAACTTTTCTTTTGTAAAAGGTTTCTCAAGAAATACAAGGTCTGGGTCCATCTCCTTTAAGTTTTTATAAGCTTTCGGGGAAAAGCTACTGGCTACAATGACTGGAATATTGGCGTATTCAGGCATGCCCTTTATGTATAAGAAGAATGTATCACCTGTTACCAGATCTAATAGTATATCGAGAATAATCAAATCGGGCTTCCCTTCCTCCAATTTTGATAAAGCCTCATCTCCATCATACGCACGAACAATCTCATAATCCGTGTCTTCTAACATCATTGCATAAAGGTCCTGAAAAGATTGTTCATCTTCTACTATCATTATTGTTTTACCCATTTTTTTAATACTCCTCTTATTTGTGATACATAGCAAAAAAATATATTATAATTATTTTTAAAATTATGGCAACAGCAAACTTTATCAAACTCACCTAAAAAGTCAACTAAATGCCTTTCATTCGCCTGAACGAGTTATTTTGGGCAGATAGACAGCATAACCAAAGGTTTACGTTTACAATTCACATATTGCAGGGTTTAGTTTCCATCATTAACCTTCGTATCTGTAGCAATAGGCTCCTTTTCTGTCACCAATGGTAACGTAAACCTAAAAGTAGAGCCTTCACCTTTACCTTTACTTTCAGCCCATATTTTCCCCCCATGAGCCTCTACAATAGTCTTACATATAGAAAGGCCAACACCTGTACCAGGTGTGCTTGCATTCTCCTGATAGAATCTTTCAAACAGCTTATATTGTTGTTCCTTGGAAAGGCCAATACCTATACCAGAATCCCTCACTGAAACTTCTAATTCAGAATTCTTTTGCTGAAGTGAAACGGATATCTCACCACTATTAGTATATTTTATAGCATTATCTATTAAATTTGTGACCACTCGGGTAATTCCATGTCTATCTACCACAACGTTTGGTAACTTATTGGGTAATATACTTCTTATAGTCAGACCTTTCTGTCTTGCCAATAAAGTTGAGCTTTTTGTTACCTGAACGATTAATTTTTTCAACTGAAGAGATTCTTTGTCATAATTTTCCCTGCCAGATTCCAGAGATGTTAATTCCAGAATGCTTTCTACAGTTTTATTAAGCCTTTTGATATTTTCTTTTATGATACCATTAAAGAGGTTTGCTTTGTTTTCATCCTTTGCTCCATCTTTCTTGTCTCCAACCCATAATTCAAGCGCCAGCCTTAATTGAGCCAACGGAGATTTCAGCTCATGGGATACATCTCTAATTATATTATCCTTCATCTCGTCAAGGCCTCGGAGTTCTTGATTAGCTCTCTCAAGATTCTGCGTAGTTTCCTCAAGTGCCCTGGTTTTTTCTTCTATAGATTCAGCCATAATATTAAAGGATTCTGCTAATTCTCCAAACTCATCACCTGACTTCACATCAACTCTTTTTGACAGGTCACCGCTTGTTATTGCCCTTGTAGCAGCAACTGTGCGGTCAAGTGGTTTCCTTACAAATTTTCTTATCAATAGATAAGTAAGAAAGATTACTGAAATAGTCGAAATTATACCTATACTAAACAAAATTAATGTATTAGTCCATATTACAGCCTCCATATGTCCTGCTGGTGCAATAACACTTATTGCTCCTCTCAAATCACCTAATTTGTAACCCTCCTTTTTGTATCCGGTTATATCTAACTCACCTTCATAAGCTGGCATGCCATGACACTGAAGGCAATCTTCTTTTATATATAATGGTACTATATATCTAATTATCTTTTTACCTTCCCTGTCATAGTCTTCTCCCCATATCGTATCTTCGTTATCTTTTGTTTGGAGCTGTTTTAACATCTTTATCTCATATTCATCAGGGGCATTTTCAGGGTTTCTATAGTTTAAGCTCGTTTGCTTTATAATATAATCCGTAGACGAACTAATTCGCTTTGAAATTGCCGCACCAACCTTTGCCGGGTTTAAGTGCTTAAACGTTACATTTCCAGTCTCTGGGTCTGTATTGATTACATCTTGTTTCTCCGCAATGTATTCGCGAATAATTTCTAATTGTAGTGCAAGCATTTCTGCCTTCGTCTTTATTTCTCCCCTAATTAAACGTTCTTCCTTTTTTATTAGCCACGTAAACACTATTCCCATTGCAACAACCATAATTGGTGCGATAAACCATAATAGCTTTGTACCCAGCTTAAGTCTTGAAAACATAATTAAGAAATGAAATTTATTTTAATATTTAAACTAACTGATCAATATTTTATCTAATTCCTCAAGTAATCTCTCTTTGGTTAAATACGACTTCTCAATATACACAAGATTTGGGTCTATCTTCTTAAGGTTTTTGTATTGTTTTTCAGAAAGGGCACTTATTATTAATACAGGAATATCTGCATACTCTGGCATGCCTTTTAGATATAAGAAAAACGTATCTCCCGTAACCATATCCAAAAGCATATCCAGGATTATCACATCTGGCTTATCTTCCTCAAGCTTCGCCATTGCTTCGTCACCATCATACGCACAAATTATATCGTAACCCTTGCCTTCAAACATTACTGAATACAAATCGTGAAATGCCTTTTCGTCCTCAACTATCATTATTTTCCTGCTCATCTCTCACATCCTTTTTCAAGAAAAACTACCATACTTTCATCTACACAATGTACTCTGGTTCTTCGAAACACCACCAATGATATCATTATTCCTGCTTCCATATTCATTGTCTGCAACTTCACTAATAATGTTGGTAGAGTTGATAATCAGGCCTGCATGTCAAGAACTACTCTTTCTTATCCTCTTTTTCGCTGTTCAAAGGTAAGTTAAACTTAAATATTGCCCCCTTACCTTTGCCTTCACTTTCAACCCAAATTCTACCACCATGTGCCTCAACAATCTTCTTACAGATAGCGAGACCAACACCAGAACCATCACTTCTCGCTTTTTCCTGGAAAAACCTATCAAAAAGCTTGTCGTAATGACCCTTTGGCGTACTTATACCAACTCCCGAATCTTTAACTGCTACTTCTATTTCCCTATTCCTTCTCACTGCAGAGATGACAATCTCTCCAAATTCAGAATACTTTATAGCATTGTCTACTAAGTTAGAAATAACTCTGGTAATTTCCTCTCTATCTCCCAAAACAATTGGTAATTTGTCAGGAACTTTTGCTGTCAGTGATAAATTTTTCTTCTCCGCTATTAACTTTAATCCCTCAGTTACTTGGTGTATTAACTCTTCCAGGTCTAAACGCTCCTTTTTGTATTTCACACGGCCAGATTCCAAAACCGATAAAGCCAGGATGCTTTGTATCGTCTTGTACAGCCTCTGGATGTTATCGGTAATTATTTTACTCAGTTTTTCTTCTTTTTTTCTATCTACCTGTTCTTGCTTTACTTCCTTAGTCCAGAGATCTATTGCCATTTGAACTTGTGCGACTGGTGACTTTAATTCATGAGATACGTCTCGAATCATTGTGTCTTTCATCTTATCAAGGCTACGTAATTCCTCATTCGCCTTTTCTATCTCAACGTTCCTTTGTTCAAGTTCCCTATTTATTATCTTCAGATCACCAGTCCTTTCTTCAACAGTCTTTTCCAGATTCGAGGTATAGTTCTGAAGTTCCTTCTCAAGTTTCTTCTGTGCCGTAATGTCTCTAACAATCTTTATTATAGATTTTAATTCGCCTTCATTGTCCAAAATAGGATAAGATGCAATAAAGACATATTTTTTGTCTCTTTCTACATAGTGTTCTGCCGTAGCAGGAGTTAATGTTTCAATTGCCTTCATTGTAGGACAATCGTCACAGATAGTTTCTCTACCTTTATAGACACAGTAGCATTTTTTTCCAATAATATCCTTACCGTAAGTATCCATTGCAACCTTATTTACTTGCATAATAGTCCCATCCTTTCCAAGGACAGTCATGGGATCTCTTATGGCATCGAATATCGACTCCATAAAATTACTGGAAGATTGAAGTTCCTCATTTCTCTTTTTTATGGTTTTGGTCATCATGTTAAAGGAATCTGCAAGCTCACCAATTTCATCCTTGGTGTCTATTTTTACATCCTGAGTAAGGTCCCCTGAAGCCATTTTTCTTGTTGCGTCTGTCAAATAAAGGATTGGAGCCGTCATCCTTTGCCCCATAAAAAAGGCAAGCACTATTACTCCTATTGAGACTATTACCATAATAGTTGTAACATTCCTATTCAGTTTGTTAACAGCCTTATAACCTTCGTCATAATCAATTTCGGCGATTATCCCCCAATCAAGTTCAGAAATCCATTCCCAGAAACCTATTACCTTTATTCCACGATAATCCAGATAACCTTCTCCATCATAGCCTGTGTATCCCTTCAAACATTCCGAGACTGACTTGGTCAATTTTCCTGTTTCAGGGTTGATTAACTTTATTTCCAGGGCAGTCCTTTTTTTTATAAAACCTTCCTTCTTTAAGTAAGCAACAAATCGAGATTCTGTTACCATATATCCTTGTTTATTAATGAGATATGTTTCCCCAGTCTCACCTAATTTTATGCTTCTCATCAATTCACTTATTTTATTTACATCAACCCTGAGACATGCAACACCCATAATTCTATTTCTGTCAGTAATAGGAGTTGAGACAACCATGGTTGGAATACCTACTTCTAAATGTCCGAATTCATTTTCAATTGGAATCTCTGAAGGAACTATCTGGGATACGAATGTTTCCCCGTCCATTGCCTTCTTAAAATATTCGTGTTCAGAGATATTTTTGCCTACTTTGCCCTTTGTAGTTGATAAGTGAACAATACCTTCTGCATCACTTATAAGAACTTCCTTATAGTCATACTCGTATCTTATATAGTGAGTATATCTCAAAAGGCGCCAGAACCTCGCATCATCCATTGTGATTCTTGTAGCAAGGAGCGTAAAAGGATTTTCTGCGATAACCCTTACATCACCCTTTCTTTCTTCTATCCAACCCTTGATGAGTTCAGCTTGTTTGTATCCAACGCCTTGTAGATTCTGTATTAAAGACTCTTGTAATGCCTTTTGTGCCTTAGGATAAACTACCACCCTCATTACGAACAAAGGGATAACAGCCAGTATTAAAAATAAAAAAATAGTCTTCTTCTTTAATGATCTTATTTCGATTGCCTTTAATATGGCGCTTCCCTTTTCAATGACTGTAGGAGGTATTCTTTTCTTAAAGGCGTCTAAAATAAAAATATCTTTTTCCCCCATTTTAAATGATATCAAATTCGCTTGTTTTTTATAATCTTACTTACAGGTTTTGTCACCCATGTCATAAAAGAGAATTGTTTTAAGAACCATGTAATAAGGATTTTTACAATCTTCCAGGATAATTGTACGCTGATAGCCTCAAATATTATTTTCTTAAACATTTTACTGCCGGCAACAGAATGGAAAAGAGCCATTTTTAAATCCTTATCTTCTTTTGCAAGTTGAATCATCGGAGAGAATAAGCCAAAATGCGAACTGAATGTTGCAAGTCGTCTAACGGCCTTTCCATAGGGAAGATCATTCGTTATATAAGAAAAACTATCATAGTAATCCTTAAAAGCCTCTTTGGAAACGCCTACATTCATCATAACCTCTGCAGCCCTAATACCAGTAACACATGCGGTATTTACGCCTTTACCTTTAAAGGCGCGAACTATACCCGCCGCATCACCTATCGTAACATATCTATCACCAAAGAGATTTTTTGCAGGGGCTGTTGGAAACTGCCAACGGCTATAAGATAATTCGTGTCTTTGCATAGCAAAGTTAGGGGGTAAAACTTTGTTCACTTGTGGAAGCAATAGAAAGTTATCCATCCAGCGCCAATTAACCTTCGAACCCGCAATGTTTATATCGAAATGGTCTATTTTGGGAGTTATGGCACCAAATTCTATTCCTTTAAGTGAGGGAAGAAATGCATGTATACAGTTCCCAAACTTCTTCATCTCCTCTTTTTCAGGATAAAACTTAGTCAAAATTGTACTCAAATATTGAGCCGTTCGATAACGTGTTGTTGTTTCAAACATCTTGCAAGCGCCCTCATCTAAGCCAAATGCTCCGACTAACACATCAGCCCTTCTATTATCTTTTTCACTATAAACCATTACGCCACTTGAATCAATATCAATATTTGTTATACGGCTTCGTATTATATTTACTCCTGCATCTCTTGCCCCATGTAATAGATAATTATCAAATAACATTCTGTGCACTGCATGAGACACCTCACCGTCACCCTCCAATTTTATCACATCGTCATCAGAGTGCAGGTAATATGCCGGGATTTCTTCCAGTATAAGATGACGCGGAAATGGAATCCCCAAATCTTTTTCCAGTATTTCTTCTATAGGTGGGGATAGTACCCCTACACATGGATTAAACTGCTCATCTTTCCCAAAATCCTTACCCTCATACAACACTACGTTCAAATCTATGTTACGTCTTTTAGCCAATTTGCTAAGTGTGATTGCGCAGCTCGTGCCAGCAGGACCACCACCAATAATCACAACCGTTTGACCATCTTCAAGGGGACCAAGCCCCTTATTTGCCAAACTCCTTAATCTCTTTGCGTGTTTCAACTCCCTACCACCAACCGTAGATTCAATAGTTTGTTTCATCAAAGCAGTCACAGTAATAGGCATTAATTTAAACTGAAAAATCGGATTGAATATGTTAAAAAAAACCTCTTTATAGGGTATACTTCCCGTACACATATTCCATATAATTTCTAACTGCTTTTTTACGGTAGATGAATCCTTGCCTGATTTAAGGAATGCTAAGTAACTGGACGAGATGCGCCTTCTAGACGTTATATAATCATTAAATTCAAATAGCTTCCTCCCATAATAATTGTCGGACCTAAAGAGCTTCCTGACAGGTTTATAATAACCTCTTAAAAGAGCCTTTTGGGAAACGCCTAGATCAAAAATACTATTTGCTGCCACCTTAGAGGTAATAAAAGCAGATTCAATCCCGTTTTTAAAATATCTGGAGATTGCGGCACTTCCTACAATGACAAACCTGTCGGTAAACGGATTTTTTGCCTGCGTGACATATATCTTGGGAAAACAAATACAATAACTTTTCGGCATTTTCCAACCTTCTGGAAACGTATGGCGGATAATAGGGTGGTTAAGAAATTCAAGTAAATGGGCTTTATTTAAATCAGTTTTACCAATCAGTGTAACAGTTATATAGTCACCCCTGGGGGTAAAAGTGGCATATGTAATAGGTTTTATTCCTAGTGAAAAAATGTGAATCTTATTTTTAAAATATTTATGAACATTCTCCTCCCCTATATAAATCTCTGCCTGGCAAGCTCTGATAGTACGAGGTGGAACATAACCAAATTTTAATCTCTTTATTCTTTCCAACATGCCGGTATTTAATCCAAACGCACCCACTACCAAATCTGCAGCTAGTTCCTTTCTTGAGCCTTCCTTTCCAAAAATTATCCTTACCCGTTCCTCTGAATTTGAAGGCAAGACAACGTCCTTCACAATCTCAGAACTAATCTTTACACCCATACTCTCAACGTGCCTTAAAAGGAAGTTGTCAAAGCTTATACTTTTAGACTGTCGTGAAAACATCGGCCCATCGCCCCTGCAAACGGTTACTATCTTTTTTCCTGTAGATGGTCTTGGATTGTGAACTTCTATACAACCATCCTGTGTTTGAAAATGATAGCTATCAATTTCTCTTTGAATGCATCTTTCCGGGATAAGTATTTCTTGGCTTTTTAAATCGCCATAAAGTTTTTCTGAAATAACTCCTGAACACATATTGCAGCCACGAGGCCCCTTTTGGCAAAAATTCTTTCCTTCAAATATGGTTATTCCAACGTTTATGCCTCTTTCCTTAGCAATTTTGGAAGCAAAGTGAGCGAAAAAACTCCCAGCAGGACCTCCTCCAATTATGGCAATCTGTGAACCATCACTTAGAAAAAAATCTCTATCTTTCATAGGACACTCAATTCCTTCTTAGCCAAGCACCAACATCATCCCACTTTTGTCTTACCCATGCAAACGCATCAATCGGTAACATCTTTAAAACAAGGCGTGGTTTCATTGCCTTATAAAATATTTCTTTGTAAGGTGCATTTCCCGTAAGCATGTTCCATAATATCTCATTAATTTGGTTTGCAGTTTCCTTATCCTTGTCGGATTTTATAATCCTTATATTAGCATTTGCTATTTGCCTTTGAGATGACAAAAAATCGTTAATTTTTAGCATCATAATACCATATAAATTATCACGAGCCAGAGCCCTTTTAGCCGGTTTAAAATAACCATTCATAAGCGCCTTTTCCGATACTCCGCACTTAAAAGCTGTATAAGCCGATAACTTTGCCATATTAAAGGCAGACTCAATGCCACTTTTATAAGACCTTGAAATACTTGCATCCCCTAATACAACTATCCTGTCCGTATAAGGATGTTTTGCATAGCTCACTGGAATCTTAGAGATACACATACAGAAACTCTTTGGTATCTCCCAATCTTTTGGCATCAATCTTTTCACCGCTTGATGATTAAGAAAGTCTATCAGATTGTTCCTTGTCAAATCCTGTCTACCTACTAAATTAACGGTTACATAATCAGCTTTTGGTGTAATTGATGCAAATTTAAGTTCCTTTTTACCCAATGCGAAAACAAAAACGTTATTGCCAAATGCCTTTTCTATATGTTCAGGACTCAACATTATTTCACATTGGCAGGTTCGTACAGTTTTCGGCGGTTTATAGCCAAAATCCATTTGACCAATCTTTTCCATCATCCCTGTATTTACGCCAAATGCACCTACCACCAAATCCGCCTCAAATTCCTTTCCTGACTTTCTTTCACCAAAAATCACTTTTACAGGACCTCCTTTTTTAGAAGGTAGCTTAAGCCTTTTTACAATCTCAAAAATTACCTCTACTCCCTGCTTCTCAACATGATTCAAAAGAAAATCATCAAAACTAATATTACCTTCATGTGGAGATTGCATAGGACCATTTCCACGAAACACAGTAACAATTTTTGGGGTGTGTCCAGAAACAGGGTGATGTAGAAATACACTGTCATCCTGTGTGTAGAAGCAGTAAGCCTCTATTTTTCTTTGAACACAGAATTCAGCAATATTTATTCCTTCTTCTTCTAATTTATTAAATAGATTTTCAGAGATGACACCTGCACACATATTGCAACCACGTGGTCCCCTTTGACAGAAGCTCTTCCTGTCAAATATCTTTATAGATACATCAATACCCGTTTCTGCAGCATATCGCGACGCAAAATGCGCAAAAAAGCTCCCCGCAGGACCTCCACCAATTATGGCAATCTTAGAACCATTTTTTAGAAAAAGGTTATTATTACGCATTACGCTTATGAAATATCAAACTATAATTATGATAATTTGTTGTTAATAAGCAACTCTGACCAGTAAAGACTGACAAATTAATTTTATTCTTATTTTCTGGATAAATCAAGGCTAATACAGCTAATACACCCATACTTCAGACATAAAAAAGGCGCTCAAATAATGAGCGCCTTTTTCTTTCAAAATTGAACAACAATGAAAATTAAATAGTTTTATTTGAAATCACCATAAAGCCCTTAATCTTCTTTTCTCTTTCTAGACATTGCTGCAATGCCAAAAATTACTACTGCTGCAACTACAATAATACCACCAAGTACACCAAGTACTCCTTTTCTACCCTTTTTGAGTAATTTTTTGTCTACTTCCTTGGCCCTTATTAATCTTTGCGCCTCACTTTCCATCGCACTTATCTTCTTGTAAACCATAGAAGAACCATACCACCAGGATATATCCTGCTGCACGTGTGCAGTACCTTTGTATGCATGTGCCTTGTCGCCAAACCACATATCGGTATACAAGTTTTCTATATACGAAGGATTATTCTTACCAGCCATAAACACAGAGTATACGCCTAAAATGGGTCCATATACAGGTATCTTGCCGCCAGTGGTCTTAAACGCATTATAAATAGCATCTCCAAGTAAGTCGGCTCCTAATGCATCCGCAAGTACCTCTCCCATTGGGTATGGGTCTCTCTCTGAAACCGGAGGGTCAAAGGCATCTGCTGCTGCTATTTCGTCCAGAATTAGGTGTGCCCTATCCTGCAGTTGCCACTGTTCAAACATCATATTATCCAGGTTTTCAAGGTAAAGTCTTGCCCACCTGGGACTGTGGCAATTGGAACACATTTGTATCCATTGTTCTCGTTTTTTCTTATTTTCCGCTGAATATATATCTAGTTTATAATCCAGTGGTGGTAGTTTTACCCCATATGGATAGGCCTTTAAGGAAGACTTAAAATCAAAACTCTTTGGTGGGACAGTACCCATTCTCCAAATACCCTTTGCTGCGGTAGTGTGTGTGAACTTCCCCTCCGCCTGATACATATGACAAAATTGACAGGTAGGAGTTCTATAATCTTTACCAGGTACCATTTGGCCAAGTGGTTTTTCCCAATCCCAGTGTTCTCCTTCGAGATGGTATATTATTCCCATCTTTGATTCCAGATAAGATTCAGCATCAGGATGGTCGTACCCCATGTGGCAACTAATGCAAGCCTCAGGCCTTCTACCCTCAGCAGCCGAAAATCTATGTCTTGTATGGCAAATATCACACTTCTCAGTAGTGGCATGACAATAATCGCAACCAAACATGGTCGTAATCAAGCCCTGCCTTGCATTCTCCGGATACCATGGTGGTACTACGTTGGCCGAAAACGTATCTACGTGATTCGGCCGACCATATTTCATTTCGTCCAGATACTCGCCTACCTCCTTAGGGTGACATTCTCCACATACATCAGGTGTCGGCATATAAAGCTCTTTGTGATCTTTACCATGACAATTACTACACGTAACTTCCTTTAATTCTTGCTCCAGTAATTCCTCTATCTGTTTCGTCTTTTGTGAAAAATAACTATTCTTTCTTGGATCTGCATGAGTCGATTTCCTCCAATCATGTACTATCCCCGGCGTCACTTCTTCATGGCACTTCACACATTCTTCTGCCTTATACTTTTCCAAGAGCTGATCGTAATAGGTACCATCAGGTCTAACATAGTGTCTTGAGGGAAACCAGTACATTTGCATTGGCACAGGTTTGTAGAAATCCTGCCATGGCCCTGCACCTTTTTCCAGCCCGACGTTATCTGAATACAACGCCCTTAACTGCTCACTTGGATAAATTTCACTATAGTAATTCTTTGCCCTTTCCTGCATTTCTTTTGTAATAGGCTCGAGAACAACATTTTCTGCAGAAGCGCCACTTGATTCTGATGAAGCTTTTGCAAACTTACCCTGGAACGTACAAATAATTGATACTGAAACGACAATCGCACAAGCTTTTAGAAGATTCATTATAAAAATCCTCCCTTTCTCTTATCAAAGTTTACCGCAAAAATCATAATTTATTTAATTATTTTCCTTCCTTTATCATTTCTAAAGATTCATTAACAAGTTTCTTATATTTTGGTTGGAACCAATCATAAGGGTCATGCTCTTTGTGCTCTCTGAAGTACTTTACCCTCTTTTCATGTCGCCTGCTTCTATGGCATCCGGTATTGCTACCACAGACGTTGTAAGCAGTGGTTATTCGTGAGATTTTTTGGCCTTCTAGCGCCTTACCAATATCCATAAAATATCCATAAACCTCTCCGGGTCCATGACACGCCTCACACGTTATTCCCTCTTCAGAATATGTACCTGTTTCCTTATCATATCCTGTTGTATGACATTCATAACACGTCTTCCTATAATGTTCATCACCGTCTATAAAATCAGGTGCTTCCTGTATAACATTGAAACTTTCGAATTTTACCCTCTTCCACCTTTCGACATGTGGTGCCGTCAAACCAGTATGGCATCGTAGACACCTACCACTTCCCATATATATCGCCTTTTCACCTGTTATAGTTCTATTTTTAAAATCACCCCATTCAATCTCTTCATCTAGTGAAAGCGTGGCCAACTCTTCCCACATCGCGAAGATTACATCTGAATTCTCCAACCTTTTATACATCTGTCTCTTATGTTTAAACATATCATGATGAGCATGCTCTTCGTCTAACATCCTTCCTATTCCACCATGGCAAACAGTACAACCGTATATGTCAAAAGGGAAGTCCTTAACAACTGTGTGATGTGAGTATTTCAGCTTTCCTTCGTCTATATGGCACGTCATGCATCTGTCAGCTTTCTGTCCATTTCTCTGATTGGCCCAACTATATTCCCCTTGTAAAAGTATTTGTTTAATCTCATATTTTGGATTCTGTAACTTAGCTAGTCTCTCCTTCAGTTTCTCTATTACTTCAATATCCGTTTCGTTTTGCAGTTCTTTTTCTACCTCTTTTACTTTTTGCTCATAATATGCCACCTGGTACTTCTTCCAACCAGGCTCAGCGGCATCCTTAATCCAGATGTAAGAACTTAAAAAAAGTATTATGCTGAACAAAAAAAACAATTTCTTTTTCATTTGACTATTTCTTTGTAAAAAATTGAAAGTAAATTTCTATTAACCTAATCTTGAAATCCTAAATATTAAACCAGGGTGTTTGTAGTACGTATCTAATATTAAACATAAGCCTTAAAACAATCTTTATGATTACGCCCATCATAATTAAAAACATAATCATAGTAATATTGTATCTGATAAGCCCCAATTTCTCGTAAAAGCTTCTACATCGTTTTATTGGGAGCATCAATCCTCCTCCGAAATAAATAAGAAGTGCTAAAACACCTAACCAGTTAGGGAAACTCACCAGTGGTGGCGGCGTTGGGAAATCGAAACTCCATTTCTCCCACGGCCAGAAGAATGTCCAGAACGGACCTCTCATGTATACACCTATAATTATAAGTACAAACCAGAAGGTAAATCCAAAAACGAAAACTGTAACTGCAAATTTTCTATCTGAGAAGTTGTAACCACCATTTCCTTTTGGATTTATGTCCAGGTATGGAATCGCCATTAATCCAACAATTATAATGCTGGGAAGTACCACTCCGGCAAACCATGGATCGAAATAGACAAGGGCCTCCTGCAAACCTAAAAAATACCATGGTGCCTTTGCCGGATTCTCAGGTTCTCCTGGATTGGCAAGTTCTCTTAGAGGAGCATCAACATAATACGAATACAAAAGTAAAAAAATAGTTACAAGAATGGCCGCCAAAAATTCCTTTGCTACCAGGTTTGGCCATGTAAAAACTTTTTTAGTTTTATTGTTAACCTCTACATGATTTGACATTAAATTCTCCTAATTATCAAAGAGGCCCTGAGATACCCCCGTCTTTTCTTATACGCCAGAAATGAAGTATCATTAGCCCTCCAGCAATTATGGGTATTGCTATACAATGCCATACGTAAGCACGAAGTAGAGCAGGGGCGTCAATTTGAGTACCACCCAAAAGAGCAAAACGTATATCACTATTTATCTTTACCCCCAAAAGTTCAGCAAAGGGACCTTGATAACCTATAAAAGGTGTTGCCCCACCCATATTAGTACCAACCGTAATCGCCCAATATCCAAGCTGATCCCAGGGCAATAAATACCCCGTAAAGCTTAAGAGAAGTGTTAATACTAATAACATTACACCCAAAAGCCAATTGAACTGTCTAGGAGCCTTGTAAGAACCTGTCAGGAATACCCTGAGCATGTGGAAACAAACCGTTATGACCATTGCATGACCAGCCCAGCGGTGTGAATTCCGCAAAAAACGTCCAAAAGGTACTGCGTACATTAAGTCAATCATATCTGCATATGCACGATTGACATCGGGGACATAATAAAACATTAAAAGAATGCCTGTTACTGTCTCGAAAAAAAAGATAAAAAATGTTATACCACCCAGACACCATGTGAAGCGGATCTTCGTAGCGTGCTCTGGAATCTTCACGGGATGTATATGCAACCATACGTTACTTATAGTCTGAAGAGCCCTGTTTCTGGGGGTATCCGCGTAACCATGTCGAAATACAGACTTCCAAATTTCATTGTCCGTAATTTTCTTTATTATATCCGAGATTAAATTCATTTGAACATTCCCTTCTTCTCATTACTTTTTTTTAACACAATCATTATATTAGAAATTTATAATCCTATCTATTGCTTCCTTCTAATATTTTATTGATTTCTTCATTAGGCTCCCAAAATACACGCTTCATGGATATTGCATCCACAGGACAATCTTTACAATTACCACATCTGATACAAACATCAGTATATCTTATCACAATACCATCTTTACTAACATGAGGCCGATGTTCACCACCAGTATCTACATCAACCTGCTCCAGTGCATCAACAGGACATACGCTACTGCATCGACCACAGAGTATACAATCATCCGTCGCCACGTTAATACTAAGATCACATTTCAGACAACGTTCGGCCTCTATTTGCGCCTGAGATTCAGTAAGACCAAATTCTACTAAATTAAACGTGCCCTCTCTGTCCGTCTCAGGCAATGTTTTCATCTCCCGGCGAGGTGTAACATCATAATTTTTTTCTCGTTCACTAATAAAATCACCTTCTATAAGCGTGACCCAGGCCTTGTCTTTGGATTCCTGAACCTCTTCCCCTCTTATATACCTATCGATAGATTTTGCTGCAGTATGTCCTTGCGCAATACATTCGATAATCGTGCTCGGCCCCAGCGTTACATCACCTCCAGCAAAGATACCTTCTTTATTAGACTTAAGGTTGTCGTCCACGGCAAGTGTTCCCCATCTAGTAACGTCTATATCATAACCTTCTTCGAGAAATTTCAGGTCTGCTTCCTGACTAATAGCCGTAATAATACAGTCCGTTTCAATTGTAAATTCAGAGTTAGGAATCGGTTCAGGCCGCTTTCTTCCACTACTATCAGGCTCACCCAATTTCATTTTAATACATTCCATAGCCTTTACTTTCCCTTTTTCTGTTAAAATTTTCACCGGTGCAGCAAGATAATGAAATTTAACGCCCTCATGTTCTGCCTCTTCAACCTCCAATTGGAGGGCTGGCATCTCATTTCGCGTCCTCCTATAAACTATATAAACTTCAGGACTCAGCCTTTTTGCTGTCCTGGCCGCATCAATTGCCGAATTTCCACCGCCAATCACCGCCACTTTTTTACCTGGGCTTTTCAAATTACCAGTATTCACACCCTTTAAGAAGTCCAGGCAATCCATAACACCTTCTGTCCCTTCTTCTCCAGGAATCTCAAGCATCCTCACCTTTTGTGCACCTACCGCTATAAATACTGATTTGTATCCTTCTTCGAATAAATCGGAAATCGTCTTTCCCGGGCTTCCAACAGGGGTATTTGTCTTTATCTCAACACCTCGTGCCTGAATATTGCTTACATCAAACATAATCTGCTCACGTGGGAGTCTAAATGACGGGATCGCCCACATCATCATACCTCCAATTTGAGATTCCTTTTCAAAAATAGTCACCTTACATCCCATACCAGCGAGGTCATTGGCTGCCGTTAACCCAGCAGGTCCAGCACCAATTATGGCAACTTTTTCCTCTCTCTGTTTCACCTTTGAGGGTGGAATTTTTATCTTATTTTTGTAAATATAGTCTGTAACAAATCGCTTTAAGGCATCAATTGCTACTGGTTTGTCAAAATCACCACGTTTACATTTAGACTCACAAGGGCGTGGACATACATATCCACAAACGGCAGGAAATGGATTGGTTTCTAACATTAATTTGTACGATTCTGTATACTTACCTTGGCTAATTAAACGTATGTAACCAGGCACATCCATGTGTGCAGGGCATCGATGCTGACAACGAATGTTCTTTTGTAACCAATCCAAATCAAGAGATACCCGTGTCCCTTGTTTAGATATAACCGCTTGAGCCATATATCCTAACCTTTTAATAAATATTCTTTATTGAATTTTATAAATGTTTATATAGTCAACTCCGTCTCGATTGGTACAATTTTACGTGTATCTGTAATCAACTTGCCATCATCTGAAAGTGAAAGCTGAAAATGATACAATGGCCTTGGTGCTGGACCTGCAAAATTTACTCCGTTTCTATAATATTTACTTCCATGGCATGGACATTCAAATATGTTCTTTTCCTTTGTCCAATGCACTGCACAACCGAGGTGTTGGCATACCACTGATATTACCTTAAAGCTATTACCATCTCTAACGATAAAAACCTTCCTGGACTTTAATGTTGTTACCGTATTCTCTGCAAAATCCGATGGTGTACCAACGGGAAAAACTGGAGAAGGCTCAAAAAGAACCTTAGGAAAGAAAAATCCTTTAGGCCCCAATGTTTCCCACGCATAGGCTAACAATGTCATTAGGAAAATTCCCCAACCAGCTATTGTAAAAAAGCTTCTTCTTGACGTATATATTCCACCGCTCTTCAATTCTTTTTCTTTTAATGCTTCAGCCATGATTTAACCTCCATTATATAATGATATATAATGAATAAAGTGGATTAATCGATTGAATTTTTTTGTGATAAGAATTTAAATACAAATAGCTAATGTGCGCATATCATTATAAAGTTAAAATAATAACGGGTTTTAATATCTATTGTTCACAATAATACCCTCTATATTTCTCAATAAAATACTATATTTTAAGATTGCTTCCTTTTTTAGCAAAAGATGTACCATTAAAAAAAAGATGGGAATAAAAGAAGGTTTGACTGGCTAAGTATTTACTAATAGTGAACATATAGAGATACAAACTCTTAAGGAAACAATTTGTTTATCGGCTCATTATATTCTTTTTGACAACATGTCAATACGTTGAACTATTAAAAAAACTGGTTGACATTATGTCAGCACTTAAAAGAATTATTTATTGACTCTTTTTAATAAATAATTTGTACCCTCCATCGAGTTTTTCAACCTTTATAATTTTATGCCCCTCTTCCTTTATACTCCTTGGAACATTCCTCATTGCTTCTCCATCGTCGAGGGTTACTTCCAAGACCTGTTCGTTTTCCATCATCTCCAGCTTTAATTTTGTTTTTACAAAATTAATTGGGCAAAGAACTCCTCTTAAATCAATCTTTTCATCTGCTACATTTTCACTCATTTTTATTTTTACCTATTATTTTTCTCAAAAAACCTTTTAACACCTCTTGCTTTATGTACTCATAACCTTCCTTACCAGCAAAACCAATACCTATACCTGTTAAACCCCAACTAGAAAGATAGGTTATGTAAGCCGAACTAGTCTTTAATTTCACGGACAAAGGAAGTAAAAATATCAAAGGCATGCAGAAATAAATAATAAAGCCAAATGCTATAAACGACAGACCTATTATAAAGTTGAGTCTTTTTATTTTTAATTCTTCTTCCTCAACCTCCTGCTTTTTAGAATCAAAACACCAGGATTTCAGTTCCTCTTCTTTTCCGTTTTTAACAGATATTATTATGTATGAATATTCTCTCCATGCATTGGCACATTCTTTATCAAATGCTGATGGAGCCGCGGGATGGTCAGGGTGTGAATGATATATACCTATTATGTTCAACCCCTTTTTTGTTGCCTCTCGATCTATCTCATCAAACTCTTTTGAGTCTATTTCATATCTATCCACTGCTCTCACCTTATTCTTATTTTCAACCGGATAAATTTTATGTACTACTTTCCTGGAATTATCACTATTACCTACAAGTAAACCACAACATTCGTAAGGATAAGCAATCTTTGCCTCTTTTAGCATCCTGTTGATTAAATGTAGATTAATATAAATCACAATTTTCTTTAAAAAAATAATTTACTATTAAAGGTTCCCCACCCTCTAAATAAAGAGCTGTGTCTCAGCACCTTCAGCCATTTTCAACATTGTAGGCAACCCTATAATATCATTAACCTTGGTTTTTACCAACTCCTCATCTAGTTCCATCAACTTTACAGCACCACTGCATGCATAGATTTTTAGATTTCCCATCTTGCTTACTTCATCTAATAATTCCCTTAGCATATTTGAACTTCCTTGTGGTATTGCTTCTAATAGTTGTTTATGTTCGTCCTGACTTCCAGCAGGGAATTCAATCTCATCGAGCGTATCATTTACGAATTTCTCAAGCGCCCAAAAGAATAAAAAAATATAAACCTTACTCCCCATAGAGGCCGCCGTGGTGGCTAACATCACGGCTTGATATAACTTATCGTAACTACCACTATGAAGAAAAAGTATAAATTTTTTCTCTTTCATCTATGCAGTAATAAAAGGTCGTGCAACTTCCTTTCTGTACTTTTCGATCCCTATACGATCAATAGTGGTTCCTATCCTTTCCCCTCGCTTACCATTTCTTTTATACCAGTCAAGTGTTTGTTCAATAAAGTCAAACACCTTTTCATCTGGCAAGAACAACATTACGTCGTTTGCTTCTCTGGGGTGTCTCCCATGCTTTCCACCTATACGGACTGCCCAGCCTTTTCGTTTTGCCGTCCATGCATCAGTAGGACAAGCCTTTATACAATCTCCACAATACACGCATTTTTCTCTATAAAAAATAGGCTTCCCATCTTCTGCAGCAACTATAGCACCTTCCAGACATGCCTTTTCACATAGGGTACACCCTGTACATGGGTCTTCCTCCCATACAGGTTCCACAACACCTTGAAAACCCAAATCCATTTCCGTTGTTCTATTACAATCGATCGGACATCCAGAAAATGCCATCTTAAACTTATGATGGCAATTTATACCAAAATACTTTTCATCTACCTCAAGTGCCTTTTTCTGGGTATCCATAATCCCGTGAGGATTATATTCACAACCACCACAAGCGGTAGGGACACGAACCCTAGGGCCACAAGATGCAACTGGCTGTCCAAATTCCGCTAACTCCTTTACCAGGGCATCAAAATCATCTATATGTACTCCAATAATCTCAACAGCTTGCCTGAGACTAAGATGACAATAACCCATTCTGCTATATTTCTTTGCGACTGCGGCAATCTTGATCATCTTGTCAATATCAAGTCTGCCACCAGGCACCCGTAAGCGAACCGTAAAAAGATCTTTCTGGTTCTGTTTTATAAATCCACCAGATTTTAATTCATTTATATCAACCTTTTCAGCATCCGTACTTTCTGGCATTAAGAGCTCCTTAAGACTAAAATAATAGAATTGATTCTATAAAGCTGCATAAATAAATGTTATCACCAGGAGTGAAATGTTGCAAGTAGAAAAAGATTGAACAACGATGTCAAATGGATTAAAGAATGTGAGTAAGCTTGAAATGTTTAAACTGGTTTATTTCAATAAACTCGTGGCCTTATTGAAATATTATTTCTCTCATCTTTGCTTCTGCTTCTTCAGTTCCTTTAGTTTTTACGATCTCCAGAATATCTTTTTCTGCCAACCGTTGGAGAATTTTTCTACGCTTCGTATCATCTTTTATATCAGACATTGCAATATCACGCATCCTGGTTAATAAATTTATATATACTCCATATTCTGAGCCAAAGACACCTTCCAATTCCTTTCTAATATTCCTGGCAAGGGCAGGACTTGCTCCGCCAGTTGAAATGCTTATACAAAGGTCTCCCCTGTTTACGGTTGAAGGAACGATAAATGAGCAAAGTTCCGGGCGATCAACTACGTTTATGATTATGTTCCTTTTCCCTGCATCTGACGAAACCTTCTTGTTAACCTCCTCATCATCTGTTGCGGCAATAACAAGCATGGCGCCATCTAAACAACTTTCATCATAGATTTTATTTATTAGCGTAAGCCCCTTATCGTTTGACATTTCCGGGCAGGTATCAGGACTGATCACGATTACGTCTGCACCCGCATCTCTCAGGCTGCATGCCTTTCGATATGCAACCTCCCCTCCTCCAACAATTACACACCTCTTACCTTTAACATCCAAATAAACAGGATAAAACCTGGGCATTTCTGTCTCCGATATTACATAACCTATTGAAATTATGTTCCTTAAATCCTAAATTTTTATTTAACTTCTTAACATAGCTGATATTATATTTCAGGTTTGTATCTTAATCTAGTAACTGTTAATTATCAAATTATTTATTAATACTATATATTTAAACTAGGATAAGTAAAAGTAAGTGTTTTTTACTAATATTATGATAACATACCTACTTTACTTTTATTAAATGAATAGAGTCTATATACTATTGTAATGTTAATGAAAATATGATAATTTTCGCGCTCACATTTCACTAATTCTTTCCTTTTTTAATGCACTCTATCAATCTAATGTTGAAAGGCGGTACGCTATGTCTGATACGATGAAAGAGAAAGACATTACAATTCAAGAGAGCACCACACCAATAATTGATACTGACGCTTATGCACCACAAAAGATGGCAGATAGAGTTGCACAAGTAGCTATAACAAAAGTAAATCTTGGCATCTTTACAACGCTTTTCCTGAGTATTCTTGCTGGTGTTTTTATTGCATTAGGCATACAGCTAGCGATGTTAGTAACACATACAGCAACCTCTAGTTATGGTTTAAATGCGTTAGTTGGTGGTGTCGTCTTTACCATGGCCCTGATTTTAATCGTAATTACCGGCGCAGAGCTTTTTACGGGAAATTGCCTTATTGGTATGTCCTTTTTTGCTCGAAAGATTACGGGTAAAGACCTTACTAGAAATCTGATTATTGCATTTATTGGGAATTTTCTAGGTGCATTGAGCGTCGTTTTCTGGATATACATTTCCGCACAGTGGACGATCAACGATTTTCTGCTTGGCGCCAAAATTGTCATCGCAGCCAATGATAAAGTAAATATGTCATTTGGTGTTGCCTTTGCCAGAGGGGTACTTTGTAATGCCCTGGTGTGCCTGGGTATTTGGTTGTGTTTTAGTGCCAGAAATAATCTAGATAAAATATTGTCTTTACTTTGGCCAATAAGTTGTCTAATAGCCTGTGGATTCGAGCACTGTGTAGTCAATATGTGGCTTATCCCGATGGGTATTGTCCTGAAAAGCGACCGTTTCGTAATAGCGGCTGCTGAAAAGGTACAAGGGGGAAATTTAGATCTTTCAAATCTTACTTTCTTTAACGGGTTTTTGATTGATAATTTATGCCCCGTTGTCCTTGGAAACTTATTTGGCGGTATTATATTAGTTGCGGGTGTATATTGGTTTATATATTTACGACCATCAAAAAAATAATAAAGTCGAGAAATGGCAGAAATCAAGACTACAAAACGTATTAGGGCTAAAAAACCTGCTAAGGCTAAAAAACCTATTAAGGTTAAAAAACCTACTGAGACTCCAAAAAGTACTCATAAGGTTTTCGATATAGACGCCTATTCACCCTCACAAATTGCATCCCGAATTGACGCGGTAGCATCAGTAAAGACAAAATTTAGCACTTTGCAAACCTTTTTGCTGGGTATTAATGCTGGAGTCTTTATTGCACTTGGCGCACAATTTGCCACTTTAGTGATAAGTGATTCCACACTGCACTTTGGGCTTAATTCAATAATTGCAGGCATTGTTTTCTCTCTCGGGCTCATACTGGTCGTCGTTGCTGGCTCAGAACTCTTTACGGGTAATTGCTTAATTATCATTGGATATCTTGACAAAAGGGTTACAACTAAACAAGTACTTAATAACTGGGCTATTTCATTTTCTGGCAATCTGGTAGGTAGTCTCGTAATAGTTTTCTTTGTATATAATGCGCATCAATTTGAATTCTATCATAATATGGTCGGCGCAAAGGCATTACTTATTGCCAACACAAAGGTTAATTTAACATTTGAAACTGCTTTCGCAAGGGGTGTCCTATGTAATTCGATGGTATGCCTGGCAGTCTGGTTATGCTTTAGTGCAAGAAATGTGGCAGACAAGATCATTGCTCTTACATTTCCCGTAGCTGGTTTCATCGCTAGTGGATTTGAGCACTGTGTTGCAAACATGTATTTTATTCCTATGGGCGTGGTATTAAAAAGGAATCCAGATGTTGTTGCGGCCGCAGAAAAAATGGCGGGAAAGTCATTAGATCTCTCCCAACTTACCTGGACGGGGTTTTTTGTAAACAATCAAATTCCCGTAATTCTAGGAAACATTGTTGGGGGCGTTATTCTGGTAGGCATAACGTTCTGGCTTATATATCTACGGCCAAAAATCAACTTATCGCTTAGTATAAAACAAGACTTTCCACCAGATGAGAAATAATAATCCTAAATTGAGCGGTTTTTAAACATTATTTTCCAGAGAGATTGCCACACACCCCATTTTACTAATCTCAAACATTCCTTTTGCGTATAACTTTGTCATCGCAATCACCTTCCTTAATTTTATGTTTCTCATCTATCATCTTTATACCGTTAAAGAAAATTCCAGTAACCGGGTCCATCTTTCCCTGAAGAACACAACCCTTGCATAATGGATTGCATTTTATTTTTAGCCGTTTACAATAATCAACTACCTGATAAGGGCAATCCCAGCTCATTTTTTGCCTCAAATTAAATTTTAAATTTACATCATTTACTCATCCTGATAATTCGATCATTCAAAGGTAGAACAGGACGAGCATTATTTTTATAAAGCTTTGCGAATGCATTCCTTACCTTTAACATCCAAATAAACTGGATAAAATTTAGTCATTTATTCAACAAATAAAATATCACTAAAACAATCTGGCCTATGTGTTAGAGTACAGCTCTAGTTTAAAAACTCCTCCTCATTAACAACCAAATCCTCGTACGTCTCCCTCTTCCTGAGGGTTGAGAAATTGTCGCCGTCCACCAAAATTTCGCAGGCACGAGGCCTTGAATTATAATTTGAACTCATTGTAGAACCATATGCCCCCGTACTAAAAATTGCAATCAGGTCTCCTTCTTTTACCCCGGGAAACCATCGTCCTTTTGCTAAGACATCACTACTCTCACATACTGGACCTGCGATATCCACAAACTCTAACCCATTACCCATATCCTTCCCTTCTCCAGGAATCTCTACTTCCGGCATTGGAATCTCAGTATTAACAGGCCATGTCCTGTGAAAGGCATCATACAATGAAGGTCGAACAAGGTCGTTCATCGCTGCGTCGCAAATGATATATTTCTTTCCTGCGGTAGAAGTCTTAGTGTAGATTACCTTACTTACCAATATCCCTGCATTCCCCACAATAAAACGTCCGGGTTCCATTATCAACTTGCATCCAATCTTCTTAACCAAGGGGATGATTTCTGCTGCAAAATCTGAAGGTCTTTTTACATTCTCACCTGTATATGATATACAATACCCACCTCCAATGTTGATATATTCAATCTTTTGTTTATCTTTAACATCCAAAGCCTTCTGCAGAAACTCATTTACTTTTTCAAGTACAAGCACGTAAGGTTCAGGTTCATAAATAGGTGAACCAATATGTACGTGTATTCCCTTTAAGTCTATATTTTTATAATTTGCAATATTCTTTATTACCTGTTCGGCAATTACGAAATCCATTCCAAACTTGTTTTCCTTTTTGCCAGTAGTAGTCTTGACATGTGTGTTAGGATCTACATCAGGATTGATTCGTAAAGCTACTCTAGCCGTTTTGTTTAGGCCATTTGCAACTCTATTAATATTGGATAATTCGGCTTGTGATTCAACGTTGAACATGAAGATATTATTTTCCAGTGCATAGGTTATTTCTTCAGAAGTCTTACCAACACCTGCAAAAACGATCTTATCAGGACCAGTGCCTGTCTTTAAGGCCCTGTAAAGCTCTCCACCAGAAACAACGTCAAACCCTGAGCCGGCATCAGATAACATTCTACAGATCGATAGATTTGAATTGGACTTAACCGAAAAACATATCAAAGGGCTTGCCTCTGCAAATGCATCCCTTATTTCGGCAAAATGGCTCAGGATGGAATTCTTGCTGTAAATGTATGTCGGCGTCTTTACCTCTTCTATTATTTCTTTTACCTTTACTTGTTCACAAAATAATTCATTGTTCCTGTAATCAAAAAAATCAAAACCGGACATTTTTTTCTCCAAGTTCTAAAAGTTCTCTTAAAAAGCAGCGAAATAAAAGGCTAAAACCTTGACTCCATAGGAATTTAGGCTTTAGCCTTTTATATTATAATTGAACTTGCCTGAAACTATACGTTTTGAAATTTGGCTATCTACCTTTTAAGTTTCTTCTCCCATGCACTTAATCTTTTCTGTACTAACCTGGGAGATGTTGAGCCATGGCTTTTATATTGTTTAATATAGTTTCTCGCTCCCAGTGTTTTATAAATATCTTTACTAATCAAAGGTGAGAATTGCTTAAATTCTTTTATACTGATATCACTCAATTCCTTATAGCCTTTGCTATACTTCTTTACTATCTTACCAACAATTTCATGTGCCTCACGGAAGGGAATACCTTTTTTAACCAGATAATCTGCAATCCCTGTGGCATCCGGAAATCCTTTTTGACAACTTCTTTCTGTGTTATCAATCTTAAATGCAGTCTTTTTTATTAGTTCTCCAAGAATCAGCAAGCAATCCTTAACTGTATCAGACGAATCAAATATTGCCTCTTTATCCTCCTGCAAATCTCTATTATAAGAAAGCGGTAATCCTTTCATTAAAGTTAACAGAGAAAACAGGTTGCCATACACACGACCGCATTTACCCCTGATAAGCTCAAGCACATCCGGATTTTTCTTTTGCGGCATAATGCTGGAACCCGTGCAGTAAGAATCGTCAATGTCCAGAAAATCGAACTCCTGACTAGACCATATTATCCATTCCTCACAAAATCTTGAGAGATGCATTGAGATTATGGCCAATGATGCTGCAAACTCCAGACAGAAATCCCTATCACTCACTGCGTCAAGACTGTTTTCAAAAGGTGAATCAAAACCAAGAGCTTTAGCCGTCATCTCGGGCTTTATGTTAAGAGTTGTCCCTGCCAGGGCACATGCGCCAAGCGGAGATTTATTAAGACGTTTAAGACCATCGATTAATCTTGTACGATCTCTCTCAAACATTTCAACGTAAGCCAGAAAATAATGTCCAATCAAAATCGGTTGAGCATGTTGAAGGTGAGTGAAACCGGGTAGGATGCCTTTCCCAAACACCTTTGCTTTCAATACCATTCCCAATTGCAAATTGGTAATTGCACTCACTACTTCTTGAATCTGGTCACGAACCCATAACCTTAAATCCAGGGCTATCTGGTCATTTCTACTTCTGGCTGTATGAAGTTTCTTCGCCACATTACCTATCCGTTTTAATAAAGCAGTTTCAACATTCATATGTATATCTTCCAGCTCGGTCTTAAACTTAAATTTACCAGATTCGATATCATTTAAGATTTCCTTTAGTCCCTTAATAATCGCATCTCTTTCGCTGTTCGTGATTAGTTTACATTCGGCCAGCATTCTTGCATGTACGATGCTTCCCTCAATATCGTATTTATATAAGCGCTGATCGAACGATATAGACTCCGTAAAGGCCTCAACTGATGAAGCCGTTTTCTTCTTAAATCTAGCACCCCACGCCTTATTAATAGCCATGATCAAAAACTTAAACCTAAATTGAGCGATTTCATATTATACGTTACTGTAGCCGAAGGCTTTAGCCTGCGTTTCTTATCATCTGATGGGCTAATGAGATTATCACGTAAGTTACGCCCCCATAGCTTCCTTGCACCGTATCGGCACGATGCGTAAGCTAGGAATGGGGGCGGCTACAATACTCGCTCGACTTAGGTTAAAATAATCTCAAAATATAAGTTCGCGGTAATATAGCCTACAGTATAGGGTGTGTCAAGTCCAATCTACACAATGACATATATCCTATTAGTACAAACTTATCACTTGCAAAAAAAACCACTAAATATATACTTGTTTAATATGAAGGTAATAGGGATAGAAACGTCTGGTTCAATCGGAAGTGTTGCAGTTTGTAACGATGATACTATTGTCGGTAAGAAAACATTCGGAAAACAATTAAATCATGGCAAAGAGATTGTTTCCTCACTTAAGGCTATTTTTGATGAAATTAAATGGGAACCAAATGATGTAGACCTTATTGCCGTCAGCATTGGGCCGGGTTCTTATACAGGCCTCAGGATTGGTATAACGTGTGCAAAAACACTTGCATACGGACTGGGAAAGCCGCTTATTGATGTTCCGACCCTGGATGCTTTAGCAGAAAACGTAAGAGATGATGTTAAAAACCTTTGCCCCGTTATAGACGCAAAGAGAAAGAAAGTTTATGCCTGTATTTATGCCAGAAATGATACCGAAAGAAAAAGGATTACAGACTATTTAATTATTTCACCGGAGAAATTACTCGATATCTTGCCTGAACAGGTTTTACTCTTTGGTGACGGTGTAGCCCCCTACAAAGATATCTTTGCGCAAAAGAAAGCCATAATTGCGAATGATGGATTAGGTATTGCTGATGCGGTTACGGTTGCCAGGTTAGGCCTGAAAAGATACGAACAGGGCAAGCGTTGTGAAATTAATTTACTGGCGCCTCTTTATTTGAGAAGATCAGAGGCCGAGGAGAGATTAGAGGGATGTAAGTAATTGTATATTTAGCCACATATAAGCACAAACGGTCTAGAACGTTTAAGCTAAGCAGCGGCGTCTTTTGCCGTCTACTTGAGTGCCGTGTTAGGCACTAATATAGCTAATTACTTTCGTCCCTTTGGCTTATGCCATCAAGCTTCTCTTGCGGAAGGCTTCCGTAGATTTCATCTATTTCTCGTGGCTCAGTTATCATTTTATTTGCAATAAAATTAACAAGCTTAAACAGTTTATTAACAGTAGCTAAATCATCTTTGAGGTCGATTGAACCTGGGTGAACAGCATCATTACCAATAACACGAACACTATCTAGTGCTTCCTGCACTTTTGGAGGTAAACCCTCCGCAACTAATGCCTTTATATCTGAATTTATATTTTTACCCGGTTGCCCTAAATGTGCACATAATTTCTGAATTGCCAAGCGTAGTAAAGCAGCGGCACCTCTTGGAGACAAATTCGATATTGTTCTTGCTTCTTCATAATCTTGTTTTATGTCTTCGGGCAGATCTATGTTTGGGGGCTCAGAAGCGGAATGAATAGGGAATATAATTTTATCGCCTAGCCAAATAGTTGGTGATGAACAGTTTGCGCAACTAGATATTAAAAAACTTTTATTTTGATACGTCTGCCCATATCCCGTTGAATTAGATGCGCCAGCCATGAAGAACCATGATTGCTGCGCATAAACGTGGCAGTTTGGGCAATTAAATGCATTTGCTCCTTTTTGTGGTGAAATGTATTCTGCTTTCATATCAACCCTTCTTTAATGGGATTAGTACATGATCGCCAGGTTTTTTCAGATCAAGAAGCTGGGGATATTTTGGCGTAGATAATTCAATAAATTTTTGAATACCTTTAATAAATTTATGAAAATCTCTTTTTGTACATTCCATAAATTCTTTATTTTTACAATGTGTGCAGAGTAAATTTGCACCTTTATCGATTTTGACAATCTCATGGATAGACCAATATCCGCAAGAATGGCACTTGCTAGGAACATATTGTTTACTAAAAATATTTACTCCTGTTTTAATTATAAGAACCTAACATAAATAGACCGCAACTGACTATTTCGAATAACATAGACATGATTTATATTACTTTAAAGCAATTTTTCAAGTAAATTTCTAGAAAACTTATGAAAAAGCCTGACTTGGCCAAGGCAAGCGTTGTGACATTAATCTACTGGCGCCTCTCTATCTGAGAAGATCAGAGGCTGAGGAAAGATTAGAAGGATGTAAGTAATTGTATATTTAGCCACACATAAGCACAAATGGCCTAGACGCAGATTTCAGCGGCGCGGTTTTTTGCGTCTGCTACAATGGTTTGTTGGGACTTACTTCTCCTTACTATCGACTTTATATTCAGCGAGAGGCTCATGTACTTCTGGGTAGCGATCCATCCATGACAGGTCTTTACCGATAACAAGTTCTTCCATTGTCGCATGGTGAGTGTTCTTCATGGGAATGAGACGCATCTGAAAACCATGCTCTCTGGCCATTGTCTTAACCTCATCCGCATTATCATAGGTCATTAAGAAATCGCCTTTTACTGATTTACAGAGCGTGAATAAACACTCATGGTCTAAGATATAATGACGGTAAAGACGCTTACCTGCCTTCTTTCCACCAGCCGTATAAGGCGGGTCAATAAAAAACACCACATCATTGCGTTGAGAATACTCCCGAATAACCTTTAGCCCGTCCTCTCGGCGGAACATAATCCTATCAGCAACGAGTTTTAAATTGTCGAATCGTTTCGCAATTGTGGTTGGGTACCAACGAGAGCTGATTCCTTTGCCATTCTCCCCATGTTTTAAGAAACCTGATCCATCAGCCAGTATACCGCCGTGAAATGTTCGATTTTTCAGAATGGTTTGAAACGCTTTCTCTTTAATGCTAACGTCTGTTTTGGATATTTCCTGTATGACTGCTTCCTTGGTCAACTCAAAATCAAGGATTCTTTTCGCAAGCCATCCCGCGTGTCCATCGACCACTGATTGCCAGACTGCCGCCATATCCTCATCAATTTCCACCATGACGACATGTGAGACGAGTTCCTCAAACAAAGCGGTGAGGCTTATAATGCCCCCACCGGCAAACGGTTCAACCATGATTTGGGGCTTAGGATAGAGATTTTTGATCCAGTTTCGGAATGTAGGAACAAACCAGGTTTTTCCTCCGGGATAGCGGAATGGACTTCTTTGCGGAACTGAGGCAACGTTAACAGGTTTAGGGGATTCCGTATCACACAGTTTCGGGAACAGCGATAGTTGTCTGGATGCTTTCATTTCAGAATGGATTTTCAATTATTTTGTTATTTGGTGGTGTTTCAAGCTGCTCATCGAGCTTCCCTTGAAGCAACTTAATAAAATCGTCTATATTTCCTGGAGAAGAAGTCGTGATAGATATAAGGGCGGGCTCAAATTCAGTAAAAACTTCATCAGTTTTTGTTAGTACGAATCTTTCCTGCCCTTCTTCTTTGACCAACTGGAGATCGTATATGAGCCAAGAAATATCAGCTTTAGACTTACTAACTGTTTTTAAAGGCGGAAGAGTTTCAAAGAAACTCTTGTTTAGCGCGACGGCTATCTTCTTTCGCCAGGAATGAAGAATACCACCCTTATATAGAAGCTGAGGCGCTAAGCGTTTTCGAGAAGAAGACAGGTAATCTGGTCGTGGATAATTAGGCTGAGTTGACCAGTCCATTTGTGCGTTAGTCTTTAGGTTCTTCATGTAGTACTCAAATGGGTCGCGAACATTTCCGGAGATGTAAACCGCTTGTATTTCGAGAGCGCCGAAGTCGAAGATTTTTCCATTGTCGTCGTATGCAACAAGTACAACGTCAATGTTACCAGCCGACTTTCCGTTACCGTCATTCAGACGGACTTCAGTGAGTGAACTCCATGCAATGGCATCACCAAAGAAAAAAGATGATGCATCATCAGTAATAAGCCAATCCTCCCTAAACCTGATAGGACATGTAATCGCTGGAATGCCATCATGAAATATACTGCATACGCCAAGGGGATTCTTTGCTTTGTCTTTGGTGCAATTGGGAACCTTGTTATTGAATGGACAGAGGCGGCCAGATCGGTACCTGATAGCTTTAGGTGATTGTTCATCAACGAGATGCCCAAAGACCTCGGCGAGTGGTTGTATGTGTTTCGTCATTCGTTTTTGACCTTTCTGTTCATCTTCAATCCTAACAGTCAAACAGACTGCGACTATGCTATTACTTTAAGGTAATTTTTCAAGTGAAATTTATAAAAAACTTAGGAAAAAGCTTGACTTAGTCAAGGGCGAGCGTTGTGAAATTAATTTACTGGCGCCTCTTTATTTGAGAAGATCAGAGGCCGAGGAGAGATTAGAGGGATGTAAGTAATTGTATATTTCGCCACATACAAGCACAAATGGCCTAGAACGCAGAGTCGAGATGACTTTGGGGCAGAGTGAGGTACGAACGGCGTCCCAAAGTTCGTTATCAAACGACTTGTTATATTCCGCTCTACGATTTGTTATTATTAATGGAATTACCTTTTTAAACTAAACTCCACTGTTTTGTTTCTCCATAATGTACATAAACTAATATTTCCTTTTTCAGAAACATTGACCTTGATTGAAAATCCTTTAGTGCCTGTTCCATACAACATCAGGTAGTTAGTTTTATTTATTAAATCAAAAAGTGAAGCATAAAAATTTAGCAACACCCAATTATTCTCATCTTGTGCCAAATCGCTTAAAAAATCTTTTACTGCACATAATGTCAAATCTTCTGTGATTTTTACTAAAGTTCTATTGATTTTGTTAGATTCTGAATAATTTTTTATTACTTGAAAAACCTTGTCAAGTTCTTCTCTGGAACACCTCACAAGCTGAATGACGTAATTTAATCGTTTGTTTTTAGATTGCTTTTTTCCAAAAGGAAGAGCCTCCTCCAAACCGATGGAGATGTCATCGAAATAATCTAAAATATCTCTTTCTCCAACAATAATCATATTGTCTTCAATATCCTTGATTGATTGTACCGTTATCCACTTTTCTTGAAGAGAAATCATTAATTTCTCTTCAATTGAAAAAGTATCATTAAACTGTCTTATGAAATCATGAAATTCTTTCCAGTTAACATGAGTTAATTTATTTTCTCCCAAATCATTTTGACTATCTTCAAATTCTTGTATTGTCGGTGGTAAAGCTATATTTGATGAATTTGGACGGTTATTATTGTTGAACTGAGTCAAGTAAATAAAATACACATCCCCCTCGATCAATTCTCCCAACGCAGCTTCATAATATGTCCGAATTTGTCCTTTAGTTGCACTCAAATAATCGTGAACTTTAACTTCAATTAATACATGAGTTTCTATTCCATTATTCTCAAAAGTTAAAAACAGATCGATACTTCCTTTCCCTTTATAATTCCGCTCTCTAACTATTGAAATATTAACATGCCTGATATTTAAGTTGAGAAAATGATTCAAAAAGGATTTTGCAATCTCTTTGTGGTTATTGAAAATTTCACAAACAAGAAAACTGCTTGATATTTCTGAATGAAATAATGGTTTGAACTTTAAACCATCATACTTTTGCATATTCATCTTTCCCTTACTTCTTGTTGATGACTGATTTAGAATATAACGACTGGTTAGGCAAAAGCGTTCAATGGGTTTCGTTCCTTAACCCAACCTACGAACTGCCACTTTTTCTACTGTTCACTAGAAATCGTTAACCGATTCATCTTGTATTGCAAATAGTAAATTGTAAGAAAAAATGTCGTTAAACCTGAAAATGGGATTTCCATTCTCAAATCCCTGTTATAATGTTCATCCAGCATACGTCGAACTCTAAACGCAAGAATCCATCCAAGTATAGCACTGACAAAAAATAATGCTGCTGTAATGAGCATAAGAATACCCAGAATTGTTTCATCAAATGAAAACACCTCACGGAATTGACCAGGAATAGTAAGGACTAAGAGTATGAGAAGCACTACCGCCATTTGTGAATACAACTTTGTCGTTGTGGAAAGCCTATTTAGTATGTTCTTTCTGCGTAAAAACCATATTGGATAATATATGCCAAAAGTAACAATCATTAACACAAGAACCAACAGTACACTTGTACTCCCCAGCATTTTATTAGATGTCATCTATACATCCATTTAGAAGTGCCTAACAGTTAAATAGACTGCGTCTATGCGAAGGACGATAAATTTGTTGTTCTGTTGTCGTATTGTTCTTCGTAATATTTCAGGAATTCACCTGTTTTAATCTTACTCCACCAATCCTGATTCTCGACATACCATTTTATAGTACTTCTTATACCATCTTCGTGGTTTATCCCTGGTTTCCATCCCAGTGAACGAAGCTTGCTGCAATCTATAGAATATCTCCTGTCATGCCCCACTCTGTCTTCAACATTTTTGATTAGTGACTTCGGTTTTTTGAGTTCATCAAGGATGATATTGGTTATTTCGATATTTGTGCATTCGTTACCTGCGCTGATATTGTAAACTTCTCCCTGCTTGCCATTTTCCAGTAAAAAATCTACAGCAGCACAATTGTCTTCAACATGTAACCAGTCACGAATCTGTTTTCCATCACCATAAACAGGAAGCGCCTTATCCTCTATAGCGTTCGTAACAAAGAGGGACATCAGTTTTTCAGGGTACTGGTTGGGGCCGTAATTATTACATGATCTGGTTATTATGACGGGAACCTTATGCGTAACCCAATAAGCATTTGTCAATAACTCTGCACCTGCCTTGCTGGCAGAATACGGATTCCTCGGATGTAAAACATCACTTTCCTTAAACGAACCACTCTCTATACTTCCGTATACTTCATCTGTTGATATCTGTATAAATTTCTCAATATTGTTTTCCTTTGCCGCTTCGAGTAATATATATGTCCCCTTGATATCGGTATCAATAAATGAATCTGCATTCATTATGCTTCTATCAACATGTGAATCTGCGGCAAAATTTACTATTACGTTAACCTTCTCCTCTTTTACTATTTTTTCAACAAGGGGCCTATCGCAAATATCTCCCTTACAAAACTTAAAGTACTGAGATTTACTGGAATCTTTTGTTATCTCATCCAGATTCTCAAGGTTACCTGCATAGGTTAATTTATCAAGTACAACTACTCTTTTTTGTTGCTTTACCTTTAACCTTGCAAAGTGACTTCCAATAAAACCAGCGCCGCCAGTAACTAATATTGTCATTTTAAATTCTTAATTTTCTTCTTTACCAGTATATGAGATGTTTTGTTGTTTCTTTTTAGTGCTCTTCGCCTTGCTATCTGATAGCTTACGACTTCTCAACAGTATCAGTTAGAATTACAACTTTATTTTCTCTTACCTCCATAAAACCTCCGCCCAGAGAAAAAGTAACTTTTTCCTCATCGGATTCAGTAATATCCAATGGGCCTGGTTCAAGAGAGGTGATAAGGGGGGCATGTTGAGGTAGGATACCTAAATATCCATCGGTACCATGAACAATTATAGCCGCTACTTCTTTGCTATAGACTACCTTTTCCGGAGTGATTACGTTTAAATTAAATGTTTTATCTGCCATAAATTTACATTAATCCCAGGATAGAATGTTACGATTTTTACGTCTCTTTTCAATTTTCTATTTATTACCTGGCTTCCATTCCTTTTGCCTTTTCCACAACCTCTTCTATACCACCTACCATATAGAAAGCCTGTTCAGGGAGTTGGTCGTGTTTACCATCAATTACCTCTTTAATTCCCTTTACGGTATCCTCAATTTTAACATATTTCCCCTTTATACCCGTAAACTGTTCTGCCACGAAGAATGGTTGTGATAAGAATCGTTGTATCCTTCGCGCCCTTCCTACGATAAGTTTATCTTCTTCCGATAACTCTTCCATACCCAATATGGCGATAAAGTCTTGCAAATCGTTGTAACGCTGCAAAACCCTTTGCACTTCTCTGGCTACTTCATAATGTTCCTGACCCACTATACGAGGATCAAGAATACGAGATGTTGACCGCAATGGGTCAACGGCAGGATAAATCCCCATTTCCGCTATTTGTCGTGAAAGCCAGATTGTAGAATCTAAATGAGGGAAGGTTGCTACAGGTGCAGGGTCCGTAAAGTCATCTGCAGGTACATATATTGCCTGCATCGAAGTTATAGAACCCTTTTTAGTAGACGTAATTCTCTCCTGTAAGTCTCCCATCTCATTTGCCAGAGTTGGCTGGTACCCAACTGCTGAAGGCATTCGGCCCAGCAGGGCGGAAACCTCCGAACCTGCCTGTACAAAACGAAAGATGTTGTCTATAAATAGGAGTACGTCCTGTCCCTCATTGTCTCTGAAATACTCAGCCATGGTAAGCGCTGATAGAGCTACTCTTAACCTCGCACCCGGCGGTTCATTCATCTGCCCAAATACAAGAACGGTTTTGTCCAGCACTCCAGATTCTTTCATTTCAAGCCAGAGGTCATTACCTTCTCTTGTTCTCTCGCCAACACCGGAGAATACTGAAAAGCCAGCATGCTCACTGGCAATACTCCTGATTAATTCCATAATAAGGACAGTCTTTCCAACCCCAGCGCCACCAAACAAACCCACCTTACCACCTTTTGCAAATGGAGCAAGCAGGTCAACAACCTTCAATCCTGTCTCAAACACTGTTGTTGTCGTCTCTCTATCCTCAAATGAAGGCGGCAGTCGGTGGATTGGATAACGTTCTTTTGTTTTAACTTCACCCATATTATCTATTGGCTCTCCCAACAGGTTAAATATTCTTCCCAGAACTTCTGGTCCTACAGGTACTGATATCGGTCCCCCTGTATCTATGACTTCCATCCCTCTCACTAAACCATCTGTAGACGCGAGTGCCACACATCTAACAGTATCATTACCTATGTGCTGTGCAACCTCTGCCATAAGGTCTATGTTTCTTTTTTTATCCTTGATTCTTATTGCATTTCGAATGGGAGACAAATTCCCTGGAGGAAACCTCACATCTACCACAGGACCTATTATTTGTACCACTTCTCCTTTAATCAAATTTATTTCCACTCCTTCCCTTCAATCATTCTAAAATTGTACTTTATGTAAGATTTCAGTTAGTTAAAACTTTAATCTAATATTTCAATTAATTGTAACAAAGATTGCAATAAAATAACCTAAAAAGCTCATTTTGCTAACGCCTCAGAACCAGAAACAACCTCAAGTAATTCCTTGGTAATAGCCTCCTGTCTTGCCCTATTAAACGAACGAGTAAGATCATCTATAACTTCTTCAGCATTTTCTGATGCAGCAATCATGGCTACCCTTCGTGCTGCAAATTCTGCCGTTAACGATTCAAATATTGCCTGACGCAATTGAGCTTCTATATACTTGGGTAGAAGATTTGAAAATATCGCCTCAGATGAGGGTTCTAAAATGTAATATCCTAAAAGTTTTCCTTCTTCAGGTTTTTCGGAAGTACTATCACCACTTGCTATCGGTAATAGTCTTAATTTAGAAGGTATAGATTTCATTACAGTTTTGAATTTAGTAAAGAATAAATATATTTCATCGAAAACATTTTCTTCAAAGTCTTTTATTAATTTGCCGGCTATTTCCGTTATCTTATTATCACCAATTTGTAATGACGAAAGGCTCAATTGTTCCACAGTTTCTTTATAATACTTCTCAATCTCGTATGGTTTATTCTGGAAGCGTACAAACCCTTTTCTTCCTAACAAATGGAGTTTTATTTCTTTTTGTGAATTTTCCCTGATAAACTCAAGTGTATGCTGTATAATATTTGTATTATAAGCTCCACATAGACCCTTATCGGAGGTTATCAGTAAAATCAAAATTTTACTAACTTCTTTTTTCGGATTAAAAAAATGGGCCTTTTCTGGAGTGGATCCCATTAAACGGTATAGAATGTTGTTAATATTTTGAGTATATGGCCGTGCAGACAATACTCTAGCTTCAGCTTTTTTCAGTCTATTAGCAGCAACCATCTCCATTGCACGTGTAATCTGTTGAATGTTTTTTATGCTCTTGATTCTTCTTTTTATATCTCTGGTACTTTCCATAATCCTTAAATATAAATCAGCGACTGCCTGCCCGACTTCGTTCAGGCGTGGGAAGGAACTAATTTATATTCTTCCTTAAACTCCATAGTTGCCTTTTTTAGTCTGTTAGAAGTATCAACATCGATTTTTTTCTTCTCTTTTATTTCAAGGACTATTCCTGAATGTTTATCTTTCATATATTGCAGGAATTTTCCCTCAAAGTCTTTTACTTTTTCAGTTGGTATATCATCCAGGTAACCATTTATGGCAACGAATATCATTATAACCTGATCTTCTACAGGTACCGGTTCATATTGAGGCTGTTTTAAGATTTCTATTAATCTATCACCTCTGGATAACTGTTCTTGTGTTGATTTATCTAACTCAGAACCAAATTGAGCAAATGCCGCCAACTCTCTGTGCTGAGCCAAATTGAGTCTTAGTGCTCCAGCAACCTTCTTCATCGCCGGAATCTGTGCATTACCTCCTACTCTTGATACTGACAGTCCAACACTTATCGCAGGACGAACCCCTGAATTGAACAAATCACTCTCAAGATAAATTTGCCCGTCCGTAATAGATATAACATTCGTAGGAATATAAGCCGCATAATCTCCTGCCTGAGTTTCCACTACCGGAAGTGCTGTTAATGATCCACCCCCCAGTTCATCACTTAATTTAGCTGCCCTCTCCAGCAAGCGGGAGTGGAGATTAAAGATGTCTCCCGGAAATGCCTCTCTGCCTGGAGGTCGTCTAAGTAATAAAGATACCTGTCTATATGCAATGGCATGTTTGTAAAGGTCGTCGTACATTATCACAGCATGCATTCCATTATCTCTGAAATATTCTCCCATCGCACAACCTGCATAGGGTGCAAGATATTGCATAGGTGCAGGATCGCTTGCAGCGGCAACAACAACTATTGTATTTTTCATTGCCCCGTAATCTTCAAGCGTCTTAGTTACATCAGCCACCGTAGAAAGTTTCTGACCGATAGCTACATAAATACTATAAACCCCGGTTTCCCTCTGGTTTATGATTGTATCAACTAATAATGCCGTCTTACCTGTCTGTCTGTCACCAATGATTAATTCCCTTTGTCCACGGCCTATTGGTATCATAGAATCGATTGCTTTTATTCCAGTCTGTAACGGTTCCTTTACAGGTTGTCTTTCAATAACATTTGGAGCGCTTCCTTCTACTGGCATAGATTTATCTGTAAAAATTGCTCCTTTACCATCCAGTGGTTGACCTAGTGCATTCACTACCCTTCCGAGTAATGCCTCACCAACGGGAACTTCTACAATTTTTCCTGTTGTCTTTACCGTGTCACCCTCTTTTATATTCGTATCTGATCCTAATAAGATACAGCCAACATTATCTTCCTCTAAATTAAGTGCTATCCCATATACTCCATCTGAAAATTCTATCAATTCGTTTGACATACAGTCATCCAATCCATATACTCTCGCAACACCATCTCCTACTTGAAGTATTGTACCAACACTCTCCATCTTTAATTTATCTTCATATCCTTCAATTTCTCTCTTTATTATTGAAGCAACTTCATCTGGTCTTACAGTCATACCTGATATACCCCCATAAAAAATGAAAAGCCCTTAAGCTAAGGCAGTTTTTGACAAATTCTTTTTTAGATTTTTTAAGTTATTGATTACGCTTCCATCAATTATTTTATTTCCTATTCTAATTATCATTCCACCGATTATATCCTTATTTATCTCAGTTTCTAATTCCACCTTTTTCTTCGTCAGTTTTTCAAGATTTTCTTTTAATTTGATAAGCCTGGAATCAGGTAAAGGAAATGCCGTTTGAACTTTAACATGTGTTACACCCTTTATTCGTCCTGCTACTTCTTTGAACACATCCGGTAGAGAATCCAGTATCCTCTCTCTCCTCTTTTCTATCAAGAGAAAGAGAAGGTTTCTAACCCACTTATTTGAACATTGAGGACCAATGGTTTTGTTAATTATGTCTTTTTTTTCGGTTTTTGTAATTGCCGGATGATATAGAACAGCGCGGAATTTTTTGTTTGTTCTTAGTAGTTCTTTAATACCTTCCAGATCTTTTTCCACATCACCGGCAACTCCCTTTTCATCCGCTACTTCAAACAACGCCTGTGCATAACCTACTACAACACTCTCTTCTATCAAGACAGTTCCTCCACAACATTATTTCAGATTCAAATATAAAATATTTTCCGATTAACTGTTTTAAGGTCTTCATAATTTCACAACTGGCCGCTATTGTCGAATCTATATCCTCTTCACTATGAGCGGTAGAAACAAAGGCTGCCTGATTCTATAAAAAGCGGATTACCCCCTACCGCTCCAAAGGCCCTTACAGGGCTATTTACACCGCCAGAGATACTTTCAAGGGTTGCTTGAATGTGCTTCATTTGATTTTTCGATGACTAACATATTAAAAAATATTAGCCTTCATTCCAGTATCAAAAATATATATAAAACGAAGACAAAAACTCTTATTCTTGTTAAATTATTAAGTATTAATAAAAAATCATAAGAGTCCCAGAATTTATCAAGAAAGGTCTATATTGTCAAATAAAAACTAATATGTGATGTTACAATTTTGAAATGTTAACAGTTATTACTATTTTAAAATGTTAATTTTTTATATTTGTACTAATTGAGTATTTTTGGATGTTATGGCTAACGGAAGGAGGCCGTAGGCCGACTGGAGTTAGCCATAACATCCACCCAAATTCGATATTGTGGTAACCTCTTCGTCAAGAAAGGAGGTTATCACAAATGGATCAACAAAAACTATTGGTCACCATGAAAGACATACAAAAATACAAAGTACTAAAAGATGTCACAGAAAAGAAGCTAAAAGGCACACAAGCAGCACAAATACTCAGTCTTACCCCAGTACACATATCAAGACTAAAGAAAAGATTCTTAAAGGAAGGTTTTCATGGTTTATTACGAAAATCCCCAGCCTCTCGGCCAAACAAGAAAATCTATGATAAAGATGTAGAAAAGATCCTCAAACTACGTAAAGAATTATACTACGATTTCAATATCATGCACTTTATGGACAAACTACACGAATTTCACAAGATGCCATACTGTTATGAATCTATAAGGCAAATCCTAATAAAACACAATGAGCATCTTCCAAAGAAGAAAAAGAAAGTGTACAGACAACGCCGCAGAATGCCCAAAGCAGGTATGCTTGTCCAAATGGACTCCTCTTTACATTACTGGTTACCTCTTGTAGAGAATAAATGGTGGCTCATAACCATGATAGATGATGCTACCAACGAGGTGGCATA
>VSDH01000063.1 GCA_008636105.1 Candidatus Scalindua sediminis | reverse complement strand
CAATGCGTAGCTATGCAGCCTGCTATTAACAACTGCTCACCAGAGGCATCCAAACCCAGTTCCTCTCGTACTATGAGTTCGTTCCACTCAGACAACAACACACCTAGTAGATATCATACAAACTGTCTCGCGACGTTCTTAACCCAGCTAACGATCCCTTTTAATGCGTGAACTCCGACACCCTTGCACGCTTCTGCACGCGCAGGATAGGGAGAGCCGACAGCGAAGTACCAAACCGCCCCGTCAATACGGACTATCGGGGGCGACAAGCCTATTATCCTTGGGGTAACTTTTCTATCAGACACGGCTTCTATTAAAAAAGCACGTGGGTTCACTAGGCCAGACTTTCGTCCCTGCATTTCTTGCTTTTCAAAATACAGTCAGACAAACTTTTGCCCTCGCACTCAACTCCAGATTTCCAAGCTGGATGAGTTTGTCTTTGGGTCCTGTCGATATCTTTTCGACAGGGCGCCGCCCCAGCCAAACTGCCCGCCTGCTGCTGTCCCGTAAACGGTAAGCAATTTCAAACAAGATGGGTAGTATTACAAGTTCGCTCCACTGCCACCGAAATGACAGCTTCGACGCTCCTACCTATACTGTGCGTCCTATTTAAAATTACAACAACAAGTTGCAGTAAAGTTCCACAAGGTCTTCGCTTCCCACTAGGCGTCTCCGGTCTTTTCACCGGACGATGTGTTCAGAAGGCCCCAACCAGGGACAGCGACAACCTCGTTAAACCATTCATGCAAGTCGCCATTCAGACGACAAGGTATTACGCTCTTGTCTGTTACTTTATAACTTTAACTCGGTTGTTAAAGCGGATTACCATTTCTGATAATCTCTGTATGTCGCCATACAGATCGGACTATATCTTGACAATTATTGTATTAATTGCCTCGAGCGTGTAGTCTCTGAGGATTCTAAATACTTCAATTTGGGTCGACGATTCATTTCTGAAATGAGTTTTGCTATATTATCAAGCCCTTCTCTTGTAAGATGTTCTTTCTTATTCATCAATTCAATTACTTGAGAAAAAACCTCAAAATCTTTTCTCTTTGATGTATTAAGAGAATATTTTCTAAAAAATTCTATTATTTTATTTAGATTTTCTATTCCCCTTACTCTGAATTCTTTCCTTGTTCCGTGATGGTCTGTTCTATTGATTTTTACATCACCAAAACCAAAATAATCTTTGATTTTATACAAAACAGATTCATCTTTTTCATGTTGAACAATTCTGAATTCAGGAAGAACTTGCCATCCTAAACTCATTCCTGGAATGCTATTAATGGATATATGAAAACATCCTTCACCGTCGGTAAACCCTGAAATCCATGAAGCGTCTAGCCTTTCCTGCTGATTGTCTGCACTCATCTCTTTTTAACGCGAGCCAACTATAAAAACATTAGTTGTCGTCGTAGAGTGAGATACTCAGATTTTCCAGCATATAGCTCGATTTTCTCCATTTGGTTTATTCTATAACTTTTTCGACTATCTATGACTCTTGGAGCGTTCTACTTTCGTAGACCGTAAAGCACCGTAATGTGTTACTACTTTTAAGTTTTGATACCTTAAGAGGGTCATAGTTACCCCCGCCGTTTGATGGACCTTAGCTCCCTTGAAAAGGAGTTTGAGACACCACCACCGGGCAGGTCTCACCAAGTATACAAGTCTTTTCAGATTAGCACTTGGCTACGTTTTTGGTAAACAGTCGGGCCGTCCTTGTTACTGTGATCTACCAATGCCCCCACATTTCTGGAAGGACAAAGATAGACATCCCTTCAGCCGAAGCTACAGGACTAATTTGCCGAATTCCCTTGGTCGGTTTTACCTTTCATGTCTTAGCCTATTAAGCCAGAGCACCAGTGCCGGTTGTGGGTACAGTTAGTTAAATTAAGAGTATGGGTTTTTCACTGGCTCTTGGAGTCGGAGATTTTGTCTAATAAATTCTTCTGCGTCTAAGGATTACCCTCGACAGATTTCTTCACCAAAACACCCTTTCGAGTGCTCGCCTATCCGAAAGCTTTTACCACACTATATAAAATTTAACCAGTACAGGAATATTAACCTGTTATCCATCGTCGTACTCAGTTAAGATACGACTTAGGTACTGACTAACCCTTGACTAACATATATTGTCAAGGAAACCTTGCTCTTGCGACATTTTCCATTCTCAGGAAAATCACATCCTACTACCACCAGGATTCTCATTCCTTCCCGCTCCATCCTTGCTCTCACAAAAACTTCTACGCAGAAAAGACGCCTACTTACCAGAACACTCTAACGAGTGCCTCCAAAGTATCGGT
>VSDH01000006.1 GCA_008636105.1 Candidatus Scalindua sediminis | reverse complement strand
TAACTTATGCTAAACTTGACTAATTTACTGACATTTTTAATTTGCCAAAAACCTGACATTTTCTATTTGCCTTGACAAAATATTATTTATCCATTGATAAATCAGCAATTTACAGTATAATTTAAGTTTTATTTACAGAATCTGCCTTTTTCAACAAAATTTTCTCTACATCATAAAATAAGTATTTTATATTTCTAATGTATCCAAAGTTGTACAAATTTTAGCGGGGTAAATATTTAATATAAAGAAAGGAAAGGAGGAGGTATCATATGGGAGCAACTGTAGACGGTTTTAAAGCAACACATCAAGCAGCAGCAGGTTTATTAGGGCAGATTGATTCTGAGAGTGGACAACAAAGAGCTGATACACTTAATAGTTTAAAGGAGGCTCTAGTAGCGCATATTGAAGAAGAAAACAAGGTCATAAAGGAGGCGATGGGCAAGTCAGAAGCTACCGACTCATTTAAGTCGGCTGCACAGTCGTTTATGGATGAACTCGGCAGCGTTGCCCAAACAGCATTATTACCGTTTTTTGATAAATACTCATCGGCTAGTGCAGTAGACAGTGATGATTTTGCAAAAGATTTCGGTGGTATAAAAAGTGCACTTTCAGATAGGATAGCATTTGAGGAAGGAAAGTTTTACCCAGAACTTGAGAAGCTAGGTTATTAACCTTTATGAGGTAAACTTTTTTATTGTCAAACTGATTTTACCTTTACCCCGCTTTAATATTAAACTCAAATTGAGAAGAGGAATATTTGGATATTACGAGCTACCAGCATTTGCTATTGGATGTGAACATCCATACATTGCTGAATACGACGAGAAAAACAATTACTTTTTGATTAACCATAATGTGTCCATATCAAGATGGTATCCTGAAGAGATTTTGAGACGCCTTCTTAGCAGGATTAATGTTGGGGATATCGATGCAACCATTAGGGAGTTAAAGAAAAACCTAATGCGAGGAAACTTTGAAAAGTCTGATTATTCAATGTATACTGAAAAATGCAACTTCGAATGCCATTCGCAATTCATAAAATGCGAATTATGTGACTTATCATACCTGGTAAAGAACTAATTAACCAAAATATTCCACCATCAAACAATTTTCATCCTTGAGCTTTGTTTAGGGTAGGTTCATACCAATCACTCCGCCTTATTCTTTTCATGAAGATTATTTCCACTATGATGGCAAATAATAAAGCCATTATTGAAAATAAGAAATTCTTCCCGGTATGCTTTTTTTCTAAGAATAGATAGTACCAGGAAGAAATTGCCATCATATTCTCTGTCTCTCCATTGTGTCCATCCCATACAAAAAAGGCAATGGGTATAAATTTGTTGATTTCCATTTGGATGTCATTCTTTTTATCTGATGTAGTTAAGTCACGTTTAATTAATAACTTGTATTTACCCTGTTCATAAATAACTCTTCCTTCAACGTCCTTATTTTCTTCCGACTGATCTTTTTTCTTATTAATACTCCATGCATTGACTTCTTTAAGTACATCAGAATCAGATTTCCAAAACCACAAATTAACAGGTAATGCTGAATCTCCCATCATGAAAAAAGGTCTCGGACTTGAAGGTGATTCTGGAATTTTAACCGGGAATTGAATGGCTAAGGAGTCTTCATAAATGGTATCTCCTTCCTTAGTAGTACCAGATCTGCTTTGACTGTTATCATCCCACTCAACAAGGAATGCAATTTCTGTATTATTATATATTGATTTCACATAAACTGCGTCTGTGGAAGGCGTATACATCCTTGGTTCTGCTAATATCTGTCCAAAGAGCGGAATTCCCCTTGCTTCGATTGAGTTCCATATCGGATCATCTATATCTTCTGGAAGATTACGTGACATAAATTCAGACTTCAGTACTATTGCCCTTTGCGGGCGTTTTACAGGGCCCAAAGATTTTACATAATTTGTCAGGTCCCACAGTTCTTCTTCTGTATTCCCCGTTGTGAATGAAGGCATTGGAGTCCCTGCAGTCCCCGTTATTATTGCACGAAATATATGTTTTTCAGTATTTCCTATCCTGAATTTCCAAGGTTTTGTAAGGTTTGTAGGCTTAATAGGGTATTCCCATTCGTCGAGTAGCTCTGAAGCTGAAGGGCCGTCTCCTCGTCCACCCTCTCCATGACACTTCCAGCATTCAAGTTTTTTCATATATATTTGTCTGCCCCTTTCAATACTATCTTTAGCAGCAGGGAGAGGTTTACCTATTTTTACTGTTTCAGGAACCTTTTTTATCTCCTTATACCAGGCAAATCTCTCTGCAAGAGTTTTGATATAATGTACAGTCTGCCATATTTCCTTTTTACTCAAAGATGTCCAACCCGGCATAGAAGTATCACGTATACCATTTAAAATAACATCAAAGATATCCTGATTAGTCGGTAATTCCCCAGCTTCTGTAGAAATAATCTTATAGCGTGCACGTGTGAGATCGCGCGGTGGTGGGTCTAGAAAAGGTGCTGCTGGACCTTCCCCGTCTCCATCAATACCATGACAATACTGACACTTTTTCATGTATATTCTTTTTCCAGCTTCAATATTTTCTGCTGTTTCTTTTACCGTAAGTTCTTCCTGCGCATAAAGACAAACAATACCTCCTTGAACAAAAGATATAAATAGAATAACTATACTACTAAGGGCAATACACGATCGTGAATATATATTCTTTATAATCATTTCTTAGTTTTCTTTAATCAAAATTCAAAAATACTGACTATATTGATAACACTTAATATTTAATCTTGGTGAATTTATTCGGGCAGTTCTTCCCACCTTCTTGGCTTTACACTCGCTGCGTCATAAATATAAATAATAACCTTCCATATTTCTTCCTCAGTTAAAATATTCTCCCAGGCAGGCATGGCAGAATTCCATGGAGTTCCTTCATCAGGTAAGCCTCGACCACCTTTACTGACCCTCCAGAAGACATAGGATTCCTGTAACTGGGCAATAGTTCCGGGATCAGTAAAATTGCCTGGCCTTGGATTAAGGGCTTCCGCAAAGTGACCGTTTCCATCAAGGTTGTCTCCATGACAAAAGAAACAGTTTTTAAAATAGATAACCGCTCCTTCCTCTATGTATTTGCTGAAATTTGCCACATCAGACCTTAGTGGATTTTCCAGACCTTCGATACGAATCAGATTTTCCCTGAATTGTATTTGTAATGGAGGGGCCGGGTGAGTAAAACGAAGTTCGGCAGGCGGCCCAACGCTGACAGATACATTAATATAGGTAAATATTGCTGCAAAAATAGGTAATACCGTAAAAATAACCAACCTAAGCCTTTTTTTCTTCTCTTCTACCAGTATGGATTTTATCGGACTTATAAAAGCCTGAAGTAATTGAGTATCAGATATGACATAAATAAAGATAGCAAAAATAACTATCATCATGTAGAAGTACAACAAAGATGAAGGAATCGGTGGACGTATTGCGAATTTGAATACGAGAAAGGCAAAAACAACCATTAAAATCGCTTGTGAAAACTTTGATATTCTCATTTGCTAGATTTATCACCTTTAAGACTTTGTAAATATGCAACGAGATCATTAAATTCCTTAACCGTTAATTCCTTCTCATAGTCCGTAGGCATAGGAATCTGGTATCCTTCAATGACTCTTGCAGCAGGATCAATAATAGATTCCCTAATTCCCCTAATATCTGCCCGTGTTCCAATATCAAATAAGTTTGGGGCAAGCTCTGCACCTTCTTCTTCTACTGTCTTGTGGCAAATCGTACAGCCTTTTTCGTCAAAAACTTGTCTTCCTGCTGCTACGTCACCCTTTGCCAAGATAACTTCTACGCCCTTTACAGGCATGAAAGTTTCTTCAGGAATATCGTCTGGTACAATGGTAACCACTCCTCCCAGACCTTGCAGATAAGCAACAACTGAAAGAAGTTCGCCTTTATTAAGAGAAACAGGCGGTTTATCAGCAGGGGGCATAATGGGCTCAAAACCCTTTACAACATATGCCATTGGTTGAACCAGAGATTCCATAAGATAATCTTTCGAAATCACCCCGGGTTTGCGAGTACCAGCTGTGAAACCTATACCTTCTAGATTTGGTCCTCGTCCTCCTACTTCCATGTGACACACATAACAATTCCCTTTGCCCTGAAAAATATCTTTACCTATACTTACTATTTTCTCTTGTGTAAGCTCCTCTTCTAAGACAACGACCTCTTCAGGCACTCTGGATTCTATTTGTGGAATCCTATTTGAGTATAGTGTAAAAAACCCGATGAGTGCCGCGGAAAAAAGCATTCCCTTGAGTAAAACAATTTTTGGATCTTGACCTTTAGATTTATTTCCAGGATTTCTCTTCTTACTTTCTCCAAAACCTGAAATCCAAAAAATAAAAATAACAAAACTGATAAACAACACAGTGGTTAAAGAAACTATATTAGCGGCGTATCCTAGTGCTGGAGTATAAGCATGCGGGGAAGTATCTTGTAAAATACTGTAAACATGCCAATGCTGACGCATGGCAGATCTGGCAAAGCCCATAAGCCCCATAAGCCATGTATATGTTACACCTATACAAAGCAAAGCGTATTGAGACCTGTACGGAATCTCTCCCCATCTAATGTGTCCAATAATATTTGCTTTACGAAATAGAAAAATATCAATAACACTAACAGAAACGATACAGAAAAGTACGGACAAAACCTGAAAAACAGAGAAACCTATCCTTACAATGGCCTCTACAAAATAACCATAAATCCCGTAAAAGATTACTATCCCGCAGGCAATACAAATTATTAGCTTCTGAATCTTACTCCCCGTTTTAGCCCAATTTACTGTTGGTATCTTATTTCCACGACGGTAAATCAGAAAACTTATAAAAGTAGCCATAATCATTATATTAACAGCAGTATTTTTGGCAGACATGAGTCCCAACACACCCACAACAGGATGATGACTACCTCCCATTCGGTGAGTCTCTTCTTGTGTTACAACAAGAGTGTGTGGTGTAGCCCAGACCAAAAAACACAAGACGACAATAAGAACAAGATACTTAATATATTTTTTATACCGTTCTGCACCGGGAATACGCTCCATTCCTATCCAGAAATAACAATTTGTGCCCAGAAAAAGAATACCAATAATCACTGCCTGAATAATCCAGAGCCATGAGAGGAAACCACCCATGAGAATTACTCCCAGTTGTTCGCTAAATGCATAAATTTCTTTTGTTAGCCAGTATCCAGCAAATGGAAGTATCATGAAGGCACTAATGGCTATAATATTCCCGGTGTAGCCCATCCAATCATAATGCGCCCGTTCAGCATCTGTTCTTGAGACCATAAACTTGAATCCTGCATAGGCAGCAACAATTGCGCCACCAAAACTAATATTACCAACAAAACGATGAATATTGAGTGGCATCCACGTAAAGTTTGTAATCGCATCCCATATTTTTAGAAGATTACCATGTTCATCAATTCCTGCTGGGCTTATCATAAAACTCACCCATGAGTTTGCAGTAAACATTATGGCTACACCGAAAATATTAAGGACGATGCCCAGGAGGAGATGTAGCAGCTTGCGTCTTGAAAATTCATCCCAAGTGTAGTAATAAAGATAAAGAGTAACAGTCTCACCAAAGAAGAGGAGCGGGTAAATCCACAATGTTGTTACAAAAATACCAGCAAGATAATTCAAGAGCTCCGGATACAGACCGATCAAAAGGAATACCAATAATGCACCAAAGATTGCTGTTACGGTCAAAGCCAGGAAGGTTAGTTTAATAAACTCTTTTGCCGTTCTATCGTATCGTGGATTTTTTGTGCAGATGCCAATTAATTCAAGGATTACAGAAAATATAGGTACACCCAGTATAAAGGCAGCAAAATTAAGATGAAGTTGTGCAACAATCCATATAGCAATTCGACTACCAAATAATGGAAACTCGCGATATGTGGATGTAATGTCAGTGCTTGGCTGAGCTAAAGATAAGCTGGGGGAGTAAAATAAAATAATAAATAAACTGAATATAAAGAAAATGTAGAAATGAAACCTATTCTTCATGCAATAATGAACCCTTAGAGATAAATATAAAAAAAAATGAGAAAGTAGTTATTAATGAAAGTGTACATTATCTAGAAAACAATAGAAAATAAGTGAAAATACTTTGAATTTTTATTTACTATCTAACGAGTATGATGAAGTACAAAATTCAAATAGCAGGCAAACCCCTTGTGTTTGGGGGTAGGTTCTAAAAGCATTAAAAAGTTAAGTCAAATTTATATAAAATACTAAGCGAGAGGAAATCTCTGATACGAAAATTAATATCATCATCTTTTACTTGTTTAACGCTTCACTGAATGGTTGGGAGTTCAACTTCTACGGTTTGATTCGGTGCCACTGTTACCCCTATTCTAACGGGCCTGAATTTCTCATGCCATGTTTTGAGCACATACTTTCCGGGAGGAACGTTATCAATGATAAATTCGCCTTTTTTGTTGGTTAATGTGAAATAAGGATTGCCCAGAACAACAATGAACGCGGACATCTCTTGATGTACATTGCAGCGAAGCGGTATCTCTCCTGCTTTATCCAGACGTATCGTCTTAATAACCTCCGGATCATAGGTGCCCAAACTTAGCATTATCTGTGTGCCTGGAATGGGAACAGGTGAATAAACATTATGACGAACAGTATCGGTATTGGGAAATTCCACTACAGACCCTTTTAAAACAGGAAGAATGTGTGGTATAAACTCCACATTCCACTGGTCCATAATAGGTGATTCAGGAGGTAACCCTTTTTCTTTAGTAAATGCGATATATCCAGTAAGTACAGCATACCTTTTTTGTACAGGTTTGTAATTATTACCATGCACATTTTCAATATAAACTATAATATCTCCAGAATGTCTTTCTGATACATCAGTATGTGCAGTTGTTACCATTACCTTTCCCTTAATAATACCAGGATTTTTCACGAAACCCTGAGCACTTTTTGCAGTTTGCATGTTTTCGTAAGTCAATTCTTTGCTCATTTGTTGAATCTTTGCCTCCAATTCTGCATAATCATCCGGAGGTGGAGGAAGCATTTCAGTTTCGGCATTCTGTCCTGCATCTCTATTGAAATCCTCTGAGCATAAACCACACTTCACAACATAGAAAGAAATACTTATTATTAATACTACTATTATAATTTTTTTGACACTAACTTTCTTTTCAACTTTCTCCATGAATATTATTTACCTCGTAAATTCTGTATTTGAAAACTAAATTACTACCACCTAAAGGCGACAGTAATTGAAATTTAAAGGTTATTATTTTACTTAGTGATAATAAAAATTCAAGAAAAAGGTGGAGGGGAAAAGGAAACACAAACATCAGCCTGTAACTACTACTCCAGTGTTTTGCTCTGCTTATAAAATTTTACTTTTATATTTAGTTTTTTCCTTTACAACTGTTCTCATTGATAAGGCTTTTTCGTAAAGTCCCAAGTACACCTTCGCAGATCTTTCCCATGAAAAGTCTTCAGACATTGCGTTTTTCATCAATTGATCCCACTTCTCCCTTTTCGAAAATATCTTTAATGCCTCTTTAACCTTATCAAGGAATGCATTAGCTTTATATTCACCAAACTTAAACCCGTTTCCTGTGCCGTCTTTTGAATTGTAATCTTGTATAGTATCATCAAGCCCTCCTGTAGCACGAACCAAAGGAATAGTACCGTATTTTAGACTATAAATCTGACTCAATCCACAGGGTTCATAGCGAGAGGGCATTAAGAATATATCAGCGCCGGCCTCGATCTTATGGGCTAGCTTATTGTCATATGCAATGTATACACCTATCCTTTCCGGATATCTGCGAGCAAACTCCTGAAAAAGTTTGTGGTATATCTCATTACCTGTACCCAAGAGAATAAATCCAATATCATATGCCATTAAATCATCAAGAGTTTCAGCTAATAAATCAAAACCCTTCTGTTCTGTCAAACGCGATACAACACCTAGGAGGGGGCGGTTCTTAAGTGAGATAGGTAGATTAAATTGAAGAAGAAGGTCTTCTTTGCATTTCATTTTTCCGGAGAGGTCATTTGCATTGTAGTTAGCAACAATGAATTTATCGGTTTCAGGATTCCATTCAGTGTAGTCAACACCATTCATCACACCAAATAATACGTCAGCTCTATCTTTTAGTATACGTTGCAAACCACAACCGTACTCTTCGGTTTGTATCTCCTCGCTGTACTTTTGACTTACTGTGTTAATAATATCCGCATAAATGATTCCAGCCTTCATAAAGTTTATTTTTCCATAATGTTCGACACCATTACTACTGAAGAACCTTTTCGGAAGGCAGGTCTTTTCAAAGACCTCTTCCCCAAATATACCCTGATAAGCAACATTATGTATGGAATACAATGTCGCAGTTTTTGAGAATATTTTGTCCTTATTATACAGTGTTTTCAAATAAACAGGAATTAGACCTGTTTGCCATTCATGGCAGTGGATAATATCAGGCTCAAAATTTGCTTTTCGACAAAGTTCTAAGATTGATCTACAGAAGAAAATAAAACGTTCAGCATTATCTAAGTAATCTCCTTTGGAAGTGCCGTAGAGGTTTTTCCTATCATAAAACTCATCATGTTTTACGAAATAAACAGGTATATCACCATTAAGGCTATTCTGATTTATATCAGCTTTTAATATCTCACCCTTAATAGGTATTTCAACATCCTTAAAAAGGGGTTCATATGGTAACTTTTTTTCTCGGGCCGTTCTATAGAATGGCAAGGCAACCCTTATGTCACAGCCCAGTTTCTTAAGATACCTGGGGAGCGAACCGGATACATCTGCCAGTCCCCTGTCTTTGCAAAGGGTACTACCTCAGGAGAAACAAATAAAACGTTGAAATTTATTCCCACACCTCATATTTCCTGATTAAATAAGATTTGGTATCTTCAAATACCTTTGCCTGTTGTTCCACAATCTTTTCAGACCGTTCAGCATCCAATTCTGAAACCTCATGGCAATATGCTGCTGTTCTGCCAAAATAAAGGGGTACCATGACATCAACAAGTTTCCTTCTATTTCGGCTCCACGTCTGGTATGTAAAGGCAAAGTCGTATAATATCTTTGCCCATAAATCAGGGGGAAAGACAACCTCTCCAGTTCTTTTCAATTTACGGATATTTTTAGCGAGTTGTTTATAGCTTTCTGGTTCTATTATTTGTTTATAGAGTGGGTTAAAGTGATAGAAGCCTTCCAGAAATTCAATTTCAAGTTTGCTCAAATTAACAGACACGGGTTCTATCTTAGCTATTTCCCTTGGTTCGCCCATCGTATCAACTGGAGTACTACCTTTTATATTTCTCCATTTTGATTCGTATTTGCCCATAAGGTAAAATAAAGTACTGACTACTTGTCTAAACATAGGTCCCAGCTGTTCAGCCGGATCTTTTGCCTCATGCACTTTTGTGCCCAGTCGAGCTTGCACTATCTTAAACCCTTCATTTATAGCCGTAGTACTCATCCATATATCTATACCATATTGAGCAACGTCCGTATCCCATACATGTTCTTTTGTGTAGAGTACTGCTAGTTCACCACTAAAACCAAAGTCTCCTCCTATTGGTTGTCTCATTCTTAATCCATAAAGACTTCTCGTCATGGGATAAATGATATTGTTAGTAATCGTACCATCATTCTTGTGTCTTATGTAATATGGTGCTACAAATCCAGCATTTTTTTTAAGGACAGGCTCAGCGAGGAGTTTTATCCATTCTGGAGTAATGCTTCTTAAATCTGAATCAACTACTATACAACAATCAGCTTTTAAAAACTTTGCTACTTCGAATACCGCCCTGAATGAGGTGCCCTTTCCCGGCATACCACGATATATTGTAACTCTTCTATGGAATCCTTCTGGAATTGGAGCGGCATACGCCTTTTCACGTGTATCATCAGTAGACCCTCCATCAGAGACGAAAAGTGCACTTTTTTTATCTTTGAAATACTTCCTTAATCCCTCTGCCACGGTTGATACTACATGGGCTATAGTGTCTTCATTATTATAACAGGGTATGCCAACGAGGATGTCTACATCTTTAACATCTTTTATCCATTCATATACATTGTCACGGATGGCACTTGTATATCTCTCCATCATCTCCATATTTTTTATTTACCCCCTTGGAAAGAAAATCCCCACAATGTGGCCTAGGTAAAAAATACATAGCGGGGGTGGGATCTAATACGCTTCACCCTGTTAGATATAGAACTTGACACAATCTCTTTAATTGCTTATTCACAATTATATACTGATAAAGTTTTACCTGTTAAGAAATGCGTTATCTAACAGGGCAAGCCAAAGCTTTCTAATGGGGTTTGTTATTCCTGTAAGTTGAAACGAAATGATTAATTTTTTTAAGTATCTTATTGCAAACTTTGCTGAACACCTTCAACATTTTTTCTTCAGTACCTGTTGCAGAAACAGGATCTTTAATACTCCAATGAATGTATATATGTTTCCCCGGAAAAGTCGGACAAACCATTTTTGCATTATCACAGACTGTAATTACATACGAAAATTCATGACCCAAAAACTCCATCGCTGATTTTGAACGCTGGTCTGTAATATCTATGCCTAATTCAGCCATTGCCTTAATGGCAAGCGGGTGAACAGAAGAAGGCATAAACCCAGCACTATATACCTCAAATTTACCATTTCCATAATGCTTTAACAACCCTTCTGCCATCTGGCTACGGCATGAATTCCCCGTACACAGGAACAATACCCTTTGTTTATCTTTTCCCATCTTACTCTCGACTTGACTACTTAGAAATTCAATTACTTATTGAAAACAAGAAAATGGTTTCTGAATAGAATGCTTTTCCTTGTAATAAAAAGACTTACAACAATTTGCATAATACAGAATCATAACTTAAAAAGCTTGTGTGCGCCAATAGAAAATAGTATTAGAATATCGAGACGCACAATAATTGTGAAGCATTTATTATTTCAAGTTGAAATTGCTTTACGAATTTTATAGCATCTTCAAATATATGATAAAAAAAATAATAATAATTGCCTTAATACCTATCTTACTTTTTGCTTGTTCTACATTAAAATCTGTAGAAAAGCTATCTGACAAAGAGTTAGTAGATAAGTACTATAAGACGGATCTCAAGCTTTATATGACAAAACGTGCCGGCAGTGGTTACTCAACTAGCCCAAGCCCCCCAAAGGAATATGTTGGTAAAGGAAATAATAAGATAAGTAAACTTGAAAGAAAACTGGAGATTATGAGGCAAGAACTTATTAGGAGGGGATATATACCTTAATACAATAAACCGTAGCCAGAAATAACAAAACACAAATAAAAAAAGTGCCTGTTCAGATTTATTTTACAACTTCATAACCTTCTTCTATCCAAGAATAAATTCCACCCAGCATATTGTAAATGTGCTTAAAATCTTTTGAAGCAAGGTATTCGCAAGCCGTCTTACTCCTGTTACCTTTATAACAGTATACTAAAATTCTTTGATCCCTTTTAAGCTCGTGCACTCTTTTAGACAAGACCATAAGTGGAATAAGGACGGCATCTCTGATATGGGATTGTGCATATTCCACATCTATCCTCACGTCAAGAATAAGAATTTTTTGATCCTTAATCATATGATATGCATCAAATGTGGTAACATTTTTGAAAGTTTCCGCAGCATAAGATTCGGATGTTAAAGAACCTGGATACCAAACGATTAGATATGTGATAACTGGAAATATTAAATTCAGACTCAAAAGTTTTCTCATTTTTTTCTTATAACAATTAATCAATATGTCTGGGAATTTTGATAATTTTGGGGTTTTTCACCAGTTCGAAACCTGCCCGACCCCCATAGCTTCCTTGCCGAAAGTAGGCTCTGTAAGAGCGTAAGCTAGGAATGGGGGCGGGGACTTGTTCTGGCAGGCATATCATTGAATACACTATTTCTTCCTCCAGGCTGCCTTTTCTTTTTTATCTTCTACGATTATGCCCAAATCACTTAATCTATTTCTTATTTTATCAGCCAGTTCCCAATTCTTAGATGCACGTAACTCATCCCTTGTATCAATTAATGTCTTTATCAGGTTTTCTTTCAGTTTAATATCTTCTTCGTCTCGTCCGTATTGAACCGTCTTCTCTGGAGTAATGCCTAGGACATTACCACCATAAGTCCTATAAAAAGAATCAATTTCTGACAAAACCCCTTTACTAATTTCCTCTTCAGAACTCAGAAGAGTATTAACCTCTTTTGTTAAATTAAAGAGAACTGCCATCGCTTCTGCTGTATTGAAATCCTCATTTATAGCCTCTTCAAAGTCATGTCCATATTTTTCTAACTTTGTCTTCCATTTATCTTGCCCTTCTGTCCCCTCAGAAGAACTTAATCTTTCCCTCAAATTGCGTATTGTATTATGTAACCGTTCTATCCCTTTATCGGCTGCATCTAATGCCTCATCACTGTAATCAATCGGGCTACTGTAATGTGTGTTGAGGATAAAGAAACGTATTGTCAATGGCGAGTATTTCTTGAATGCATCCTTTAGGGTAACGAAGTTGCCCAACGATTTTCCCATCTTCTGCCCGTCAACTGTTACCATATTGTTGTGCATCCAATAGCGAGCAAAAGGTAGCTCATTGGCAGCCTCGCTTTGTGCAACTTCACACTCATGATGAGGAAATACATTTTCAATCCCACCACCATGAATATCAAACGTCTCTCCCAGATATTTCATTGACATAACCGAACATTCGAGATGCCAGCCTGGAAATCCGACACCCCATGGACTGTTCCATTTCATAATGTGTCCGGGTTCTGCCCTCTTCCAAAGGGCAAAATCTGCAGGATGTCTTTTTTCTGGATTTACCTCAACACGCGCTCCACTCTCTTGGTCTTCTAATCTCCGCCCCGAAAGTTTACCGTAATCCTTAAATTTTGACACATCAAAGTAAACGGACTGGTTCGCCACATAAGCAAATCCTTTATCAATGAGTTTCTTAATCAGATCTATCTGCTCCGGGATATGCCCTGTTGCACGAGGAGAAATATCAGGTCGTAAGTTATTTAATGCATCCATATCCTCATAATAGCTCCGCATATACATTTCAACTAATTCCATAGGTTCCACTTTCTCGAGTTTTGCCCTTTTTTCTATCTTGTCCTCCCCCTCATCAGCATTATCTGTTAAATGCCCAACATCCGTAATATTTTGTACATAACGCACCTTATAACCTAGATACCTCAGATAGCGTATCACCACATCAAAGCTAACGTAACTCTTGGCATGCCCAATGTGAGGATGGTCGTAGACAGTTGGTCCACACACATAGATTCCAACTCTTCCTTCCTCGAAAGGAGTAAATACTTCCTTTTTTCTTGTTAGTGTGTTGTATATTTTTAATGTCACTGAATCTTACTCGTTATTATTTATTACATTGAGTGGGAAATATAGATTCTATGTATATGGTAAAGGGCGGATGGGTCGAGCTGATGATGCCACTTTTCCTGAAAACAGGTTGGTTTCCTCTGATTCATTCCTTCATATATCATTGTGCTCATAGTAAGGAAAATTTCTTCTTGCTATGAGTTTATGCCTGTTGTCATCCAGAGTCAAGAAATAAGTATAATGCCTTCGGATCTCAGGGTGGAGCTACCTGTCAACTAATCATAAATCAAGATGGTCTCACCAGCTTTTTACTTATGCATCATCAAGTAATTATATAATCAAGTTGACCATTTGTTTATCCAATTTAGTGTAGCCACAATTAATCTTAAGCTGGAAATGTTGGACTGTTGTACAAACCATAAGACGATGAATGATTCAAGTTGCCTGTCGCGCTGGGGCGATCCCGTTGGCTGGCTTCAGACCAGCCTCATGCGGGTTATGCAACCTAATAACGATTAATATCTATAGGTACTTAAAATATCTACAAAAAAAGAAGTTTTTAACAGGGGTAATATTATCAGGCTTACGTCTTCTTTTCCTCTGGGGTATAAGTAATCACCTTGTTTCGTCCAGTTTCTTTTGCCTTGTAAAGGGCAAGATCGGCGTGAGCAATTAAATCGTTGAGAGAATTCGAATCATTACTGGATGCAATACCTATACTTACTCTTATATTAAATTGACTTGATCCATGTATAAATAAACGTTCCTCTACCATCTTTCGGAATCTTTCATATGCTATGCAGGCACTATCCTGATTTGTATTCGGCAGTATTACGGCAAGTTCTTCACCCCCATAACGACTTGCCAGGTCATTATAGCGTACATGTTCTTTGAGTTCCTTTCCAATCTCCGACAATACCATATCACCGGCAAGGTGACCATAAGTGTCATTTACTTTCTTGAAGTGATCCAGATCCATTATAACAAGCATCATCTCATTCTTATAACGCCTTGCCCTTTCAAGTTCCCCTTCCAGTGCTTCCATGAAGTAACGGCGATTAGCAAGTTTTGTCAACTCATCAATGGTGGACATCTCGGCCATTCTTGCCTGAGCCTTTTTCGCCTCCGCTTTGAGTCGGGCTTTGTCAATGGCATTATTTATGGCTCGGGAAAGGGATTCTGTACTGAGTTTATTTTTTGGTAAATAATCGTAGGCACCGGATTGAATCATTTGTGAAACGAGCATCTCATCGCCAAACGCTGTAACGACAACCACCGGAATTTCTATTCCCTCTTTTGCAATACTCGCTAAAAAATCAAAACCGGTTCCATCATCCAGAAAATGATCTAATAAAATCAAATCAAACTTGTCTTGTTTCAATACAGCCAATGCCTCTTTGATATTCACAGCCCGGGACAAATCAGTAAAGTTTATATCCCTCAAAGTTTCCTTGATTATTTCAAAGGCATCATCCGAATCATCTACTAAGAGTATTCTTGTTTTTTGACCAGGGTCAGTGATAGAGAATTCGCTAGAGCGTGGCTCGATCTCATAATGATGAATGGTCCTAATTTTTTCCACAATACCGGATATCATTTCACCTGCCTTTTGAATTTGGATTATATGTTCAGATCCTTCTTTATTATCCGTTTTAATCAACTTAATATTCTCCAATAAAGACGTAAGCGGCTGATTGAATTCGTAGGCCGTTGCCCCGGCCATCTGAAGCAATACCTTGAGACGTTCTTCTTCAATAACTGCTTTTTGTTGTTCCCACATCTTTTTGTTGGCCTTCCTTAATTCCTCATTCATCTTTTCTAGGGACGTCTTCTGCTTGTGTAATTCGAGAAACACGTTGACCTTGCTCTTTAAAATATCAGGGTCCAGCGGCTTGAACAGGTAATCCACGGCCCCTGCATCATACCCCTTGAATACATATTTCTGTTCTTTGCTGATGGCGGTTACAAAGATAATGGGGATACGTTTTGTCTCATCGTTTTCCCGCATCAGTTCGGCAGTCTCAAACCCATCCATATCCGGCATCTGAACATCAAGGAGGATGAGTGCAAAATCATGCTCCAGGACCATGGCAAGGGCATCGTTACCTGATGTTGCCCTTATGATGTTCAAATCAGGCCTTTTCAGAAGCCTTTCAAGTGCAAGAAGGTTTTCAGGCCTGTCATCCACAATAAGAATGTTCTCTTTTTCTGTTTTATTCATAGTTCATAGAATAAAGTCTGGAATTTTATTCTTCCTCTAAATTCATATCCATGAGAAAAGGACCTATCTCTTTAAGGGGCAAGATATGATCCGGTTCAACAGCGGCTATTGCCGCTCTGGGCATGTCGCCGACTTCAGCTGTTTCAGGTGCCTGGACAATCGTAAGGCCGCCCATTTCCTTTATCTTTTTCAGTCCACGGCTACCATCATAGTTGGCACCGGTCAAAATAATCCCGATAAGCTCCGGACAATAAGCATATGCAGCAGACTCAAACAGTACATCAATGGCGGGACGCGCATAATTGACAGTCTCTTCCACAGACATGGAAAATGTATTATCATCTTCTATCAACAAATGATAGTTGGGAGGTGCAAGATAAACTACCCCATCCTTGATATTTTCTTTCTCATCAGCTTGTTTTACACGTATCCTACATTCACTATTTAAAGATCGTTCCAGATAATCATCAGAATCCGAATGTCTGTGTATAACAATGATAATGGAGAAGGTAAGATCCGACGGTAAGCCCAGAAGGATTGTTTTGAGTGCTTTCTGCCCCCCGGCAGAGACACCTATAACGACGGCTTTGTATTTGCGATCTTGAATTTTGGAATGTTTGCTCACTTTTTGTTTCAATTTGCTTACATTCATCCCATTCTCTCCATTCAACAATCCAAAATTAGCATTTCTTAAATCAGTGTGATTTTCCCATTTTTCCTGTATATTTTTTCACCCTCTGCTACATTTTCAAAATCATCAGAGTATGTCGAAAACCGGATAGTTTCTTTGGAACCCAGGCAAAGGAATCCGCCGGAACGCAGACTCTCCCAAAAAAGCCCGAACACACGCTCCTGTAAATCACAGCTGAAATAAATGAGTACATTCCTGCATATAATTAGATTCATTTCACCGAATACATCATCTGTTACCAAATTATGATCTGAAAAGACAATATTTTTTTTCAGGGAGTTGTCCATGATTGCGTGGTCATATCTGGCAGTATAGTAATCCGCAAAAGATGCAATTCCACCTGCGTTCCTGTAATTGCGTGTATAATCTTTCATTCTGTCAATGGAGAATATCCCCTTTTTGGCCTTGTCAAGGACGGCTTCATTAACATCCGTCGCATAAATCAGGGTATTTTTATACAGCCCTTCCTCATTCAGCAGAATCGCCGTGGAATAGACTTCCTCCCCGCTAGAACAGCCAGCATGCCATACCCTTATGAAAGGCTGTTTCTTCAGTTCCGGGATCACGGTTTTCCTGATCATTTTGAAAAAGGAAGGATCTCGGAACATCTCGGTGACATTGACAGTAAGGTCTAAAAGTAATACCTCAAAGAACTGTTTATCATTAAGCAGTTTGTGCTGCATTTCGGAAATTGTTTTGAGACCGGATCGGGAAAACCGGTGGCGGATGCGTCGTCTTATAGAAGCCTTTGAATAGTTCCTGAAATCATAGCCATACTTCTGATAGATTGCCTGCAGGAGGAGGTCGAATTCGATTTTTTCATTTTCACTTGTTTCATCCATTGGGAGTATCTTATATTTTAATTTGAGATTCGGCTTTTTAAACCTGAAATCTCAAAATTTAAAATGTGAATTATTTATACAGCCACACCCTCAACACTGAAAATAGTCTGTCCGTATCAACCGGTTTTGTCATGTAGTCACTGGCACCAGCTTCGATACATTTGGCACGGTCTCCCTTCATTGCCTTTGCCGTTAATGCGATAATAGGAAGATCTTTAAACCGTTCCTGCTTCCTGATTTCTTCCATGGCCTCGTAACCGTCCATCTCAGGCATCATAATATCCATCAGTACCAGATCAATTTCCGGATTGTCGTTTAAACGTTTCAAGCCCTCCTTACCGTTTTTTCCGACCAGCACCTCCACCCCCTTATCCTCAAGAACCTTCTTGAGAGAAAAGACATTCCGCATGTCATCGTCCACGACCAGTACCTTTTTGCCAGTTAGAATCGCTTCCTTGTCATGAATCATCCTGATCATCTTTTGTTGTTCTTCAGAAAGGTTGGTTTCAACGCGATGCAGGAACAATGTAGTATCATCAAGGAGTTTTTGCTGGGAACCAGCCCCTTTAATAATTGTTGAATCTGCGTATTTACTTATTATTTTCCTTTGCTGTTCCGTAAGTTCTCTGCCCGTATAAATAATAATGGGAAGACGAGAGACGTCTTCATTATTTCTGATTTTATCAAGCAATTCTACACCAGACATATCCGAAAGGCCGAGATCTAAAACCATGCAGTCAAATTTCCCCGATAATACCAGATCGTAAGCTTCCCCAACTGTTGAAGCAACCGTAATCCGGACATCCCCATTGCCGATAATTTTAGCAATGGCTTCTGCCTGATCCGCATTATCTTCCACCACAAGAAGATCTTTTACAGATTTTGAAATCATTTTATTAAGTTTATCATACACCTGCTCAAGCGCTTCTGGACTCACCGGCTTTGTCAGGTAATCGACGGCTCCCATTTTCATGGCATCCAATTCCTTGTCTGCTGCCGATATGAAGTGAACCGGAATATGGCGGGTTGCAGGGTTTTCCTTCAACCTTACCATAACCGCCCAGCCACTGATGCCTGGAAGTCCTATATCCAGAATTATGGCACTCGGCTTGTAATATTGGGCAAATTGAAGACCTGTTTCACCTTCTCCTGCGACTAGGCACTTAAAACCACGTTCATGTGATAAATCTCTGAGAATTTTTAAAAATCTAGGGTCATCTTCGATGATCAGTACAGATTTATCTTCTGGGGAGATGGTTTTTCTGTCATCCTCAATGGCCTCCAGTGCCTTTATCCGGTCAGCCGATACCTCTGGTTGCTTTTTCTCCAAAAGGCTTATGTCTGACTCTGTTTCCCTGTCCGTCCGACAGGCGGGCTGGTTAACAGGTAATGGTTCTAAAGATGTCTCTTTTGTTTCAACTTCAGATTTTAAAGTTTCCGGGAGATAGAGGGTAAAGGTGCTCCCTTTACCTTGGACACTCTCCACGCGGATTTCTCCTCCAAGCAAGTTGGCAAGTCCTTTTGAAATTGAAAGTCCAAGCCCTGTTCCACCATACTTTCTACTTGTGGTTCCGTCAGCTTGTTGAAACTCTTCAAAGATTAATTTCTGCTTTTCTTCAGGAATGCCTACTCCCGTATCTATAACTGAAAATGAAATGGTCTTTGCTGGATCAAAACCGCTTTCTGGCAAGTTAGCTTCGTCGTTTGACTGACGACCATCCGGGCGGCTTATACGCAGGGTAACACTACCTTCTTTGGTAAACTTGAATGCATTGGAAATAAAGTTCTTCACAATCTGCTCAATCCTTTGCCGGTCCGTACGTACATGAGCAGGCAAACCATCCGTAATATCCATGTTCAGGCCAAGACCCTTCTCTGTGGCAAGAGGCTGAAAACTCCTTTTCATGGTATCGCAAAGATCCCGCAGGACCATATCCTCTATATGAAGTTCTATCTTTCCTGCCTCCACCTTGGAAAGATCCAGCACATCACTAATAAGCTCCAGTAGGTCAGTACCCGAAGAATGGATGGCATTTGCAGATTCCACATCATCTTCTGTCAGGTTGCCGTCGTTGTTATCAGCAAGGAGTTTCGATAAAAGGAGAATGCTGTTCAAAGGCGTCCTTAGTTCATGGGACATATTGGCCAAGAATTCTGATTTGTATTTGCTACTTAATTCCACCTCCCGTGCCTTTTCCTCAATAAGCCTTTGTGCAATTTTCAGTTCCCTATTCTTTTTTTCAGTATCTTTTTTTTGTTCTTCAAGGCGCTGGCTTTGTTCTTCAAGCTCTTCGTTAGTCTGCCGTAGTTCTTCCTGCTGGGTTTGCAGTCTTGATTCCGATTCTTTTAAGGCTTTGGTATGTTCTTCAAGCTCTTCATTGGTCTGGCGCAGTTCCTCCTCCCGAGTTTGGAGTTCTTCTGCCTGTCGCCTGGTCTGTTCGAGCAGAGAGTTAGTCCGGTTTCTGGACATAAATGAATTCAAGGTAATTGCAATACCCTCTGCAACTTCCTCTAAAAAAGTCATGTGGGAATCGGTAAATTCATCAAAAGCTCCCAGTTCGACAATGCCTTTCACCGTATTATTTAATATCAGTGGAAATACCAGGATATTTTTAGGGATGGCCTCTCCCAGGCCGGAATAAATACTAATATAATTAGCCGGGCAATTGGTAACAAGGATGTGTTTTTTCTCGATGGCGGCCTGACCCACCAGGCCTTCGCCAGCCAAAAATTCGCTTGAGAGGTCTTCTCGCCGGGTATAGGCATAGCTGCCGATTAGTTTCAGCCGGCCGTCTTCAACAGCCATATATAGTGCCCCGATCTGTACGTTTAGATATTCAGCAAGATAGCTGATAATGTTTCCACCCAATGTTCCAATATCTTGTTCACCCTGCATTTTTACGTTCAGTTCAGTTTGGCCAGTTCTGAGCCAGTTATGGGCCTCGTTCTTCTCCGTCGTCTGGCGCAGGTTGTGGAGCATATCATTAAAACTGTCAGCTAATTCACCAATTTCATTTTTGGATTTGACTTCAATTTCATGGTCGAGCTGTCCCATGGCGACGCGTTTGGCACCTACAGAAAGTTTTTTAATGGGACGGACGATATCCCTTGAAATAACAAATGCAATGTAAACAACCAGTACAACGGTTGCTGATAGGAGACTGAAAACTATGGCACGCAGCCATCTGGTGGAGGCAAAGGCTTCTTTTTGCTCAATCTCGGCAACCACTGCCATTGGCACGCCGGCAATTTCCAGGTGGTTGATAAATCCAAGAACAGGAACTCCATTACGACCAATATATTTATTCACCTCAGTTACATTATGAACCTTCTCACTCGCTTTTTCTCCTTTTTCGATTTTGCCTTTATATTCCCGGGAAAAATGTGTCCTGTGCCAGGCCTTGATGATATCGGTTTCTACCTTCGCCTTCTCATCCAGGATTAAGGATTTTTTATCTGGGTCAGGAGCGGAACGCATCAGGAAATCTTTCCCCACAAGATAAGTTTCCCCGGTTGCACCCAATCCGGTTCGTTCTTGCATAATGAGATTGATTTTGTCGAGTTTAATCTGAAATGCCATCAACCCAATCCTGTTACCATCTTCATCCACCATCGCCTGAATCAGGAAACCCGCTAAGGTATCGTTAGAAGGCGAGTAAAATTCCAGATCTGAAAAAACTGGTCTTCCTGTTTCAAAGGCCTCCATGCATTTACGGGCAAATCGTGTTTCCTTGTATAGTCCGGTTTTTAGATTAGTCCCCAAGTCATCTTCCTCGGCGACTGAAAACAGAATATTTCCGTCATCGTCAATTAGAAATAAATTATAATATCCATAGGTTTGTTTAAATTTCTTTAAGTCTCCACCTACGTTTTTTACAATACTAGTCCACTCATCGCTCCTTACGAACTCCGCGACATCTTTACCACCGGCTCCAAAAGCTTCCTTAAGCGCCTGTAGGAATCTTACGTTTGTGGAGTTAGTTATCTGGAATTCAAGATCCTTTAATCGGTATGAATACCATTTGTTAATAAAAACGGTTTTTAGTTTTGCTATTGAGGATAGAGATCTGAAAGCAGCATCCTGTAAATTGTCATGTGCTTGTTTATAACTGACAACGCTGACGACGATAAGCGGAATAATAGAGAACACCAGAAACCAGGTAAGAAGTGTTCTCCTAAGCCCCCGCTTAAATGTATTTTTTTGAGTAACACTGCTAATATTCTGATCCTTGTTTGTCATCTTCAGTTTCCTTTTAAGGGTTATAAATTGGATAAGTTTGGGAATTCATATAACTCTCCATGTTCAGGGCCGTGTCTTTTCCCTGTAAGAGCTATCCTGACAGGCACATATATAACCTTCTTATCGGATATTTTCTTTAATTCTTTAATAATCTAAATATTATATAAATTGGGTGATTTTTACCCGTTCAAAAGATGAAATCTGGTAGGTAGGTGCCATTACCCTTCAACTTTAATTTATAATATGCCTGTCTGCCGATAAGGCAGGCAAACTACAGATTACACGCAATGTACAAAATTACAACAGTAAAGTGGTTGTTTTTCTCCTAAATCATGCGGCTTGTTTTGATTTTTGGTCATTTGGGATTGTAATTTGCCTGCCCTGTGGGATGTAAATTTATACATTTAGTGTTTGCTTACTTCAAAAATTAGATTGGGTTGATTCTATGTTGTATTGACTAATATTATTTATCCCGCGGGTAAATAATTTGTAATCTTTCAATTCAATGCTGGCCATTTAAGGAAGTAATTCTGTTGGTATCCAGTCCATAAATACATAAATCTTGGAAAATCATCTTCTATTGCCAAGGCATTTATATCAATCTTGATTATACGGTCACCAAACAAATTGTTCATTGTACCTGAAAAAATCTCTGCCAGAGTGAACGTTTTCTTATACTTTATAATTTTTGCTTCCTTTAAACCTGCCATTTCTTTGGCAACGGCAATTGCATCTTCAATATAACCTAATTGATCAACCAACCCATTTTCCAATGCCTGGCTTCCGGTATATATCCTACCATCTGCCAGCTTTCTAACATCTTCCATTTTCATATTTCTACCTTCTGAAATGATTTCCAAAAACCTTGTGTACATTTCATCAACTATATTATGCAAAACCTCCCGTTCTTCATTAGACATCTTTTTAAACGGTGAACCGATGTCCTTCATATCTCCTGACTTTATAGAAGTATCCTCAATGCCGTATTTTTCCACCAGATTAGCTATATTAATAAGAGGCATTATCACCCCTATGCTCCCTGTAATCGTCGTTGGATGAGATATGATTTTATCAGCGTTAGCCGAAATATAATAGGCTCCTGACGCAGCAACATCCTGCATGCTAACAATTACTTTTTTATTTGTCTTCTCTTTGAAATCCAATATCTCTTTGTAAATAATATCGCTCGCCGTTATCCCGCCGCCGGGACTATCAATCTCCAATATCACAGCCTTCACATCATCGTCATCTCGTGCCTGCTCAAGTTGTTTCTTCACGCTATCCACGAGGCTTGGTGTTTCATAAAGAAGTTTTTTAGATGGTTGAGCAGTAATTATGCCCTTAACGGGGATTATGGTTATTTTATCGGTACCTGTTCCTTCTACTACTACTTCAACTAGCTTTCTTATTTTTCCTTCTTCCACATCTGACAAAAAAGCACCCTTAATTATAAGAAGACCCAATAGGGTGAATAGTAATACTACGCTGATAAGAAAAAAGAATATTGCCAGTGAAGTCGAAATCCAGAAACCCAATCTGCTTCTTTTCTTAGTCTCTTCCATAATAAGCTCTGCCCTAATAATAAGTTACTACTGGTGTCACAGACTCAATTAGTTTATGGTTAAAGGAATAATCTTTTTATGCCTGCCTGTACATTGCCTGTATGCGGTTAGGAATGAATTTGTCATTCTATTTTCTAAGAATTTTCATTCATACTTATGATATAAAAGATGTTACTTTGCTAAGTTGTCATCAACTCGGAGCTCAGGAAGTCCAATTCACCATACCCTTTCTTTGTGTATGGTGAATACTCTATCCCGATATAGTCAAGTATCTTTCCTACTATGAAATCAACCTGATCGTCAATTGTTTTTGGAAGGTAATAGTACCCGGGCATAGCCGGTAGAATACAAACTTGAGCCCTTGACAGCTTCAACATACTCTCCAGGTGTATTGAAGTTAAGGGAGTTTCACGGGGAACGACAACTAACTTTCTTCCCTCTTTCAAGGTCGCACTAGCAGCACGCTGAATAAGATTTGATGCAATTCCATTTGCAACCGAGCAGAGTGTGTTCATACTGCATGGTACTATAATCATTGCTTTGGATTTGAATTTGCCACTTGAAATAGGTGCAGCAATATCTGATGCATGATGATAAGTTACACAAGGGCTTTTCCTGCCTATGAGTTTACTAACATCGAAATCTTTTAAGTCTAAAGAAAGGTTAAGCTCGCTCTCTATCACTTTTGCAGCCGACTCAGATATACTTAAGTGAATAGAATAAGATTTATCGCACAAAACCTGTAGAAGCCTCCGGCCATAAATTACACCACTAGCTCCCGTAATAGCTACTATTATATTTTCCATTTAAACGACTCCTCATTATGTATAAAATCTAAAGACTGTTAAAACATCATAAGTTGCATGTGTATACACTGCAATTCCTAATCCCCGAAATATAAATATTGCCGACAGGATAATTCCAGCGATAAAACGAAACATGAAACTATGAATCGAAAAACTGTCACCTACTATTCCTGCATAATGCATGGAAGAAAAAATACAAGCACATATTAATATGCCAAGAAATGAACCTATCAATGCGTTGATTTTAAATACCTTAACAAAAACAAAACAAAGGGTACTTAATAGTAAAAGGCGAAAGAATATCTCTTCATAAACCCCTGCTCCTAAAGAAATAATAACCCCCTTCGCGAAATTCTCTGCATGAAAGTTACTAATATCTAATGGCAAAAATCCGTATACCAAAAACACAATTACATACCCAAGGAAAAGTGCATAAATTATACTTTCCAATAACATAGGAAAGAAGATACCACAATGTAAACGATGTTTTTTCTCAATATAAAATATTGAACAAAAGGAAATAATGATTACTAAGGAATTAAATACTAAAGTAGCGTTCTTTCCGAATATTTCTAACGGGCTTTTTACAATAACATCTGCAGTATTTTTTACTTCTGAACCATATAGGATTATGCCAATTTCGTAAAGGACTAAAAGGGGCAAGATAAAAAGAAAGCTTTTTGGTAAATTTTTGGTACGAATAAAATAATCATTCATAAGAAAAACAAGATTGCAAACAACCCAACAGGCCAGCAATAATATGAAAACAGGTAAAGTTTACCAGCTGTAATGATTTTTATCAAAAAACGTAGAGAAACATAGCCTGTTACAGCTGCAACAATACTTCCAGTAACAAGAAAAGAAATCTCATCATTTTTAAAATTTATAGGATCCTTCAGTATCATTGCCATTGCTCCCAGGATTGCAGGTATTGCCAGCAGAAAAGAAAACTTGGCCGCAAATCCCCTATCAACTCCCCTGAAAATAGCTGCGGCAATCGTTGTGCCTGAACGGGATATACCCGGAGTTATTGCAAGCCCCTGTACAGTACCGATTATCAACGCATCACAAATACCTAATTTCTCTTTATTGCTGTTGATTATTAAATATCTCCTGGTAAACCAGAGTACTGTACCCGTTACAAGCAACATGAGACCTGCTAATACAGGTTTGTTGAAAAGGCTCTCAAACGTACTTCTAAAAAAAAATGCTATAAGGGCCGTAGGTATCGTTCCTATTAATACAAGAAGAAAAACACGAGTATTGTTGTCGTTTCTAAAAATATTAATTAAGCTTTCACCGAGAACTATCTTTTTGCATGATAAACAAACACCCCTCAAAATTTCAAATATATCCTTAAAAAACACTCCTATAATTGCCAAAAGCGTGCCGAAGTGAAGTGATACTTCCCAGATAACACCTTGAGTGTCTGTCCCCAAATAGCTTTTGAAGATTACCAGATGTCCAGAACTGCTAACAGGCAAAAACTCTGTTAAACCTTGTACTATACCTAGGATTATGGATTGTATTATCATTATAAAAGTAAATGCGAGGACTTGGCATAATCTGAATGTTTTCCTTTACTTACAGAAAATTTTTGCATGAATCAAAAGGTCTTTTTAAGTATACCAGTCACCATATATAGTGTCAATAGGTTTTACTTTTGCAGCAAATGAAAATAATGTTGACAAAGATACCGTGTATGTTAGAATTTTTCATAGAGTTAAAAGCAAATTATTAAGGGGAATTATATGGTTCACATGGAATTATCCAGGATAATGATTTCAGAAACAAGCGACCATCAGATAATTGTTCTTAAAGAAAAGGATGGTCAAAGGAGCTTTCCAATTGTCATAGGCCTACATGAGGCATGGGCAATTGATAGAGCCGTAAAAGGTATTCCAACACCAAGACCACTTACACACGATCTACTCACGAATGTAATAACTCAACTAAGCGATGGCGTAGCAAAGGTTGAAATAAGCGATTTAAGAAATAATACTTTTTATGCCAAGATAGTCATAAATCAAAATGGCAATAAATTGGAAGTTGACTCCAGACCAAGCGATGCCATTGCATTGGCTATGCAAAAAAACACACCCATATATGTAGCTAAAAAGGTTCTTGAAGAAGTATGTAAATGGGAGAGTTCGTAACAACCTGAGCTACATTGCCACAACTTCACACACAAGTCTTGTTACAAAATACTCAGGAGGGATGGCCGAGTGGTTTAAGGCGGCAGTCTTGAAAACTGCAGTCCTGAGGAATTGGGACCGTGGGTTCGAATCCTACTCCCTCCGCCATCATACTAACAGGAAAAGAAGCATAGAAGTCGATAAGCTAAAAATAATTTATTAAATAAGCAAAATCTTTGTTAGCAAAAATTTCATGGAGAGGTGGCTGAGCGGCTGAAAGCGGTGGGTTGCTAACCCATTGTCCTGCTTATAGTGGGACCCCGGGTTCGAATCCCGGCCTCTCCGCCATTGAGAGACACTAATTCATCTATTCAAGCACCACACAAAACAAAAACAAACTATTTAAATATTTTGTACCTTAAGTTCACTTCCTTTTTAAAATTCTCTTTACATTTCCCTTATCTTCTCTATTTTCTAGGAATTGCCAACTACGATCCTTGACTTCCATTTGGTCTTGGACAAATCTGTAAGGTTTAGCAAAATGGCCGACAAAAAAAAGGTAGCTGCGAAAATCATAAGCCTTTTGGAGAAAAAGCATCCAGATGTATCTCTTGTATTGAATTTCAGCAGCCCACTGGAATTGCTTGTTGCAACGATCCTGGCAGCTCAATGCACAGACAAAAGGGTTAATGATGTATCAAGAACGCTTTTCAAAAAGTACAAAAAAGCAGAAGATTACAAACGTGCAAAAATAAACGTACTTGAAAAAGATGTAAGTTCAATAAGCTTTTTCAGGAATAAAGCCGGCAACATTAAGAACTGCTGCAAGGTAATCGTAGAAAAATACAATGGAAATGTGCCCTCAGACATAGACGAATTAACGTCCCTACCGGGGATTGGGCGAAAGACCGCCAACATTGTCTTGGGAAATGCCTTTGGGCAACCAGCCATTGCCGTTGATACTCATGTTCAGAGAGTCTCGACACGGTTGGGATTAGCAACCTCAAAAAATCCAGATAATATCGAAAAAGAACTCTGTGAAGTTGTTCCCAGAGAAAAGTGGACAAAAACCTGTCATCTTTTTCAGGCTCATGGTCGGATGACCTGCACGGCAAAAAAACCGTCCTGTCCGATTTGTGTAGTATATGACCTTTGTGAGTGGAAGGACAAAATTAGGAAGTAATAACTGCGGAAATTCTACTCAAAATACAAATGGTTTTTTGAACAGGTATGCTTAATCTTCTTCTAGCGTGGATAGATCTCCCGTTGGCAATCCAAGATCTCTAGCCTTCAGTACCCTTCGCATTATCTTGCCGCTCCTTGTCTTGGGCACGTTTTGTGTAAACTCAATCTCCCTTGGATATGCATGAGCAGCTAATCGTTTCTTTATAAATTCCTGTATATCCTTTTTAAGTCCGTCTGAGGATTGATGTCCCTGATTAAGAACGACAAAGGCCTTTATAATTTCGCCTCTTTCTTTATCAGGCTTCCCTATAACGCCTGCCTCAGCAATAGCCTCGTGTTCAACTAACGCACTTTCCACCTCAAAAGGCCCTACGCGATGGCCAGCAGTGTTGATAACGTCATCCGCCCTACCCACGAACCAAAAATATCCATCATCATCCATATAGGCAGTATCACCAGTTGCATACCATCCGGATGTACGGAAATATTCATTATATTTATCCCTGTCTCTCCAGATTTTTCTTAACATTGACGGCCAGCCCGGCTTCAAAGCCAGAAAACCATGCTTTCCTGAAGGTAATTCCTTACCTTTAGCATCAATGATCTTAGCACAAATGCCCGGAAAAGGCTTACCCATAGAGCCTGGTTTTATCGGTAGACTGGGATAATTGGCTATCATTATGGAGCCAGTTTCTGTCTGCCACCAGTTATCATGAATAGGCAGATTATACACCCCTAAGCCCCACCTAATAACCTCTGGATTTAGAGGTTCTCCAACACTGCAAATGTATCGCAGACTGCTTAAGTCATATTTTTTTATGATCTCATCACCAGCCTTCATAAGCATCCTTAATGCGGTTGGTGCCGTGTACCAAACTGTTACTTTGTGTTTCTCTATAATTGAGTACCATTTTTCCGCATCATATCTCCCACTGTATACAACTTGTGAGATTCCGTTGAGCCATGGCCCCCAAATGCCATACACCGTGCCGGTTACCCATCCCGGATCCGCCGTACACCAGTAAACGTCGTCGTCCATCAAATCCAGTACCCACTTAGTAGTAATGTAATGAGATATCATATCATTATGAACGTGTGTTACACCCTTGGGTTTCCCTGTGGTTCCAGAGGTATAAAGTATATACAGATAATCTTCGGGATTAACCCATGTTATATTAAACGCTTCTGAGGCCTTATTTATCTCGGACTCGTAACTAAGCTCACCTTTTTTAAGATTATCCTTTGCACCTACCAGGATAATGTACTTAAGCATTGGCAATTCTTCTTTGGCCTCATTTACTCTTTGGTTAAGCTCTGGTGTTGTTATAAGTGCCTTTGCTTCACTATTTAAAAGGCGATCCTTTATCGCTCCCGGCCCGAATGCTGAAAACATAGGCCCGGCAATAGCCCCAATCTTTGCTATGGCAATGATGCTTATATAAAGCTCAGGAATCCTTGGTAGAAACAAGAAGACGCGATCGCCTTTATTTATACCTATGCCTTTTAATGCATTCGCTAATTTATCAGATTGTCTCTTAATATCTGAGAAGGTATATTCTTTTTTGTGGCCATTTTCATCTTCCCAGAGTAATGCAACCTTATTCCTGTGGCTCGTGCTTGTGTGCCTGTCAATGCCCTCGTGTGCAATATTTACTCCATCGTGGGAAAAGTGTTCAAAACTTCTCTTAACCTCTTCCCATCCAAAATCCTCGTATGTCTTCTCGTAATTGATTAAGCCGTACTTTACAGGAGTCTTATAAATTATGTCTTTGTATTCCATAATGCAGTTCCCATAACTTATCAATAGCAGTTATTTACCCGCCCGGCCACACGCCTGACCACGTCCCCGCCTGCCCGCCCGGCTCCGCCGTTCGGACAGGTACCAGTTCGGGCAGGCAATGTCTTTCTGGCGGGGAGGAACTAATTTATAACAAAGCACAAAACCTATGTCAATATCAAGATTTAAGGTCATAGGCGTTTTCGCTTGACAACATTATCAAGCGCTGATGTAATAACCCAACCAGCTTAACTTGCTCAAAAAACAGCTAGTTTTTTGGATGAGTAAGGGAAAGAAACAATCCTGCAAACTTTAAAAGAGGGTGTACTCCTAATCTAAATAAAAACATGAAGAAATTTATAATTATATTAATAATTGTTATTGCTATTGTATTATCTATAAAGTTAATCAGATCACCAGAATCAGTAACACCTTCTAAAACATCCACCCCAGAATCGGGTTGGGAATCGGAACGCCTTGCCGAAAGATCAGATTCGAAAAGATATGACTTAAGGGAGCAGAAATACGGAGGTAAGGACGAAACAAAAGCTGAAATAAACAATCAGAAATTGTTGGCCTATGCAAAGGCATTTGTTGAAGTCCAATCATACATGAACAGAGCTGGTAGCAAGACTAACTATAATGAAACTAAGAAGATCGTTAAAAGACACGGTTTAAGTGTGGAGGACTATACCAGGATTGCGACACAAATGAACAAAAATCCTAAGCTCCGTGAAAAAGTTCAAAAATTGATTAATGAAGTTAAACTTTCAATACAATAGAGAAAAAGCAATAATGAAATATAACTATTCTTCAATCAATAAATCAGGATAAAATGAATCGTCTGCCTGCGAATAAAACTCCAAGCATTATTCACCCTTGTCTTCTCTGACGGAAGATTCCATATTTGTAACGTTTTACGTTACCACAAACTCATACCTATAGCTTGATGTTGCCTCTCAGCTTTTATTCATCCATTTATCTACACACTTACCATTTACCTTAGTTTTCAAATGGTTGTGGTAAATTTCAAAGATATTGCTTTTTGAACTAATTTTTGATATAAGCGGTTGTTTCAGCTTCCGTCCAAATCGGATTGTAACCTGCACCACAACAATAACGAGGAGTGTTTTTCTCCGTGTAGTATTGAGTAAATTAAAAAAACTTAATTTGATATGAACTCTACAAATTTAGTTAATGTTGGCATGTCATTTCCTATGTCTTATCGAATATCAGTTGATAAGGCCATAGGAATTACGACCACTATACCCATCGAAATTGTTTATGCAGCAGGCTATACACCAATTGATTTGAATAATATCTTTATTTGTAATGATGGGCCTGATGCCCTTGTTGATTATGCAGAACTTAAGGGCTTACCAAGAAATACATGTGCATGGGTAAAGGGTATTTATGCAGCGACTAAAAAAACGGGCATAAAGAAAATCATAGGCGTTATCCAGGGAGATTGCAGTAATAATCATGCCTTACTCGAGTTTTTTCAAACTGAAGGTATTGATGTTATACCTTTCTCATATCCTCATGATAGAGATAAGGATTTCCTTCACAAACAATTAGTTTCTCTCGCAAAAATCTTAGAAATAAATTTGGACAAAGCGCATCATATGAAGCTTACTTTAGATAAAGTAAGAAAAACCGTACACGAGATTGACCGTTTGACATGGGAAGATAACAAGGTTACGGGTGAGGAAAATCATATTTGGAATGTTTCCACAAGTGACTTAATGGGTGATTATGGCTTTTTTGAGAAAAAAGCTATTGAATTTCTTGAGGAGGTAAAGGCCCGTCCAAGACTTGACTATGAAACAAGGTTAGGATACATTGGAGTGCCTCCAATATGTAGTGATCTGTATTCATTCTTGGATGGACTTGGTGTACATGTTGTCTTCAATGAAGTTCAGAGGCAATTCAGTATGCCATACAAAACACATACACTAACAGATCAATATATTCGTTACACATACCCCTTTGACATCCTCTACCATATTGACGATATAAAAAAGGAGCTCGAGAAAAGGAAAATTGATGGCATTATTCACTATGTTCAGAGTTTTTGTCACAGACAGATTTATGACAGACTTATTCGCAAGTACATTGATATCCCAATCTTAACACTAGATTGCGATCGTCCCGGCCAGCTAAGTGGTTCTATGAGGACCAGGATAGAGGCCTTTGCTGAAATGCTTAAAAATATCAGATGATGAAATTTAAAACTTTTGGAGCTTGCACGTGTTTACAATATAAATACGGTAAAATCGCTAAAAAAACGGTCTTTTATACCGAAAAATAGAACATAGTCTTACAAAATAAAATTTGTTTGCACACAAACTGACTTTTAAAAATACAAAGACTTGTTTTATTTACACGTTTGATATAAGGTAAACGTTATAAATAATGTCTTGCTGCTTTCGGACGTAAACTATCTGAAAAGGACGCATACCCATGCTAAAAGACTATAAAGGGGCCTGTCACATTCACACCAAGTATTCTGATGGAACGATTCAAATTCCAGACGTAATAACCAGCGCACAAGATGCTGACCTTGACTTTGTGATACTTTCAGACCACAATACTTTTTCACCCAAGCATGATGGATGGGAGGGGTGGCATGGTGACCTACTGGTAATCGTTGGCATGGAGGTATCACCCAGGCGTGCAGGACATTTCTTAGCCCTTAATACACAGCCGTTAGCTGGTAATGGGAATGTTGATCTAAGAAAGTACAGGCACATGACGTCTAAAGAATGTCTTGATGATGTTACCAGTAATGGTGGTACTGCATTTATTGTACATCCATTAGGTAAAAGGAAAATAACATTTAATATAAATCTTGAGGCATGGAATGACTGGGAACATAATGGTTTCACAGGTATTGAAATTTGGTCTTACTTACATGATTGGATTCATGACCTGAAACTGTCAAACCTCTGGCATTTTTACAAATATCCAAATCGACAAATAAAGGGGCCTGATCCAAAATTGTTATCTTTATGGGATCGATTGGGACAGAAAAGAAAGGTAGTTGGAATCTCAGGTCTTGACGCGCATTTAAGAAGAATCCCTTTTGTTAGAAAACCAATATTCACCTATAAAGAACTCTTTAAGACAATTCGCACCCATGTTCTTATTGATGGAGAATTGAGTAAATCTGATGAAGCAATTCAATCTATTTACAAGGCACATAAAGAAGGCATGTGTTACATTTCATTTGATTTGCTGGCAGATGCTACGGGCTTCATGTTCGTTGCTAATTCGGGAGACAGGATGTATCACATGGGCGATGAAGTCTTTAACATTGAGAATGAGATTGGCTTTTGTATTAAATCCCCTCATCCAGCTACAATAAAACTCCTGAGAAACGGGAAAATACATAGGGAAATTAAAGGCACCTTCCTGGAAACTTCAAGTACTGAAAAAGGCGTATACAGGGTAGAAGCATACATAGAAAACAGGCCATGGGTATTCACAAACCCGATTTATGTCAGATAACCTGAATATATAAAATTCAATCCTGGCATTGTTGTTGTTGAAATCTTTAAATATCGTGAAGGGGAAGTCCAAAGGAAAAATCTACGAAGACTCGATAAGTAACTGGCCTGAAGAAGAGAGGCCGAGAGAGAGATTATTAAAATCCGGTCCGCATACCCTAACAAATGCTGAGTTGCTTGCAATATTACTACGCGTTGGGGTAAAAGGGAAAAGCGCTGTTGATCTGGCGAGACAAATAATTAGAGAGACGAAGGGCTTGAGAGGTCTGGATAAACTGGAGCCAAAAGATTTGTACAGTATTAAAGGTTTAAGTGATGCAAAAATCTCACAGATTAAGGCATCTATAGAATTGGGAAAAAGGATACTTGAGGAACCGAAAAAACTAGAAGGTGCAGCTTCATCATCAAAAAAGGTATATGATATGCTTCTTCCAAAGATGAGAGATTTGAAAAGAGAGACCTTTAAAGTAATACTCCTCAATAGCCAAAATCAAGTTATAGATATTGTAACGGCTCATGAAGGTACTGTAACCATGAGTAATGTATATATAAGAGAGATTATCAATCTGGCAAATAAGTTTGGAGCTGCAGCAATGATATTTGCACACAACCATCCGTCTGGCGAACCCAAGCCAAGTAATGAAGATAAGGAAATTACTGAAGAACTTGTCTTTGCTGGTAGGATTATGAGGATAAATGTGCTAGATCACATCATAATTGGTGAGGAAAAATACTTCAGTTTTGCGGATGAGGGGTTGATAAAGCGTTACAATACAAATTTCGATATGAGGAAATAAATTTAGATTCATATGCCGATCATATGATATCCTGAGTCGACATGGATAATTTCCCCGGTAATTCCACTTGCCATATCACTGCACAGAAAAGAAGCCGTATCACCTACCTCCCTCGGATCAATGTTACGTTTCAATGGTGCCTTCTCCTTTATAAGCTCATACATAACCATAAAATCCTTTAAACCCCTTGCCGCCAGTGTTCGCATCGGACCAGCCGAGATTGCATTAACACGAATATTTTTTGACCCAAGGTCGGCTGCTAAATATCGAATGCTTGATTCAAGCGCCGATTTGGCAACCCCCATTACATTATAATTCTTAACAGCCTTTTCGCCGCCGATATACGTAAGTGCTATTACTGCTCCACCATGCGCTTCCATAAATGGAAGTGCACGTTTGCATAGCGCTATTAAAGAAAAGCAACTTATATCCAGAGCAAGTTTAAATCCATCCCGTGATGTATTTACAAAATTCCCAGACAAATCCTCCTGTTTAGCAAACGCTGGGGTGTGTATCAGCCCATTAATAATACTAACTCCGTCACCTAATCGTTTAAATAGTTTATCTATATCGTCATCAGAAGCGACGTCGCACTCACCCACATCAATTGCATCCAGAGGTTCGAATAGTTGTCTAACTTCACTACCAAACCTCTCATTCTGATAAGTATATGCTATCTTTGCACCCTGTTTTGCAAGAGATCTTGCTATTGCCCAACCAGTGCTACGCTTGCCAGAAATATTAACAACGAGTATCGTTTTCCCTTGAAGTATCATTTACCGTACTCCCACATCAACGCATTAGACTTCCATAAAATTTACCGATTTCATGAGTTCGCTATGTTAATGGGAAATAAAAATAAAATCAATAAATATTTTTGCCGACTTCCCCGCCAGAATGAGTACCCGCCTGGTCACATACTCTTCATACTCTTCATACTCTTTCATGCCTCGTATTTAGAATCCTCTTTTTCACATCTCTATCAGTTTTCACTTATCAATTCGCTATTGAATAATTCAATATAACTAACAGCGGACATACAGCCGTTTCTGGGTCTCTGGTGTCCATAATCTCTTCCCTCTCGAGGAAGTATGAAAATATAATTTACTGAAAACAAATGGGCTGCAATAAGCAAAATAAGAGACCTTCCAACACTTCTATATTTGCATATGGATTATCTGGTGAACAAGTAAGACATAGACAGTTTATACACCAAGCCTTCTACAATGTACCACAATGAAACGCTAAACGTATAAAAATCCCACACAATCTAAGCATAAAATTGGTATAAAAGAGCAAATTTTTCCCATTTTTATTTAACCATATGTAAAATCGTGCCTTATGCCCACATACTTGTGCCGTAATCACAGTACGTTAGTAGCCTTTAGGTTGCCATTTCCACAGTTAAATAAACTTTATAAGTTTCTGTATGTTTTGGACTTACGGCTATGCGAATTAAGAAAAATGGGCATGCCAATAAAGACATTATTCTAAAGAATTCTTGAAATGCCATTACCCTGTCAGTACATTACGTTCTGGAGAGTAGCGCTCAAACCAAAGGGTACAAATTTTGCTATATTTTAATGCTTAATCTATACTTGGAACCAAGCCTTGGCATACCCGTTATCAATTTAACTTTTGGATTGCGCTTCTCAGCGATTTTGGTAAATTACATAACATAGAGTAAGGCTGGACTTTGGAGGCAAATTTTGGGAGTAAAAGACGCTTCACAAAACTTTGAGAATGGGTGGGGAACAAAAAGAGGCCAAACTATATGAATGTTTCAAAAACATCATTAGGGCAGATACTCAAAAAAAGGGGAGTCATAACTGAAGCACAGTTGAACAAGGCATTGGCCATGCAAAAGGAACTGTCGCTCAAATTGGGCGAGGCAATTACAAGGTTGGGAGTTACCACCCCTGAAGAAATAATAAATGGTCTTGCAGAACAATTTGGTTCTAAAGTTGTAAATCCCTTAGACATCTCCATCCCGGATGATGTCATAAACACTGTTCCAAAAGCTGTCGTAAGAAAATATAATATCATTCCTGTTGAAAAACAAAAAAAAACACTCACTGTTGCAATAAGTGATCCCCTTGACATAAGTACACTGGAAGATTTGCATTTTAAACTCAATGTAAATATAGAATACGTACTAGCAACATCACATAATATTGAAGAAGCCATAAAGAAATATTATTATAATCACGGACAAGAAAATGACATTCAATTCGAAGGTTTATTCGAAGAAATTAAAGAAGTAACCTATGGAGTTGACAAACCATACGAATTTGGGGGAGCAGTTGCTGAAGAGGATGAAGCACCAATTGTTAAGCTCGTCACGTATATTATTCATGAAGCTATTAAGGTCCGAGCTAGTGACATTCACATTGAACCATTATCAAACAAGGTTCGTGTAAGATACAGGGTTGATGGTGTATGCCAAGATACGCATTCAATTACAAAAACCGTACAAGATGCACTAATTTCCAGGATAAAGATACTTTCAAATATAGATATTACCGAAAAAAGGAAACCCCAGGATGGCAGAATTAATTTAGAAGGTGATGAAAAGTCAATAGACATCAGGGTTAGCACAATACCTACAACTTGTGGTGAGAGTATTGTAATGAGGTTGTTGGAAAAATCATCGTCACTAATAAAACTGAAGAGCATCGGGTTTTCTAAACATGACCTTAATAATTTTAAGAGCATATTAAAGAGGCCAAATGGTATAGTATTGGTCACAGGTCCTACTGGTAGTGGTAAAAGCACGACACTTTATGCTGCATTAAATGAATTTAACAGCTTAGAAAAAAAGATAATCACAGTAGAGGACCCCATAGAATATAATATTCCAGGGATTAATCAATGTGAAGTAAACGAGAAGGTTGGCTTGACATTCCCCAACATACTTCGCTCTATACTTCGTCAAGACCCTAACATAATCGTCATAGGTGAAATCCGTGACATCGAAACTGCTGAAATTGCAGTTTCAGCAGCATTAACGGGACATTTAGTCCTGAGCACACTCCATACAAACGATGCGGCTTCTGCAATAACAAGACTTACTAATATGGGAGTAAGCCCATTCCTGATATCCTCATCCATTCAGGCAGTAGTAGCCCAGCGTTTGGTAAGAATTATATGTCCGGAATGTAAAACTCCACAGATAAATGGAGAAAATGTCCCGAATGTATCCGGATTTAACACTAGTGATTTAGAAAATGCTGAATTCTATCATGGCACGGGATGTGAGCATTGCAACAAAACAGGTTACTACGGCAGGGCCGGAATCTTTGAGTTTATGTGTACAAGTTCAGAATTGAAAGAAGCAATCCATAGGAAAGCACCAACACATGAATTAAGGAAGATAGCACATTTTAATGGAATGACAACATTAATGGAAGACGGATTAAGATTGGCCAAAAATCAAATTACAACCCTTGAAGAAGTAATGAGGGTATCTATGAAATAAGGAAATATCAAAATGATCATAAAAAAGAAGGAAATACAAAGAAAATTACTCGGGCAGATATTATTAGAGAGAAAACTGGTAAATGAAAGCCAGCTAAAAGAAGCATTTGATGTGCAGAAAATAAACGGTAAGGCATTGGGAGATATACTGAGAGACCTTGGTCACACTACAAATGACTTGATAATGACGGCCTTAAGTGATTACCTAGGCCTGGAGATTGTTAGTCTCGCGAAAGTCAAGTTGAAACCAGATGTATTAAATAAGATTCCACCTGCTATTGCCCAACTTTATCGAGTCATCCCGATAGCCTTCGAGGATTCTACGCTTACGTTGACACAGGAATATGCTCTAAATATAGGGCAGATAGACGACCTCAGGTTTTTACTACCCTTTAATATAAAACCTGTATTAGTCGATAAAACCGATGTAGCTGATGCTCTAGAAAAATATTATCCCGGTGAACACGAATCGGTTAAGGAACTCATGGATAAATTTCAGCATGATACTTCTCGGGCCGCGGATAAAGACACCAGGGAGACAGAGGTAATAGAAACAGAACATCTTAAAGAATTGGCAAATGAAGCACCGGTAAAAACTTTCGTTAATCTAATACTTTTACAAGCAATTATAGACAAGGCAAGTGATGTCCACTTCGAAGCCTTCGAAAATGAATTCAGGGTTCGCTGCAGAATTGATGGCGTGCTGCTTGAAAAGATACCTGTACCAGCCCCCTTTGTAAAAGGCATTGTATCAAGAATCAAGGTTATGGCAAGTATGGACATAGCAGAGAGAAGATTACCGCAAGACGGTCGTATACTTCTAACTACAAGAGGAAATGTTGTTGATATCCGCGTCTCAACATTACCTACCAAATATGGAGAGAGCATTGTCCTAAGGATACTTGACAAGGGCTCAACTGCACTTGATTTGACCCTATTGGGTATGACACGTGATGATACGGACATAGCCAAGAAATTGATGGAGAAACCAAATGGAATTGTCTTGGTAACAGGCCCTACAGGTTCAGGCAAAACAACAACGTTATACGCATGTCTTAGTCATGTAAATATACCAGGTATTAAGATTATTACGGCTGAAGATCCTGTTGAATATGATATTGATGGTATCATGCAGATACAAGTCAAGCCTGAAATTGATGTTACATTTGCCAGCTGCCTGAGGGCTATGTTAAGGCAAGACCCGGATAAAATCCTGGTCGGTGAAATCAGAGATCTAGAAACATTAGAAATCGCTGTGCAAGCATCACTAACTGGTCACCTTGTATTAAGTACTTTACACACAAATGATGCTCCATCCGCGATAACAAGATTACTCAATATGGGTCTTAAACCGTATTTAATAACAGCATCCCTCCTGGCCGTAATCAGTCAAAGATTAGTGCGAAAGATATGTCCCGAATGTAAAGAGGAATACCGGCCGGGGAAGGATATTTTTAGTGAACTTAAGATCCCTGAATCTGAATTAAAAGGCAGACATTTTTACATCGGGAAAGGCTGTAGTAATTGTGACAATACTGGCTACAGAGGAAGGATGGCAATCGTTGAAATTATGGAAACTAATGACGAGATTAATTCCCTCATAATTGAAGAATCATCTACTGAAACAATAAAGAAAGCAGCCAGAAAAAATGGCATGCGTACCTTATTAGAAACCGGGCTCAATGCCGCAAGCAATGGTCTAACTACCTTAGAAGAGCTTATAAGAGAAACAAATGTAAATTAGCTTATGGACTGCCTGAGTGATGCCCGCCCGGCCACCCGCCTGCCCGACTCCCACAGCCCCGTACGGCGTTCTAGCCTACAGGGCTAGCAGTGGGGGAAGCCGAACAGGTGGTAAATTTATAAATAAATCGTTCATTTAAGTATATAACACAAGCAACATTATAACCCGTAAAGCATAGTTACCTGAACGCCAAACGTCATAGTGGGGCAGCATGGTATTCATGCTGAAAAAACAATATGCCGATATTTAAATACGAGGCAGTAGATAGCAAAGGCCTACTAATCAAAGATAGGGTTGAAGCAGAATCAACCGAAGAAGCAATTGACAAGATTCATGGCGATGGATTTTATCCGACACGGGTAAAACAAATCAAGGAGAGGAAGGAGCGGCATAAACCAACAACCGGAGACAAAAAAAAGCGCAAGGGTTCACTAACTTCAATAACCATAGGTAAAATAAATGCAAAGGAAATAAATAACTTTACAAGACAACTATCAACCCTTCAAGATGCGGGAATACCAATCGTACAGAGTTTAACCATTCTCGAAGCACAAGCGAAGAAAGGAATATTCAAAAGAATACTTGGTGACATGATAACAGATATTCAGGGAGGTGATAGCCTTACCGTGGCAATGTCAAAACACCCTAAAGCCTTCGACATACTCTACATAAACATAGTCAATGCAGGAGAGATCGGAGGTGCACTCGATGTAGTCCTGCGAAGATTGGCAACATATAGAGAAAAAATGCAAAAGCTCAAACGGAAAATAATAAGTTCTATGACGTACCCCGTAGCCGTTATTGTTATCGCTTGTGCAATATTAACAGGAATTATAATGTTCATAATTCCAAAATTTGCAAAGATGTTTGAAGAGATGGATATCTCCCTACCCTTGATAACATTAACCTTAGTAAGGGTTAGTAACTTTATGATTACATCTTGGTATCTACTCTTCGGAATTCCTTTTGCTCTCTTTGTATTATACAAATTAATCGGAAAGATCAAAGCGTGCAGACTTGTAATAGATAAGTTGAAATTTAAGATACCAATATTCGGTAATATAATAAACAAGTCTGTTATTTCCAAATTTGCCCGAACACTTGCGACTTTAATATCCAGTGGAGTACCCATTTTGGAGGCTTTAAATAATGTGAAGGACATTACTGGAAATCTAGCAATGACCAGAGCAACAGAAAATATACACGATAATATCCGTGAAGGAGAAAGTATCGCAAAACCATTGCGTGAATCAAAGATATGTGAGGCCATGGTAGTAAACATGGTGGAAATAGGAGAACAATCGGGCGAATTAGAGAAGATGCTTACAAAGGTTGCCGATAATTATGACAATGAAATTGATACTGCCGTTGAGGCTATGATAAGCCTGATAGAACCGATTATGATCGTATTCTTAGGAGGCTCCGTCGGTGCAATAGTTATAGCCCTCTTCATGCCTCTTGTAAAACTAATGGGCAGTATCGGTTAAGAGTAGGCTGTAGGGTTCATTATTCCTTTTGCCGACCCGAACGAACGACGTAGGGGCTGTGTCATTCTGAACGAAGTGAAGAATCTAATGTTTACAATAGGTTACAAAATCTAGATTCTTCGGCTAAAGCCTCAGAATGACATTGTAACACAATCCTGTAGTCGGACAGGTAATTTAAAACAAGCAGGGGTAAAAATGATGTATAACCAAAAAGGCTTTTCGATCCTTGAATTAATAGTAGTTGTTGCCATTGTTGCCGTTGTAACCGGAATTTTCATTCCTGTCTACTTCAGTATGAAACCCACTATTCGGGTGAATGGGGCAGCTAGACAGATACAGGGAGACTTTATGTGGGCGAGGATGAGGGCTGTATCGGAGAATAATAATTATGTGATTACTTTTGGCTCTGCAGGTCCTGACTTGTCGAATAATACATATTATATGTATGATGATGATAATGGTGATTTTAATGACCCTGCTGTACCAGATGCAAACGAATTAGTTAAAACTGTTGTAATTTCTGGTGAATATGAAGGGGTTGGATACGGTTTCGTACCTGGTATGGATGATACATCTGGTGGAACTCTTAATGCCGGTGATCCTCCTGTAACATTTCAACCAAAAAGCAACATTAGTTGGTTCAAGTTTAAACCAAATGGTAGCGCTAATAAAAATGGGGGAATTTATCTTATACTGGACGAGGATAAAACCAGTGGCAGGAAGGATAGATCACGCGCAATTACCGTAATACAACAAACCGGAAGGGTAAGAACATATGATTATAATGCTATAGATAATGAATGGCAGTAAACTTAACAAATATGCTTAATCTCATAGAAATTTAGTTGTAAGATAAAAATCATTAAACACAAAGGGAGCTTTTTAAAATATGCTTAGACTTCACAAAAATAGAGGCTTTACTTTGATAGAGATTATGATCGCTATCGCCATTATCGCTATAGGAATATTCGGCGTGATGAGTTTGATAATAACAGTAATGAAGGGTAATACACTTAGCAAAAGGGTTACCACTGCCACAACTATAGCACAGGATAAGATGGAAGATTTTAAAAGGATGGACTACGATAATGTTGTTACTGTTAATGAATCAAATACAACTGATTATGACATAGAATATTATTTGGAGGCAGATGTAGTTCCTGATACTCCCGCTACAGACACAAAGACCATCACGGTAGATGTATATTGGGACCCACCAGCTTCAAGCTCAGCCCATATTGTTGAAATAAAAACTATCATTGCGCAATGAGGAAAGACGATGTCTTATTCACCTAAAAATAATGAGCAGGGCTTTACGATGGTGGAATTAGTGGTCGGTCTTGCAATCAGCTTGATCCTCATGGGTATAGCAGTCAAAATATTTCTTGTTCAACAGAAGGCATATAATGTGCAGCAACAACTTAGCGAGATGCAACAGAATATTCGGGCTGCCACGGATATAATAGTGAGAGAAACCAAAATGGCTGGATATGATCCGACAGATCTAGGCTTTGATGGGATTGGCAATAACTCCTCTGCTACATCAATTCAAATATTGGCTGATCTTGATGGTAACGGATTAACTACTGACCCAAATGAAGATATAACATATAAATATTATGATGATCCCGACTTCCAAATTAAGAGGAAAGGGAGTACTGGCGGTAGTTTTCAACCGCTTGCAGAGAATATTGAAGCTTTTACTTTGAAATATTTCAATGCCAATGGTGATGAAATCGGCACAACAACACCAAACCTTATCAGACAAATACAGATCACAATAACGGGAAGGACTGCCAAAGTTGATCCCGATCGGAAGAGAGTCGATGGAATCGGTTATAGATACGGTACTCTGACTACTCGTGTAACCCCGGAAAACCTTGATTTTTGAAAGGAGGCTCAATGACTAAAAAACCCTACAAACGCAGTTTATTATTTCATATCAATACTTTTCAGAAACAGCTCATCTTGCCGGTTATGCTTTCCTGTTTGTTTTCCCTTGTGTGTCTAGCTTATCTGTATTACTACAGCGACGTAGGGAGGCTCATTTACAATGATCAATATTACTTTCTAAAAATGGCCTTACCCTGGATATTAATTTCCATTGCATTTTTATTTATTGTTTTGTGGGCTTACTATGTTTCCAACAAGATTGTGGGTCCTTTCGAACGTGTGTTGCGGGAAGTTGACGATATTTTGGCCGGCAAGGGTAAAAAGAAGATCGGCACGCGCGAGGGGGATGGTATGTTTGAGGAACTAGTAAAGCGTATTAATGCCCTTGTTGAGCGGCTTCCATAATTTTTCATTCACTCCCATTCCGGATAGGTAAATTGGATATGAATTCAAGACGGCCATCAAAAACCTCGGGTATGATATCAAAACACGTACCCGCCGGAACCCTGCCCGACCGATGGCAGGCGGGGATGTCGGGTTGGGACGAAAAGGGCATAGTCCTTATTGCCATTATCGCCTTAATAGCTATTCTCGCGTTAGTGGGAACCGTGGGTGTTGTCACAACCACCACTGAGGTTAAGATAAGCAGCAACTACAAGACCGGTACTAAGGCATTGTATGCAGCGAAGCAGGCGAATTAGTTAGTTCGTTCACATTGTCATTTACGCCATTAGAGAAAAGTATAGAGGAGAGAGTAAAAAGTAGCTATAGAAAAAACTCTCTACTGAAATACGTGCCGGGCTGGCGAACGGGTTTGTTCGGCAGGTTATTCAGGCGGGATGAAAAAGGGACTGATTTATTTTACGTCAACGTCCTTATCATCAATTTCTTTTATATCTTTTTTCACTTCATCAACCTCGTCCTCAATACCCTTCAGACCTTTTTTAAATTCCACAACCCCCTTACCAATAGACCTCATAGTACTGGGGATTTTTTTACCAAAAAACAACAGCGCAATAATTAATATGATTATCCATTCCCATCCACCTGGAATACCAAACATTTTAAGTTACCTCCGTTTTTTACTTTAAAACAACTATATTACAAGTTTGAACTTAATCTATTTTTCACCGCATGTCAAACTATTTTCCCAACAATCATCATGCCAGCCCTTAGAGAAAAGTAGAGATAAGAAAGTGGTATGTAGAGAGATTTTTTTCGGGATACTTTCTACTGAAATACGCGACAGAAGCAACTAAAATTGGATTGCGTTACCCTTTCAGATAATGAACTCTGGAATCCCGCCAGGGGCGTGTCTGTGAGCTACTTCCCGCACGAGGCGGATATGAAGCTAGTCAACAGGGTCGTCCTCAGGCGACCTACCTTTAGGCACGACATCCTTTTGAAAGGCCTGCCCCGACTGGGAATCGTTCCAGCCCGCCCGTACCGAACGGTACGTTCGGTACGGGCGGGCTGGCGGGGAGGAAATATCATCCAGCTTTCGCGGGGAATCCAATTTTTTTATATAGAAATGGTAGTAGAGGCGTAATAATGGTTCTGGGTCTTACAGGGGGCATTTAAGTGGATTTGAATCCTATCTTTCCCGATCGACTACGTAATCCCCTAATTCTAAGAGCGCTGTTTTGAAAATCGTATCTGGAATGAAGGATATTTCTTCCTGTGCTTTTTTTACCAATTGTCTTGCACTTTCGTATGCATAGTCTATAGCCTCATGTTCTGAGAGCAAGTCAATAATTGCAGAATTAGTTTTTTTTCCGCCATTCTGGAAAATAAGTTCGCAAGCACTTTCTTTACGGTTCACTGGTAATCTGTTTACCAATCTAATTAAGGGGAGTGTTAGCTTTCCAGTTTGGATGTCTGTGTTTAATGTCTTTCCTACTTCTTCTTCTTTGCCTATAACATCTAAACAGTCGTCTATTATTTGAAATGCCATTCCTAATTTCAAACCATAATTTGTGAGTGCTTCTGACAGTCTCTTATTAGCACCTGAGAAAATGGCACCCAATTTACAACTGGCAGCACACAGGGAAGCAGTCTTACGTTCTATAATGCTCAAGTATTCTGATTCCGTAATGTCAGAATCATAACGTCTCAAAAGCTGAACGATTTCACCTTCGCATATTGTGTTTATCGTTTGAGACATTATTAGGGTTGCAATCTGAGAGTCCAAGGCAGATAGTATTGTATAGGCCCTTGAAAAAATGTAATCACCAAATAGGATAGATATCTCCCTGCCCCATTTTGAATTAATAGTTTCAGCGTGCCTTCTAATCACCGCTTCATCAATAATATCATCATGAACCAGGGTTGCTGTATGAATCATCTCTACAACTATTGCCAGGTCAATATGTTGTGGGACAAAGGAACCAGAACACTTACCCGAAAGTAACAGTAATGCAGGACGAAATCTTTTACCCTTAATCTTGCCAATATGAAATATCAAATCCGCAAGCTGCGTATCACCTGATGATAAATCATTGTGAAGCCGTTCTTCTACCTTTCCTAACTGTTCCTGAATGGGCTCCAGGATGACCTCTATTCCCATCTAATTACACAGCCTCCAGGCACTTCTACAAGCTACTAAAAGTATTTTAAGGGGTAATATATTATCAAGAACAAAAAAAAATGTCAATTAAGTTTTATTCTTCTCTCCTCATTATCCTTGATATGTTTACTTCTCTGCGAAAGTGTTCAACTATGTCGCCGTAAGTACAATTCTCAACACTTACATTTTCTTTAAACGGTATAGTCCCGAGAATTGGAACGGAAGAATATTTTTCTATTTCGCTGACAAAATCCTTACCATCCTTCAACATATTAATAACTATACCCTTTACCCGAAGATTCCTGCTCTTAGCACACTCTACAGTCAATAGTGTGTGGTTTATAGCCCCAAGGCTATGTTTACTGGCTATTACAAGTGCCATATCCATCTTTAAGGCCATATCGGCAACAAGAAGTTTGTCATCAACAGGAACCATAAGGCCACCAATACCTTCGATAACCATAAATTCATGTTTTTCTTTAAGTTCCTCAAATGCCTTCCACACCTTGTCTATATCTATAGCGATACCACTTTCCGCTGCAGCCATTGTTGGCGCCAGTGCAGGTTTAAGACGGATGGGATTTACAAGTTCATCTGCATCTGTACCACCAATTATTTTCTTTAGATATCTAGCATCTTTAGAGACAAGTTTCCCGTCAATTTCACTGGCACCTGTAGATATGGGCTTCATAACGCCCACATCCAGACCCTGTGCCTTTATTGCGGCAGCTATTGCACCTGCAACAACCGTCTTACCGACACCCGTATCACTTCCTGTTACAAACACACCCTTTTCCATAAATCAGCCCCTCTCGCTCACTAACTTAAGTAACATGTTCTATTGATTTGTATATGATGTCCATCATCCTATCCAGTTGGTAAATATCAATGCTTAAAGGAGGCATTACCACTATAACATCATCTAATGGCCTGATAATCAAACCACGTTGTCTGGCTTCATAACAGACCCTAATTCCAATCTTTTCATCCAGAGAATAAGGCTCCTTCGTTTCCTTATTTTTGACCAGTTCTATACCGGCAATGAGACCACATTGTCTTACGTCACCTACTGCGTTTAGATTTCTAAATCCTTCAAGCCGCTTTTGCAGGGTCTTGATCTTTGGATGGAGCCCTTCAATAACTCTATCATCCTCAAATATATTAAGACTTGCAAGGGCCGCTGAACAGGCCAATGGGTTGCCCGTATATGTATGACCATGGAAAAATGTTCTCATCTCACTATATTCACCAATAAATGCATCATATATTTCCTCTGTGGTTAGTGTGGCTGCTAGAGGCATGTAACCTCCATTTATGCCTTTAGAAAGGACCATAATATCAGGAGTTACCTCTTCATGTAGACATGCAAACATCTTTCCTGTACGGCCAAAGCCAACCATTATCTCATCTGCAATAAAGAGGACGTTATATTTTTCGCATAACTCCTTTGCAGATGACAAGTAATCTTTAGGATGAACAATCATTCCTCCAGCACCTTGAACAAGTGGTTCCATGACCATGGCCGCTATAGAATCACTATCTTTTGATAGAATGTCTTCTAAATCTGATAGACACTCAAAGGAACATGCTGATTTAACCTTATTATGTGGGCATCTATAACAAAATGGTGCCGGTGCAAATATAGAATTAAACAAAAGGGGTTTGAAAATACTATGAAATATATCCATACCACCTAAGCTAACGGCACCTAAAGTATCTCCGTGATATCCGTATTGCAACGCTACAAAATTTTTCTTCTTTTTATAACCCTTGTGTTGCCAGTATTGAAATGCCATCTTCACGGCAACCTCAATGGCCGTGGAACCGTTATCAGAATAAAATACTTTGGTAAGCCCGTCAGGAGTTATTTCAACCAGTCTTTTCGCCAACGTAATCGCTGGTACATTAGAAAAACCAAGTAAGGTTGTATGGGCAACTTTATTGAGTTGATTATTTATGGCATCATCAATCTCTTTTCTCCGATGACCATGTATATTGCACCACATTGAAGAGATACCATCGATATACTCATTACCATCAACATCCCTTAATATAACACCTTCCCCATTTTCTATAATAAGCGGATTTTCATTAACATAGTCTTTCATCTGTGTAAAAGGATGCCACAAGTATTTTTTATCCCAGGAAACTAATTGCTCTTTTTTAATTTCCTTACCCGCTTCTTCGTGGATAGCCAGCGTGCCGCGGCCAAGTAGGCTCCGCCTTGCGGAGGAGCCGCCCGAGTAGGCTCCGCCTTGCGGAGGACTTTCGCCGCCACGGTGCAAAGCCCCTACCTTAACAGATGTTGTGCTGGTAGTTGAGCGAATGATATTATTTATATTTTCATTCATATCCTAGAACTAACTTATCTCCCTTTTTTAGATTTAAGACATCCTTGGCACTACCATGATTTACTGATATTTCTAAATATCCGGAACTTCCAAAGATTGCTACTACCTCTTTCGCTCCCACATCTGCATAAGAGTTACTAATTTTATTAAGTTTTTTCCTGCCTACAATAATCTTCAGATTTCCAGATTTTTCTCTCAACCTGTTAATGATATCTCTATTAATATTAGTAATAAGATTACCAAAACCATCTACATATATAATTTCTCCTTTTAGCACGCCGCCAGGTGAACGAATAGGTTTGGGTAAATCAATCTCCTTTACATTGCTCACCCTCTTACCTAATTCCTTATGACTAAACCCCTTTGATAGATGTGCTGCTGTAGGAGCAAATATATCTCTCCCGTGAAATGTATTACTAATTTCTGTCAAGAATAATTCTTTGTTGGTAATCTCTCTTATAGAGGGGGATTCCTCCTTATCAACAATAAAGGAAAGAACTCCATTGTCAGGTGCAAGAAATAAATAGTCCTTTGTCTTTAAGCAAAGGGCTTTTCTCTTACTTCCTACTCCTGGATCAACAACTACCACATGGATTGTTCCCTTAGGGAAATAAGCATAAGAACTATAAAGTACGTAAGCAGCTTGAAAAATGTCCTGGGACTTTATATTATTACTAATGTCAATTATCTTTACTGATGGATTAATTTTTGTAATTACACCTTTCATCACACCTACATATCCATCTTGTAAACCAAAATCAGTAATAAGTGTTATTATGGGTTGTATTTTTGACATGTAACAACTTTTTAACTAAAATTTAGAAGGTTATCCAAAAGCCCCAACAATAGGAATCTTGGATTCACATTTTGTACAGATCCCGTTTTTTATTTCGAATGTTTTAACATAAAAGCCGACTCTTTCTACTAACATTTTTCCACAACCATAGCAATAAGTATTTTCCCACTTATGTCCAGGAACGTTTCCTGTATAAACAAATTTAAGACCTTCTTCAACCCCTATTTTTCTTGCCAATTCTAATGTAGAAACCGGAGTCGGTGGAACATGTGACAACTCAAGATACGGATAAAACCTACTCAAATGCCATGGCGTCATATCTCCAAGATTTTGTACTATCCATCGAGCAATCTCATGTAATTCTTCAGTATCATCATTATAATCAGGTACTACGTTGGTTATAATCTCCACATGCATGTTCCACTTTGACTTTGCTCTAATTGTAGCTTCTAAAATTGGTTTTACGCTCTTTACATTAGCAACATCCCTGTAGAAACAATGTCTTGAATCCTGGAGTTCTGCACTGACTTTAATTTCAGTGTCTGAAGTTTCTTTTGTTTTGTAACTATCAAAACCTTTTATGTCGACTCTATAAGCATCTAAATAAGGTCCAATTGCATCCAATGCTTCTAGTTCTACATATCCGTTTGTCACAAAAACGGTGTATAGTCCATTTTCTTTTGCCAGTCTTGCACCATCAATAGCATACTCCATCCATATAGTCGGCTCATTATAAGTCCACGAAATTCCCTTGCATTTGTTTTCAAGCGTAAGAGTTATCAGCTCTTCTGGAGAGACATATGATGTGCCTCTGTCACTATCATCAATGCGGGAATATGCTATCTCCCAATTCTGGCAATGACGACAACGCATATTACAACCAAGAGAACCTATTGAATAGGTGTAACTGCCAGGGTAAAAGTGGTATAAAGGTTTCTTCTCTATTGCGTCAGCACATGCTGATGAAACTTCCCCGTAAATCATAGAATACAGTTTACCATCAATATTCTTTCTTACCCCACAGTAACCTAATTTACCATTTGCGATTACGCATTTATGAGGACACAGGTAACAACTGACCTTGGTTTCGTTTTTTGACTGATAAAATAATGCTTCATGTTTCATTCTAATTTATTCCTTGCTTCTTTTTTTTACACCAGAAGTTGATACCCTCCCGTAGTCATCTTCCAAGCGAATAATGTCATCTTCTCCGAAATATTCACCAAGTTGTATCTCTATAAACGTCAATTGCTTGTCATCATTATTAGCTATACGGTGTGCCGCTTCTTTAGGTATATCTATTGTTTCTCCTTTAACGAGATCAATTTCTTTACCATCCAGTGTTACTACAGCCTTTCCCTCAACCACCACCCAGTGTTCATTTCTCTTGAAGTGTTTTTGATAACTCAGTCTTTTTCCTGGTAACACAGTTATCCTCTTTACCTTATAATTGGGTTCGTCCAATAATACCTCCCATTTACCCCACGGAGGACTTACCTCTCTTATATTAGGCTTCGGTATCGGCATAATCTTATACCTCTTCAATGTATTTGGAGGCTGTGTTTTTGCAACATACCTTTGTTTAATCGCATTTTTGCATTTTTTGTTTTTATTTAAGAGATCGTATTAGCAATGACAAATTATAGCATATTTAGCCGCAATCAAAAATAACAAAATAAGCATCTAAGTCCTTTTTGGAACGCCACGATGAAAAAATGTGAGTTATATTGGAAAGGGGAATATTAAGAAAGGAAGACGTAAATACGTTGATGGTAGAGGTCAGTAAATGAACAAGGTGTGTGTATTATCTTTTCGACAGAAAAGTTGTTTCTTTTTCGATGTCAACGTAGCGCTTGCTGATAGCAATGAATTCATCTTCTGCTGAAACAAATGCCTCTACTATGTCTGAATCGAAGTTCTTCCCGCTACCACTGAGTATAATCTCCCGGCTCCTATCATGAGAAAAAGCCTCTTTGTAGACGCGCTCGGAAGTCTGTGCATCGTAGACATCTCCCAGTGCAAGGATTCTCCCAGCCAACGGAATATCCTCTCCAGCAAGTCCATACGGGTACCCATTGCCATCCCACCTCTCATGATGAGTTTCAGCAATTTCGATACCTACGTGTACAAAATCATTTCCAGGATGCTGTTGGTCTACTTCCCTTAGCGTCTTACCACCTATGATAGTATGAGTTTTCATGATGTTATATTCTTCTTCAGTCAGTTTGTCTATCTTTAGAAGTATTCTATCTGGAATAGCAACTTTACCGATGTCGTGAAGCGGTGAGGCGGCGTAAATATTCCTGATAAAGTCTTCATCGATTACGGATGCATACTTAGGAAGCAATCGAAGCTTCTCACTGAGCACTCTGCTGTATTCGCACATCCTTTGAAGATGCTCTCCGGTTTCTAAGTTGCGCGATGCGGCAAGTTTTGCCAATGCAAAGATTGTAGCTTGTTGAGCGACAGTGATTTGCTGCACCTGCTCATGGACGCGTTCTTCCAGTTTCAGATTATAGTCTTCAATCTGTTTGAAGTAGTTGTCTTTCTGGTCGCGCAAGCGTTTTTTCTCCAGGCACGCACCAATTCTTGCCCCGAGCAGCGTGGGGTCGAATGGTTTGACCATATAATCGTCTGCACCCATTTCGATGCACTGTACAACACTCTCCATCTCATTGACGGCTGAAATTATGATGACCGGAATGTTACGCAGGAAACTATCGTTTTTCATATGGTTCAAGACTTTGTATCCATCCATTTCCGGCATGAGAATATCGAGTAGGACAAGGTCAGGAGGTTGTTTTTCCATCTGGGTTAGTGCATAAAGTCCGTTCTCTGCAAGAAGTGGGACATGTCCAAGAGCCATAATCAAGGCGTGAAGGACATCACGATTCAACTCGTTATCATCAACAACGAGGATCGTGGCCTTATCAATTTTTGCTTCCTGTCTCTTACCCATTTTACGTTGACTGTCTCACTATGATACCCACAGCGATAAATAGCAAGTAGAATTAGGAATAATAGGAACACATTATTTTTCTAAAAATTATTCTTTTTCTATCTTGTGTATAATTGTGCGAGAGGCATCCTCCTGCCTGTTCCAAATGCCTTTGTAGTAACCTTGAGTCCCGGGGCAGCCTGTTTTCTTTTATACTCGTTCTTATCAACCTTTTTAATAATATCTCGAACAAGTGATTCATTATATCCCAGAGCTACAATATCATTTACATCCTTAGATTCTTCAACATAGGCCTTTAATATGCCGTCTAGAATATCATATGGTGGCAACGAATCCTGATCTTTTTGATTCGGTCTTAACTCGGCTGATGGAGGCTTTTCAATAGTGCTTTTGGGAATTATTTCCTTTCTACGGTTGATGTATCTGGCTAGATCATAGACCATCGTCTTCGGAATATCTGATATCACTGCTAAACCACCACACATATCACCATATAAAGTGCAGTAACCGATAGCGAGTTCCGACTTATTTCCAGTTGTTAACACCATGTATCCATACTTATTTGAAATTGCCATCAGGATCTTACCTCTTATCCTTGCCTGCAAGTTCTCTTCTGTAACATCAAATGGCAGCCTAGAAAATATTCCACTCATAGTCTTCATATATGCATTGTAGATAGACTTTATTGGTATAATCTTGCAACCAATTCCAAGTTTCTTGGCAAGCTTTTTTGAATCCGTTATGCTACCCTTAGATGAGAAGCTCGATGGCATCGTAACACCAAGTACCTTATCCTTGCCAAGTGCCTTGACAGCAATCACAGCCGTAACAGCAGAATCTATCCCCCCACTGAGGCCAATTACTACCTTTTTGAATCCACACTTTTTAACATAGTCTCGCGTACCCATAATCAACGCCTTATAGACTGAGTCAATTTCATTTTCACTGACAACGATTTGACTCCTCCTTCTAACAGACGTCAATTTGTCTTCCACTACACTTACGTCAGAATCTCTGAACTCAACCGTCAGCAAGTCTTCTTCAAAGGCTGAGGCTTCACATACAATAACTCCTTTTTTATTAATAACCAAGCTGTTACCATCGAAAACTAAATCATCATTACCACCAACTTGATTCACATAGATAAGTGGAACTTTGTGCCTTTCTGCATGGTCGGTCAGCATCTTCAATCTTACGCTCTGTTTGCCAATAGTAAAGGGTGAAGCTGAAATATTTATAATGATTTCCGCACCTTGCTTTATCATACTTTGAACAGGATTCTTATGGTAAATAGTTCTTGGCCATATTACATCGACTCCCCACGTATCCTCGCAAATGGAGATGCCGAATCTTTTACCAGATATCATTGCCATCGAAATGTCGTGAGTCGGTTCAAAGTATCTATCCTCATCAAACACATCATACGTAGGTAGTAAAGATTTATAATGTTTGGATATGATATTTTTGTTACATATGTGTGCGGCAGCATTATATAGAGGTTTACCACGCTCGGCCAAATTCCTGTCAACAAAACCAACAATAACTGAAATGCCAATGACATTATTTTTTACCTCTTCCAGTGCCTTTAGATTGCTATCAACAAATCCAGAGATTTCCAATAAGTCCCTTGGAGGATAGCCTACAATACACATCTCTGGAAATACAACCAGATCAGCCCCTCTCTTCTTGGCAACATTTATGAACCTGCAGATTTTACTTACGTTCTGCTTAAATGCACCGACAGTCGGATTTATTTGTGCCAAGCATATCTTCATAACGTCTCGTACTATATTATTGATTTTAAAGGGTTCTTTAAACCGTTTCCTATTGCCTCTCTAACAACTGGTTTCTTAAAACTGGATGCCGGATATTCGATCAAACAAGCATTGAGAATACATTCCAATTTTCACGAAGTACCTAAGCTTCTCTTTGTCTTGTCTCTAATTCGTCTTAATCTTCCACTAACTGTTACTGGATACGATGCCTTACAATCCAATCTCTTAAATCTGTCCGGGAGCAGAGAGATATTTCTTTTTGCAACCTTCTGTATCTCTTGAATAGTTGGCGTTTTATATAAAACCTTTCCATTCTTTATAACACGTAATAAGAGGCCTTCAGTATTAAACTTTTCATCGATTAAACCTACTATATCCTTTTTAAATCTTCCGTTATTATCGTAAATACGGTAAACTTGTTTTTTTGCCGGATATGTGGCCTTATCTTCGCTAAATTTCATTTTTGGTATCAACCTTCCCTCTTTTTCCTGCTCTACCAGCTTATAAATACCACCAAGTGCTGGCGCGTCCTTTGATGTGACCATCTCTGTGCCTACTCCAAATGAATCTACAGGTGCACCTTTATTAAGCATCTCAGAGATTTTATACTCGTTTAAATCACCACTTGCTACAATCTTAGCATGTTTAAGGCCAGCGTCATCTAAAATTTTTCGTACTCTTTTACTTAAAAGCGTAATATTTCCACTATCTAATCTGATCCCTTTCAGTTTTTTTCCGATCTTCGTTGCTAGTCGCGAACCGATAACGGTGTCATAAGTATCAATTAAGAGAACCGTGTCGTGGGGAAAAATCTTGCGAAAATCTTTATAAGATTCATATTCGTCATCGTAAGCCATGACCCACGAGTGAGCCATAGTACCTACAGCTGGTATCCCTAATTCGTAAGCTGCGAGAACGTTAGAAGTGCCAACACAACCTCCAATAAAACACGCCCTTGCAGCCAGTACCCCTGCCTGTGGACCATGTGCTCGCCTTGTGCCAAAATCAATTACGTCTTTACCTTTAGCTGCATGTACAACCCTTGACGCCTTAGTAGCAACAAGTGTTTGATAATTTATCACTGACAAAAGGTACGTTTCGATTATTTGTGCCTCAATCATAGGAGCCGTTACTCTTAGAATAGGTTCATTTGCAAAAACAACCGTACCTTCAGGAACAGCATACAGGTCTCCGCTAAATCTAAGGTTGCGGAGATAATCAAAAAACCCCCTGCTTACGTTTTTGAAAATAGGGAGATTCTTTAAGTATTTCAAATACATTCCTGTAAATTTAAGATTTTTAAGATAGTGAATAGCCTGTTCTAACCCTGCCGTAATCAGATAAGAACGATGTTCAGGCAAGCTTCTTACAAATAATTCAAAAGTTGATGTATGGTTCCTCTTACAATCAAAATAGCCAGCAGCCATTGTCAACTGATAAAAGTCTGTGGCAATGCACACATTCTCATTATTTAAGAAAAGAGGCTTTGGTTGTACAGTGCGTATCTTCGATCTCAATTACGGTTCTTCCTTATATACTTTAAATGATTGAAAAGGAGCTAATTTTATAGCTTATTGTAAAAACTTTGTAAACCCCGTTTTTCAAATGAACTACATTATTGAAACAAGGTGCATAAGTATATGTCCGGTCACGAGAAAACACATTCTGTAAATTTTTTACCGGGCAAGCAGCAAAACCAACGGCTTTTTAATCTTGACAGTCATATGTGCATCGTTTATTTTCTAATTTAATTTCTTTATATATTAAAGAACTCACATTTTTAACTCAAATATCAAAATAGTTAATTGCTTAAATCAGGGGATTTTGCACAGGAATTAATAGACACCGGATATGATTTTTTTACGGGTGTACCATGTTCAATTATTGGTAACCTGATTACGTCTCTTACAAACAGGCCTGACGTTACTTATATACCATCTGTAAGGGAAGACGTTGCAATTGGAATTGCAAGCGGCGCATATATGGCAGGAAAAAAGCCTGCCGTGTTAATGCAAAATTCAGGTCTTGGCCAATGTTTGGATGCACTTACTTCTTTAAACCTCATTTATAAGCTTCCTTGCCTGTTGATAGTAACATGGAGAGGTTGTGATGGTCTGGATGCCCCAGAACATCTGGTAATGGGCAAGGCATGCATCAAACTTCTTGATACGGTAGGTATTTCACACCACATTTTTGATGTAGATAATACTAAAGAACTCATAAATATGTCATATAAATATGTCTCTGAAAAAAAAGAACCTGTAGCCCTTTTTCTTAAAAAAGGAATAATTGATTGAATTATAGTGAAGCAATAACAACGATAACAGAATTATTAAAAGATCAGTTGGTTATTTGTGCCAACGGTATGATAAGCAGAGAAACCTTTTTAATAAGAGATAGGGTAGAAAACTTTTACATGATAGGGTCTATGGGCCTGGCATCATCAATTGGATTGGGAATTGCATTGAATAAATCATCAAGAAAGGTAATAATTTTTGATGGCGATGGAAATTTGCTTATGAATCTAGGTTCTTTAACGATGATAGGAGCTCTCCGGCCTAAAAATTTCTTGCATATCGTATTTGATAATGAAGTATATGCCTCGACAGGAAGCCAGCCAACTTTTTCTGATAAAATTAGACTTGAAGATATTGCAAAATCAGCCAGGTATACCTGTGTCAAAAAGGTAACAAGTACTGAGGTATTAAGAAAAGAAATGGTAAAACTTTTGGAAAGCGATGGTCCCTCATTCCTTCTCGTTAAAATATCTAAGAATGACAGACAAAGTGAAATTGGCAGGGTAACCTACAGTCCTGAACATATCAAAGAACGGTTTATGTCTGCTATAAATTAGCTCTCTTCCAGTCGCTAATTTATGTTTTTTGCTACACAAAACAAAACTTGGATTCCTTCCGAAAGGAAGGCCCCCTGCTCTCGCAGGGAATCCAGAATTCAAGTGAACTAAAATACCTAAAGTTGAGGATGGTTTAATCCGAATTCTGAAATTAGACAGGTAAATCCTTAAAATAATGAATATCGAATGTCGAATAACGAAGAATGAACTAAAGGAAAAAATGTGGATTCGCCCTGTTGAGTAAATACTATATTGATATTACTCCACAGGGCTTAATCCACCCTACTGTTAAGGCTTCTTCGTGTCTTTGTGGCTGCGTAGTAACCAATGGAAGGAATTTGTGAATTGAAAAAGATGATTCTATTAAATCCAGGGCCTGTATGTACTTCTGAGAGGGTAAAGAATGCTCTCTTGAAAGGTGACATGTGCCACCGAGAGAAGGAATTTTCAATAATCCTGGGCAATGTGCGCAAGAAAATTCTCCAGGCCTTTGCTTCAAATGGGAATTATACTACAACTGTCATTACTGGCTCTGGCACTGCTTCCCTGGAGGCCAGCGTTTGCTCTTCGGTAAGTGAGGGGAAGAAGCTCTTGGTTATAAATAATGGTGTTTATGGTGATAGGATATCACGTATTGCCTCCGCATATAAAATTGATAAGGTTGAACTTCAATATGACTGGCGCAGGCAGCCAGATATAAAACAAATAGAGAATACTATCTCAAAAGATTTAGACATAGAAGTGGTTGCCATGGTTCACCATGAGACCTCTACAGGTTTGTTAAATCCGATTCATACTATTGGTGAAATAACTAATAAATATGACAGAACTTTTCTCGTAGACTCAATCAGTGGCCTCGGTGGTGAAGAGATAGACTTGATCAATGACAACGTTGATATATGTGTTGGCTCTGCAAACAAATGCATTCAGGGATTACCAGGGTTATCCTTTGTCATTCTAAAACAAGATGAAGTAAAAAGGCTAAGAAATATACCCGCACGTTCTGTCTATTTTAATCTTATTTCACAACTTGACGAACAAGAGGAAAAAGGTGAATGCCCGTTCACGCCATCAGTGCATACATTTTATGCGTTTGATGAGGCATTAGACGAATTTTTAGAAGAAGGCGTACAAAATCGTATTAATCGGTATAGAAAGGCTTCCACGTTTTTACGGAAAGAATTCAAAAGACTGGGTCTTAAATTTTTATTACCAGACGAATTCCTTTCCAATACTATCACAGCTTTGTATTTACCCAAAAATATGACATACACCCAACTTCACGATAGTTTAAAGGAAAGAGGCTTCGTCATTTATGCCGGACAGGGGCAACTAAATGCAAAAATCTTCAGGATTGCAAATATGGGTGAAATATCCATGGAAGACCTGGAAACCTTCATCAAGAATTTACAAGAAGTCTTGGGAGATTCACAATGAAGGTCATAATATTAGCAGCGGGAGTAGGAAAGAGAATGCCGGCAGTAACTGATAAAATACCTAAATGTCTTATCAAATTTGATAATAAAACCCTCATCGAAAGACACCTTGAATCTCTATCTCTTTTGAACCTAAAGGATATCGTCATTGTTATTGGTCATCTTAAAGAAAAGATTAAAGAGGTAATAAGAAACAATCGCAATAGCTTTAACATGAAATATATAGAAAATGAACAATACACTAAAGGCAGTATTCTTTCCCTGTGGTATGCACGAAATGAACTAGACGATGACACTCTTATTATGGATGCCGATGTATTGTTTCATGAAAAATTGCTCACAAAGTTGGTAGAGTCTAAAAATAAAAACTGTTTCCTATTGGATGAAAATTTTGAGGATTCTGGCGAGGAGATGAAGTTATTTGTGAGGGGAAATAAAGTAATCGGAATCTCTAAACATAATTCTTATGATTGTGATTTTATAGGTGAAGGTATTGGGTTTTTTAAACTCTCAGCAAATGATTGCCATGTACTTAAGAATATACTTGAAGAGTTTGAGAGAACGGGCAAAGTCAATGTGGAATATGAAGATGCTTTACACGAACTAGTCCCCCATTGCACAGTTGGCTTTGAAAGAGTGGAAGATTTGCCATGGATAGAAATAGACTTTGAAGAAGATATTGAAAAGGCCAGAAGAGAAATCCTGCCAAGATTAGGAGGTCACCAATAAAAGCCATAATACTCTTTTCTGATAGTCTTGAAAATGATGAAATATCAAAATGGAGCACAAAGGAAATTGCTTCCATCCCACTATATAAACGCGCTATCCTTTCTGCCAGCAAGGCGGGAATAAAAGACTTCATTTTCTTTGGCTGTAACATAAAAGAAAAAATAGAAGATTCAATAATCACAGACAAGCGAATAAGTGCAGATATTAAATGGTATGACGGAAAAACACACGCACACTTAGATGAAGTAATTGCCAATGAATTCACAGGAAACGCAAATAAACACATCTTTATAATAAAGGCAAATGCACTCCTTGATTACCGTATTCTTGATTTGCTTTTAAGACGTTCTACTAATAATACGGTAGCTACTATTGCCATCAATAATGCAACGGATATATCATCAAAGAACACTTCCACAAATAATATTACTGCAAATTCAAAGGTTAAAGATAACTTAAATGGCGGGATTATTATCGCATCACACAGAATTAAAGACTATCTGACCCCAGTTAATGGTGATTTTTCATTCCAGAGATTGACTGAAAAACTAAACAAAGAAAACTTACTCAAGACTATCGACATAAGTAATTACTTATACGAAGAAATAAATTCTCAGTCTGATTTATTATCAGCTGAAAGAAAACTTTACCAGTCATTAGGATCAACTTTAGACAGTCCGCTATTAGATAAATACGTAATACGCAAACTATCTGGCTTCATTTCTAAATTATCAATACGAACCCCAGTTACGCCAAACCAGATTACGATTATAAGTTTGTTCTTTGGTCTTTTGGCTGGATTCTTCTTTTCCTTTGGAGGATACACTTATAACATCCCTGCCGGATTTCTATATTTTTTCTCTGTAGTCCTTGACCAGTGTGATGGGGAAGTTGCAAGGTTAAAATACATGGAATCAAAATATGGTAGTGTCCTGGATATAATATGTGATACTTTAGTAAATGTTGCGCTTGTTGTTGGAATTACTTGGGCAGTTTATCAGGCAGGTGGTTCTAGTTTTACGATTGTATTGGGGCTTTTGGCAATTGCAGGTATTTCAATTTCAATCTTTTTAACGACATACTCTGATGTTAATAATAAAGACCAAACGTACAATAAAACAAAAAAATGGATTGATAAACTAAATAATAAGGATTTTTTTTATATAATCATATTTGTATGCATTGCCATTAATCAAATGATATGGTTTCTCTTGATAATGGCGATTGGGACAAACATCTTCTGGCTAACCCGTAAAATAGTTCATCGCTGAAATCACAGAGTATGCAGAAAAAATTATGTTTTTTTGCATATCATATCTCTGTAGTCATTAAATCCTCAGCTAATATTATGTCCCCACTAAATTCTTCTTTACACTGCCCTAAGATATCATAGTCATCACAAATCGGATAAAAATGTGTTAGTATGAGCTTTTTGCAGTTTGATTCTCTAGCAATCTTCCCCGCAAGTGTTGCGTTAAGATGGCCTTCAACTTTTATATGTTTAGGATATGAGCATTCGAGCAATAATACATCCACATCTTTTGCTAATTCGACTATGCTTTTACAATAATCCGTATCTCCTGAATACACCAGAGTTTTTCCATCTTTAGATTCAACTCGATATGCAATGCTGTTGTCAAGGTGTTTAACAAGGCACGATGAAATTTTAAAATCTTCAAAATCGACGTAACCGTCTGAAAGTTCTTTAATAACCAAATCATATCCTCTTGGTTCGATAAAATTATTAAAATCCCTGGATAGATTCTGATATAAGCCCTTCATACCGGTCGGACCTATTATGGTCAGGTTTTTGTCCTTATCGTCATCGTTTGGTATTCTTAATGCAAAAAGGAGTGATATCAAATCTACGACATGGTCCGGATGAAAATGCGTGTAAATTGCATAATCAATCTCCTTGAAGCTTGAAGAAGCTTCTGCAAGCTTCTTTAATGTTCCTGAACCACTGTCAATCAATATCTTCTTGTCGTTTACACATACAAGATAGCCAGACGAACCCCTCCTCGCTGTAACAATGCCTGTACCAGAACCCAGAATGGTAAGTTTCATAATAAATCAGTCTCTTTCTATAGCCAATTTAGCCATACGAGTATATATAAGTAGTATCTGTTGCGGAAACACTATATTGTCACCCTGAACTCGTTTCAGGGTCTCTGATCCTGCACTTGATTCAGGATTGATATATAAGATTCTGAAATCAGAGATCCTGAATTTAATTCAGGACCCGGTTCAGCCCCGCTACTTTCTTGCTGAAAGCAAAATGCGGGGTAAAAATGACATTTTTGGGCATTTAAGATTTCCGCAACAGATACTAAGTATATAAATCACAAAAATGGAACATGAAAATCCGTATAGCTATCTGAAACAAAAGTCTATACTTTTAAATGATTGATGTTATTTATTACAATAGCATATACAACCGTGGTTGTATAAGTTTTTTTGAGCGTATAGACATAAAAAAAGCCCACAAAGATGTGGGCTTTCTATATAGTCCTAAATCGAGCGGTTTCTAATTGGTGGCATAAAGGGTCTTTATTAACCAGCGATATTCTTCTATATATGAAAATCGCCTCTGTTCGATTCAAAAATCGCTCAGCCTAGGTGAAATTCTATTTCGAGACAAACAATTCTTTTTCCTACCATCAAAGATTGGGCACCCGTTTAAGAGGTACCCTTTCTTTTTCGGTAAATCACTCTACCTTAAGATATGGAGTGATCAGGACAATTCTTACTGCCCAAAACCTTCCATCTCTTATTGAGTAATTACATTTGACGTAATCACCAGCCTTAAGATGGTCAAAGCCTAATTCGTCCTCCTTTTGGAATTTAGTGCCACCTCTAATTGATACTATGTCAGCCTTTGCATCTCCCATATAGCAGATTGTATCTTTACCTAGAAATAATGGACCGTGTCCTAACATTTCACATTCTTCCAATGTGATACTCATTTTTTCCAGATCAAGACTCTTTATCTTACCATCGACTACGGCGAGGCTTGCAGCTCCTTCTGCAAAACCAGGCCAATCAACGGATTTCCCGGCAAATGCATTGAGCCCAAAAAGAAATGCTCCTAAAAAGAAGGCTAGTGTTAACAATTTTGTCGTCCTACACATTTCTCACACCCTCCTTTTCTCTGGTTAAGTAAAACTTTCATTTTATTATATTATAACATCAATTATCGTGCCAATTTTTGCCAAAATAATCAAAATTGGAATCCTAATCGATACAGTCATAACATTCGCTAAAATGGAGGATTACAAACATTTGTTTTCTTTAAAGAAAACAAAGTTTTAGATTCAACATAACTCAATATCAGAAAAGTCTAAATTCTTAGATTAACCCATAGAAAACGTATATTATTTTTGATAACATTCGTTTATGGATACCTCGGATTTAAAAGCAGAGATTGTCAATTTAATAGTAAAGAAAGGGAAGATAACCTTTGCTGATTACATGGACTTGGCCCTTTATCATCCAAAATATGGATACTACACTTCTGAAAAAGAGAAGATAGGAAAAAGGGGTGATTATTATACAAGTTCAGACGTTCACCCTGTTTTTGGCGAACTTATTGCCAGACAACTGGAACAGATGTGGAAAATATTAGGAAAGGGTAAGTTCACGGTTGTAGAGATGGGAGCAGGTAAGGGCTGGCTTTGTTATGACATAATTAGTTTTATTAAAGATAGGTTTCCCGAATTTTCCGAGAAGATTGATTATAAAATTGTAGAGATAAGCAAGAACCTTGTTGTGAAACAGTCTGGTATTTTAAAAGGATTGGAAGATCGAATTTCATGGGAGTCCTTCTCATCAGATGGCTTCTCCTTTAAACCTATTGATGGGTGTTTTTTATCAAACGAATTTGTTGATTCTCTTCCAGTACATCAGCTAACAGTCCGAAACGGTTGCCTACAAGAAATATATGTATTAACTAAGGAAGGTGAGTTCCTTGAAATAACAGATGAGTTGTCCGATCCAGTATTGAGAGATTATTTTAAAGAATTAAGTATAAACTTAAAGGAAGGGCAAAAAGCAGAGGTAAATTTAAATGCATTGAACTGGATAAGAAACATATCTCATTACTTGAAGAGGGGTTTTATTATCACTATAGATTACGGCTGTCTTGCCGAAGATCTTTATTCTGAAGATAGGTACAGAGGAACGCTGATGTGTTATTACAAACACACCACCAGTGAGAATCCATTCGTAAGGGTTGGCAATCAGGATATGACATCTCATGTAAATTTCAGCAGCTTAATGCAAGCCGGAAGTAAATGTGGATTAAAAACCACTGGCTTTGCCAAACAGTCTCATTTTTTAATAGCACTTGGAATCCTTGATAAGATGAAAGAATCATACGGAGATATTGGAGGTATACTGAAAATGAAGACCCTTCTTCTACCTGGTGGGATGGGAGATATATTCAAGGTCCTAATCCAGCACAAGGGAATAAATAGCCCAAAATTAATTGGTTTAAGGAGTATTTCCGAACCCGGATTTCTAAGGGAATCGAGGGCTTAGAAGGTAATGGATGATTCATTTTCCTCTTTAACATCTTGTTATTGTGACAAAAAGATTATTGAGCCCCACGGGTGAAGCCCGTGGTACCAATAGTACGGCGAAATCCGCCGAAGCAATAAGGGTAACCCTCCTTCGCTAAAGCTTCGGAGGGTATCCACTTCGCATTCATCCACGGACATAGCCCGTGGTCTTCTGCGAAGGCGGATAAAAGTTGACAAAGATTATCTATGTAAGTATATTTAAAAACAATATGCGCCCGTAGCTCAATTGGATAGAGTAGTGGACTTCGAATCCAATGGTTGCAGGTTCGAGTCCTGCCGGGCGTGCCAGATACTTAATTAGGAAACGTGAATTATTATCTGTGTCCTTTATCGAACAACAATAGCGTATTGTTCAAATCTTCCCTGTACTTAATTCCATTCCTAAATATTATAATAAATACAGCGCCCTTAGCTCAGCCAGGCAGAGCAACTGACTCTTAATCAGTGGGTCGAAGGTTCGATTCCTTCAGGGCGCACTTATTATTACCCTTAAGGTTACAAGAAAAGTATTCAAAGTAGAATGAATTTAACTGTTAGCTTGGTAGGAGAACACAAATGAAAATCTCCTCGATTATGACACGTAGAGTAGTAACGGTAGAAATGGATGATTCTCTCCAGATAATAAGTGAGATCTTTGAAAATGTTAAGTTTCATCATATCCTGGTCGTGGAGAACCAAAAACTCGTTGGCGTAATATCCGATCGTGATTTTATAAAAGCACTAAGTCCATTTTTAGACACACCTACTGAGGAGCACCGTGATATTACCACCCTAGATAAAAAAGCCCATCAGATTATGAATAGAACACCAATTACTGTAGATGCGGAAACCAGCATAGAAGAAGCTAGTAATTTATTGTTGGAGAATAACATATCTTGCCTTCCTGTTATCTCACCCCAGGGCAGTGTTGAGGGAATTGTAACCTGGAAAGACATTCTTAAGTTTCACTTGAAGAACACAAGTTGAAGTCACACCTATTTCTCCCTATTCAGGCTTCTCAAGCAACCAACTAGTTTTAATATGCAATCCATTGATACCTGAAAATTTCTAAAATTTATTAAAAAAAACCGAATTTCTGTCAACTATTGTTGAATAGGTGTCAAGGAATACAAAAACACTTTAGTATTTTACATAATAAACACTTATGTCATAAATCTATTATTTTTAATGTGTGTTTATGTTTAAAAAACATACTTTAACCAAAAGAGTCACCTCTTCTCCCACCTTAAACTCTAAACTCTAAAGCGCATAATAATAATAACATACAACATGTTTTACCTTCTTAGATAATCATTAGTGCACTTTTGGTACGAATTTTGTGATAATTGAGAGTTGGGCATAAAAGCAAACTACTTGAAAGAGTGAGATGCGAAACAATGGCCTGATTCTTTTTTTCAGAATATAGTTGCTGTGATGTCTGACAAATCCAGCACTTATTATGTGCTTGCGTTTTGGACGACTAAATAAAGGAGGTATCAAAATGTTGTTCCGTTATATTTTACAATTTAGAAGATCTTACTTTCCTTATTTTTCCCATTTGGGTTTCGTATCTCTTGTAACCCTAACATTAATATTATTCCTTGTATCCTTCAACAAACTGGGGATAGTTCCTTTCGGTAGTAACCCCAATGAAGAGTTAAATGGTGCAAAGGAGTATGATGTTCAAGAACAGAATACAGGAATATCTACATTTGAAAAAAATATGACAAACCCGTTGGGCAGTAAGAAGGTAAATTATCATTCAGGAACGTATATACCAAACAATACATTGGAAAAACTCTCAAAGCTTTCATTAATGTTATTTCTTGTATCTCTCAGCGAATTAGAGACAAATCCTTTCGGTAGTACTCCCACAGAAGTGTTAAGTGATACAGAAAGACCTGATATTCAAAGACAGAATATAAACCCACCAGACGCATGGCGGGCGGAAATGATTACGCCTGATAAAAACATGGAAACACTTCCAAAGTCTTCAGTATCGCTGCAATATAAATTATACAAGGAGGATCAATTATTATCAAACCCGGGTGGTGATAATTTCTTTCTAAATAAGGCCTCTGGAGTAATTGATAATGATTATGACCACAGCAAGTTTTCAAAGAGAGTCGGGAAGGATTTAACAGATGCAGGCAGTAACCTCCTGAATGTGGTGAAGGATATGGGTCTCGGTGCTAAAATCAGATATGTAGATAATCACGGAGAGATAAAGGAGGGGAGAAAAGTCGGTTTTGCAAAGACACTGGGTAATTTCTTTAAGAATGTTGCAAGCGGATTGACCTTAGGGGCCTATACTCCAGGAGATGAGGCGAAGCCTCATGGTGGAATTGACAGGACTAAACATCTGTTTAAGAAAATTTTTAAAGATGCAATAGTCGGTGATATTGTTATGGGAGTCTCGAGAAGTATGATTTATGTTGGGGAAGACATAATGCTGGCGGGTTTAAATACTATTGAGGTTATACCGGATGCGACAATCGGCAACTCTAAAGCCGGCAGAAAGGCAACAACCGCGATTTTTGACAATACACAGGTAGTACTGGATTTTGTAACGGATGTGATACCTGGAGGCGAAGCATCGGGAAGGACACGCTCCTTTGAATTAACAAAGGGGCTTAAGGGCTTGCCAATTATAAACAATATTACAACAGATGAAAAGGAGACCAAAGAGTTAAGCTGGAGACATGTTAGAAATACAAAATTCAGGAAAGCGATTGAGACGGTTTCATCTTTACTCCCTGCTAGTATATAATCTCTATAACTTCACTTTCAAATATCAGAACGGGAAACAGGGATGGAAAAAGCAATTAGAGGTTTCCAGCGAGCAAGAAGGAGTTTGTAACAATGTTAGAGTTTAAACATTCCTAACCCACCACAAAAAAGGAATATTTTATCTTTCCTCCATTCCGTATGTTTAAACTATGACTTGTATTCTTGTTTCCTATTATTAAAATAAAAAGGCTCCTTAAGTATGCCGTGTAGTTTTTTTAACCCCCTATTTAGTTTAAGTTTTGATATTTGTTCGGGTTTTAAAATCCACTAAACACGTGCGCCAAAGAGCCTTTTTGTATAACAAACCTTCAATTGTGTTTTTGTACTGCAAAACAAGCATAAATTAACCAATCCTATTATCGTCACAATTCCCAAAATTCTTTACCTAAAAACCCTAAATTCGCAGTATACGTGATGCGCAAAATAACAAAATCTTCATTGATACATTCCAAACCCGCTACACCAAAAATATTTTATGGATCTTGACTAGAACAGAGTACCAAAATGTGCTATAAGTTTAGTCAAGATTAATATGTTGATAAAACCTGCAAGGTCTTTAATTTTCATCATCTTATTTATTTTGTTTATAATGGTTTTTATGAACTTCATAGAGAAACGACTCATTTTTATCCCGGACAAAGACTTATATACAACACCTGGCGACTGGGGTCTTGAATATGATGATGTTACATTTCATACAGAAGACGGATTGAAACTTAACGGCTGGTTTATCCCCGGTAAAATGAAATCTCTGACTGATGATAATCTATTTACATTACTATGGTTTCATGGTAATGCAGGTAACATAAGCCACAGACTTGAAAACATAAAGATGTTATATGACAGAGTGCATATAAATATCTTTATCTTTGATTATCGGCAATATGGCAAGAGTGAGGGTAAGATATCTGAACAGGGAACATATATTGATGCCGGAGCAGCCCTTAAGTATCTACAATCACGAAAGGACATAAACCACGAGAGGATTATTATTTTTGGTCGTTCTGTCGGTAGTGCAGTTGCCGTTGACCTTGCCGTAAAAGGGAAATGCTGTGCACTGATTCTTGAAACTCCTTTCACGTCTATGAAAGATCTGGCGAAATACCTTTATCCTTTTCTTCCCATCGGCTATATCTTACAGACAAAATATGATTCTATTTCAAAGATAAGGGACATAAAAGTGCCAACTCTTATTATGCATGGAGATAAAGACGAACTGGTCCCAATTGAGCAAGGAAGGAAGTTATATGAGACGGCCAATGAACCAAAGGAATTTTATACTATCCCGGGCGCCACACATAATGACACTTATTTTGTGGGCGGTGAAGAATATTTCAATACAATCAGAAGGTTCGTTGATAAACTGGAAAGCGAAAACGGGTAAGCTGCTTAAAACCAGGAAGGAACTATGCTTGTTTTAACAATTTCTTTATAACCTGCATTGCCAGGAGAAGTATATTGTCACTATAATTCTTAATCGTTTCAATGAATGTTTCATCGCATCCTTTTTTTCTTGCAATCTTCTCAAGTTCAACTTTTATCTCATCGTCAGGTTCTTTACTTTTGATTTTGTCCAGTACGCCACATATTTGCGGTATATCAGAATCTTCTAAAGAATTCCTTAGCTTTGAAATAAGTATCTGTACATTATCCTCTGCAACAGTTCCCATCCGTTTAGCAAGGTTCTTATCTACCAATTTTCTCTTGATCATCTCATCTACTTCATGGAGTTTGTCAAGGTGGATCCTTGTCTCTTTTTCCCATGATTCAAGTTGTTCGATTGAAAGAGTCATTTTTAAATTGTGATATGTATACTAGTAATCAATACGTAAATACTCAATGATTCAGAACACGGACAAACTTGTTTGTCCGTGCCACTTATAATCTCTCTTTCCCATATCTTATGAATGCATCAGGCAAGCAATCAAGTATATCTGAGGCAATCATCGATACCTCTCCTTTTTTCTTTGATGCTATGTCTCCCGCCAGACCATGAATGTAAACACCAAGTTGTGAAGCATCAAATACATTAAACCCCTGACCGATTAAGGACACAATAATCCCCGTAAGAACGTCTCCAGCGCCGGCCGTTGCCATGCCGGGATTACCGGTATGATTTATATATACCTTGTTGTAATTAGCAACTATCGTTTTATCTCCTTTTAATACCAAGATAAAATCCCTTTCTTTTCCCAATTGCTTATGTATTGATTTTACAAACTTAGTTGCAATGTCAATTCTCTTTTTTTGTACATCCTTTGCTAAACCAAGGTTTATTAAACGTGACATCTCTCCCGGATGAGGTGTAAGTACTACGTTTTTTTTTATTTTGCATAATATATGAAGGTTACCTGTAAGTGTATTAATCCCATCAGCATCAATTACTATTGAGCGGTTTATTGTTTTTATCATCCAGAGGATTAGCTTTTTTGTCTCGGGTTGTTGTGAAAGACCGGGACCTAAGGCCACAACATCGTGCTTTTCACATAACTTCAGGATTTCTTCTCGGCCTTTATTAGACAATGTAAGTGCTTTCGTTTCCGGCAAGGGATGTGTCATCACGCAAGTCAGTTTTGTTTCCATTACAAAATTTAGACTCTTTGGTATACCCAGCGTAACCAGGCCTGAACCACTCCTCAACGCCGCTTTGCAACAAAGGTATGCTGCGCCGGTCATACCGGGAGAACCGGCAAGCACCAATACCCGGCCATAACTTCCTTTATGCGTATTTTTTTTCCTAGAAATAAGTTTAGGCAGGTTTTTTACTCGAAGCATGGTTAACTATTATTTATTAATGATGCAATGTAAGCGGCTCCAAATCCGTTGTCAATATTGACAACTGCTACATTTGCAGCACAACTGTTCAGCATTGCAAGAAGTGGTGCAATACCATTAAAACTAGCCCCATATCCTATACTTGTCGGCACACCAATAACAGGACGATCAACCATTCCCCCAACCACACTGGCAAGAGCTCCTTCCATGCCGGCAACAACAACAATTACTTTGGCAGCAGAAATATCTTTTTTGTTTCCAAGCAACCTATGAATACCGGCAACCCCTACATCATAAAGTACCTTTACCTTGTTACCCATTATTTCAGCAGTCTCTTTTGCTTCTTCAGCTACAGGAATATCTGACGTACCTGCAGTTATAACCAGGATTAAGCCCTTCTTTTTTTTTTGACTGGATTTTCTAATAACTATTGTCCTGGCTATATCATTATATCTGGCGCTCTTGTGTTTTCGAGCAATATGCTCAAATATTTCCTTATTAGCACGAGTTGCTAACAAATCTACACCGTTTTTAATTATTTGATCGGCAATACTAAGGACTTGCGCAGGAGTTTTACCAGCGCAAAATATCACCTCAGGAAACCCGCAACGTATGGTCCGATGAATATCAACCTTGGCAAACCCGAGATCTTTGTATGGTAAATCCTTAAAATATTGCAACGCCTTTTCTGCTGTAAGCTCACCTTTTTGTACCTTTCTTAAAAGCTTCTTAATAGAGTTGCTGTCCATAGTTAAGGTATTGCCTCAACTTCAAGTCCTGAGAATTCCTTTTCTTGACACTTGTGGTATGCCAGCCCTGCTACCATCGCGGCATTATCCATACATAACGTTTTCGAAGGATAATACAGGGGTATATCCCGATGCTTTGCTGCCTCACCGAGTTTTTGTCTCAGTCTTGAGTTGGAAGCAACACCACCACCCAGGATTATGCCTCTAGCAGAAAATTTAGTCGCAGCATATATGGTTTTATCTACCAAAACGTCTACAACAGCCTCCTGGAAGCTTGCTGCAAGGTCTGCAATCTCATGGTCTTTTAATCTTGGTTTAGTTCTGTCAATCTTTGTATCCTGACCTAAACAATGATATAAGACTGCAGTTTTAATACCACTAAAACTAAAATCAAGAGAATCTTTTCCCATGTATGAACGTGGGAATAATATCGCCCGCTCGTTACCATTTCTTGAGATATTATCAATTTCCGGCCCGGCAGGATAACCTAAACCTAAAATCTTACCAACCTTATCAAAGGCCTCTCCCGCTGCATCATCTATAGTCCCACCGATACGTGTATGTCTTGTTTCGCTTTGTGTTATAAACAAGGTTGTATGTCCGCCAGATACGACAAGACTGATAACTGGATAATCAATATTCTCATGTTCAATTTTACTTGCATAAATATGTGCATGTAAATGATTGACCGTTATAAGTGGAATCTTTAATATCCAGCTTAATGTTTTAGCAGTGGTAAGTCCTATTAACAGTGCACCTATAAGACCCGGTGTGTTTGCTACAGAAATTGCATTTATATCACTAATCTTAATGTTTGCTTCGATAATAGCATTATCAATCACTGTTATTATTGATTCAGTATGTGCACGACATGCTATTTCAGGAACTACACCACCAAACCTTGTGTGAAGTTTTTGTTGGGAGGCTACTATATTTGAAAGGACTTTTACACCATCTTCCACCACAGCAATTGCTGTTTCGTCACAAGATGTTTCGATACCCAGAATTATCATTTCAATATTAAAAATAAAGCAGGTAAAGTATTACAATACGTATCTGTACCTGCTTTAATAGGCTTATCCTTCCTCTCCTGTTATTTGAGCATAAACACTTGTCCCTTTTAAGATGTCAATCGCTCTAGCAAGCTGTGCATCTACAAATCCAGTTTTATTTTCGCCACCAGAAACCTTATTCCCATTTTCTGTTAGTATATCTGTAGCATAACTCCTTGATAGGTGCGCGTGAAGTCCTTTAAGTTCTGTCTTCGTGAGATCAACTTTTATATCCGGTTCAATACCTGATTCATCAATCTGGGCCCCTGAGGGTGTGTAGTATTTAGCTGTTGTTAGTTTCAAGGCAGAATTTCTATCTTCTATTGGTATCAAACTCTGAACGGAACCTTTACCAAAAGTTCTCGTTCCTAGCAAGATTCCGCGCTTATGATCCTTAATAGACCCTGCAACAATTTCTGAAGCGCTTGCGCTACCTTTATTAACTAATATTATCAAGGGAAATTTAGGATAAGTTCCTGATCTGTGTGCTTTATATTCATGGTCTTGCGATTTATGTCTTCCCTTTGTAGTCACAATTATGCCTTTTTTAATAAATTTGTCCGCCATATCTCTTGCAATATTTAGGAGACCACCTGGATTAAACCGCAAGTCTAAGACCAAAGATCCCATCCCTTGTTTTCTTAAGTCTTGAATTGCAGAGTCCATGTCGGCTATCGTATTTTCCTGGAAGCTGGTAACTGCTATGTAACCAATCTTACCCTCTTCATCAACAATCCTTGCGCCACGCACGCTTCTAACATGAATCTTAGCCCGGTTAATAGTTATATCAACATGTTCGCTTTCTCCTTCATGTATAACGGTAAGTGTAACTTTTGTGTTAGGCTCGCCACGGAGCAATTTGATGGCTTCACGAATCGAAATATTTCTTGTCGATTTCCCATCGATCTTTATAATTCTATCTCCAATGAGCACTCCTGCACGAAAGGCAGGCGTATCAACAATAGGTGTTAAAACAGTCAAAAAACCATTCTTAATAATGACTTCAATACCAAGACCATCGAATTCACCTTCTGTCTCGATCTTTAGCTCTTGAAGATTTTCTGAATCAATAAACTGACTATAAGGGTCTAAGCCAGCAAGCATTCCTTTGTAAGCATTCTTCATCAATTCTTTTAACTCTACTTCATTAACATATTTATTCTGTATTTCCTTAACAACATTTACAAACTCTTCGAAATTTTGATAATAAGTATCTGGATCTGACTTTTGATCCTCTTGTGCATGCAGATCCCGTAAACCTAAAGAAAAAACAATTATTATTATCCAGATAAAATTGAAATAGCTTCTTAACATTAACATTCAAATCACTCCTTATTCTTATTTCTTTCTTTTAATCACCTTCTTCGCTGCTTTCACAATGTCTTCAGCAGTTAGATGGTACTCTTTAAATAGTATCTCGGGTTCACCGGATTGGCCAAAGCGATTATCTATACCAATCATTTCAATTGGTACTGGATACTCCCTGGCAAGGGCAAGGGCAACGGCAACACAGCTTCCCAGGCCACCATCAAGGGCATGCTGTTCTGCCGTTACAATTGCACCTGTTTCTTTAGCTATCCGTGTTAAAGTCTCTACATCTATCGGCTTCAATGTATGCATGTTTACAACGGTAGCCTCTATTCCTTCACCGGACAATATTTCTGCTGCCTTTAGAGAATTTGTAACTAAACTACCGCATGCAACAAGAGAAACATCTTTCCCTTCCCTTAATATTACCGCCTTTCCTATCTTGAATTCGGTATTGGGTGTAGTAATCGTAGGTACCGGAGCTCTTCCCATACGAATATAAACTGGTCCTTCGAACTCTGCTGCTGCGAAAACTGCCTTCTTTGCTTCTATAGCATCACATGGTTCGATAACGGTCATAGTAGGTATAACCCTCATTAGTGCGATATCCTCAATGGCTTGATGTGATGCTCCATCTGCACCAACTGCCACACCACTATGTGTAGCGACAATTTTTACATTTAACCCGCTACTGCAAATTGTATTCCTGATTTGTTCCCATGCCCTTCCCGCTGCAAATATACAAAAGCTGCTTGCAAACGGAATCTTCCCGCATGTTGCCAAACCCGCAGCCGTATTCATCATATTTGCCTCTGCAACACCCATATCAAAAAATCTATCCGGGAATCTTTTACCGAATTTTATTGTAGTCGTAGATTTAGCAAGATCAGCATCAAGTACAACTATATTTCTGTTCCTTTCGCCAAGTTCAACTAGCGACTCACCATACGCCTGACGAGTTGCTTTCATTTCTGTCATAGTGAGATATTTCCTTTTGCCGACATATTTTATCCCCCTAAACCTTCCTTTAAGAAAAGGGAGAATAAGGTAATCTGTTAACTTACTTTTACCTCTTATTCTCTATTTTACAAGAGATACAAGTTAAAACATTCTGGATTTGGTGGGCAGGGTCGGAATCGAACCGACCACACCGGGATTTTCAGTCCCGTGCTCTACCAACTGAGCTACCTGCCCCAGGAAATCGTTGTAAGTTATTTAGTTACTTAGTCTTGTGCATTATATGTTGTATCGCTATTCTGTCAAGACCTTTTTAAAAGATTTGTTCATAAGTCTCATTTTATCCCGCTCTAACTGCAGCTTTAGTTCGTCAACATTTTCAAATTTTACCTCTTCTCTTAATTTATAAAGGAACTGTACTTCTAAATCCCTTCCATAAATTGACTCATTAAAATCGATTATGTGTGCTTCTACTACAGGTTCATCATCATATGTATTTTCCTCGAAGGTGGGTCTTTTTCCTATATTGGTTATAGTATTATACTCCTTCCCATCAAAGAACACTTTAGTGGCATAGACTCCTGACGGAGGTCTTACCTCATGATGAAGATTAAGATTGGCAGTAGGAAATCCTAACTCCTTACCTCGACCTGAACCTTTAATTACAGTACCAAATACCGAAACATGTCTTCCTAACATCCCTTTTGCTTTTTGCAAGTTTCCCTGGATGATATTCTTGCGTATTGTAGTACTGCTTATTATTTCACCTTCAAATTCTACAGGTTCACATGAAATTACTTCAAATCCGTATTTATGTGCAAAACCACACACCATAGATGCATTACCTCTTCTATCCTTGCCAAATGAACAGTTAAATCCAAGCACAACCACCCTGGCACCAAGCGAGTTATACATTATTTTAGCTATAAAATCCTCAGCACTGGTTTCTGCGATCTTCTTATCAAATTTTAATACAACTGTTATATCAACGCCTAATCGCCCGAATAGAACCAATCTATGTTCAAGCGATGTAATGCAAGATTGTGGTTTCTTTGAAAGAAAGCTCCTTGGATGACGATCAAAGGTTAAAACTATAGATTCTCCGTTTGTTTTGTTGGCCAGACTTACGATTTTTTCAATGACCTTTTGATGGCCTAAATGTACACCATCAAACATTCCCAATGTAACAACAGGCCATGTGAGTCTTCTTCCTAATTTTCTTATACCAAAAATCGTATCCAATTTATCCTCTTAATTGAATTTAGCTTCTACTTTTTCCTAATCGAGTTTTCTTATGTACCTGTGATTCCCATTCAGATAAAAACGCTAGTTGTTTTTCAATCAGGTATCTTTCCATTATTGAATCTTTTTCCACTTCAAATTTTTCCAGATCAGTCTTCTTCCTATCTACTAACATTACCACATAACATGTCTTTTCACCTTTGCCTTCCACTGCAATATCTGACTCCCCAACTTTTAAATCAAAAGCCTTGGTTGCAAGTGCATATCTATCCGGACCTAAAACCTTAACATAATCATTCTCACTAATAATACCAGGTCTACTAAAGTAATCGGTCCCTACTATTTGTATTTTACCCGTTTCTTCTTCAATAATTTTTATGCCTTCTTCAAAAGATGTTTGGCCAATCTTCTCAAGGCATTTTTTCGCAAACGCCTCAGCCTTTTTAAACGCCTTTTCGTAACGAAGGTCTTCGGCAACCTCGTCATGGACTTCTTTATAAGGAGGTATGCTGGGAGCAATTCTTTCTAGCACTCGAAATATAAGCTTACCTTCTAAAGAACTAAGAGGTACAGAAGGATCGTTTACTTCCCTATTAAATACAAGCTGTGGAAACTTTTCCAGACCTTTAATCACTCCTTTTAATTCGTCTTTCTTGAAATAATTTTTTCCGTCATTCGGGTTTGTTGGGACGACATATGACAGATCATATTTTGCTGCAAGTTCTGAAAAACTAATAAGTCCTCCTTCATCAATACTCTCATAGATATCATTATCAGCATCACCGATTAGTTTGTTAGCCAAAGTCTCGCTTTTTTTTAGCCGTAAAGTGAAACTTATTTGTTCTTTTACTTCATCAAAAGGTTTATATTCTGGTGTAGAAGTTTTGCTTGCTTTCTCATCTTCGGATTTTTCTTCCTCCTTAAGTGTATATTCAGATTCTTTTTTGAACATAAGATCTTTCTTCTCTTCGTAATACTTATGCATTTCTTCGTCGCTAATATTAATCTGTTTTTCTATCACATCATTTCTTGCCATCACATATTCTATCTTAACCTTCTCTGGTTCCTTATAACCCCAGACTCCCTCTTCTTCATTTGGGAAATTCCCACTATATTTATCATAAAAAGACCTGATCTCATCTTCTTCAATTTCAACACGATCAACAAAGTCTTTAGCCTTAAAAGCACCATATTTGATCTTTACCTTTTCATTTTCTTTCACATATCTCTGAAGTGCTTCATCTTTGGTAATCTTTACTGAATTTCTTAATAGGAATTGAAGTTTCTGGGCTAAGAGATATTCTCTAATGGTCTTTTCAAACTGATATTGTGTCATATGAAATATTGATCCAAGCATACGCCTATATTCCTCTCTGTTAGTAAATATCACTGGACCAACGGGAAACCAACTTTGTATTTCCTGCACAAGTTCTTCATCAGTCACAAATATACCCATTCTCTCGGCCTGGTGAACCAGTGCTAATTGCTTCCAGACTTGTTCAGCTACAGGCTCTTTAGAATCCCTGAAAAAAACCCTCGCCCATCTGACCACTGTATCACTAAACTCTTCTTGCGAGATTTTCTCACCAAGTATTTCCCCAACAGGAGGCTTCGGTACTATATAATCAACTGCTGGGCCGATTCCCCATATTACCATTAGAAATACAACTAAGACACCTAGAAGTTTTCTCTGATTTTTTCGAAACCAATTTGTCGCTGGCATATAACCCTCACATATTTTAAACAAACGTTATAAAAATATTTACTAATTATACCTAAATTGAGCGATTTTTGTAGCCGCAACCTTCAGGTTGCGTAACTTAGATGGTAAACGCAGGCTAAAGCCTGCGGTTACATTGACATGCAATTTAAAATCGCTCAATTTAGATTATAATAAAATATAGAATTATATAAAGCATTGTGTTTACTATCAACTGCTTTTTGCAAAAATTTGACTTTTGTAATTTAACGGTCGTGGTGAATATACAAGAAAAAGCTTTAATTGGAAAATCCTTGACACTTGCCAGCACCTTTGTTTTAATTCCTAACCTTTGTCTGAGATGTATTGTCAGATTTTTTGCCTTACGAGTTCACAATTTTATTACTCAAACTTTTATAAAAGAATCTTGCTATGGTTGCGAAATCAATGGTAATCGTAGAATCGCCTGCAAAGTCTAAAACCATAAACAAATTTTTAGGCCCATCTTATTTCGTTCGTTCTTCGATAGGTCATGTTAGAGATCTTCCGAGTAAAAGTCTAGGCGTAGATGTTGAAAACAACTTTTTGCCTACATATAGAATAATTGCGTCTCGAAAAGACATAGTTAATAAATTACGCAAAGAAGTGAAAAAAGCAGACTATGTTTATTTAGCATCAGACCGCGACCGCGAGGGGGAAGCAATAGCCTGGCACTTATGCAAAGCGTTGAATATACCAGAAAACAAGATTAAGCGTGTCACTTTTAACGAGATAACTAAAGATGCTATTCAAAAGGCATTTAAAAAACCGGGACACGTTAACATGGATAAAGTCAACGCACAGCAAACGCGAAGGATCCTTGACAGACTTGTAGGTTATCAAATAAGCCCATTACTCTGGAAGAAAATTGCTAAGCGCTTAAGCGCTGGGAGAGTTCAGTCAGTAGCGGTTAGACTTATTGTAGAAAGAGAAAAAGAGATAAAGGCGTTTAAATCTCAAGAATACTGGGAGATTATGGCTGAACTTGTTCCAAAACATACTGAGGTAAAAAAACCCTCTAAACCTGAAAAGGGTATTTTTATTGCTGAGCTGGACAAAATTGATGATAAAAGTAAAGAAATTACTACTGAAAAAGAGGCAAAAAATTTAGAAGAAGTGTTAAAGAATGCTGAATATGTTGTATTAAACGTTTCAAAGCGTACTAAACTCAACAATGCCCCGCCACCATTTTCTACAAGTTTGTTGCAGCAGCAGGCATCGATAAAGTTAAGATTCAGCGCAAAAAAAACTATGCTATTAGCACAACAGTTATATGAAGGAGTAGAACTTAGAGATGAAGGATCAGTCGGGTTAATTACTTATATGAGAACAGATTCCTTTAATGTGTCCGGACAAGCAATAAAACCCTGTCGTGAAGTTATTAAACAAACATTTGGCAAAGAATACCTGCCTCCTAAACCAAATATTTATGTTTCAAAAAAAGGGGCACAACTTGGACATGAAGCAATTCGACCCACTTCTGTAGAAAAAACACCAGAAGAAATAAAACACTTTTTAACAACTGATCAACATAAGCTTTACAAATTAATATGGGAAAGATTTGTTGCGAGCCAGATGAATCCTGCCAAGTATTCAATTACAGAAGTGGAAATAGCTGCTAATCCCAGAAAAGGAAAGGTAAAAAAATGCATTTTCAAGGCAAAAGGTAGAGAGACAATACTTGATGGACACACGATTTTATCACAAACAGATTCAGAAAGAGGCAAAAAAGAACATGATTTACCGAAATTAAAAAAAGGACAAGTTTTAAATCTTATCAAACTTACTCCCAGTCAACATTTTACTCAACCGCCACCAAGATTCTCAGAGGCTACTCTAGTAAAGATATTGGAAAAGAATGGCATTGGACGTCCAAGCACATATGCAGTAATTATTTCAACTATACAAGAACGTGGTTACGTAAAACAAATTAAACGGTTGTTTCATGCAACTGAACTAGGAATCTTAGTTACAGAAAAACTTATCAAACACTTTCCCAAGATACTCGATGTAGGATTCACATCCAAAATGGAAGGCAAACTGGATAAGATTGAAGAAGTACATGAAGATTGGCTTAAAGTCTTAAAAGAGTTTTATAAAAGCTTCAGCTCTGATTTAGAAAAAGCGAAAATTGAGATGAGCAGTGTAAAAGAATTACCAGAAGAGAGCAAATATACATGCCAAGTATGTGGTAAACCGATGGTAATCAGGTGGAGCAGAACCGGTAAATTTCTAGGCTGTTCAGGTTTCCCGGCTTGTAAGAATACGATAGCCCTGGATGCAGATGGAAAACCGATAGAACCGGAAAAATCAGGCGAGGTATGCGGTAAATGCGGTAAAGATATGATTATTAAATTCTACAAAGGCATTAAGTTTTTAGCATGTTCCGGCTATCCAGAATGCAAAAACACGAAATCACTTCATGATGATAAAGCAGTCGAAATCAAAGCACAGAAAACTGACGAAAAGTGTGAGAAATGTGGAAGTGACATGGTTATACGAAGTAGTCGAATGGGTAAATTTTTAGGCTGCTCCAATTATCCAAAATGTAGAAATGTTAAGGCCATACCTACTGACATAAAATGTCCCCGTGAGGGATGTAATGGCAATCTCGTCCAACGGCGTGGGAAAAAACGTATATGGTTTTACGGTTGTACTAATTATCCAGAATGCGATTTTACAGCAAAAGAATTAACTTCTGTGATTGAAGAGTCTTAACCACAACTCGACCACACCATTTACTGATCTGAAAGAGGAGCTAACTTATTTCAAGGTAACAAAACCCTTTAATTTTATAAATACTGAAACAGATAAACCTCTCTCTACAAACCCCTTTAAAGCTGACTGGAATTCTTCAATTGAATTAACATCCTTCGAACCAACCTTTAGTATTATGTCACCAGGTGATATTCCTGCCCTTTCCGCAGGACTATCACTTTCAACGTGTTTTACACGTACTCCGCGTACTTTTTCATAACCCATTACCTCTGCCTTTTCTGAGGTCAGATCTGTGACAGTTAAACCCATATTAAAGTTAGTTGGCTCAAGCTGTTCCTTAACAGTCACAAATGTTTTCCCGGACATATTCTCAGGTTGTTGGTCAATTTTAACAGTAAGCCAATTCTTTCTTTTATTACGAATAACTTTTACTTTAACTTCTTCATCAACGCCAGATGCCCTTATGGCACCCTGTAGGTCATTAGCATCAGAAATGTTTTGACCATTAAACTCAATGATGATGTCTCCGGGTTGAATTCCCCCTCTTGATGCGGGTGTATCACCCCACACCTCTGATATGAAGGCTCCTTTATCAGAATCCAATCCAAACTTCCTCAATATATCACTTTTGTCACTTAAACTTAGATATGAAGCCAGCTCTCCATTTATATCCTGAATTCCTACACCTAGATACCCCCTTACCACCCTTCCTTTTTCGATAAGATCATAGATAACTTCATTTGCAATCTCGGCAGAAATTGCAAAGCCGACTCCCTGTGATCCCCCTGTTCGTGTTGCAATTGCAGAATTAACACCGATAATCTCACCACGTAAATTTACAAGCGGACCCCCACTATTACCTGGATTAATTGCCGCATCAGTCTGAATAAAATTTTCGTATGCGAAAGGTTTTGGAAATGGCGTGACATGGGTTCTCCCTACAGCACTTACTATACCCGCCGAAACAGTCTGGCTATATCCAAAAGGACTACCAATAGCAATGACCCAATCTCCGACCTTTACACTTTTTGAGTCTCCAAAAACAACCTGTCTAAGATTATCACATGTAATCTTCAAGATTGCCAAGTCTGTATTTAAATCTTTACCAACAATTGCTGCATCGTATTTCTCCCCGTTATGTAATGTTACGGTTATCCTCCCATTTTCGAAGCCGTCTATAACGTGAAAGTTAGTAAGTATATACCCTGTCTTTTTCACTATGACACCGGAACCAAAACTTGGCCTGTGATGATGAGGTTTTTCTTTACCATTTTCCTTTGGATGAAAGAAAGGAGAAGGGAATTTATCATGCGGGTCCGTAAAAGTTCCGTATATACCTTCCGCCACAATACTTACAACTGAAGGCCCAACTAAACTCGCCACTTTTTGGAAAATTTGTACGAATGGATTTGCAATTTTCTCCAACTCTAAGAGATCTCGTCTTAACTTTTCGACTTCATCTTCTGCAAATACTATGTGGCTGAATATAAACAGAAAAACAAAGCAGATTATTATCTTATAACGTAACAAATTTGAAAATCTTATAAACATAAACATAAATTATATCAGAAAAATCTCCATTTTCAATAAATCGTTTGATTTTCATATAGGCAATGATACTATATGAAACTCAATCGCAGAAATCAATCTTTTATCACTGACATACAGGCATTACACTAATATGCCTATAATTTAATAACCACAAAAGATTTGTCATGAGTTCATCCCATAGTTCGTATACATCCCAGCCTGAACGAACCATTCGGGCAGGTAAACTTATTGTTATTGAGGGCATTGATGGGAGTGGTAAAACTGTTCAAACTCGTCTCCTCGTGGAAAGATTATCGAAACAAGGCTATCAAGTGGAAATGACTGATTTCCCTCAATATGGTAAATCCTTTTTTGCAGATATGATAGAAAGATACCTGAAGGGTGAATTCGGTTGGCCACAAGAATTGAAAGACCATCTTGAAAAACACCCCCTCCCTGGTAAAGGTTTTGGATCAAAGCCCGAGGAGGTTAATCCATACCTTTCTTCACTTCTTTATGCGGGTGATAGATGGGAAATAAAAGGCCAGATGAACAAATGGATAGATGAAGGAAAAATAATCATATCCAACCGATATGTTTGCTCAAATATGGCACATCAGGGCGCAAAGATCAGTAACATCAAGGAACGAAATAAATTTTTCAAATGGATTGAAGAGCTCGAATATAAAGTGTACGCTATCCCTGAGCCTGATTTAATTATCTATCTTCATGTCCCAACAGAAGTTTCACAAGAATTAATCAAGGTTAAGGTGCAAAGTGAGCAAGGTTTTAAATCAGAAGTGGACATGCATGAAGAAGATGTAAATTATTTAAAGAGGGTTCAAAACATATACACAGATATTGCTAAAGAAGATAGTCTCTGGTCTACAATTGAATGTTCAAGGAAAAATCAAATAATAGCCAGGGATGAAATTGCAGAAAAGGTATGGAAGGCTGTAAGTAAAATATTAAATTAGTAATTGAAAAAAAAGCTAATTTACTTGAATTTATACCATAGCGTTACCACGAACTTATTACCTTCCCATATATACTCTGTTGCCGTAAACTTTCCATGTTCATCAAAAGGCAACCGGAGCATCCTGTCTTCACTTTTTCTAAGACCTCCTATACCTTTGTTAATTATGGGAATTTCCCTTAAGGGTTTGGCATTCTCTTTATTAGCTATCGGATTGTTTATACTGAAATCATTAAAGTATTCCATTAACCTTTCAATATCCTGATTTCTTTTTGTGAATGCAGACAAAATGATTGCTTCCTTTCCGTAACCCTTTTCAAAAGGCAGCCATTTTTTCATAGGGGGAACAAAATACGTTAAATTGGGTGTTAAAGAGTTTGCCTGCCTGCTGAATTCGTCTCGAGGGAATATCGAGAATATCGCACCCGTTGTTTCAATCTTGAATATATATATGAAACACCTTTCTCTAGGTGTAAAAGATATTTTGCATTTGTCCTTAACGCTCATCGTATTACCATTCTTCACTCTTGCTGTTTGAAATTTATTTGCCGTTTCCCTCATCTTCAAAACATCAAATTCCAGAAAACGTGGACCTTTTTCAGAAAGAGTAGCCTTTTCTGATTTGAGAAGTATTTTAAATAATCCTTCTACACGCGAAGCGTATTGAATACCGTAATTCTGTTTGACTTGTTTTATGAATGACTTAAAAGATGTGTCTCTTATACTTCTAACTTCGGGGTTTGACGTTTCTGCTGAACTTTCTACTCCCGCAGCTACTATTATGCTCATTGATATAAAGACTAATATATTCTTGAGCAATTTGTAAATATGCATTATCCTTTTCGTTTTGAAAATGTCTTGCCCAGTCTTTTTGATTTTTTCGTTGCAGCCTCAACGGCATTTATCAGGGCGTTTCTGATACCGCCCTTTTCAAGCGCATGAAGACCTTCTATAGTTGTTCCTCCCGGAGAGGTGACAAAATCCTTGAGCTCGCCTATATGCATACCCGACTCCAGCACCATTTTTGCAGCGCCAAAGGCAGTTTGTGCTGCAAGCCTTGTTGATACCTCTCTTGGCAGGCCCATCTTAACCCCTCCATCAGCTAGCGCCTCAATAACCATATAAATAAACGCCGGTCCGCTTCCGCTCAATCCAGTAACGGCATCGAGATGCTTCTCCTCCAGTAAAAAGGACTTACCCACCGCATTAAGGATTTGACCAACTAACTTCCCATCATTCCTGGTTGTGTTTTTTCCTAAGGCATAACCGGCAGCAGTCTCACCCACCAGGCACGGAGTGTTAGGCATAACCCTGATAGCCCGGCAGCCCTTGTTTAGAAATGATTCTATAAAACTTAATGGAATTCCTGCCGCTATTGAAACAACCAAATGTTTTGGAGTAATATCGTTCTTTAATTCTTCAAGAATATCACCCATTACGTTTGGTTTGATGGCAAGGATTATGATATCAGAACCGGATGTTACTTTTTTATTCTCCTGCGTGGTCTTTATCCCGGTTTCTTTCTCGAGTATTTGACAACGTTTTTTATCCACGTCACTGACGATAATTTTACCGGCAGAACTCAATTTTGCCCTGAGGACTCCCTTAACCAGTGCTTCACCCATCTTCCCTCCACCAATAAATCCTATTCTTTCTTTAAGCATACGTATACCCCATTAAATAAAGTCACTGATGAAGGTAACGGTAAAAAATAGAGAACAACAAATGTTTGTAGTGATTTGGTTTATTCTTGATTTATTAAAGGTGATACCTTAAGTTATATTTACTAATTAGTTTCTGTTGCAGAAAGACCACTTTGTCACCCTGAACTTGTTTCAGGGTCTCTTAACATATTGATACATATAGATTCTGAAATAAATTCAGAATGACATTTTTGGGTAGTCAAGCTTTCCGCAACAGAAACTAATTAGGGATTTTACTGTGGCATATGATGGGTGTCAATTGTTTATTTTGAATAATAAATTTGAGTTTTTTAGATGGATAGCAGTTGTTTATTTCACGGTTTTTCATAGAATTAGGTTTTATGGTTATAAAAACATACCAGCTACCGGGCCTGTTATTATAGCCCCTAATCATATAAGTTATTACGATCCTGTAATTGTGGGTACTGGCATAATGAGAGAAATGGAAATTATGGCATGGGGAAGGCTTTTTTCTATACCAATTCTAAAAAGAATTGTACGTTTTTTTGGTGGCTTCCCGGTAGAAATATCCAAGGTTGATAAGAGCGCTTATGTTAATGCTCTTAAGACCTTGTATAATGGAAAGGTATTAATGGTATTCCCAGAGGGTGGAAGAAGTATTGATGGGAGGATTAAGACGTTTAAGTTAGGATTTGTTCGGATTGCGTTTAAAACAAATGCCAGGATTGTCCCGGTTACAATAGTTGGCGTTTATGAAGCATGGCCAAAACATAAAAAGTTGCCACGTCCCAAGAAGATATCTGTTTATTACCATAAACCAATCACAATTGGTAAACATGAATTTGCAGATATTAAAGCTAAACATGAGTTTTTCGAAAAAATAACAAACAAAGTAGTAGAAGCGATTAACAGCAAATTAGAAGTAAAGAAAGGTAAATAGAATGGTTAAATCAGAAAATGGATTGGAAGTCAAGTTCATAGCTGCTGCCATTCAACTTTGTGCAAATGAGGATAAAAACAGGAATTTAAAATTGGCAAGCCAGTTTATTGACACTGCCGTTGAAAATGGTGCAGATGTTGTGGTCTTACCAGAAATGTTTAACTGTTGTGGACATACAGAAGTCATGGTAAGGAATGCAGAAGAAATACCTGGTCATACAACAAATACCATGTCAGACAAAGCCCGACAGTATGGAATTTATATAGTATGTGGAAGTATATTTGAAAAGGCTGGAAAGAACAAAGTCTATAACACATCCGTAATAATAGGGAGAGATGGTAAAATCCTTGCGAAGTATAGCAAGATTCACCTTTTTGACATTGATATACAAGACAATATAAGATATAAAGAATCAGAGCATGTAATTGCAGGTAACAAAATAGTTACTGTAAATATGGGAGGCGTCAAAGCCGGCCTGAGCATTTGCTACGACTTGCGATTCTGCGAACTTTTCAGGTCTCTGGCATTAAATGGAGCAAAAATTATTTTTATTCCATCAGCATTCACGCAAACTACTGGAGAATACCATTGGGAACCATTGATTAAGGCGCGTGCTATTGAGAACCAGGTTTTCGTAGTTGCTGCAAACCAGATAGGTACAAGCCCGAATAATATTACATGTTATGGTAAAAGCATGGTTGTAGACCCATGGGGAAGGGTCTTGGCAAAGGCAAAAGATAATGAGAATGTAATCACTGCTGAGATTGATTTAGATTTATTAAATGAGGTAAGGACTGAGGTACCTTTGTTTGAACAAAGGCGCACTGATTTATATTGAAAATGGAGATTATCGATGAAGTTAGTCTATGTTGACAATAATGCTACAACTCGAGTTAATGATGAGGTCCTTGAAGAAATGCTACCGTATTTTAAGGAATATTACGGAAATCCATCGAGTTTACATGCGTTCGGAAGTCGAGTCGCAGGTAAGATAGATATTGCCAGAGAAAGAGTAGCAAACCTCCTGGGAGCCGATACGTCTGAAATTGTATTCACGAGTTGTGGAACTGAAAGTAATAATAACGCCATACACTGCTCGTTAGAAGCAAATCCCAAAAAAAGACACGTTGTCACCACGAAGGTTGAACACCCAGCTGTTTTAAACGTGTGCAGATATTTTGGAAAACAGGGTTACGAAGTAACAGAATTAAGTGTCGATAAGGATGGAATGCTTGATCTGGATGAACTAAGAGATTCAATCAAAGATAATACAGCTATTGTTTCGATTATGTATGCAAACAATGAAACTGGCGTAATTTTTCCCATTGAAGAAATTAGTAAAATAGTTAAAGAAAAAGGTGTGCTTTTTCATTGTGATGCCGTGCAGGCAGTTGGTAAGATTCCCATAAACTTAAGAAATAGCTACATTGATCTCTTATCACTTTCTGGTCATAAGCTTCATGCGCCGAAAGGGATTGGTGCTTTGTACATTCGGAAAGGTGTAAGGATCGATCCATTAATTATTGGAGGCCATCAAGAAGATAACAGACGGAGCGGTACAGAAAACGTGCCATATATTATCGGGTTGGGTAAGGCTTGTGAGTTAGCTAAAGAATTTATAAAAGAGGAGCAAATGTGTGTTAAAGATCTCAGGGATAAATTGGAAAAAGGTATTAAGGATAAAATTTCCCATGTAAAAATTATCGGTGAAAATACCACTCGTCTCCCCAATACAAGTAATATAAGTTTTGAATATATTGAGGGAGAAGCTATCCTGCTTTTACTAGATATGGCTGGCATTGCAGCTTCATCTGGCTCTGCATGTACAACCGGTTCAGCAGAGCCATCTCATGTCTTACAAGCTATGGGTGTTCCGCCATCTCAAAGCAGGGGTGCCATTAGATTTAGTTTTAGTAGATATAATACATATGATGATATTAATTATATTCTTGAAAAACTACCACCAATAGTTAAAAGGTTGCGAGACCTTTCACCGGTTTTTGAAGATTCTCAGCATGCGACCAAAACATAAAAGCCCCGCCACAAGTGGCGGGGCTTCACGAGACTTTTCGGCAATCATCTCTCTCTTAATACTTGGCTACCTTACTCACTCTTAATTATCACAAATCGTGTATGCATACCTCTTCTTATAAGTAATAAGACGTCCTTGCCCTTTTCAGATTTCCTTAAAGCCTGTTTGAACTCTTTAACATTAGCAATTTTCTCTCTGTTAACTTCCTTGATTAAATCACCTTCTCTTATGTCAGCCTCAGCAGCAGGGCTACCTTGTTCAACAGCTGAAACAACTACACCACTTTCTCCTTCATAGCCTAAACTGCCGGCCAATTCTTCTGTTAAGTCTTGCACTGTCATACCCAGGTCTTTGCCACCAGGGAATGGTCCCGTAGCAAACAAATCTGCCGGCTGTTCACCAATTTTGACTGTCAATGTCTTTTCTTTGCTTCCTCTCAAGACCTTAACCTTAGTTTTTTTACCAACCTCAGTTTGAGCTACTTTATTACGCAATTCATTGATATCAGCTATTTTTCTACCATCATACTCGATTACTATATCCCCTCTTTCGAAACCAGCCTCTTTAGCTGGAGAGTCATCCTGTACATCACTTATCAAAACACCTTCTGTAACATCTACGTCGAATTGCTTCGCAAGTGAAGGGTCAAGATTCTGAATGACAACACCTAACCAACCTCGAGTAACCTTTCCCTTTTCTATGAGGTCTCTCAACACGGACTTTGCCATGTTTACTGGTATGGCAAACCCAATCCCCTGGTATCCACCTGTACGGGTAAATATAGCAGTATTTATACCAATGACCTCTCCCTTTATATTTAATAATGGTCCTCCGCTATTTCCGGGGTTAATCGCAGCGTCAGTCTGAATAAAATTTTCGTATTGTGCAATCCCAACTCCAGACCTGCCTATGGCACTTATAACGCCAACAGAAACAGTAGAAGTAAGACCGAATGGGTTTCCAACTGCTATGGCCCACAGGCCTGGCTTCATTTCATCAGAATCTCCCATCTTTGCTGGTATTAAATTTTCTCCCTCAATTTTTATTACTGCCAGGTCTGTTTGTGGATCTGTTCCAATTATTTTTGCATCGAATTCTCTTTTATCACTAAGTTTAACCTTCAATTCATCCATATCCGCAACAACATGGTTGTTGGTCAAGATGTATCCCCTTTTGTCAACTATCACACCAGAACCAAGACTTTTCGTTTTAAACTCACCTTCAGGCGGTCGTTGTCTGGGCATAAATCTATCGAAAAAGTCGTCCCCAAAAAAATCCCTGAAAGGATCGCGTCTCCTCTCTGGTCTATCACCATGAAATCTTCTTTTGGGGTGTTTGAAAACCTTCACTGTCGTAATAGATACAACTGATGGTTTGACATACTCAGCAACAAGTGCTAGAGACTTTTCTAGGGTATTCGCTACGCTACCTAGCCTCTCAAGTTCTTCTGAAATCTTTTCTAATTCTTCTTCCTGTGTCTCTGCTTTTATTGTAACTGTCGGACCTGCATATCCTAATACTAAAGAGAAAGTAAATATCGTCATTATTAATGTTAAAAAATATTTCTTCATGCTGAATCTTTTCTTATCCACAAGTATCTCCTTTTAGGAACTAAAAAGTTATTAATTTTGCCGTTCACAATTAATATTAATGTTACCAAAATTCTTTGTCAATAACAATATACTAATGAATGGAAGTTAGGACTATTTACCACAAATTATAACATCCAATACAAAAGAAGCTAAACACTCAAGTAATGTCCAAAATATGGCTTGAAGAAATCGAACATATGGGAATTAATGAATTAAGAATTACAATTGCATCTCGTGGAATATTTTTTTGCGTTCCCAAAGTTACCGTATCGGAGTTTTTCCATTGAAACATAAATTTACTACCTGTAACACAAAAAAGTTAAAATAAGTTCCCGTGATTCTTATAATTTGTTGCATTAAAAGGTCTAATCTAATGTAATTCTCTTTCTATATATTCTACTTTGTCCTTGGCCTTCTCTATTCTGATTGAAGTCAACCCACGTATCGAACCAAATAATCTGATTGATTTCTGTTCATCTATAATACGTGTAAAGGCATCTACAGCCTTACTATAATAGTTTGCTTGCTCTTCCTCAAACAACAATGCCAATTCTTCATAAAGCTCACCAATCCGATACTGGGCATTTACTAACGCAAGACCTTTAAATCTCTGAATTACGGTATCGAAGTGTTTTATAGCTTTCTCATAATAAATTTTTGCACCCTCATCATCGCCAACATCATAAAGTGCCAGACCAACATAATGATATGATTCTGCCAGGGCATATTGATGTTCCTGGGCATCTTCCTTATACTTTTCTCGTAATTCTTCTAACACATTGTCAGCTCTTCGTTCCATAGCCTCGACAAGGCTTATACTCAGTGGAATCTCGGAATCTTCCAGTTCATTTTGGCTTTCTACCCTTACGTGTGGAAGAAGTAATTTTGACAGACTTTCCAAACTCAATCCCTTAACAAAATAGAGTTCACCTACAGAATGAAATTTCTCATTCGCCCTTCTATAACTCAGAATAATATCTATTTCTTCTACACTCATTCGAAAATCCTTATTTAAGAATATAGAAAGCTCGTCATCGTTTACCCGATTCAACTTCTTATATAACCTTAATAACTTGATTAAAACAGCCAATTTGTACGAAGGTGTTTTTCCATGTAACACAGTTCTTCTAAAGAAAATAAGCCATGGAGCTCTACAAGAGAAGTTTAAACTTTTTGCATTGTCATAAAAAACTTCTAAGGCAATTTCAAGCTTATGCATTTCCCAATCTCTTGATTCTTTGTAATTGAGTTCCCGGTATAGTTTGTCAATTCGTCCAAAATATTCTCCTATTATGCCTCTCATTTGAATTGAATTCACCTTACGATGCAGCTTTAGTTCATGTGGACTATACTTTAAGGCCTCTCCATAGTAGGCAATAGCCTCTTCATATTGTTGGTTATGGTAATCCTTATCTCCGAGATACTCATAAAACCTTTTAGCCATCCTCCTTGGTCTGAGTCCTTCCTTATCTAAGAGGCGTGACTTTTCAAAATGTCCTATTATTTCTTTAGGGGTCTGCAGGGATTTTTTTGTAAGGAAATCTAATCCTGAAATGTATTCATACAGTGAATTACATCTCTGTAACAAATCCTTGTCAAGGTTATCTGACAACTTTGCTTTTTGTATGCAATCTCTTGCTTGCTGAAATTGGCCAAACTCTCCATATGCCCTTGCCAATTTGATAAGTATATTCGCAATTGTTTTCCCATTTGTTTGTTGACTGTCTTCATATTCTCTTCTGTATTTACCAATTGCTGTCTTATAAATAACAGGTACGATTTCAACGTTGTTACTAACAATGCGAACTACATGTACTTTCATATCTCCCGATTCGGGGTTAATCTCAACTCCAGGAACTTCTTTCCCGTCTGGAAATTTTATCCATGGAGTTTTTTTAATGATACTTGCCGTAAAAACTGTATCTTTCCCCTTAACTAAATCCTTAGAGGTTAGAACCTTATCCCATGATAGTTCATCTTTTTTTTCTATGCCAGGTCTCACAATCCCAAAATTCTTCAAGATATCTATTTCACTCTTCCTGAAAAGATTCCAATTATCTAACTTTCTCAGTAACTTTTCATCCTGCGCTACATCAGCAGGCAAAATCCTAAGGCACATCTCACCACCTAATTTTTCAACAATAATTGCACTTAAGACTGCTTCAGGAACACCTCCCACTCCTATAATTAAGTCAACTTCGTTGCTTGTAACTGCAAGTGTAGGGGTAAGGTCATCATCCTTAACAAGGATTACTTTAGCACCAAGTCTTTTAATCGTCTTAACAAGTTTCTCATGTCTCGGCCTATCCAAGATAACAACTTTCATCTTTTCAATTTCGCCATGAATATTTTGTAAGGTTATCTCTTTGTTTTTATTTTTTAGTGTATTTTGAGCCATAAGTCTTAGATTTTTTGTAACCCCCTGAGTCACATTAACGCCGGCTCCTTTATATCTATTCCCAACAATCATTTTAACCCCATACATATCTGGAGAATTAAATAAGCCTCCTCTTTCACTATATCCAACTGCAAATATTGCCCCTCCCTTTGATTTCTCGTCGACTATACACCGGTCATTTTCAAAGGCACTGAGTACAATATCTGCTTCGTTATTCCTATATCCTGTTACTGAACCGAATCTTTCTCCAATATATAACATTGGCATATCTTTCCGCTCCCCCTCTGCATTTACCACATAAGCCTTCCACCAATTGAAGCTATTATAGATATGCCTGAGCCACCAGACGGCCATACCTCTTGTACGAAAGATATTAAAACCCTCACCATTTGTGCTAAAATACCTCAAAGACCTTGCGGCAACAAACCCAACGGCATGCCTTAACTCATTTCTTTTGCCCAACTGAAGACCTTTTTTTGAAGTCTTCAGATTGTACTCTTCTGGAATATAGGCCTCTGTAATATACGGATCATCTATCTTCCGGGAATTAAAACTTTTATCTTTTATATACGCATTACCACTTTTTATTCCTTCATTTTCAATCATTTCTCAAATCTGAATAATTATCAAAAGAAAATCAAAGTATTTAAATAATTTGACATCACTAATAAACAAAATAACTCATTTGATCCTTAATGCACTCGTGCTACCCTTAGACCGTTTATTTATGTATTTAGTTCATTAAAATCGTTCAGGTGGTTAAAATGGCCCATCTCTTCTAAAAAAACTTCCTTTTCCGTCTTGCCCAGGGAGCGAATCGTATCCTTTACCCTGCAATATGGTCTTAGCAGCAGGACCCTGAGTAGATAAACAAGAGGAAACCTTGTTTTAAATGTAGGAGTTGTTTTATAAAAAGTAGAATATTTCTTTTTATTTTTCCATTTTACAAACTGCAATTCCTCTGAATCAAGGTATTTTGTACAAACATTTGCCCAGAAGCCGTTATATTTACGATAGTCGTCCAGGTTGGTAACAAGTCCTGCCTTGATAAGTTCTTCCCTTATACCGGTCTTGGGATATGGAGTAATTATCTGATCACTGATGAAATCAATGTTGTACCTGTCGAAGAATTCGTAATTCTGTGCAATATCTTCTTCCTTATCCTCTGAATTTCCGATAATCATTCCACCTATTATGAGCATGTTGTTTTTGTGAATAAGTTCCACTGCCCTCTTTATACTATTTATGATATTACCCTTCCGCATTATCCTGAGATTCCTTTCCGAAACATTTTCTATACCCAGAAAAATGAATTCAAACCCTGCGCGTGCCATCTTCTCTGCTAATGTATCCGATGATGCGATACCCGTACATGACGTTTGTACTATATAACCAATGTCGTTGTGTCCTGCCTCCGTTATAGCATCACAAAGTTCCTCAAATCTCCTTGGATTGAGTGTGATGTTGTCGTCAGCAATAGCCAAATACTTTGCACCCTGCTTCTTTGCGTTAGCGATGTCTTTGATGACACGATCTGTTGAATAAGTTCTGAATTTCCTGCCGTACATCTGGTTCATACTGCAGAAGTTACATGGCATGGTGCAACCGCGAGAGGTTTCAAAAATGTCAAGTTGTTTTATCCCAAATGCATAACCCTGCCAGACTCGGTTTGTCCTGTTTGGTAGTGCTATTTTTGATAGGTCTTCCAGGGGTCTTGGAGGGTTGTGAGCAAATTTCCCATTTTGGCGGAAAGATAATCCCATAACGTCTCCGTAAATGGCTTTTCCTTCTATAGCAAGGATGAGTTCTCCAAAGCTCAGGTCACTCTCTCCCCTGAGAATGAAATCGAATGGTTCAGCATTGCCATCCTCTGCAATCTCTTTATACATAAGCGTTGCATGATATCCCCCCAGAACAGTCTTTATGTCTTTATCTAAACTCTTGATAAACTCAGCGATACGTCTGGCTGTATTAAATTGGAAGCTCATGGCACTAAAGCCTATCACTTCAGGTTTGTATTCTATGAGCAGGTTTTTTATGGATGAAGTTAGTTTATTTCTAACTAGTATCAGATCTGCCATGTGGACGTCATGTCCTCTCAGATTTCCCGTAATAGAGGAAATAGCCAGATTAGGGGGCAGCCATCCCCTAAATGCAGGGACCATGTCCGGCATGGAAAGTAGTAAGATCCTCATGTTTTATTTAAATCACAGAGAATATTATGGTCTCTTATATAGGTTTAGAAAATTTATTAGGCTATATTAACTTAGGATAGTTTCTATTAGTTAGTATTAAATTAAGTATATCCGCTAAACTAGCTTACAGCTTTTTCTTCAATGTTTAAATCACTTTATTTTATATCATAGATTAAAAAAATTGTAAATTAAAATAAACTTTTCAAAATTGCAGGCCAACGCATTAAAAACACAAAAAATTGACTTTCAAAAATGGTTTTGTTAAAATTCTAAAACTTTACAATAATAGAAATTTGTTAAAGAATGTAAAAGAACATGAGGAATTCGCTTAGTAAAGAAAAAGAATTACGCAAAAAGGGTTTTGCTGACAAGCAAATTGAAGAAACAGTTGGCTTTTTGCGTCAGAAAGAATTGAAACCGTTTGGGATGTTCAAGCTGCTTATGACTCTGGATTATTTGGTCTGACGGAGAGGTGCTCTTTTGGAAGCCGTGGTCTTTGTTGTCGCAACTGTAACTTGGGGCCATGTCGATTAGATGGAGAAGACATCCCTTTTCATATGAAGCTTGCTGTCCCAAAAACAAGTCGGAGTACCTGTGGAAAAACTGCCGATCAAATAGTATCCGGGATGTTTTTACAAACGGTGCTAAGAGGTACGAGCGCTCATGTTGGCAATGCAATACATGTGGCAAAGGCAATGATCAACCATATCCAGAAAAAAAGAAATGAACTTGGAATTTGACGTAACAAAAAAATATTTATATAATAATCACTTCTTACATACATTAATATCTTTCCAACAATGGAGGATAAATCATGACAAAAGTTGAAACGCGAGAAGTGCGAACAATAGTACAAATATTGGAAGAGGCAGTTAAAAAAGAATATGAATCTTATAAGTATTACTCAAATGCAGCCAAGCACACAGGCAGGCCTGCTGTCAAAAAGATGTTCCTAAAACTTGCAGAAATGGAAAAGGGGCATGTGACAGAATTAAACAAACATTTGGCAGAAACTAAGGCACAAATAATGGTTGAAAGTGCAATCACTGGCGGAAGTTAATGGTCTGAGTCTAAAAGGTTTCTCAAAAATATAACGCGTAAACTTTTTTAATCTACCTTTTCTGTCCTTTCCACGTCATACATTAAATTCAGTTTTTCTTCAAAGGGTAAATGTGAAAATGGATGTAGAACGTGATACACTCCATCAGTTGTACTATTATCTCAAGTTAACCAGGCATCTGGAGGAAAGGATTACCTCTTTGTATCGTCAGGGAAAAATCGTTGGGGGTGCATGGACGAGTAACGGTACGGAGGCAATCTCGGTTGGATATTCTTACGCCTTGGAAAAGGACGATGTCACGGCTCCGTACTTTAGAGATATGGGGGTATTTCTGGTAAGGGGTATTACTCCCAGAAGGATTGTGGCACAATATCTTGGTAGGAAAACCGGAGTAACTGGAGGAAAAGAAGGTAATGTTCATATCGGCGATATAAATTTTGGTTGTTTTGGCTTTCCGAGTCATCTAGCAGATAACTATCCAGTAGCCGCTGGCGCCGCACTGGCATTTAAGATAAGAGGTGAGAAGCGTGTTGCTGCCTCAAGCACGGGTGATGGAGGAACCAGCAGGGGTGATTTCCATGAAGCCCTTAATTTTGCATCGGTACTTAAGCTACCAGTTGTCTTCTTCTGCAACAATAATCAATATGCGTATTCAACACCCCTCGAAAAACAGATGGCCATAAAAGATGTTGCAGAGCGTTCCCTCGCTTATGCGATGCCTAGCGAAATTGTGGATGGTAATGATGTTGTTGCAGTATATAAAGTATCAAAAGAGGCATATAAAAAGGCAAGGGCGGGAGAAGGTCCCACATTTATAGAATGCAAGACTATGAGAATGCATGGCCATTCAGAGCACGATGCTGCCAAATATGTTCCCAGGGAGCTACTTGAGGAATGGAAAAAGAAAGACCCTATTCTTAAAATGGAAAATTATCTACTTGAAAATAATCATGCCTCTGAGAATGAATTAAAAGATATCGATAAACGTGTTCATGACGTAATAGAAGATGCAGAAGAGTTTGCCGAAAACAGCCCATATCCAGATGGTAAAGAGGCGGTAGAGGGACTTTATGCCACTCCCATAGAGAAGGTAAAAACGCTATGAAGGAAATAACATACGTAGAGGCAATACATCAAGCATTATGGGAAGAAATGGAAAGGGATGATAGTGTCTTTATCCTTGGTGAAGATGTTGGGATTTATGGAGGTGCATTCAGGGTTACCGAAGGGATGTATGAAAAATTTGGTGAACTGCGTGTACTTGATACACCGCTCTCTGAATCAGGATTTACAGGAGCTGCAATAGGTGCTTCACTTGTCGGGATGAGACCTGTCGTCGAAATGCAGTTTGCCGACTTTATCTCTTGTGCCTTTGACCAGATTGTTAATGTAGCTGCTAAAAATTATTATCGATGGGGTGGTAAGACACCTATAGTAATACGCGCCCCTTATGGAGGTAACATACATGGCGGCGCATTCCATTCCCAATGTCCGGAAGGATGGTTCTTTCACACCCCTGGCCTTAAACTGGTTGCACCAGCATTTCCATCTGACGCTAAGGGATTGCTCAAGGCTGCAATCAGAGATGATGACCCGGTCATTTTTTTTGAGCATAAGTTTTTATATCGAAGGATAAAAGAAGAAGTGCCAGAAGATGATTACGTTATACCGATTGGTGAGGCAAGGATAGTACAGGAAGGAAGCGATATATCCGTAATAACCTATGGTGCAATGGTTCATACGGCTCTTGAAGCTTCAAAAAACCTGGAGGAGAGTGGAATCAGTCTGGAAATTGTTGACCTTAGAACTCTTATGCCATTAGATAAAGAAACGGTGTTCGATTCAGTAAAGAAAACCAACAAGGTAATTGTCCTTTACGAAGCAACAAGGAGTGGGGGAGTTGGTGCGGAAGTTGCTGCCTTAATCTCCGAAGAGGTTTTTAATTACCTGGATGGACCAATCTTACGTATATCAGCACCTGACACACCAGTCCCCTACAGCCCTCCAATGGAAGAATATTACCTCCCACAGGTAGAAGACGTCGTTGAAGCAGCAGAAAAACTTGCAGCATATTAGAGGGAGAAACATGTCAGTAGACATAATCATGCCCCAAATGGGTGAAAGCGTAGTAGAGGGAACCATTGTACACTGGCTGGTTAAGGAAGGTGATAGAATTCAAAAAGACCAGCCAATTGTAGAAATAAGCACAGACAAAATAGACACTGAAATACCTTCCCCAACATCAGGCATACTGAAAAGTATAATTCACAAAGAAGATGAAACAGTACCTGTCGGAACCGTTATCTGCACTTTGAAAGAAGCTAAGGCAGAAGAAGTTGTTCCTGCCACCAAAGTTACTGCTGTTGAAGAAAAAAAGGTAGAAAAAAAAGCACCCCCAGTTGCCCCGCATCCAGCCGAGCTAAAGACAGAAAAAAGGTTTTCACCTTTAGTAAGGCGCATGGCCAAAGAATACAGAATAGATTTAAGCAAGGTAAGAGGAACAGGTATTGGTAGCAGGGTCACTAAACAGGACGTACAAAAATATATAAAACTTAAACCCGGATATGTGCCTCCTGCTGTCGAGGAAGAGGTAAAGGAAAAAGAAAAAATAGTCCCCGTAAATCCCAAACGCAAGATCATCGCTAAACGAATGTCTGAGAGCAAGAGAACTGCTGCACACGTTACTACCACCTTTGAAGTAGATATGTCAAAGATAGTAAAATTTAGAGAAGAACAAAAAGAAGCATTCCTTAAAAATGAAAAGGTCAAGCTTACTTATCTTCCTTTTGTCATTCTGAATACCGCACGTGCCCTCAAACTTCATCCTATCTTCAATTCCTCGTGGTCAGAGGAGGGCATAATAGTAAAAAAACATATAAATATAGGTATAGCAGTTTCTTTAGAAGACGGCCTCATAGTACCGGTGATAAAAGATGCAGATAAAAAAACCCTGGTAGAACTTGCAAAAACAAGCCAGGACTTAGCCCAAAGAGTTAGAAATAAGAGGCTTAAACCGGATGAAGTCCAGGACGGCACATTTACAATTACAAATTACGGTTCAAGTGGGAGTTTATTTGGCACGCCTATTATATTGCTCCCTCAGATCGCTATACTGGGTATGGGAACAATAGTAAAAAAACCTGTTGTCGTAAACGACGCCATTGCCATTCGTTCCATGATGTACCTGAGCCTTTCCTTTGATCACAGAGTGGTTGATGGTGCACAGGCTGATAAATTCTTAATAACCATAAAAGAAAGCCTTGAAGGCTGGGAGCAGGAAGTCCATGAACAAATGCCTTCTACTGAAACTGGATTTGGTGGAGTATGGTAAGGCCTGGAAACTCCAGAAAAGACTCTTCAACGTAAAACAGTCAAACCAAATAGAAGACGTATTCATCACCCTTCAACATCCTCCAACATATACACTGGGGCGCAGGAACAGAAAGACTAATCACTTCTTAACTGATGAAAATCAACTAAGAAACATGGGATATTCTATATACAGAATTGACAGAGGTGGTGCAACCACATACCACGGCCCGGGACAGATAGTATGTTACCCAATAATTGGGATGAAGTCTTATACAGAGGATTATTACCATTATCTACGAATGCTGGAAGAAGTGATGATAAAAACATTACAGGATTATAAAATCAAGTCACGGCGGGTTGAAGGACACACAGGCGTTTGGGTAGGAAAAGAAAAGATTGGTTTTGTAGGTGTTAGAATAGTTGGCGGTACAACCATGCATGGTTTTTCCTTAAATGTAAATAACGACCTTTCGCCTTTCAACATGATTGTGCCATGCGGTATACAAGACGTCATGATAACATCAATATCGAAGTTGTTAAAAACAAACGTAGATACGAAAGAAACAACGGCCTCGATTATGAGGAATTTTGCTAATGTTTTCGGTGTTGAAATGCAAACCATAAGCATGGAAGAGTTATTGGAGGTAATAAGTGCAAACGAAACGCCCCAACTGGCTCAGGGTTAAATTACCACAAGGTAAAGAATATCACAGGTTAAAAACCATATTAAGATCTGCTAACCTGCACACAGTATGTGAAGAGGCAATCTGCCCTAACATCGGAGAATGCTTTGGGCAGGGTACTGCAACGTTTCTAATACTCGGGGACGTCTGCACCAGAAGATGTAATTTCTGTGCCGTCACCAAGGGGCATCCATCAACTTTAGATGAGGATGAACCTGAAAGGATTGCGCGGGTAGTTAAACAGATAGGCCTACAGCATGTTGTTATTACGTCTGTTACCAGAGACGACCTTCCCGATGGTGGTGCAAAAATCTATGCAAGGACGATCAGGAATATTCGCACTTACAATTCAACATGCACAATAGAGGTTCTGATACCGGACTTTAAAGGTTCTGAAGAAACCCTTGAGATTGTTTTGAAAGAATACCCAGATATACTTAACCATAACCTTGAAACAGTACCAAGATTATACCCCGATGTAAGGCTGCAGGCTGACTATGAGTTTTCACTTAGTTTATTAGAAAAAGTTAACGTAATCCATCCCGGCTGCATCACTAAGTCTGGCCTGATCCTGGGCATGGGTGAAGAATATGATGAGATAATAGACGTAATGAAAGATTTAAGGGAGGTAGATTGTGACATACTTACAATAGGGCAATACCTCAGCCCCGGAAAAGAATACATCCCGATAAAACGTTACTATCATCCTGAAGAGTTTAAACGTCTCAAGTATGAGGGTGAAAAGATGGGTTTTAAACATGTAGAATCAGGCCCGCTAGTCAGAAGTTCCTACCATGCTGCAGCACAATTCAATTTCGTATGATGAAATTAGACTCTTCGCTCCGCTCAGAGTGCCATCATTGTTTATTACACCATCATTAATTTAGTAAATGAAGGAAAGCTAATTTATCTTTGAAGAAATTTTGATACTTGAATACCATCCTCATTTATCGTAAACGTTATTGCTCCATCCTGGTATGTTTTAAATAAGTTTGATCCAAACTTCTCATAAGCTTCAATTGTAGGCATAGAAACAACGCTTGGGATTCCACTTATTATTGCATGTTTTGGTCTGACATGCCTGATCAAATCTTCAGTTTTTACGCAAAAACCTCCGTGATGTGGAACCTCGATCACATCCGCATTAAGGTCGTCCTTGCCTGATAAAAGTAGCTTGATTCCATATTCTCCTATATCTGCACACAATAGTATCTTGTAATCCAGATATTCAATCAAAACTACACTGGATGAATCGTTCACGGATAAGTTATTTACAGGGAAACCCTCATATCTCAATATGTCTTTATCAGGTGGATTAAGCACCTTGATTTTTGCCGGTTCGTATCCCTTAATTTCTAAACCTTTAGCCAACAGGCCTGTACTTATCTTTTTCTCACTAATCAATCTCAATAATTTCTCTTTATTTCCGGACCGCAAGAAAAATTTGTTTATGAAAACATTGTCAATCTTGAACCTTTCAATAAGAGACGGTATCCCATTACAATGGTCATCATGTTCGTGAGAAATAACTATGGTATCTATCTTTTTTATCCCCTCCTGCCTCAAAAAGGGATCAACAATAAATTTTCCAACATCATAATTACTCCACGTGCCCGTATCAAAAAGCATGTTTTTACCGTTAGGAAATTGAATAAAGATAGAAGTTCCACGCTTTACATCAAAGCATGTAAGTTTAAGACGATTTTGATTATGACCAAACGAACTCGAAAAGATAAAAATATTTGAAATACCCAAAATTACAATCAATACATGAACCATTTTGATCTTAAATCTCTCCCTTAGTATAAAAAGTATAACTATCAGGTAATAGATTAATATCCATATCCACGGTGGTCCTGATGTATAGAAAAAAGTCCTAAAATTCGTTGAAAATAGCAGAATTAAATTTTCTAACGATATCGCAGAATATGAAATTAGCCACGCAAATGGCGCAACCAGTACAGGAAATGCAAGACCCACTATTAATATTATAAAACCACCAACCAGAATAAACCATACAAGCGGAAAGACTATAATATTCAAAAGCGCTGTCAGAGGAGTTACGATATGGAAATAATATGCTATAAGTGGCATTATGGCAATCCAGGCTGCAAGGGAAACGCAAAACGTTTTCCTGCAATAAATCTTAAATCGAAACCAAACCTCATTCCTTTCTTCTTTTGCTTGTAGTCTCTCAATCAAAAGAGACGTTTTCCAGCAGGAATTTTCAATTCCACTTGAAATATATATGATTCCAAGCACTGCAAGCACTGAAAGTTGAAAACCTACATTGAACAGGTCGGAAGGATTTATCAAAAGTATTACAAATACCGCTTGTGCAATACTATTTGTGAGATCCCAACGCCTGTTAAATATAAATGCACCATAATAAGTAGCCACCATTATGCCAGCCCGAAGGATTGGAGTCTTCATTCCCGTAATGACAGCATATAAAAATGTAACAAATATAATAATTATCGCTAAGTGCTTCGTATTAAGACCCAGCAATCTTAACAGGTAATGTAATGAAACAACCAATATGCCAACGTGCAAACCACTAATTGCAAGGAAATGAATAGTCCCAGTTTTCACAAAACTATCCATAAGACCTTCCGGTATCTTTTCACGATCGCCAAGTAAGATACTACTGACGAGAGGAATGCTTCTTTCCTTAACGCACTTTTTTATAACTTGATTCAGTTTTTTCTTCAGGCTATAGATAAATGTAAAAAAATAATTCCCATGATTTTCTGATATTAGCTTTACGTTTTTAGCACTTATAACACTGAGTATAGCCTCCGTACGTGGATTTTGTTTCTGAAGGAACTTTTTATAATTAAACTGCCCTGGATTACGAGGCGTTGAAGGTGTTGAGATATTCCCCATTAATTCTATCCTATCCCCATATTCTAGTTTATTTGCAAGATAATCCTTTCCACTGCCTGGCATATTTTCTTCTTCCTTTGTTGGGTAAACATTTACTTTAATTACACCTGAAATGTCTTTCCAATCTCCTCGCCGTGCCCCGTTCACGGGATTTTCAGAAATATTTCCTCCTCTTTCTATTGCCTCTGTTCGCAACAAGAACGTAACAACCTTCTTGCGTTGTTTTAACGAAGATAACGGAGGATTTGATATATATTTGCTAATAGGTTGTGACACGACTGTACCATGCAAACGAACAGGAGTTTTTTTGGTACTTATAAGATTCGATATGCTATCGGCGGGATAAGAAGAAAATCTAAAATGGTGATATGAAACACCTGTCAGAAAGGTCAATAACAAAAGAGTTAATATACAGCCTCTTAAATGGAATATATATAAACACAAGCACACAATTAAAGTCGTAAGTATCGCTGGGAAAATAAGAAAGGAAGGAATATCGACAAAATAATTTATAAATATGCCGATTACGAACGATAGTACAATCTTCACTAATGGGCGGTGCATTTTGGTCTAATACAAGAAGGATTGTGTAGTCTTCTATATATAAAGGAGGTTAAGGCTACTTTCGCCTAAGTTGACCGATTTATATGGATAATTTTAAGTCCCGTAGCTATAAGCAAAGGTACGGCCTGCGTTTACTACCACCTTATGGATTATTAAAAATCCATTGAAATTACGCAACCTACCTGTCTGCCGGCAGGCAGGAAGGTTGCGGCTATCCGCCCGAACGGTACGTTCAGGCATAATCGCTCTACTTAGGTTTCAGTAAAGAATCACTTGTAATATAGATTACAAGTAGTATAATTGCAAAAACATAAAAGGCGTGTCAAATAAGTGAGGGACCTTTGAATTGAAAGCCTACCAATAAGCCTCGAGGAGGTCAAAGGCTTACCGATAGGGGAAAGGAGAAATCAATTCTAAAAGTCCCTCTATTTAGATTTTATCAGAATGCAACTACATATACAAGATATGTAATTGTAAAGGTTTTAGTTTACAAAATTAAGGGAAGGTTTTTATGGCAAATGGATTCGAAGGAAAGAAGAAACATCGACTTAATAGGAAAAAATACATCCTAAAAAAACGAGCAAGAAAAAAGAAAAAGTAAGTATCATACTTACAAATTAATTTGACAGATATCTATAATCGGGAAATCCTCTTAAGCATATACTATTTAGGAAGATAAGGTGAATTCTACGCTCAGTGAAAGCACAAAAATAAGGGTTCCTTTAGTCGATTTGAAACGCCAATATTACAGCATTAAGGAAGAGATTGATTCAGCAATCCAGGATGTTCTTGAAAATCAATCATTCATTTTAGGCCCACAGGTTAAAGAATTTGAGAAACTTTTTGCTTCATACTGCAATACGAAACATGCAATCGGTGTTTCTTCTGGAACTGATGCATTACTCCTCGCTCTCAAATCATTAGGAATCGGAAACGGTGACGAAGTTATTACATCCCCCTTTACCTTTTTTGCCACAGTAGGGTCTATTTGTAATACAGGTGCAACACCAGTTTTCGTGGATATTGACCCTGAATCTTACAATATAAGACCGGATTTAATAAAAAAGCGTATAAATAAAAATACAAAAGCCATCATCCCTGTCCATTTATACGGGCAGTGCGCAGATATGGATCCAATACTGGAAATAGCAAAGAAGCATAATATCAAGGTTATAGAAGATGCTGCACAAGCTATTGGCGCTGAATACAAAGATAGAAAATCAGGTTCAATGGGTGATTTAGGATGCTTTTCTTTTTTTCCAAGCAAGAATCTTGGTGGATTTGGAGATGGGGGGATGGTTACATGCAATAGTGATGAGCTTGCAGAAATGATTTACATGCTGAGGGTTCACGGCGGAAAACCCAAGAATTATTATCCCGTCTTAGGCATTAATGGCAGATTGGATACGATACAGGCGGCTGTTCTCACAAAAAAACTCAAGTACATAGACCTTTGGAGTGAGAAACGAAGACAAAAGGCCTCGTATTACACGCAAAAAATGGAGGAACTGGATCTAACAACGCCAAAAGTAATTAGTTCTAACAAGCATGTGTTTCACCTTTACGTAATCAAGATAAAGGAAAGAGATAGGCTTGTAGAACACCTAAAGGCAAACAATATAGATTGCGCGGTGCATTATCCAATTCCACAACATTTGCAAAAATGCCTGGCATATTTAGGATATAAGGAGGGCGACTTCCCGGAGGCAGAAAAAGCCACCAAAGAAATACTATCACTTCCAATCTTTCCTGAAATAACAAAAGAGGAGCAAGCTTACATTATTAGTACAATTAATGCATTTTTTTAAAAGCATATCTGATAATTAAATTCATCTTTATGCTTCTTATTTACGCTTCCTTAGAACACATCGATAAAATATATCTTTCAAATAATACAAATAACAAAATAGAAATGTTGTACTGCTAAAAGTTTTTGGTAGACCTGATATGCGGTTTTTCTCAATTACAATTTTCTTTATATTTCTAATACTTTGTAATAAAAATTTCACCCAAGGTGCTCTCATAACCACGGATGTCTCACAACATCCCATATTCATTAACGCAAATACAATATCGACCTGGGACAAAAATGGGGTTAAAGTTTTTTTGGCAGAAGGTAATGTCAAAATAGAACAGGGCAGTGCACAAATCCTTGCAAACTCCGTAGCAGCCTGGTTTACAAAAGTTGATATTGCTCAACATGTTGAAGGGCACATGGAAATTTATTGCGAGGGTAACGCATCATTATTTCAAGAAGGAATTATTGAAAATTATGAACAAATATATTTGCGGCTGGTTACTAGCGCAGGGGTAGTTGTAAATCCCGTAAATGTACCAATCAAAAGCTTCGAAGAAGAACAAAAAACAGAAGTATACCTGCGTGGTAAAAAGATAAGGGCTGAAGGAAGAGAGGAATTTGCCGCCAAAGAAGAACCTACAGTTGGTCCTCCTGTAAGTATATCAGCTGAGGGAGAGCCAATAGACATATTTGCAGATGACATAGACACCTGGATGGAAAAAGACGTTCGTGTTGTCGTTGCTATAGGGAATGTCAGGATAAAAAGAGGTGATGAAACTTTAAATGCTGATAACGTAATCTTACATTTAGATCAAGAAAAAAGTGAAAAAGACAAACCTCCAAAATTAATATATAAAGAAATGTATGCAGAAGGAAATGTAACCCTGATACGAGAAGATGACCTGATAATAGCCGAAAAAGTCTTTGAGAACATTAAAGAGGAAAAAGGAATTTTTGTCAATAGCACCATTAGAAGTATAATCCGCCCCCCCATCTTTAGGGTGGAAACACCTGTTTATATAGATGGTGCTGAGATTAAACATAGAGGTAAAGGACAGTATGATATAAATAATGGGCGCTATTCACTTTGCAGCTACGGGCATCCTCACTTCTATTTCAAATCCTCAAGGATAAGAATTTTTAAAACTCCAGAACATTCAATAGCCACAGCAAAAAAAAACATATTTTACGCCGGGAATCTTCCATTAATTTACTTGCCACGTCTATCCTTTGATTTAAAAAGAAGGGCAACCCTTCTAGAGGATTGGGAGACTGGGAGTACATCCAGATTCGGACGTTTTGTCAAAACTGATTGGGACGTATATAGCATTGCCTTCGGTAAAAAAATGGATGATTGGAGCGATTTAACATTAAGTGCAGATTATCTATCACAGAGGGGACCCGCATTGGGATTAGATTTTGAATATGCCAAAACTAATTACTCCGGATATATGAATACATACTATATCCGCGATGAAAAAACTACTGATATTAACAGTATTCCTGTCCCGCAAAAAGATAGAGGACAGTTTTTATGGAGACATAGACAACTTCTTGTAGATCAAGAAAAAAGTGAAAAAGACGAACTACCAACTAACGACTGGAGAGTAGATATAGAAATATCACACGTTAGCGATAGAAGTTTCTTTAGAGAATATTTCCAACAGGAACTCAAAACGGAAAAGGATAGAGAAACCATAATTTATTTAAGAAAGATTTCTGATAATAGAGGGATTACTCTCTTGGCCGAACATCAATTACGGACATACGATACCCTTGTGGATTCAGAAAGGCTTAATAGAAAAAACGAATCGTTACCTGAATTAAAATATAGAATAATTGGAGAACCTTTGTGGAAGGGCAAACTAAATTTTACCTCTGAAACAGAGATAGCATATCAAAATAGGGTATTTGACAGGATTTCACCTGAAATTGAAGAACAATTTCTGGGACGTGGTGCTTCATTAACTGCTGAAAGGGTTTTTGATAGAGTACCCGTCAGGCTTGAGCCTGAGGAGACGATCAGGTTTGACACAGATCATACACTTAATGCGCCGTTTAGCATCATGAATGTAAGGTTTAATCCCTTTATAGGTGCTCGTTTTACAGGTTATAGTGAAAGCGTCAGGGTAAATCCTGTCACTCAAGGCAATGAAGGCAATGGTACGCCTCGTGGGCGAATATTGGGTTCTCTAGGTCTTAATACCAGCATAACACTTTCAAGAACTTATAGTATTTATAATAAACTTCTAAATATCAACAGATTAAGGCATATCATGATCCCTGAATTGCGTTTTAACTTCACACCAATAGCCACACAAAATCCAGAAGACTTAAACCAATTTGACGGGATAGATGCGCTTGACACCTACCAATCAATCGTGTTGAGTTTGCGCAATATATTCCAGACAAAACGAGGAGAAACAGGGGAAGAGACACCTGTGGACCTCCTTAATTTTGACATTGCATTTAACTTATTTCCAGGCAATGCAGGTTTAAACAGAAAACGGGACGATTTTATAGAATTAGACATAAAGATGAAATTAACCGATAAAATTTCACTTCTTTCAGAACATAACGAATTTAACCTTGGAAAAGGCGGTGTCGATATCTTAAACTTCGGCCTCAATTATAAGGTTATGCCTAACTGGAATTTCTTTATAGGAAACAGGTTTATTGATGACTTCAGTTCTAGCGTCATATTTTCATCAGCATTATCTTTAGGCGGAAAATGGCTGCTAGCATTGAATGAGCAATACGATTTTAAGGCCAAGCAAAGAGCTTCGGCCGATAAACTCGCCCGAACCGAAAGCCAAAATTTATACACGAGTTTTGTTGTCTCACGATTTTTCCATGATTGGATTGTTAACATAGCCATAAATAAAACTAACACTAGAGGCGATACTACTACCAGTTTTGATATTATTCCTCGCGGGGCAGCAGGTCAAGTAGGAGGCTTAAGAAGTCGTTTTCAAGCTGTGAGCGCTTTTCTTCCACAGCAGGAACCATAAAACAAATGTCTTCATTTTTTAAGAACATGTTATGAGGAAAGCAATTTACCCGGGTACCTTCGACCCTGTTACGTATGGTCACATTGATTTAATTAAACGCGGGAGTAAAATCTTTGATGAACTCATAGTCGCCGTTAGTCACAACCCATTAAAAAAACCGCTATTTACGATTAAAGAACGAACGAATATGGTCTCAAAATACGTAAAAGAAATTCCGAATGTCAAGGTAGATTGTTTTGAAGGCATGTTAGTCGACTATGTGAGAGAGATGCAAATTAACGTAATCCTGAGAGGCATTAGAACGGTATCTGATTTCGAGTATGAATTTCAAATGGCACTTACAAATCGTGTATTAAAAAGCGATATAGAAACTGTTTTCGTAATGACGAGTCAAGAATACTCATTCCTTAATTCCAGCTTGATTAAAGAAGCTGCCAGTTTAGGAGGTGACATTTCTATGTTTGTTCCTTCTGAAGTAGGAAAACTACTCCAGCAAAAATTTACTCATAAAAGAAACACTTGTGCTTGAGATAACCAGCGAAATCCCCTCCTTTAGGATAAATAAACCATTTGATTATTTTTAGAAATCTTATATATGCAATTAAATATTCTCGCAATTGGTGATATCGTAGGACAACCAGGAAGAAAAATTTTAGAAAAGAAACTTCAAGGCTTCATTAAAGACCAAAATATTGATTTTTGCATAGCAAATGGAGAAAATGCAGCAGGAGGTTCCGGAATAACCGTTGGTATTGCTAACAAACTTTTCTCCTACGACATAAACGTAATAACAATGGGCGATCATGTCTGGAAAAGAAAAGAAATCTTTGATTCACTACAATCTGAACAACGGTTACTCAGACCGGCAAATTACTCTCCACTGGCACATGGCAGAGGGCATGTTGCTCTCAAAACGAAAACAGATCACACCGTCGGTATAATTAATCTCCTGGGCCGTGTATTTATGAAACCAATAGATTGCCCATTCAGGGCAGCCGACAAGGCAATCGAGGAACTTTCAAAACTTACAAATATAATAATCGTTGACATGCATGCTGAAGCAACCTCTGAAAAGATAGCAATGGGATGGTATTTAGACGGCAAGGTAAGTGCTGTTGTGGGCACACACACCCACGTACAGACTGCTGACGAAAAGATTTTGCCTGGAGGAACAGGATACATCACAGATTTGGGTATGACAGGTCCACATGAATCAGTCTTAGGCAGACGTGTCGATTGTGTATTAAAATCAATTGTAACTCAAGTACCCATTCGTTATGATATAGCCGAAAAGGATATCCACATAGAAGGAGTAATTATAACCGTAAACAGAGAAACAGGTAAGGCAGAAAATATAAAAAGAGTTAAAATTAATGAAGATGGCGATAGCTGACTTATATGAATGTCTTAGTTGGGCAGATAGGTACTTAAGCACAATTTCTGAGAACCAAAAATAAGAACTATACCCTAAATTGAGTGATTTTTGCCCGCCCGAACGTACCGTTCGGTACGGGCGGGTAGCCGCCCCCATTCCTAGCTTACGCAAGGAAGCTATGGGGGCGTAACTTACATGAAATTGTCATAAACTCATCAGTGATGGGAAACGCAGATAAAAGTTCGCCAAGGCGAATCTGCCTCAGGCACGACCTGCGGCTACATTGACATGCAGTATAAAATCGCTCAATTTAGATATACATAAAATGACAAATAAATTCTCAGCCATTAAATTAAACCAAGAAGCTTTTCTTAAACAAAAAACCGAAAAGTTGTTCACCGTCTCTGAAATCACAAGGAAGATCAGGACATCTCTGGAACACGATTTCTCTAATATAAGTATAGTGGGTGAAATATCTAACATAAGAAGGCCAGGCTCAGGCCATGTTTATTTAACACTTAAAGATGAAAATGCACAAATACAGGCGGTTGTCTTCAGAAACACCGCAAGCAAAATTAAATTCGAATTAAAAGATGGAATGGAAATAATATCTTATGGTTCAATTACTGTTTACGAACCACGAGGACAATATCAAATAATAATTGATCAAATAGAACCTAAAGGTATAGGTGCCCTACAACTTGCATTCCAACAACTAAAGGAAAAGCTGGAAAAAGAAGGCTTCTTTGACATTTCTCGTAAGAAGCCCATCCCTTTTATACCGCAGAAAATAGGTATAGTAACATCACCCACTGGTGCAGCAATCAAAGACATTCTAAATATTATAGAACGTCGTTTTGCCAATGTTGAGGTCCTCTTATATCCTGTAAAGGTACAAGGAGATGGTGCAGCAGAAGAAATCGCTGAGGCAATTATAGAATTAAATAAACTACCTGATATAGACGTAATTATAGTAGGTAGAGGGGGAGGCAGTTTAGAAGATTTATGGGCTTTCAATGAAGAAGCTGTTGCCAGGAGCATTTACAATTCCATAATACCTGTTATCTCTGCTGTAGGACATGAAATTGATATAACAATAGCTGATCTAGTTGCAGATAGAAGAGCTCTTACTCCCTCAGAGGCCGGTGAATTGGTCGTTCCTCAAAAAGATTTACTCCTTGACATACTGGGAAAGTTCAAGTCAAGACTCTTTCAGTCCTTAGCAAGTAAACTAAAGTTATCAAAGGATACGCTTGCAAGAGCTGCGAATAGTTATGCAATGAGACAACCGTTTGATAAACTTCACAGGTTACAACAAAAATTAGACGAATTTGCCCAGAGGCTTAATTTAAATATAACACATGCGTTAAACACTGAACGTGAAAAGTTGTTAGGTATTGCAGGTAAATTAGAAAGTTTAAATCCTTTAAGTGTGTTAAAAAGAGGATATACTATTACCACCAGGCTGGAAAACAATAAACCCCTTCGCGAAGTAAAAGGTGTAAACAAAGGAGATAAAATCAAAACAAGCTTTTTCAAAGGTAGTGTTGTCTCTGCAATACTTTCTATTGAAAGTTAACGAAAATTCCTTAAAGTGTATAAATAAGTGAAGAAACCAAATTTTGAAGCGTCTTTAAAAGAACTTGAAGAAATAGTTGAACAGCTAGAAAAAGGTGATCTAAAGTTAGATGAAACACTTGCAAAATACGAAATGGGCATTAAAATATACAAAAGATGCTACCAAATTTTGGAAAGTACAGAAAAGAAGATTAATGTCTTATTGAAAGATAGAGATGGAGAGACTTACACCAAAGAATTCAACCTGGAAAAAACCCAAAATAATAATAATAAAACAAAAAAAAATACATAATTAGCGACCAACCATAATACACCATTCAGTTTGTCTGAATGGAAGCTAATTTACGAGGAGGCGAGATTGGCCCAGAAGCTATTGGAAAAAATCGATAGTCCGCAGGATCTGCAGCAATTAAGCATTGAAGATTTAGAGGTCCTGGCACAGGAAATGAGGGAAATAATAATTGACGTTGTTTCCAGAAATCCCGGACATTTGGCATCAAACTTAGGAGTAGTCGAGCTTACAATTGCCCTTCATTATACTTTTGACTTTCTTAAAGACAAGCTAGTCTGGGATGTCGGCCACCAAACCTATGGCCATAAACTACTCACAGGAAGGAGAAAGGAATTTCCAACTTTAAGACAGTACAAAGGACTAAGTGGTTTTCCAGATAAGAATGAAAGCAAATATGATCCATTCACTTGCGGTCACAGCGGACATGCAATCTCTGCCGCTCTTGGTTTATCTTGTGCTGATAAAATAAACGGTGTGGATAGGAAGATTGTTGCAGTCGCTGGAGATGCAGCAATCGGTGCTGGCATGTCATTTGAGGCACTTAACCATGCAGGGTACCTGAAAAGAAACCTAATCGTAATCCTTAATGATAACGAAATGGCAATCTCAAGTACAGTAGGTGCATTCTCAAAATATCTGACTAAAATTCGTACTACACCCCTTTTCACGGATTTCAAAAAGGAAGTACATAATTTATTACAATCTTTACCCATTTTTGGTAAACGTATGGACCAGACCCTGGAACATATCATGGAGGCATTAAAGCGGGAGATTACTCCAGGACAGATATTTGTTGATCTGGGATTCAACTATTTTGGGCCTATTGATGGCCATGATATTCGAACACTAATAGATACTCTACGGGATATTAAACATCTAAAAGAACCTATATTGCTTCACGTAATTACGGAAAAGGGTAAGGGATTTGAACCTGCATCAAAGAATCCTGCCCGCTACCACAGTGCTGGTAAATTTCAAATGCGTAATGGGAAGGTAATAGATATTCCTAAAGACCCCAACAAAATTAGTTACACTAAGGTATTTAGTAAAACGCTTATTGAACTCGCCAAATCCGATAAAGATATAGTAGCAATCACCGCCGCGATGCCGGAAGGAACGGGGCTTGATGCATTTGGTAAAGAATACCCCGACAGATATTTTGATGTGGGCATGTGTGAACAGCATGCTATTGGACTGGCAAATGGATTAGTAACCGCGGGACTTAAACCTGTGGCGGCAATATATTCAACGTTCCTACAGCGTGCATATGATCAAGTCTTCCATGATGTTTGCTTACAGGGACATGGTGTTTTGCTTGCCCTCGATAGGGCTGGAATCGTTGGGAGTGACGGGCCTACTCATAATGGCCTTTTTGACATAGCTTACCTGAGACATTTACCAGGTATGATATTAATGTCACCAAAAGATGGAACTGAACTTAAGGCTATGCTAGATAAGGCTGTCCAACTTAATTCACCAGTAGCAATACGTTATCCAAGGGCAGATATACCGGAAAATAATCTTGATAACAATTATGAACCTATCGAAATAGGAAAAGGCGAGATTGTTAGAGAAGGTCAAGATGGAGCCATCATCGCATATGGTGCAATGGTATATCCATCCATGAAATGTGCGAATATGCTTGCAGAAAAAGGCATTGATATTACAGTTATAAATGCCCGTTTTGCAAAACCATTAGATGATAATCTTATTATTGAGATTGTGAGGAAACATCAAATTGTCCTTACGGTGGAAGACCATTCACTAGTCGGAGGGTTTGGTTCAGCAATCTTGGAATTATTGATTGATAAAGGCATTCATACACAAAATGTTCACATACTGGGTGTTCCCGATAAATTCATTGAACATGGTTCTCGTGATATAATATTGAAATTACTTAACCTTGATGCGGAAGGTATCTCTAAAAACTTTATTTCGGTCTGGAACAGGTTAGAACCCGTGAGTATCAAAAATAAAGAGGAGTATAAGGAAACTCCTAACTTGATATGAAAAAAATTATACTCTTAGGCAATAAGAATAAGAAAAGGGTACGAGAAACAATAGCTGAACTGGAACCCTTGTTCCGCAAGAGGGCGCATGTCTCGATAATTGACATTTCTGATGAAGGTGAAACAGATGGTTTATCCGCCGATTTAGCATTTGTCTTTGGTGGAGATGGTGCAATATTGGCTGCTTGCCGAAAGCTGAATGGTAAGCAAATCCCGATGATTGGTGTACATTTGGGGAAATTTGGTTTTTTGGCCGAGCTTACTCCTCAAGAAGTTAGTCAAACCTTAGAAAAAATATTCGCCGGGAAATATGTCATTTCGCAAAGAATGTTGTTAGCTTGCCAGGTAATCCGCTCGAAACAAGTCATTAAGGAAACCTCCGGATTGAATGATGCCGTAATTTCCAGATCATCTCTATCAAGACTAATCTCAATTAAATTATATATAAATGGGAAAGAGGTTACTACGTATAGTAGTGACGGCTTAATCATATCGACTCCTTCAGGGTCGACAGCACACTCTCTATCTGCTGGTGGCCCAATTGTCACACCGGATATTGATGCCTTCATTATTACGCCAATTTGTCCTCACACTTTATCGAACCGTCCACTCGTGGTTTCTGGTGATTCTAAGATTGAAATGGAGCAGGTATCTGATTCTAAAGGGGTCGGTCTAACCATTGATGGTCAAATATATACAGATATCATGGCTAACGATAAAATCCGAATTGAAAAAGCTAAAGAAAAGTTGCAACTTGTTGAAACTCAAACAAGGACTTTTTATGACGTCATACGAGAAAAATTGAACTGGAGGGGGCAACCCGCTTACAATGTCAACTGAAAAGAATCAAAAACTTCTCTTAACCGGTAATGAAGCTGCTGCCGAAGCAGCAATAATGGCTGGTTGCAGGTTCTATTATGGATATCCAATCACACCACAAAATGAAATCCTGACGCATATGGCTACCAGAATGCCACAAGTCGGCGGGACGTGCATCCAGGTAGAGAGCGAGCTTGCGGCCATAAACATGGTTCACGGAAGCGCTGCTGCTGGAGCCAGGACAATGACATCCTCTTCGAGCCCGGGCATCAGTCTCAAGCAGGAAGGAATATCTTACCTGGCCGGAAGCGAACTCCCGTGCGTAATAGTAAATGTGCAGCGAGGCGGACCAGGATTGGGTGATATCTCTCCTTCCCAAGCTGACTACTTTCAGGCTGTAAAGGGTGGGGGGCATGGAGACTATCACACCATCGTATTAGCACCAAGTTCTGTACAAGAGACTGCAGACCTTGTTTTTGATGCGTTTGACCTGGCCGATTGCTACAGGAACCCCGTGATGATTTTAGGTGACGCTCAATTAGGACAGATGATGGAACCTGTTGTATTTAATAAAAAACAAAACCCGAATTTGTACAAAAAACCCTGGGCACTCACTGGAGCCAACGGCAGAAGAAAAAATGTTATCAAATCTTTTTATCCAGTTAAAGGAGAGCTTGAGGAATTTAACGCTAAACTGCAAAAAAAGTATCGTCAAATTGAGGCCGAAGAAGTCCGCTACGAAGAAATAAACACTAAAAAAGCAGATATTGTTATTGTCGCTTATGGCACATGTGCCAGAATATGCAAAGAGATTGTAAAGATAGGTGAAAAGCTAAACATAAAAATAGGAATAATAAGACCCATTACCTTATGGCCATTCCCATGCGATATCATACGAAGGGTCTCAGAAAGAGTACAAGCTATACTAACCGTGGAAATGAGTGCAGGCCAAATGGTAGAAGACGTTCGATTATCTGTTTCCGGACGATGCCCGGTACATTTCTATGGACGGACCGGTGGTGGAATACCTTCCCCCAAAGAAATCCTTGAGAAGATTCTTGAAATAATACCTATCAAAGAGAAAGTAACCTGTGCCACATAGTACAGCGTAGACACAATCAAAAATGGAACCGGTATATAAAAACCCAAAAACGCTAATTGATACCCCAACGCATTATTGTCCCGGCTGTGGACATGGTATCATCCATAGACTAATCGCTGAAATAATCGATGATCTGGATATCAGGGGCAAGACCATTGGGTTAGCCCCTGTAGGATGTGCCGTCTTAGCGTATAATTATCTCGATATTGATATGTGTGAAGCAGCCCACGGACGTCCGCCTGCGGTTGCTACTGGGATAAAACGAGTTCACCCGGATAAGATTGTTTTTTCCTACCAGGGGGATGGTGACCTGGCTGCAATTGGAATGGCGGAAATAATCCATACTGCCAGCCGCAGCGAAAACATAACCGTCATCTTCGTAAACAATGCGGTATACGGCATGACAAACGGGCAAATGGCGCCAACTACCTTGCTCAACCAGAGGACTTTGACAACACCTCAGGGGCGTAATGAAAAGTATGATGGTTATCCCATACGTATTTGCGAACTCCTTGCAACAATAGACGGAAGCCGTTTCCTCGCCAGGACCTCTATAACTTCACCAAAAAATATCATTAAGACGAAACAATTATTAGAGAAAGGGTTTAAATCCCAAATAGAGGAAAAGGGATTTTCATTGATAGAAATTCTCTCTCCGTGCCCGGTATATTGGCGTATGAATCCCAACGACGCTATGAAGTTCATAGATGATAATATGACTACTACCTTCCCTTTAGGTATTTTTAAAGATTGGGAAAGCCAAAACTAGTTCACTCCACTCACAACCCCCCTGAACTAACATCGGGTGTAGGTAAGTCATGGAAATTCTGGAATATTAAAAATGACAGAAAAGGTTATTTTGGCAGGTCTAGGTGGCCAGGGAATGATGCTTCTTGGCAGATTGATCGCACAGGCTGTGATGCTTGACGGGAAAAATGTAACATTTTTCCCATCCTATGGTACAGAAGTACGAGGGGGCACTGCTCATTATCATTTAATAGTTTCAGAAGAGGAAATTTTCTCTCCCGTTATCGAGGAGGCCGATACGCTTATTATGATGAACCTGCCTTCTTATCTAAAGTTTAAGAACTTCCTCAAGCCAAATAGTTTGCTTTTTTTAAACTCATCCATGATTGATAAAATATACAACGAAATGTGCATAGACATTTTTAGAATTCCCGCAACGAAAATAGCAAACGACCTGGGTAACGTAGTAGCATCAAACATGGTTATGCTGGGTGCATACAATGCTGTCAAAAATCTCGTCTCCGTTCCAACATTTCTCTCATGCCTTAAAAATGTTTTAAAAGGCAAGAAGGCACCCTTTTTTGAGGTAAATAAATTAGCTATAGAGCGAGGCGCAGAATTTATAAAAAATTCTAATCTCGTCAACTCCCACCAACTTCATTAACCCCTTCACAACATTTTGCAGGATACATTCAGTTATTTAATTCCTTCTATTCCTTTTCTACTTTTTAAGCATGGATTGATTTATATTATAAAACCAGCATCTGGCTATTAGAGCAATTTACTTTGTAACGATTACGAGGTATTTCTGATGCCAGAAATTTTTAGAATCCTTAATATTGATGAATGACAATCCATTCTCATAAGATATATCGTAATGATTCTTATTACGATAAGGTAATATTTTCTTAATTTTTCCATCAATTCTGAATTTAGTAAGAGTTGATTTTTCTTCTTTAAATTCAGCTAAGGTAAAATTTTGTCCTAAAACATAATTTCTACTAAATGGGTTTAATGAGCGTAAAAGGGGAATACCTTTTTTAACTATGATCTTTTTTCTTTTCAATTCCTTACTATTCCCAATAATATAAAAGATAGTATTTATTTCTTGATGCAGGTTTTTGATTTCCAGTTCTTTTCTTGAAACCTCATTCTCTTTAAAGTTTAATTCACTTTTCAAATAACTTATTTCGCCGGTTAATTCTCCTTGTTTATTCTCTAAATGAGTAACATGTTTCTTTAGACTATCGACCTGCTTTACCAGGCCTTCAACTCTAATGGTTTTTTTTTCAAGTGCAATTTTAATAGAAGATATTGTCTCATTCTGTTGAGTATTCGTGGCTACAAGAGAATCAAGTGCTTTTTGTAATTCAACCGCTTTGTTCCTATGTCTTTCTAGATCTTCATAAAGCCTATGAATGCTATTTAATATATCTTCTTTCATGTCAACTGTATCTTCTACTCCCTTTGCACTACGTAATCTGTGCTTTTTTTCCTCAATATTCATCTCTGTTTCTTGAATGTTCTTTATGAGAGCGGTTATGTCCTTAACCACATCAGAGGAGGATTCCAGATCTGTACTTAGTTTTTGTAGTTTCAAACCTAAATCTTTATTTTCATTTTCTAAAACCTTAATTCTATCTTCTTGATTTTCATTACCACATCCGAAAGCACAAACAAGTATAATAGAAATCAATATATATTTTCTCACGATTTAATTTCCTCCTTTTTTATTTCTTGAATTCTTTATTGTCATTTGTTTACCCCCAATGCCTCCTTGCCTCCTCCCGCGAAAGTCGCGGCTGCCGCGGCAAAGCGGGACTTAACGGCAAGGAATGGGGGCCTGTCGCTATTTGTCTATTCTAGTTATATAAGTGCGGTCGCTGTTTACCCGCCGTCTTGTTTGGCGGGTCCCCTATTTATTGCAAAAAGTAGCCTGTCCCCTTTTTGCTGTCCTTTATTCAATTTGCCACAGCCGTAAACAGAAAACGACAATACTAGAACCAATAATGTTTGTTGCATCCTTATCTTACCCATGCACATATTATCGGCATTTGAAGTGGATTATTTAAGGTAAGTATACAATATCTTGCAACTTACAGTTTTATCTTACCTCTAACGAAAATTTAATGGGGAAATAACTGAAAATGGCACAATTTGAACAAGGAAATACATTCGGTGTAGGAAGGCCAATTTACCACCAATTATGGTTGATATGTGAAGACAATTTAAACATCAGGAGTCGTTAGGGATATAACAGGCCTGCCCGCCGTCTTGCAGGGTGTGTCACAATTGTCATTCTGAACTTGTTTCGGGATCTCTTAGGTTGCTAAGTTATTGAAATCATTAGATTCTGAAACAAGTTCAGAATGACAAAATGTTCGTTTTCTGGATTGTGACACAGTCTCTTGTTTGGCGGGTCCCCTTTTTGCTGTTTATCATGTTGCTGAAAATAATTCAAGAATTATAGTAGCAAACTATCTACTCAAATCAATACAAAATAGGAATGATGCCGGACATGTATAATTTGGTGTGTAAACTCTGATCATTCAATATTGTTGAATATTAGAACATTATAAAGAGAACAAACATATCTACACTTCCTCTCACTAAAAAATCAAATCCTAAGACACATAATGTCCGTAGCTTACAACAATATTTACTCTTTAACACTTAATGGTAAGGAAATTGCATTATTTTAGAGATGGGCTTTACTGGGGAGGGTAGGGATTATGAGAAAATTGATGACTAGTTAAGATAGACATAGGCAACAATCAGAAGGCGGTTTCTTATGTATAAGGGTCAAGAAAAAAGGGAGTATAAAAGAATAGAAAAACTATTTATGGCTGGAGTCCGAGTCAAACAACATGAAGGCCTTGAGACAGGATCCACTGGTTGGGATTCAGTTACTATGCATAATTTAAGCGCAGGAGGTACATCTTTTACTTATAAGAAAGATTTAGGAATTGGTATACTCCTTGATTTAAAGATAGACGTCCCTATCAAGCTTATTGATATCGGAGAACAAGAAAAAGAAGCGATATATACAGCCGTTGCAGAAGCTTTAGAGCAGGCCAATAAAACTTCCGTGGCATAGCTACAACTCCTTTTCCTTCCTTCTTAGAATCTTCTAATTGCTTTTATATTTACTCATTCTTCTCTTTTTAGCAAGTATTGATTTATGTTAAGAATGGATTGAATCATTTGTCATATTTATTGCAAAAAGTAGCCTGTCCCCTTTTTGCTGTCCTTAATACAATGTATCTATAACCCAAATTGAGCAATTCTTATCCTCAAAGCAACCCTCAAAGAGAAAAGAATTATAAAAACTTCTTTCCATTTAATGGGGGAGGGCTGCGGTGGGGATAGTGTGGGTGATATATCCGTTAATTGCTCAATTCGGGTGGAATATAGTTTCTCCTTTCCCCTTTGTTATCAGTCCACTCAGTTATAATGTTATAAGGGATTTATTATCTAATTTGGATTTTCTCATTCATGCGATTAACTTTATGACAAAAACTCAGCCAACATTGACTTATTTTTAATAAGTATCTTTTATAAAATGATAGCTGATTTTTTAGAATTGATGGATAAATATCATCGTAATTTTCTTCCGAGTATTTTGCTAGCATTTCCCCACCTCTTGTCTTCATTGAACCAATACGTATTCACTTCATCAAAAAAATGTAATGAGATAACCTGGCTTTACTTGTTTACTTCTACAGGCAAAACCATGTTTTGCATAGAGAGCTGTACGAATGCCTCAACATCAATATCGTCTCTATCAATAGCCGGATTCTTGAGTCTATCTGCATCTTTCTCAATATACTCTAAACCTTGAGTTTTGTACCTTTCCTTCAACGATTCACACTTCGGACACGCAGGCGCAGTATATATATATCTCATAATACCCCCCTTTTTGAAGAATTATGGAAGCATTTTTCATATAAACCTATTTCTTTTAAAATGAAACATTGAAGTTTGTTTTTAGCATGCAAGCAAAATGAATACCAGAAGTAGGAGGGAGGGTGACATGGATACTATAAGCTATTTTATATTTAAGGTTTAGATTTATTCAAGGAAGAGTATATTGATCCCTTTTCAGAAACCCCCATCACTATTTGCGCAATTAGTGTGTAATAAGACTGAAAACTCACAGAAAACCCTGTAAATATTTCGTAATGGTACTTAAGCAACCTGAAAAACTCTGTAAATTTTTCGGAAACCCTTGTCTTATTCTCTGCAATAACTGACAACAGTGTAAGATTTTGTGGTTTTTTGTAAAACATCAAAGAAGTGTCATAGGGACTGCTAGATTGTTTAAGGCCGAGTGGTATGACATTTCAGATTTACCACCAATTACTATTGATATGTGAATGAAACTTAAACATCAGGATATGTAGGGATATAACAGGCCTGCCCGCCGGGCTGCAGGCTGTGTCGTAATGTCATCCCGAACTTGTTTCGGGATCTCTAAGATTGCTAACCTGTTGAAATCATTAGATTCTGAATCAAGTTCAGAATGACAAAATAGGCATTTCCTTTATTACGACACAGTCTCCTGTTTGGCGGGTTGCTGAAAATAATTCAAGAATTATAGTAGCAAACTATCTACTCAAATCAATACAAAATAGGGTTGATTGCGGTCTGTATGTAATTTGGTGTGGGATGGGTAGGAATAAATCTATGTAAGTTATTATAGAATTTTAGTTAAAGATTATTATGAATATGACGATATTAAGGATAATTATAAAATGCTTTAATTCATTTATGGAAAATACAAATGTATAACGGTCAAGAAAGAAGGAAATATAAAAGAAGAGAAAAACCATATAGGGCTGGAGTCCGAGTCAAACGACATGAAGGCCATGAGAAGGGGTGGGATTCAGTTTTTTTGATGAATTTAAGCGCAGGAGGTGCATTATTTTTTTACAATAAAGATTTTGAAATTGGTACACTCCTGGATTTAAAAATAAACGCCCCTAAAGCCATGCTTAACATAAATTGTGTTGGGAAAGTAATTCGAGCCGAACAATTTCAGTCTACTTCTATGTTTTGTACCGCAATCAAGTTTATTGGTATTGGAGAACAACAAGAAGAAGAAGCGATATATACAGCCGTTGCAGAAGCTTTAGAGCAGGCCAAAAAAACTTCCGTTGCATAGCTACAACTCCTTTTCCTTCTTAGAATCTTCCGATTCCTTCGGTTTTTCCAAAAGATGAGGATATTTTTCTTTTACTTGTTCCATAAGGTCGGGGTCTAATTTTTCTTTAAAGAAGTAAGTTGTGATTGAAGTAGTTTACGTTCTTTTCTGTATTCTTCATCATCAATTAAACCTTATTCTCTGACACCGCAATTATGCTATAATTTTCATCTTTAAATTTTAAAATTTACCCAAAAGCTCTTTTTTTCTCTTTTCATAATCTTCTTTTGAAATTAAACCCTCATCTTTTTGGACTTTCAATTTTCTTAGTTTGTCTTCTATGACATTTTCATTAGTTCTAACTTTTCTTTCAATAGCCCTTACACTACTGCCTGCTTCAATTGAATTATCACTAATATTGTCACTAACATTATCACTGCCAGCCATACCAAACAAATTACTACTCAAGTCAATAATAAGCCAGTTTGGACGCCCCGGTGCAAACCGTTGTCCTTCCATGGGAACAAGGCGCCAGCGAGAGCTTCTCTTTACATCAAGCGGATCTTTAAATATACGCTTATTGCTGTTTCTCCAGTAAGTGCTCATTTGGAGTGCTCTTCCGTCAGTACGCCAGCTCTTTTTACTTTTGATTGTACTAAAAACAATGTTAAGTTCGTTGTTTGTTATAAACATACTAAAATAACTTCGAGTATTAACCCAAAAGTCATAATGGGGACTAGAAAAAACTAAAATATCTTGAGAATCGTTAGCCATTGAGAATGCACTTATAATTGGAGGTATGATATTCTGTAGTTCTTCCTCCTGAAACACCATTTTTTCTCTTTTGCCTGTAATATACCCACCTCCTTTGTAATAAACGGACGAAAGCATATAGGCAAGTCCTGCGCCCGTAAAGTAATATGGATGATTAAAACTTTTCTTTATTACGTTTCCTTTTTCATCAAGTTTTTCTCGTAGCTCGACAGAAACATCTCGGTGATCATGAGTTTTTTTAGGATGCGAGGAAGAACAACCAAATGTTAGAGAGAACAACAAAAGTGAAGATATAAATATTAAAAAAATATATTGTTTCATAAAGGAAAATACCCTTTCCCTTAACAGATTTTATCAATTGCTTCCACAAGGGAAGACACTTCTTCTCTGTTTACAGTTATATCCTCCGGCGCCTCAATGCCTATAAGTCTAATGCTTTCATCTTTTTCCCAATAACGTATCTTTAGGGTGTCTCCATCTACGACCCTTATAACTGTGGTTGTTTGCTGAGCGTGTAAAGATGATGATAGGAAAGCGAGAATGAAGATAAATGATAGAATCTTTAAGAATTGTTTCATAAATTTATCTTATTGTCTAAACATTCAACTTCAGTTACCTCTGTGCAGCACAGCGGAATAACGGTCAAGTGAACTAAGTTTAGATCTGGCATAATACTTTTTTAACGGGCGCTGCCTGCCCCCGTCCGAACGGCTTGGCCGGGCGGGCGACGGCTTGCTTGGCGGGACCCCTTTTTGCTGTTTATCATGTTGCTGGAAATAATTCAAGAATTATAGTAGCAAACTATCTACTCAAATCAATACAAAATAGGGGTGATGCCGGACATGTGTAATTTGGTGTGTAAACTCTGACCATTCAATATTGTTGAATATTAGAACATTATAAAGAAAACAAACATATCTACACTTCCTCTCACTAAAAAATCAAATCCTAAGGCACATAATGTCCGTAGCTTAGAACAATATTTACTCTTTAACACTTAATGGTAAGGGAATTGCGTTATTTTAGAGATGGGCATTACTGGGGAGGGTAGGGATTATGAGAAAATTGATGACTGGTTAAGATAGACACAGGCAACAATCATAAGGCGGTTTCTTATGTATAAGGGTCAAGAAAAAAGGGAGTATAAAAGACATGAAGGCCTTGAGACAGGGTGGGATTCAGTTACTTTGCATAATTTAAGCGCAGGAGGTACATCTTTTACTTATAAGAAAGATTTAGGAAGCGGTATACTCCTTGATTTAAAGATAGACGTTCCTATCAAGCTTATTGATATCGGAGAACAAGAAAAAGAAGCGATATATACAGCCGTTGCAGAAGCTTTAGAGCAGGCCAATAAAACTTCCGTTGCATAGCTACAACTCCTTTTCCTTCCTTCTTAGAATCTTCTAATTGCCTCCATATTTACTCATTCTTCTCTTTTTTAGCAAGGATTGATTTATATTATGAAATGTTTTCTATCAAAGATAGGCATGATACTTTTTAACGGTCGCTGTCCCAATACTGTTCGGCACTATATTTGAGTATACTCAAATAGTAATTGTATGTCTTATCATATCTATTATTACTAATTTGCACTTAACAAACTATCTCCATCCACTATACCAAAATTGTTTTCTGTCTTTTTGATCACTTCTTGTATCACCTTACTTTGCAAAAGAAAATTATGAAAATATTTTTTAGTGTCGTAAGTTGTAAA
>VSDH01000062.1 GCA_008636105.1 Candidatus Scalindua sediminis | reverse complement strand
AAGGTATTAGCTCATTATGAAGAACAGACTGAGGAAGAGGTTGTTGCAGAAGATGAAGCGGCCTACGAAGACGAAAATCAAACTTTTATAAAAATTCCAAATGAGCTTTTGCCGGAAGTGAGAGAACTCATTGCTCATCGCCGGCGTTAAACATTGTTTTCAACAAATTAAAAAATCCCCCGAAATTCCCTCCAGGTTCAAGAGTCTTTTTTTTATTGCAATTCCAGACGAGTAACCACCAAGACTTCCATCAGAACAAATCACACGGTGGCATGGCACTATTGGGGCTACAGGATTTTGTCCAACAGCATTTCCCACAGCCCTGGATGCATGCGCACTACCAATTGACCGAGCCACCCATTTATAAGATCGCAACTCTCCGTAAGGTATCTCCTTTACCTTACGCCAGACCTTCCTTTGGAATTGTGTACCTATACTCAAATCTAACGGCACCTTGAATCTCACCGGGCAACCATTAAAATAATCAAGCAGACCTTTTTTTACATTCGCCAATATCTTATCGTTTCTAATTACGTCTTTTTGAAATCTTTTCCTGAGAAGTGACAGAAATTTAGTCTCTGTAATCTTTGAAAAGCTAACAAGGCATATTCCCTTGAGAGTACTCGCAACAAAGACAGGACCAAATGGAGAATAAAAGCCGGAGTAATAAATCTTATCTGTCATCCACCTTTATGACCAAGAGTTAATTTAATTCCCTTTATCACACCGATTATTATGGATGATATAAAGAGTATGGTTAACAACATCGAGATGATGTAACTCATCATCCTCCATGAATTATCAAGTATCACCACCCACCATTTATAACCCAACAAAGATATTCCAAACCACTCCAGGGCGTAGAGGATAAATCCCAGAAGAATGAAGAGGGTCAGGTCTCAACATTCAACATTAAAAAGCAAATCTTGTCATGAAGGCCAAAGAAAACTTATTATTACTTTCAAAAAAAGGTATTCTAAATTCAGGCTTATGCCTACAATAGTGTTGTTATTCAGAAACTATATAATAACTTGTTGGGTGCGACTCAAGAGGGAGATAAAACATGACAATTGCCACAATATCGAATGAAACGATCCAAGCGATCGCATCCCTCTGGAAGCTGGTCGCCGCTGTTGGTTTCCTGCTCGCAATCATCATCCTGCGGAAGCCTTTGCAGGAGGTAGTCATGAAGATCCGTAACTTTCGGTTCAAGAAAGGCGAAGCTGAACTTTCCTTGGAGACTGGGACTGAGGAGGTCCGCGGGGAGGTGCCGCCCACGGAGGAGAAGAAGCAGAAACCCTCGGAGCCAGTTCAAGCAGAAGAGCCAACGCCGAAAGAGCCTAGTGACCTTTTCTTTGAGATGTACCGAGCATTCACCGACGGAAAGTTTGAGGACGCAGACCAAGCTTTTGAGAGACTCCAGAAGGCCGCAGATGATGCGGTTTCAAGATTGCGGAATCAGGTCATGTATCACTGGTTGATGTACAAGCACGGCCGAGATGCCAACGCGGTGCAAAAACTTGAGGACCTCGCCAAGAAGAAAGATGTCCGGGAGACCGCCCTTTACTGGGTCGCAAATTGTCACGAACATTCCCAAAGCTACGCCAAAGCCATAGATGCATACAGCCGGGCCCTATCTGGTGATATCAGTCAGTCTGACCGCTCACGACACACAGTGGGACTGGCGAAGTGCTACGTCACCATGGAAAATCCAGAAAAAGGACTTCAAGTGATTGCCTCTGCTCTCGCCCAGGTCACGGAGCCGGAGGCTAAGATTGCGTTGTACCATGGGATCGCGGACGTACACGAGAAAACAGGCAATTCTACGCTCTCCGAGCCATTGCTCTACAGAAAGTCCTTCAATTCGCACCCGAAGACACCTCAACACTCTTCTATGCCGCCTACTCGCAGAGCGAAGCAAAACTGCCGTGCCTATGCGTGGTCAACTACAGGACTTTGATTAGGTTCCAGCAAAATCACAACTCTGGACTAAACAACCTCGGAGTAGAGTGTGATACATTGGATATGCCGATCAAGTCTGTCTCCTACTACAAGGGAGCTGCCGAACGCGGCAACACGCTTGCGATGTCGAACCTTGCGTATTGTTACATGAACAAAGGATTCGAAGCAGAAGCACAAGAACTGCTCGACAAGGCCAGAAAGGAAGATGAGCCTCATCAGAACGTAGGACAGGCCATGTCGACCTTGGCCGTCAATAAGGAGAAAGAGGCTCAGGCTTGGGACAAGATCACAACTGAAGGGGTGAAACAGAAGGAGTTCTTTTGGGCTTACGCAGATGCCTATTTCTTGCCTTCGGACCGTAAGCTGCCCTTCGTCGGTCAGTGGGCATCCCCAACCGGGAAGGTATTCACCATCTCCCAAGAGGGTGACAGCCTCACTGCAAAATGGGAAACAGAGAAAGAGGGAGAGAAGTTCGAAGGAACCGTCCACAATCTTGCTGCCAAAATCAAGTACGAAAAGAAGGGTAGCCTCGGCCTTTTTGGGCGGACAGGGTGGGGCTCTGCTCAGGAGGGCTTTGCATACCTTTCCCAGGACGGATCTCTCATCCATCTTCACACGTGTGAGAAGCGAACAACACTCTTCCTTGAACTGAAGAGAAAAGAGGTCGAAGAGCACCCAACAAACGAATCGAGCCCGACTTCGGGTTAACCGAGCACGTATTATGGTATATGCAACAGGGACAGCTGTCCCTATTAAAGTCAGGAAAAATGAGTTACAAAAGGAAACCTACAAAAGATTTTGAAATAGAACGTTTAACACCAATAATTAAAAAATATAATTTATGCAAAATTGAGAATTCAGAATCACCTGATTTTATAACGAAGCTAAATGGAAAAAGATTAGGTATTGAGATAGTATCTTTACTGAATTCAAGGATGGAATCAAAGGAACAGCTTGAATTTAAAATATGTAATGAAGCTGAGAAAAAATATAATGAATGTAAACTGCCTCCTGTATCTGTAATCTTAGCTTTTCCAGATAAATTTGATCTAAAGAATTCAGAATTTAAAAAATTAATTAAAGCTTTAATTGATTGCACTAAAAAACATTGTGGCAAAGAATATACATATGATTTTCTTTATAATGATGATTATCCTGTAGATCATATTTTATATAGGACATTAGAAGCTATCCAGATAAAAGGTGTAGAAGGTAGTAAGAGTAGATGGGCTCCGGAAAATATTCAAGAAATACCATCCATAAATGAATTAAACATTCAAGATACAATCAATAATAAGAATCAAAAGATAGTAAATTATAAAAAAAGATGTGATTTTATATGGTTAATTATTGATGTAGGAAATTATAGTCCTTCTACCTTTGCCTCTCTTGAAGGAAGTACCTTAAACCATGTTTATAAATCAAAATTTAATAAGATAATTTTGTTATATGAAAATAAGGTTAGTGAGTTAATTACAGAGAGAGATTGTTCAACAGAAATCTAACCCCGGGTTGCAGTTGACCGCAAAACGTTGATCTTTTTGCCCCCTCCCTTAGTAATTAGGGACAGCGCCTATTTTAGATTTTGTAGACTCGCGGTAGCTTATGAGCCTATTAAAAAGCAAATCTGACATAATCTGGGAACACCATACCTGCTTAATTGACTAATGATAATACAAAAGTAGAGGGAACGAAAGTGATTACAAAAGGTACTTCAGACTTTAGTCAATGGGGCACATTTATTTGGAAATTATTCAGGTCATTAGCACTTGTTGTTGCAGGTGCAACTTTAGTCTATTTTATTTGCAGGTGGTTGATAAAGTAGGGTCACCAAAGGTAAGAAGCAAGATGTAGTTAACAATAGGCAGTAGGCAGAAGGCAAGAAGACAGTTGACAATAGGCAATTGACAGTAGGCAAAAGAAAAGGAAAGAAGCAACCCGCCAGAATGATTGTCGGGCGGGCAGGGAGGAAAAGGTACTGTTTTGACGGTATAACTGTAGAAGCTTGTTCACACCATTTAACTACTGCATTTGTCTTTACGGCAACATAAGGACATCAATTATTTTTTAAGAAATCCAATATTTCTTCACTGTGCCCGGCAGGTTTTACTTTTTTATAAATCTTCTCAATCTTACCGTCTTTACCAATGATAAAGGTCGTTCGAGCAATCCCCATGTATTCTTTTCCATACATCTTCTTCTTTACCCATACCCCATAGTCTTTGCACGTCTTTTTCTCTTCATCACTGAGAAGGATAAATGGAAGATCGAATTTGTCTATAAATTTATTATGAGAAGCTAATCCATCAGGGCTTACGCCCAGAACTACCGCATCCTTTTTCTCTATAGCCTTTAAACTATCTCGAAAACCACATGCCTCAGTCGTACAACCCGGTGTATTATCCCTGGGGTAAAAATAAAGAATGATACGCTTCTTGCCCTCGAAATCCTTAAGTGCAACATTCTTCCCATTACTCCCTTGCAGATTAAAATCAGGTGCTTTAATTCCCTCTTTTAAGGCTGCCATCTTTTACTCCTTTCTCTGATATACCTAAAATAATATCTACAAAGATAGAGTTAGCAAATACACATATCTCAGACAGAAAAAGAAATGAATTTGAAATAATTCAGCGGACTCATTTAATTTCTGCTGAATAATTAAATGTTTCATCTGTAAATGCCTTATATGAAAATGCCAATAAGGACACAAGGCCCCAAATTAA
>VSDH01000061.1 GCA_008636105.1 Candidatus Scalindua sediminis | reverse complement strand
TGGCTGAAGATGAGTGTCCGGATTTTGAAAATTACGCACGTGGCAAGGGAACTATAAAATTCCTTTCTGCTTCTGATTCGGTACCAGCAAGTGACCTTAAGGGGATTACTGAATTTCTCCAGCTATGTGATAAAGTGGAGACAACGGCCATTAAAGTTATGAATCCTGCGAATTATGGTACGGATATCACTGTTGGACAGTCCCTCGTGGCTGAGGCGGTCTTCGAGCTGAATGAACTCCGATTTGAGCTAAACGAAAGCTTTGCTGCGTTATCACAATCAAGGCAATGATCTATTAAGGTTCGTATTGAGGAGATGGACATAAATACTTTGATTGAACTAAACCTAAGCCATGAGAGAATTTTTTGGAACTTAATCGTGGTTGTGCAGGATTTCCTGTTATGCTTTTAGAAGTATTGCACCAATGTGGAAGGTTAATAATGTTACTAAAAATTGTCAAACAAAAGTCTACGGTATTGCTTCTGTTATGTCAAATCACAATCTTGCAGGTAACCAAAACTGCAGCTAAGCGGTTTAGTTCAATTAATTGTATGCAGTTTAAGCCTGAGGGGTACAACATGATGGCAGTTTATCATATGGCTTAATTTAAGAAATTAGTTGATTGACATATAATATAAGGTATAAAAGGGTGATAAATGTTTTTGCTCGCCTGGCCAAGCTGTTCGCCAGCCTGACCTGCCCGACTACGTCATTCAGTCGGGATCGGGAATCTATTTTCCTGGCAAAAGTTTTATTTTACGGTTAATTTATTTAAACTTACTAATCTTTAAAGGAGTTGAAAATGACAGAATGTCCAGTTACTAGTTATGCAGTTTATGTGATTAACGGTACTCATTCAACGTGTATACAATTTTACGAACATGGAAAAGACAGGGGAGCAATACGCTTCGTTCCGAATGACGAAAACCCAGAAGATGCTAAGTTAGATTCAGATGGGAAAATTATTCTAAACATGCGCATTAACAGGCTTCATCCAGTATTAGACATAATAAGACATGAGAAACCTCTCTACCTATTTTATGCTGATGGTAAGAATGCAGGTCTCCGAAGCGGAAGAGAAACAATAGGTGATGATCAGATTTGGCTCACTTAAGACAAAATGGATTCTGACAACACCTAGCGCACGAATCCTTTTCCTGCCAGTTCTAGTTAGGCTTAGGGAAGACTTCCCATTGTCCCTTTGGAAAACCAAAATTTTGGTCTGTCTCCGGTTTTAATCTAACTTGAAAATAAATGAAGGAGGTAATGTAATTTATTTTTAAAAAAAAGAAAACTAATTTTACTTAGGAGGTGAAGAGTAATGGATAAAAAAGAACTCGTTGACAAATTGCTTGCAGCTAAAGACGCATCAGGAAAGACTTATGATGAAATAGCAGATGCACTTGGTTATTGTAATGTTTATGTAGGCCAACTTTTCCATGCCCAGGCCCAATTAAAAGAAAAAGCTGTTTCAAAAATCTCTAAACTTGTACCAGGGCTTAACGATGAACTTCTAGGTGAGATGCAGAAATGCCCTATGCGTTCATATGATCCTTCAATTATTCAAGAACCTAATATCTACCGCATGACGGAAGTTTGCCTGCATTACGGTGATTCTATCAAAGATGTCATGAATGAAATCTTTGGTGACGGAATTATGTCTGCCATAGACTTTAAATTAACTGTCCACAAAGTTGTGGGGGATAAGGGGGAAGATCGCATGGTGGTAACTATGAACGGAAAATTCCTTCCACATATTGAGCAATCAAAGTGATTATTATTAGTTTTAAGTTCTTTTAAAGGTTAAAACAACCTCCTTCATTTATTTTCAAGTTAGCCGGAGACATGATTGATAGTGTTCGGCACAGAAATGCGTAACCTCAAGATGCCATTAGTTAATTACATTACTTTGTTAAAAATTGTAAGCTTCTATTCAAGGATTTTATATAGACTGGCCCGACATCTTTCTGGCGGGGAGACGTTTTATTTTATCCAGTATGTAAGAGTCCAGGCAATAAGGCATAAATTTCAATATCTTTCGATCCTGCCAATATGCCTAACTTGATGGCAATCGAAGTAAAGTGTATCTTTTAATTCCTTTAATTGGTTTTCTAGGACGGCCTCTCTGCCCAGTATTTTCAAATGTCTTTATAATGTGAAACATGATCAAAAGTGAAACACCTTAATACTCTAGTCCATCGCTTACAAATATAGGGAATATCCTAATCATAAGCGAAGCTATAGTTTCATAAATAAGCTGATCAGAGAATTCTTGGGTTCTATGACCTATGACAATAGAGAGTATTAGCCGATATTCGGGGGCATAACTCACCCAGAGCCACCTTTTGCCTTGATAAGAAAGCTCCTTTTGCGTAGCTGTTTTTTTTAACAAAAGTCCAAAGTTCATCTAATTCTACACGCAGAGACATTTTCTTGACTAACATCTTCAGAGCTAATAATATAGTTTTTTCATCTGTTCTCAGATCATGGAATATCGTATCTTTTCTATCATTAAAAACAGTTCCACATTCGTGACATATAAGTTTTCGAACTATACCACTTTTAGTTTTATATGTTCCATTACTAATAATATTACCTTTATCTATACAACCGTAATATGAGCATTTTTATTGGAACAAGGTATATTAATGATGCTGGGTTTTTTGCCTCGCCTTCCCATGATAGTTACCACCTCCTTGATGAGATGGTAACCATATCTAATATGTAATATCAACTAATTATAGGGTCATTACACATTATTCACAAGTGTAATTAAAAGCAGGAGTAAGGGAGAAATCAAGCGTAAAAATTGTCGTAATGCGTCGGTCTGTCCTAAGTTATAAAATTTGCAACTTGTCACACTAAAAAAAATTTTCACACAGTTTTTTAACAAAATGGTGTTTGTAGTAAACTAAACCTATTTTTTAACTTACTTAATAGCTAAAACACGAACGTTAAATAGAGGATAAGGATTATATTATGATTACGGTTAAACAACATTTGAAGGGAAAAACTGGTTGTGTCTGGACAATTGCGCCTCAGGATTCTGTATACAGGGCTTTGGAAGTAATGGCCAAAAAAAACGTGGGCGCCTTAGTGGTAGTTGAAGATGAAAAAGTTGTGGGAATCTTTTCCGAGCGTGATTATGCAAGGAATGTTATCCTGAAAGGAAAGTCCTCTAAGGATACTTGCGTCAGTGACCTAATGAACAAAAAAGTATGCTATGTACGCCCTGAGCAGACGTTGGACGAATGTATGGCGTTGTTTACGGAAAAGCGTACTCGTCATTTGCCCGTTCTCGATGGGGAGATGTTAATCGGCATCGTGAGCATTGGTGATGCGGTGAAGGAATACGTAGCTGATAAAGAATTTACCATTCAACAACTCGAGAACTACATTACAGGCAGTTTTTAAGATTAAAAATCGAGTTCGTTCTTTTGCGACTCTTGTAATGTACCCCTGACACGCGTCAAACTTTTGCCCAGTAGTTTGAGGTTGAACACATTGAAGGAGATATCCGAGAGAAAGGGTCACAAGTTCTAATATCTTTCGATCATGTCAATATGCCTAAACTGATAGTGGTAGAAGTAAAATGTATCTTTTAGTTCCTTAAAACAGTACTCAATACCCCAACGAAGTAAGTAGTTTTTGATAACTGTTTTAGAAGATGCTTTCAGTCGGTTTGTAATGAGGATATGAACTTTCTCATCATCTTCCTTGTTTCATTTTCCAAAAACTACTACAAATTTAATGGGTACCTTACAATTTCGCAAAGGGTTTTGGGCATCCAATGTCGTCAATAGCAAAAAGTCTGTCTTTTGTGGAAGCAGTAGTTCTATGTTTTTGAATGATTTCAAGTCTCTTTTATTTGATGGTTTTGACATCCCATTTATAATCTGAAAAGAAATATTGTAATTCCTGATAATTAGTGTTAGTTGCTTTAGCCATTGCATCTATAGAGTTTCTTTTGTAGTCTTTTTTAATAGAGATATATTTGCTTTAAAAATACTCAAAACCCTTGCTCCTGATGTTGCAATGTTTTGTTATTCACAAGTGCAATTAATAACAGGAGTAAGGGGGAAAGTCAAGTGTAAAAATTGCTGTAAGGCATTGATATGTCGTAAGTTATGAAAATTTACAACTTATGACACTAAAAAAAGTTTGGATTCTATTAAATTACTCACTTCATTATAATACTATCTTTTCTTTCATCCGCTATATTCTGTGTAGTTGTGATAAAGAGAACTAATAGGTGTTTTATGCTTAATGCTGTACAAATTCATAAAAAATAACCATGTATAGATCATTTTTCTTGGCCTAGGAAATTTTATAAATATAATTAAGCGATTCATTATCTGTGTAGATATAAGTTTTGTATGTTTCTATGTGTTTTGAAATTTTGAAAATTATTATCAGATACCCATTGGTTTAGCTAATGAACAATATTGTATTGTTAAATTTGCAAAGGTATCTTTCCAAAGTCTGTTATATTTTTAATTGACGTTTTTCGGAAAAAGAACTTTTCGTTAGTGCTGCGAAGGTTTTTGTGTGAACTGAAACACTTATATACCAATGACTGACAGATAGCAAAACGACATTATGAGTTAAATCAATAAGGCGTATTATTAAGAAGGAGATAAAGAACTATGGCATTGGATCCTACCAAACACGCAGATTGGGAAATAGCAGAATATGCTGAAACTAAAATGAAGACAGTGTATCAATTAGCCGAGGAGATGGGTCTGGAGAAAGAAGAACTACTTCCCCACGGGCATTGTGCAACCGAAACATAGGTTACATTTTAGACCGAAGACATAGGTTACACTTTTTATTATTTAATAACTTTGTTCT
>VSDH01000060.1 GCA_008636105.1 Candidatus Scalindua sediminis | reverse complement strand
GGGTTCTGTTAATGGTACTGCGGTATCTGGAACCATCTCCCAGGGTGTAACTCCCGCTCCGGTTGCAGATCTATGCAACGGAAACAATATGGCTGGTATTACTATAACATCAGAAGACATCCAGAATTTTAGAGACAATGCCGATTATACGTTTGTTAATTACGAATATACTACCGCTGACAACTTCACCGGTATTATTTATGTGTCAGGCGACTTCGAGTTATTAACAGATTCAACCTATTCAGGTAATGTGGTCATCGTCGTTGATGGTAGTGTTGATATTACCGGAAGTTTGACTAGACACGAAGATGCCCCTTTAAATTCTTCTGTTGTCTTTATAGTACCGAACGGCGATTTCAAGGTTAAAGGTTTTGGAAACGTCGTAATTGATGGTACAGTGCTTGTAGGTACTGTTGATGCGGATGGGAGCAATCCAATTGGTGGTAATATTGACGTAACGGAAAATGCAAATTTAACCGTTAATGGTAATGTTATCGCTGTCAATACTGCCGTTGGAAAAGGAAATACAGATGCAGGTACAGGTGGAATTTTCACAGTAAACTATCAATCTCTGGACGGTAACGATCTCATAAACCCAGGCACTTACGCAATGACGCAGTGGCGTGAGATAAGAAATTAGGATTTAAGTTATAACAATTTGGCCGTAAATCATCACGATTAAGACTCTTAGAAACAATGCAGGATTATCTTGCGATCCTGCATTGTTTCTCTTATCTCTTGTAACCCTGATATAATTCATTTCCACCACGAATATCTATCCTGCTCAGTCTACATTATTAAAGACAAATTATAGTAAAACTATAGGCTTTTTGTGAAGATAGATGTACCATTTCACGAATGAGGTTTTAAGTCGAAGGGTTATGATTAGATACGATTTAAAAAATCCCCCATCTTTTGATGGAAGACATAATCAGCATCGTTATCAAGAGGGGTTTCAGAAAGGGATATGATTACGAGGAGTGCGCCATTCTTTTTAGCAATTAAGGGGAAAGAGGCTGCAGGTTGAACAACAAGAGTCGAACCAACCACTATCATTAAATCACAGGAAAGTGACAAAGTCCTTGCTTTGTCCAGATCCTCTTCTCGAAGTGATTGTCCAAAGGAAATTGTATTTGGTTTTAATAACCCACCACACTTTTGACATAACGGTACTCCCTGCTCAAGGTCTAAGTCATCGAGCACTTCTTCAGATGGTAAAATAAATCCACATGTAAGACATATAACCTCAAGGTTGGTTCCATGCAAATTAACCATTATGTCTTTGGGTAATCCACTCTTTTCGTGAAGCCCATCTATGTTCTGTGTGACAAGTCCAATAAGTTTACGTTCATCATAAAGACCTTTGAAAAACATGTGCCCTTTATTGGGTATCGCATTTCTTATACTCTCCCATAATTCCTGTTTCCTCTGCCAGTAAAGGAAACGTTTCTTTTCATCTGAAAGAAATTCTTCAAAATATACAGGCTTAAACTTGTCCCAGATACCACCCTTACTGCGATAGTCCGGAATATCGGATTCTGTGCTTATGCCTGCCCCCGTAAATCCAACAATCCTTTTGCATCTATTGATAGCGGATTTAAAACCCTTAATTTGTTCATCAGTGTCAGAATAATTCATAATTCTATTGTGAGAACAAGGATAAACATTTAACCTATTACCTACTCTCTACTCTCTACTCTCTACTCTCTACTCTCTACTCTCTACTCTCTACTCTCTACTCTCTACTCCCTACTATTTACCACGTGAAGTGATTTACCTGCCCCGTGAAATGTGGAACATTTTTAACTGGGATCTACTTCACTGTGGCCTATCACCTACTTAGACACAGATTATTATAACAAAAACATTAGAAAACATTTATCCTATTTAACTTGAGCGATATGATTTGTCAAAGACAATTTGCTCTTTGAATAAAATGGCAGGGTAAATCTGAATTGATGATCTTCGCAGTGTGCGGTATGCTTTTGGCGTGCCTGCCCCGTAAGGAGGAACGACTGTACTGGGGTGAAATGCAAAGAATATTTAACTGGGGCCTGCCCCGTGGAAACAATTATTCCACTGGGGTCTACTTCACTGTGGCCTACCCCCATATGTAGGTTACGCAGCGGAGCTTTCCTCATAAGTCAATACATCTATAGTCATCTTACCCATTAAGTGACTCTTACTTTTCGCCAGCCTTTCAAGTTCTTTATAAACATCACTTGAGAAGTATTTCTCTCCACATTGTTGACAAAGCCCGGCGGGAACTCCCTTAATAACTAACAGGACATCTCCCCATCGATAGTCGACAGTAACTTGTTGTTGAACCACCTTAGCCTTACAAAAATAGCACTTATCAAACATTTTAATCTTGCTTGAATAGCCTCTAAATTCATTTGAATTTCTATTTAATACAACCTAAATTGATCTTCTTCCTTCATCTTTCGTCTCTCGTCCATCGCCTCCTCATGTCCCATTCTAGCCTCTCCCTACTATTTACCACGTGAAATGATTCATCCCTGCCTGTCGGCAGACAGGTATTTCACTGTGGACGAATAACTAATCTCAAATATCTAGTATCGAGAATCCATTATCCAGCATCTATCTTACACCCCGGAGGTGGAGGGTTTTTCCAGTTATTGATCTACTAAATAACATACTCAAAATATTTTACAGGCCAAACGGAATTCATTTTAATATGATGCTTTGATCTTGTATATCCTTTCTCATTCGGTCGTCTTATTATGCTCTCCCACGGCGGCAGGACCCCCATGTCTCCTGAGGCGACCCTGTTGGCTAGCTTCAGATCCGCCTCGTGCGGGAAGTTTTTCCCACCATTTCCCGAAAAAGCTCGACTTAACCCTGCGGCGGAAGTACTCAATTTCCCCCTCTGGTGTAAGGTTCTTTATTTCTTTATAAATCTGCATCTGGGCTTCATGTTTAAAATCAACGCACTTAAACTCTTTGTCAGTCTTCATCTATTAACACCTCCTTTGGTGAGATAATCGTCAATATACCGTAACCGTTCATAAGATTTACCTGGTTATAAGCCTTCATCTTATCCAGACGCACTATATGCTTAAAGTTCCAGGATACTATGGCATCTGCCCGTGTCACAGTTGCCACAGCAACATTTGTGGCATCATCTATCAACTCAGGCCCAAGGATTTTTGCCTTTATATATTCATTACGCAGCTCAAGAATCTCATCGGTAAGTTCTACCCTCTCCATCATTTCTTCCGGTAAAGACAATAGAATATTTTGAACTTCAGCCGGCGCCCTATCCAACTCTGCGATTACAATCTCGCTAAGCAACAGTACACATTTACCTTTTCGCACCATTTCAATAAAATGTAACGACTCATTGGAAAACTCGACATCAAGACAGCCGCCGATTACAGATGTATCAGCATATATTCGCGGAATTCTCATCATCGGCCCCACTTTCTTGTTTTCTTTCTTCTATAACTATACCACCTAGCACCTTCCTCTTGCAAACCATCAGATAACCAGCTTAATTGGCACCGTTCCTATTATTCCCAAAAAATGGTTTCGCAAATAATTTGAATTTCAATAGCTCGTATTGCCCGATTCCTACTAAAACCATGCGTATCTTACCTACACCTCGTAGGTGTATGCTGGTTAGTCTAAACATAGTTCTTTTATTCTTGCCAATTCCTGCTAAATATCTATCCGAGAAGATACAAATTCTTTGTAATCCCTAGGGTCTATATTCAAACACTTAGAATAATTACATATCCTTTCTTCTTCTTGTATCTCCCCCAAAAATTCTCTATATGAGGAAAACTTCCAATCTTGTGGTTCTTTTACCAAATTAGCAGTTGTCGGATTTAGATGAATATATCGAGTTAATTGCAATAATAATTATAGTTGCGGTCGTGTACATATACAAGTGGCAATGAATAAAAGTTTAAGCAAAATCAGACAGATAAAAATATTTAAAATCTATCTCTATGTGTTCGAGAATTCAAAATATCAAAATCAGGTATTGATAATGAAAAACTTATGAATACAGAATTAATACACCTGCAGGGTGTATTTGGGTACAAAATCTTATGTATGATGTCAAATCATGACACTTTCCCTTTCTTTCCTTTTCCCTATAAATATCTGAATGAAGACCTCAAGTTATACATGATACCGACCACTGGCTCCTTGGACTCAGGCTGCGAAAGCCTCTGGAAGAAGATGATTGGAAAGCCGTATTCGGGAAAACTGAACGTACGGTTTGAAGAAGGGGAGTTGGAAATAGGGCATGTTTTGGTTAATGTGGCACTGACAGACGAAAGGGGCAGAAACAGATAGACCAAACCTAAACTACTACACAAGTTCCCTACTCTACCTAATTAGTTATCCTCCCTCTCCCCAGCCAAATGTATTTTGTAGTTTTGACCCTGATTCTACTCAATCCTCTTCTTTTGTGCTCTTTTTTTAAGCCATTTATCAATAGAACTTTGACTTTCTCCAGAACGCCGACCGGCTAATATACCTTCAATGCTAATATCTTCATCTAGATCTGGCCAATGGATTCCTTCTCCATCTCCAATGAGTTCATAGTTTTCTAATTCTTCTTTATTACCGTTTAGCAATCGAGGATACCAAACAAGGGGAATAGATATATTTCTACCATCGTTGAGATAAACAACAAAAGAACTCGCTCTAAAAGCAACTTTTTGAGCAAGACATTCGTGTTCACACACTAAAGTATTCATCCCATTTCTCCTGAAATTTTTCCTTATTCTCATCTATCAATTTTTGAATTTTTATAAGCTCATGATCACTAAATCCACGCGATCTTTGTAAACGAATTGGATTTAACCAAAATTTAGCCGTAAATCGCTCCTTTTTTACATGGATGTGGGATGGTTCATTTCTATCGCTGGAATAAAAGAAAAAACGATAAGAACCAATTATAGCAATGGTTGGCATTTTTTTTATCACTAAGCATAATGTCTGATGTAAACCGCTGCCACTTGAGAGAGTATGATAGCAGATAGACGTTGAAATGGAAACAGAAAAAAACATTCAAAACGCAACTAAATTAGTGATTAGCTTTAGCGATATTTAGCCGAACTTCATCTTCCCCAAATACCGGCTGCCTGTAATTGCCCCGTTGGGTAATATGTCAATGATGCGCCGCAGGTGTGATGTGGAAATCCTTCTGCTACAACTCTTGCTATTCGTGGTATGATAAAAATCTACACTACAGGATGCTCTATGCTAGCGATAAAATAGGCGCTGTCCCAATACTGTTCGGCACGGTGTTTGATAAATGAATTCAATAAGCAAGATCCAAGAAGATTATTGTACTAATTGGTAA
>VSDH01000059.1 GCA_008636105.1 Candidatus Scalindua sediminis | reverse complement strand
TCAACACGAACGTACGGGAAATGCATTCGTTTCTCAAATAGAATTTATTCTTTCTCTATAAACGTATTCCTCTCGGGAAATACTCCATTGTTCCGCTTAATATCTTCCAGGATGAGGCTTACTATCATATCCCCGGTTCGAGCGAGTATCCTGTGGTCGAACACGCCGGTGAAAGTCTGATCCGTTCGTATCTCTGATCAACGCTTCAAACTCTTGCCATGTACCTTCTAATAAACTTTTATCCATACTTTGTCCCACTGCCCCCACAGCTAGCCCTGTAGGCTAGAACGCCGTACGGGGCTGTGTGGGCTACGTTACTCTTATATTCCATGGATAAGCTGTTTGCCACAATCTATACAATACTTACTTCTTTCACGTCTTTTTATTGCATGTTCCTCTTCGCTGCACCTTGTAACGGGTATATTTTCATTCACCACCCCGCCACACATCGGGCAGAAGCGCACCGGAGCGTTAACACGGCTATGATTGAAATTTGGACATCTATTACCCTGTATCATTATCTTTTGATCTTCTATATACAACAAATTGACTAAGTGGTGCCAAGAATTTCATCAATCCTGGTACGTATCTCTCCCTGGTTGAAAGGAGTTATGATGGACTTTATATTTTCCATATGCCTTCGGAGTTCGTAAAACTGACTCATCTTGTATCGGCCTGCCACCAGTAGGATCGGTGTCGTTGCACCCTCTAGGTCTTTGCAAAGCTGTTCGTAAAGAGCAATTGTATTCTTTGGATCCTGCTGGACATATACCAGCATCAAGATAGGTGTCTTGGGTATGGGAGAATCAATACCCGTTCCTTCAACATTTAGAGGAACTATCTCATATTTCCAATCCTTAAGGCACGTTTCAATATGGATAGTTTCTTCACGGGTGGCGCCCACAACAAGTATCATGGAATTAATACTCATTTACCCTACGCACCATCTTTTTGTTTACGTTCCTTAATATAATTTACTGCATCACCAACGGTTTGTATCTTTTCTGCATCTTCGTCTGGTATATTCATGTCAAATGCATCCTCAAATTCCATAACAAGCTCCACTATATCAAGTGAATCTGCGCCCAAATCATTTATAAAAGATGATTCAAGCGTAACAGGTTTATTGTCTACGCCCAATTGTTTAATAATTATTTCTTTTAATCTTTCTTCTATTGACTGCTTTTCTGTAGGCATGTTACTCCACCTCAAGGCTTGTCTTAAGGTGAATAGTTTCTTCCCGTGTAGCACCAGCAACCAGTATTATTGAATTATTATTCATCTACACAACTCTCCAGTTAAAAACTAACCCTTTGATGGGTAAGTTACATATTTTAAATAAGACTATCTTTTTTTATCATAAACTCGTACTCTAAATCCGTAACGTCTTTTCGGTTACCGGAGCAAATTCAACTCAGCATTATATTTAGCAAAGTATGCATGTCAAAAGAAATTATTCAATTTTTTATGAGGGAACAGAAAGTAAATGTACTATAATAAATTTTTTGGACATTAATGGTTTTTAAAAGCAAATAAAGGATATCTCTGGTGGAATCAGAAAAAATGACCTTCGCAAGTGGTTTTAAAAAGAATATTAGAAAAAGATTGGTTACAGGCCTTCTTGTTATCTTCCCAATCTTTATTACTTTTTTTGTGGTTAAGTTTTTGTTTGGGTTCGTGGGTGGTGTTTTATCTCCTGTGGTAACGAAAGTCATTGTTCTTTTGGGATATTCACCTCCAGACAGTAAGGTTGATGAATTTGTCATCACAACAGTTTCGATTATACTTACATTTGCAGCTCTTTACTTCATCGGCGTTTTTGCAACCAATTTCTTTGGAAAACTTATTTTAGGCTATTTCGATGCAATATTCCATAAGACACCGATTATCAACAGTGTCTATGCATCATCGAAACAATTTCTTCACCTCGTAAGCCTGCCAGGCAGAAAGGCATTTAAACGTGTAGTTATCGTTGAATATCCACGAGTTGGAATGAAGGTAATTGCATTCGCAACAGGAGGCATAAAAAGCAAGGACGGTACAGAACTTACGAGCATCTTTATCCCGACAACTCCAAATCCCACCTCCGGGTTCCTAATCTACCTCCCGGAAAGCGATATAGTAGAAACCAGTATGACCATTGAAGAAGGAATGAAACTGATTATCTCAGGTGGCATAATAGTACCAGAAGTAGTTGAATTTAGCATCAGAAGTCTTTGAACGTTTACATGCTTGCTTCTCATTGTCTTGACAATACTTATAGCATATTCTTGTACTCTTTTTCAGGTCTTTCTCTACCCTTTGAATACCCACATAGTAAACAACATATTCCAAAGCATGCAAGCCCTTTTGTATATCGATAATAATATGCTAAAAAGTACTTAATCCTAAGTTGAGCGATTATTGTAGCCGCCCCCATTCCTAGCTTACGCAAGGAAGCTATGGGGGCGTAACTTACGCGAGAATCTTATTAACCCCTCAGATGATAAGAAACGCAGGCTAAAGCCTTCGGCTACAGTAACGTATAATATGAAATCGCTCAATTTAGGTTAATATAAAAAATCTCTATTATCGTTTATAGATAGGTTACATGTATTATGTCAGTTCTTATTGTTCGAGTAATAAGCCATGATACCCTCCTTTTTTTTAAAGAGTAGTATCCGGCATATATTTATTATTTACACTGGATTTGTAATAAGAAGGAAAGAGATTGGGGAATATCATTTCTTTGTTGAACTAAGGAATTAAACTGCTATTGTTAAATCAACTTTATTAAGGGAGTAAAGTGATGAAGTGTCTAATCATCGCCGCAGGGCAAGGTACACGGCTTAGAACAAAAAGTGGAGTTAAACCGCTCGTTCGGTTGCTTGGTGTGCCATTGATCGAACGCGTTATCCGTACTGCCATGCAAGGCGGTGTGTGTGAATTTTATGTAGTTACGGGGTATCAGGGAGAAAAAGTAGGCAGCTTTTTAAAACAGCTTGCCAAACGCTTAAATATCGCTGTCACCATCATCCAGAATGAGAATTGGGAAAAAGAAAACGGCGTTTCCGTTTTAAAGGCAAAGGATGCTATGATAAAACCTTTTTTGTTATTGATGGCGGATCATCTTTTCGATCCTGCTATTATCCGGTCATTACAGGAACAGACGCTTAACGAAGGCGAGGTTCTATTGGCGGTGGATACTGATAAAAACAATCCGCTGGTTGATATAGAGGATGTCACCAAGGTTTGTATCAAAAACGGGCACATCCTCAATATTGGTAAAGCCATTGACGATTTCAACGGTTTTGATACCGGTTTTTTTCTTTGTACGCCAGCAATATTTGAAGCGTTGGAACGTGCCTGTAAAATTCACAACGATACGACTTTGTCTGCTGCAATACGGGTTTTAGCAGAGGACAAACACGCAAAATCAGTACAAACAAAGGGATTCTGGATTGATGTTGATGATAAGAAAGCGTTTCGAAAAGCCGAGAAGCTATTGTGTGACAAACTAATAAAACCAGTTGATGGTTTAATTTCCCGATATATAAATAGGAAATTTTCTATCAGGATTTTTACACCACTACTTCTTAAAATATACAGAGGAATCACTCCTAACCAGGTCTCAATACTGAGCTTTGTTGTAGGACTCATAAGCAGTTTATATTTTTTTCTTGGCTACGCTATTACAGGGGCTTTATTGATACAACTATCAAGTATTTTAGATGGTTGTGACGGAGAGATAGCACGGCTCAAGTATATGCAATCCTCGCTAGGAGATTTCGTAGATGCGATTCTTGATCGCTATGCTGATGGTTTCATTCTATTGGGAATTTCCTGTTACTCATTAACTGAAATAGGGAATAAAGAGATATTTGGAATTTATTGTAGTCCTTTATTTGTTATTAGTATCTCTGTATTAGCTATTTTAGGAAATATGATGGTTAGTTATTCCACCGCGAAGTCGGTTGTTAATTTTGGTTACCGATATAGAAGGAAATGGATTGCTGCAGGAAAAGGTAGAGACCTGAGACTGTTTTTGCTTTTCATTGGTGGAATATTGACGTATTTTCATCCGATTTTTGCATTCCTTGCCTTGTTTATTATAGCCATTCAGACTAATACAATTGTAGTGTGGAGAACGTTTTTATCGTGGAATTGTTTTCTAAATAATGACTCTCTTTTAAGAAATAAAGTTAAAGCTGTGATTTTCGATTTTGATGGAACAATAGCTAATACAATGCCTTTCTTAACAGAATTGGCTGTAAAACTTATGACAGAGACATATGATATCTCTAAAAACGAGGCTGAAAAGAGATATTTAGAGACTACAGGAATAACTTTTGCAAATCAGATTGAGTTAATTTTTCCAAATCATCCAAACAACCATGAAGTGGTAACTACCTTCGAATCGAGGAAATTAGAAGGTGTTTTTGCTCATCCTATCTTTTCTGAAGTCATGCACACTCTTAAATATTTTAAAAATAAGGGAATTAAAACTTTTATTTGCAGTAGCACAAAGCAGGAGATTATAGCAAAATACGCCAGGTTAAACAAAATTGATGATTTGGTAGATGGTCTCTTTGGTTATAAATCAGATTTTGGAAAAGGCGAACAGATCGATTTCGTTCTTCAACATTATAAATTGCAACCTGATGAAGTGGTGTTTATTGGAGATTCTTTAAAAGATTATGATTTTGCAAAGGATAAAAAAGTAGACTTTATAGGTCTTTCCAGAATTTTTGAAAAAATAGAATTCCAGAAAAAAGGATTATTAAATGTTAGTTGTTTGGCTGAGCTAATTAAACTTTTTGATCAATCTGAAAAATATTTTAATTCCTTCGAAAAAGTAAAACTATGAGCAAAGAATACTACATCCTTTCATCAGAAAGAAACTTCTCATTACTCAGAGAAAAAATAATACCCAAATATCAAAAGCAAGAAGATTGAGTATACATGAAAACGTCGAAATTCCCAAAAATAGTCGCACATCGAGGGCATTTAACAGGTCTACCTGAAAATGCTATAGGCTCTATTAAAAAAGTTTTAAAATTAACTCCTGACTATATAGAAATAGATATTGAAGTTACTAAAGACAATAAAATAATCTTACTTCACGATTCTACTCTGGAGCGAACAACTAATGAAAGAGGATGGATCAGGGACAAAACTCTTAAAGAGATCAGGAAATTAAGGTTAAAATATCCTGAAGGAATAATTACTTCAGAGAGTGTACCTACTTTAGAAGAGGTATTGGAGATAATGAGAAAACAGAGTACAAATTTGCAAATAGATGCAAAATATTATGATAGTGATTATACTGCACCCCTTTAAGTAAGCAGGTGTAATTTTGGAGCATTTTGCTCTATAATAATACCATACTTAAGAAAGGG
>VSDH01000058.1 GCA_008636105.1 Candidatus Scalindua sediminis | reverse complement strand
ATATTATACTAAACTCTTCTACGCTATACTACGTTTTCTATGTTCCTCTTATCTATTAATTATGACACAGTCTGCAAGACGGCGGGCTTGCCTGACGGGTTGATTGGCGGGTCTGCCCCTGATTTTTTTGTAAATGAGGTAAAGGAAGTAAGCATGGGTAAAGTCCTTTAAAGACCGCTTCCAAGTGTTTAATCTAAAATTTAATTTGTTCCTGATTTCAAACGTCTGTAGATTGAAAATTCTCTTTCCGATTCTTTTACTTTCCACTTTGCCCGATAGATTATGCCAAGGGCAAAATGTGCGTCCAGATTATCCGAGTTTATTTCTATTGCCCTCCTTAGCTTGTAAATAGCATTTTCCATATCACCTTTTTTTGCATACGCAATGCCAAGGTTATAATGGGCTTCGCCGTAATCAGATTTCATTTCAATAGCGTGTTTGTATTGATATATGGACTCATCGATCTTATTCTTAAAATCATATGCGATCCCAAGATTGTTATAGGCTTTTGCGTAAGTCGGATTTATCTTGACCGCCGTCTTCCATTCCGCAATGGCATTATCCAAATCACCCAGATGGCGATATATGAGTCCTAAATTATAATGGGCTTTCGTATGATTGGGATCAAGCTCAATTGTTCTGGTCAGTTCTGCGACCGCTTCTTCGGGCATATCTTTTTCAATATAAATTGAACCCAGGTGATAGTGTGCCACAGCATAATCCTCTTTTATTTTAGTGGCCTGTTTAAGAGAGGTTATAGCCTTGTCCGCCAGACCCTTTGAATAATATGCAACCCCAAGATTATTATATGCTTTATAGTGTTTCGGATTTGCCTCTATCACTTTTTTCCACGCAACAATCGCTTCATCCAATAAACCCTTATCACTATATGCGTTTCCCAGGAGGAAGTAGAGAAGGGTACTGTCAGGGCTGAGCTCAATACCTTTTTTTAACATATTTATAGCATCTTCGTTTAGTCCCTTTTTCAGATACGCAAAGCTTGAATTATAATATGCTTCAGCATAATCCGGTTTGATTTCTATTGCCCTGCTGTAAGCTGTAATCGCTTCATCCGGTAATCCTTTCCTGTATTGAGCCACTCCCAGATTAACGTAGGCTTTCGCATAACGAGGATCTATTTTTAATGACTCCTGGAACTCCTTTATGGATTCACTGAGCATGTTTTTTCTCATATATATTACGCCCAGATTATAATGGGCTTTTGTGTGATCGGGCTTTAATGTAAACACCTTTTGCAGCTCTGATATCGCTTCGTTTAACATCCCCAGCTTAAAATAAGCGATACCCAGGTTATAACGTACGTTTGCATCCTCCGGGGTAATGGCTGCTATATTCTCATATGTGACAATGGCATCCTCAAATTTCCCTTTTTCATGAAGCGCTATCGCCAAATTGTTTAATGTCTTGATATCCTCCGGATCTATTTCCGCTGCTTTATTCAATACTGATATTGCTTTATCCAGCATCCCCTTCTTCCTATAAGCGATTCCCAGGTTGTAATACGCCTCTATAAAGCCGGGCGCAAGAATTGTGGCCTTCTCAAGTTTAGCAATGGCATTATCAAATTGGTCTTGTCCAAGATAGGCGGTTCCAAGGTTATAATATGATTCGGCATAGCCAACATTTATCTCAATAGCCTTTTTATAATTTGCAATAGCATTATCCAATAATCCTTTTTTATCATAAATAATTCCCAGGTTATTTAATGCTTGATGATAATCCGGTTTAATTTCAATCGCCCTTTCATACGCGGCAATTGCGTCATTTATCAACCCCTTTTTATTATAAAGGAAACCCATGTTATATTCTGCCATTGCATTATTTACATCAAACTGTAGCAACTTTTTGAACACATCAATCGCTTTATCGATACTTCTCTGGTTGGTATAGATAGTGCCCAGATAAAAATACGCGTTACTATAGTTCTTATCAAGTTCCAGGATTTTGTTAAACTCATCGATAGCCTCAGATACCATTCCTTTATCATGGTAGGCTAATCCAAGATAATAATGGCCCTCAACATTTGATGGTTCTTTTTCTATTACCTTTTTCAATTCGTCAATTGATTTGCTTAAATCGTTTTTTGCCTCTTCAGTAGCTGATGCAAAATTAACTTGTTTTACAATCAAAATAGTAATAATAATTATAAAAAAAATGTGTTTTATCCTGTACATGTATTTTCTCCTATCTTTGCTGTATATGAATAACAGAATATTTTAATTTGCAATTTAGGAATTTAGGTATTCAAGAATTGGGAAATACCTTAATCCCTCCCTGCCTGTCGGCAGACAGGAATTCTTCAATATTTATAATTTCCGACTTGTTCGGGTTAGGTTTATGAATTTGCAGGTTTTTTTCAACCTGCCTACCAGTTTCATCCACAACATGTTCCTCCGGCAGAGCCGGCTGCATCTCAGGTTCCGATATGGTCGCCGGGAGTTCAGGCTTACTGTTGATAGTACGATTGAGTAGGTTATTGTCAATTTTTGCTTCTGATGGAAGATGTAAAGGTGCCGGCATATGTGGCACTGTGACCTGTCCATTGGACTTGTCCAATTGAACCACAAAACCAGCCGTAACTATCCTGGCCCTGTCTATCCTTAATCCTTCATTATCTGCAACCTCTAATTTATAATTCATTGTTTCTTCCGGAACGTAAAAAGAATGTATTTTCCCTTTACGTATGGAGACAGCGCTAAGTTTGTCTAGTGGCAAAGTAACTGGCTCTCCCATTAAATCCTTCTCTGGCTTTTCAAATGGTGATTCTATGGTATCTTTCTCCGTCTTTGTTTGAGCAAATTCACCGGGAATTATACCTGTAAGTTTTTTGGTCAATAGCTTCTCCGGAATTTCCTTGTCTTCACCAATCAGTTTACTGACCAGTAAATCACCAACGAGGAGTTCCTTGAATGTGTATTCCTTATTTTTGTTCCTTTGTAGACTGAAATTTGCATAGATAAGCATGACAGCTATTATTACGGACAATGCCGTGATAATCTTGCCTGAAGATTGAGGTATTAATATTTTCAGGATATGTAGAAAGATAACAAATAAAAATACCGAGCTGCTAACCTCAATAAGCCCGGCTTGCCATTTTCCGCTGTACGTGAAACTGACAAACACCACTGCTATTACGAAGAAAGCGATACAGGCATACACCATTGCCCTTTTAAATCTTCCATGTGAAGGCATGGAATTATCTGTTTTCTTTTTAGATTGTCCGATTAAGGCCTTGAAAAAGTGAATGAGCATTTGTAATCCATTATTTGTAATCTATTATGTTTGCATATATATAATATCTTTTCAATATTTTTTCACAAGCGAATTTGATTTTATTGACAAATTTATGGATGCGCTGTTCCATAGTTAAGTAATATTACCTTTGACGTAAATAGGCGTAAATAGGGTCCCGCCAACCTGCCCGTACCGAATGGTACGTTCGGGCGGGAAAGCCCGTCGGGCAGGCCCGCCAAACAAACCGTAGGACAGGTTTTAATATAAATCAATCCTTGCTTTAAGAGAGAAGAAGGAGTAAATATAAAAGCAAACAAAAGGCTATAAGGTGAAGCTCCACGGCTGTAAAGCCGTGGCTTCTTGTGTTACGGGGTTTCTTAGAGCGAAACCCCGCACCGAAATCCATTCATCCACGGGTTCACACCCGTGGATGAATGGTGCGTGGGTAAAAAGCGTAAGGGTTAATCAATCTTTAGTAGGAGGAACACTATGAGTAACGATGTACCGGAAGACTACATGAAACCGGATTACCTCAAAAAAGCGTTTAAGACATTCAAAAAGCGCCTCAGACTGACGCGGCTTGACGCCGAGTCAACACTGGGCGGCAGTGCTCTCAGTGGTGGACGAAAGTCAGGCATTGTAGCCATTCGGCCGCCAAATAATTTCCCTCAGGAGGTGTGGGACAAGCTCGTGGAAATGGGTAAGCTTCGTACTGAAGGAATGGGCCTCTACGAGCTGGTCGAGGACCCTACTCCCAAAAAGAAATGGTCAGACGAAATTTATGACAAATGATTCAAACCATTATGCCTATCTTTTTTATTTCTTTGAAAGCATTGACAAAACAGCATCTTTGCAATCCATAAGATTGGATAATGTCAGACCAAAGATACGTTGACTGAAATTTGGAACCCATGCCCTTGAATATAGACGACAACGCCGTTTACGCTCTTCCCCCTTTGCGGGACTCAGGTAAATGGCGACATCATATCCTGATACCTCTCGAATGATATTTTCATATTCCCTTACCCAGATATTCTCGTCAAATGTCAAATCCAGCCCGAACCTGAGAAAATGCTCACCTAATGGTGCCTCGCAATATAACCGATCTTCCTCCGAATTATCCCTGAACTTTACAATAAATACCCCATTCCAATCTCCCTCCGGCAGGAAATCATCTGTTTCCAGTTTAAAATCGTGTTTTGCACATGCAAAATCCAGAATTTGATCTCTGATTGCCTCTAAATCAGACTTGTCAGGTCTTCTTTTTTTCTTCATACAGAAACTATACGTTTAGGGCGGAATTATTTCAATCTATTTCTAAGGGGAGATTCACCGAATTATTGAGCTAGTACAACAGACACTTATTTATTTGACAAATGATTCAATCCATTCTTAACATAAATCAATCCTTGCTTCAGTCAAAGGGCAAAAATAATTTGTGTGGTTAAGAAACGATAGGAGTTTTACAAATTAACTACTTGTATCAATATTTCAGTTATGGGATATGATATAACATCCCCAAAAGCAATCTGTCATCTTATAGTTTGAATTAATTCGTTAAATAAGTAAATGTTTCTCTCCTACTTATTCATTCAAAATATTCCCCTCGAAAAAATTTCGCTATAATTTTCAAGAACTACTGGAATCTAGAAAATATTTCGAGATTTTCAAAATTGAAAATTTGGAAATTTCTTTCATAGTTTGTTGCGAAGTCGTAAGGTTTAATTATGTTGTAACTTACGAATTTGCATAAATTATATGTCAAAAAAAAACTAACGGTATGAATATTGCTCTTAATACTCAAACTAAGACATTAGATTTATTTTTATAACTTTATGGACGACAAAGCTATGGAAAGAAAAAAATATATTGCTGAGTTTTTAGGAACTTTTACACTGGTTTTTGTTGGGGCTGGTTGCGTTTGTGCAGACAGCTATTTGGTGAAGGCTGGTTCACAGGGATTTGGGCTTTTAGGGATTGCTATTGCATTCGGCTTTGTTGTTGTGGCAATCGTTTATTCGTTAGGTTATATATCGGGTGCACACATAAATCCTGCGGTCACTGTATCCATGATCATGACGAACAGGATGGATCTGGATAATGGTTTAAAGTATATTTTCTCTCAACTCGCAGGGGCATCATGCGCTGGATTTTTGTTAAGAATTTTATTTCCCGAGGCTTTATATAGCACTTTTTTGGGGACATGTGTATTAGGTTCTGGTGTCACAGTAATGCAGGCTATTCTAATGGAGACAGTAATAACGTTTTTACTGGTATTTGTTGTGTATGCTACCGTAATAGACAAGAGAGCGAATCCAACAATTGCAGGGTTTGCGATAGGATTTGTTGTTTTATTTGGTGTAATGGTTGGAGGAACAATAAGCGGTGGTTCCTTAAACCCAGCACGTGTGTTTGGACCTGCAATTGCTTCGGGACATTTTACTAATCATTATGTATGGTGGGTTGGACCTATTTTAGGTGGTGTTGTCGCAGGATTTGTTTATGAATACTTATTTGCTGAGAAAAGAGAAGAAGTATTGTTCAAAAAGGCATTGGAAAAAACTAAAGGTTTACTGAGAGAAGCACAGAAGATAAAGGAACTTGTAGGAAAACGTATCACGTCATTACATCATTAAAACACAACAATAATTTGTTGAAAATTGTAGAAGTAAAAAGGGGACCCGCCCCCCATAGCCCCTGCGCCCGCCTATCTGGAGACTGTGTCATAATTAAACGACAAAAGAGGATACCAGTGGTTCTTCTTTAAAAAGAGAAAAAATTAAGCCCA
>VSDH01000057.1 GCA_008636105.1 Candidatus Scalindua sediminis | reverse complement strand
AACTCTACTAAGTAGTTTCTTTATTCGTCAGTTATTATAAGCCTCCCAGTTAATATATTTTAACAGGCTTATACACATGACAGAAGGAATTAATACTCTTCGTGTTTATTGTATAAGCCTTATTTTTCTTCTTGCTTTAATATTTAACTTTACTGCTATAACTTCAACAATTTATACAACTTACTAGATTACTTTCCAAACAGATATAGACACCATCAAGTAATAGATAAACTTTCCTAAGATATTGAAGTAATCTTTAAGTAAAAGACGAGCCTATTACTTTAGCATTCCAATACTCCAGAAATTCAAATGTAACTACGTGTCTAAGTCCAAGTTAGGCGACTGGAAAACATTTTCTGAAAAGGAGTCATAAGCCATGACTACTATTCTTCTTGTAGAGGATGATAAAAATCAGTGCTTGCTTTATGAACAAGAACTAAGGCTTGAAGGTTACGAAATCATAACAGCTATTGATGGCAAAGATGCCATAAAAAAAGTACAAGAACAAAGACCAGACTTGATCATAATGGACATATGTATGCCAGAGATGGGTGGTCTTGAAGCAATGGGCATGATTCTAAGTAAACATAAAGGTATTCCTATTATAATTAATACTGCCTATGGCAATTATAAAGATAATTTTATGTCATGGATTGCGGATGCTTATATTGTTAAAACATAAGATTTAACCAAATTAAAAAACAAAATCAAAGAATTGCTTGCATTCGAGACGCAGTCAAATTGAACCGCGCGTCAAGCAAATTCGATGAGTGAAACTTAAGGTTTTAAAATTTCATATTTACCATACCCTAAACCACATCTTGCCCGCCCCCGCTGCTTTCTTGCTTCCTCCCGCGAAAGTCGCGGCTGCCGCGGCAAAACGGGACTTAACGACAGCGTGCCGCCACGGTGCAAGGAAGCTATGGGGGGCAGGCCTGTTATATTCCTACATATCTTGATGTTTACCCCTACTGGCCGTAGGTTGTTACCTTCTATTCCATGTTGACATGAATGGCTGATTTGGTATTCTCATAAGACCATCTAATAATCAAAGGTAAAGAACCCGTATGATAAATCACAAGGCTGTGGTTAATACTGTCAATAAGAAACGCATTACAGGAATATCTGAAAAAACATAGATAAATGGAAACCTTCAATAAGTTACATATAAGGACTGTCATTGTTTGGGCTTTCCTGGTTATTTCCACCGCCCTTTCAATTTGTATTATCTATGGTTGGGGGTCATTTAGTAAATCTCCATGGATACGTACATCAATTTTAATGTCAACTCTTACTTGCCTTTGGACATATGCGCTGTGGTTTGAATGTTTGGCAAGAGGTTTTAAAAGTATGCGAAACTTACTATTATTTGTATTTCTTGCCGTTCCATGCGATTTCATATTAGTTTATCCAGATTTTTACACACTGGATTTACTTAAATTTAGCAAAATTTACTTTATTCATGTTTTGACATTGATAATCGCTCTAGAGGTTATACACGGAACTGGTTTCTACATAATACAGCGAGAGGTTAAACAAGTTCTGCAAAATAAGAATATTCTAGAAAACAAGGAAGCTCATACGTAAGACCGTAATTACGTAATTTATCATAACGGTATAGAACAGCAAAAAGGGGCAAATGATTCAATCCACTATCACCCGCCCCCATTCCTAGCTTCCTCCCGCGAAAGTCGCGGCTGCCGCGGCAAAACGGGACTTAACGGCAGCGTGCCGCCACGGTGCAAGGAAGCTATGGGGGGCATGTCTATCCTTCGACAGCCTGTAAGGATTTGACCTTCATTTTTTCATAAGCTACCATTTTTATCTTAATCGCTTATTACTTTCGGAGAAGCATGGCATGAGCACAAAGTCCTGCACCAAAGGTTACCATTATACACCAATCCCCGGGTGCAATACCTTTCTCTAAAATCTCGTGCAGCACGAACAATACTGTCGGTGAAGACATATTGCCATACCTGGCGAGAACATCGCGGGTTACCTGTAATTGTGAATCAGAAAGTCCTATTTCGCTTTTGATAGCATTGATTACCTTTTCTCCTCCTGGATGGATAGCCCAGTGTTTAATGTTTTCAATCCGCAAACCTCTGGTTTTTAGAAGATCCGTAACTACCTTTGCAACCATTTTACTTACGAATTCGGGTAAAAAAACAGAAAGCTGGTTGTGGAGTTGCCCATTCTTGTAAATGTATCGTATATCATCACGATATTTAGGATCATAACGGCTGGCTGAAGCAACCAATTCCAACCCCTCGGGATGTTGCCAAAGTACAGATGCTGATGCACCGTCAGCAAATATTGCATTCGAGACTATCAAACTTAGATTATCATCCATCTGAAATGTAGCACTGCAGATCTCAACAGAAATACTCAAGATTACGCCATCATCAACTCTTCTCATCATTGACTCTGCCATCTGAAGGTTAGGGACTGCACCTCCACAACCACTACCTACCAGATCATAAACCAATATCTGTTTGGATAAGCCTAACTTTTCTATCAGGTATGTTGATATGCCCGGACAAATGTATCCAGTACAGGTGTTAACCACCAATCCTGACACAGCATCAATTGTTAATCCAACCTGGGTTAGAGCCTTGTCAATTACTTGAGAAGAAAGGTCAACCGCCCAGTGTGTGAAACGGGCAATTCGACTATCAGGATGTTCATTGATAAGACATTCAAGGCTTTCAATAGCAAGGTGTCGGCGTGATATACTTGGATGAGCAAAGATCTTGCGCAAGACCGCCAAATTCTTCGAGCTAAGTTTGTCCGAGTAGTGTTTTAAAAGAAATGTCTTTGCCTGCTCTTGAGTTACAATAAAAGGTGGTTTAGCAACTCTCACTGATGCTATACGAACCTTTCTTTGAGCAGGGTTTGAAGAAAAATTTTCATCCTTAAGTATCTTCATGAATCAATTCCTAAGACTCTAAGGCCACGCCGGACAAAACGAGTATGTCTCCACAATGGAGGTCTTATTCCTAATCTATATCCCAGACGATTAATTGTTGGTAGAAATGGTAAACTAATAGAATTTGAGTTTATAAAGTTCATATGAGTGTTCACGGAATTCCTTGTTTTTTTTATAAGCCAGTCAAATTCTATTTCAGGGGAAACATAAAATACAGGCTCAAGCATTTCCCTTGAAGAAAGTGATAAAAGACCTTGTTTTCTTGCAATGGATTCAAGTTCTGTCCCTGGATATACGCGTATGCCTATATTGAAAAACGCTACATCTATAGGACGTATGAAACTTTCTGCAAATCGCAGCGTTTCTTTAACAGTTGCCTTTGTCTCGCCGGGCCCTCCAAGCATAAATAACCAGAGGCAGGGCAATTTATGATGCTTGATAACATGAGCTGCTTTACAGACATCCTCAGCAGTAAAGCCTTTTCGAAGCCCTTTAAGGACATTATCAGATGCACTTTCTGCTGTTATACCTATGCCAGTAAAACCAGCTTGCTCCATTGCCGTGATAAGGTCATCATCTATGAAGAGCGGATTCAGCATCAAGCTCTGTAAACGAATACCATGTCCAATGCGTGCAAGACCTTCACATATAGACATAGCATGTTCGTAGGGAGAGTTAAACACATTATCAACGAACTCAAAATCCAATAGTCCCTGTGATATAAATCTTTTAACAGTCTCTACCACACTTTCAGAGTCGAACAAGCGATAATTGTCTCCTTCAATTTTTCGATAAGTACAATAAACACATTTAAAATGACAACCAAGTTTAGTTTGAATGGGCACAGTAGATAATCTTAACTTATATGCATGAACGTCAATCCATCGGTGAAAATCAGGTGTCAAACAACCATTAGAAATACGTGATGAGGGACATGAATTTTTCCTGAAGTCATTATCTTCAATCCAGGCAATACCCGGGATATGCTCTGGTGTTTCACCACTTAGAAGCTTTTCTAGGAGTTTTGGGAAAAAGACCTCTCCATCTCCAAGTACTGCCCAGTCAGCTCCTGTGTAAAAGAGCAATTCTTCAGGCATCAAGTTAACAGCAGAACCACCAAGAACGACAGTTGCTTGTGACATTCTATGAATTATATCTACAAGAGGTATTAAATCTTTGAAGAACGCCACAGGAGTTTGCATATCATTATTATCAATGTTTCGTATGGAAAGTCCTACTATATCCGGACTGGTTCTGGTAAGTTCAAATTCGAGTGTACGTAAAGGATCACGTTCAAATATCAAGTCTAGTACTTTGACATTATGACCTGCCCTTTCAGCAGCCTCTGCAACCATACATGCACCTATTGGCATAACTGGTACAGGTAGACTACTCCTGTTGGTACTTATAATAAGGATATTCATTTTATTTCAAACGAAAGAGCACAATAGACACCGATTACTACTTGATTACCTCAAGTATACCTTCCATTCCTTTATCCCTGTGGCTCTTGAAAAAGAGGAATTTTTTAGCACAGTAGAAAACATATTTGCCAGTTTTGATAGGAGTAAATCTGATAATCTTTGGTTCTGTACTCAGAGACTCAGAAATATCAATGCCTGCCTCAGGAGCCTTTATGACTATCATATGCGGTAGCCGATACTGAGCATCCTTTTTAACCTTCAATTCCACAGGTATATTGACTTCTACTATTATATGGTTGGGATCAAAGAAATAACTCCCTCCAACAATCTCAATTCTCTGAATGCCATCATTATCTTTGACAGCTTTATATGGCTTTTCTTGTCCGTTCGCCCCATTTACAGAGTATACTACCAGGATAATTAAAAATAGGATCAAAGGCTTTAAATATCGCATACTTATCCTCCCTTCATATAAATATATTTGCGATTTTGTTAATATTTACGAAAATTATAATATCAACTTTAACAAATTCAAAGAACGAGCTTTTTAGTTAAATACAATTCTCCAGAAAAAGGAAGAGGATTTTTTGTGGCCATACCATTTAGGATCAAGTATATTAAAACTAAAAGGAGAAATGAAGGAAAATAAAAGTCTAAAAAAGAGAGAAATTATGATATTGATGTGATCTATTATCAATATGATTAGAACCGTAAACAAAAAGAAAAACATTCCTGAAGGTATGGTATTAATCCCCGAAGGTTTATTTTTAATGGGAAGCACAAAGCAAGACATTGATAGATTATTGGAACTTGACCGCAACATCGAAACTGTCAGGTTGGATAATGAAACCCCACAAAGAGGAGTTTATCTAAGTGCATACCTCATTGACAAATACCCCGTTACCAATGCTGTATACAAGAAATTCATCGAGTCGGATGGCTATAACCAGAAAGTCTTCTGGTCAGATGCCGGATGGCAATACATTTCACAATCAAATCCTCCGGAGAATGATGATCGGGATAATATTTTAAATGGCGAAAACGATTGTCCGGTAGTAAACATTTCGTGGTATGAGGCTGAAGCGTTTGCAAAATGGGCGGAAAAAAGACTTCCGACTGAAGCAGAATGGGAAAAAGCTGCACGTGGCACAGACGGCAGGATATATCCGTGGGGTAATATGTTTGAGAAAACAAACCTGAACTGTGCTGAGGCCAAAAATGAAAAGCCTACTCCTGTGAAAAAATATCCGCAAGGCCAAAGTCTTTATGGGTGTCTCGATATGGCTGGTAACGTATGGGAATGGACGGCTGATTGGTATGACAGCCAATATTATAGTTGTGCTCCCAAAAAAGATCCACAAGGACCCAAAGATGCCGAGGTGAATCCTTATTATGGACAGCCAGAAGAAGTAGGTGTCTCGATTTACGATTTAAGACCTTCCACAGGGAGTAAAACACTGAGTGGCTGTAAGGTCTTACGAGGTGGTTCATGGAATGGATCAGGAGTTGTTCACGTTCGTTGTACAAACAGGGATTATGACGAACCCACTTACAAAAATGACACCATTGGCTTCCGCTGTGCAAAATCTTTATAATAAAAGATCTCAAAACAACCAAAAATAAACTTAAATCAGCCTTAACTTATTTACCTATAAGCCAAACAAAATAAAACATTTGTAACCAAACCGAAAAACTGTTAAGCTCGCAAATTTGGTTTCCTAAAACATAGGTCAGAAGTTCGAATCATGGTTACCCAGCCATTTATTATCAATAACTTACGATAAGTTTACATCACCGGAATAAGCTCTTTTTCCTTAAATTGTAGTCAGATTCTAAAATTTAAAGGAGGCTAGATAAAATGTTACGCAATTACACAATTTACCTGATAGGTTTTACTTCTTTTGTATTCATTGCATTCAGTACATTCTTTTTTTCACACATAACATTTGCCACAGACGATTCTGTTGTTGAAAAACAGAAAAAATACGAAGCATCAAAAGAGAACGCACAAGCAGAATCGGAACATACATCAACCACACTCTCTGGCAAAATTGTAGAAACGATGAATAGCGGCGGTTATACGTATATCCTTATTGAAAAGGATGGGGAAAAGACGTGGGTTTGTGCAACCGAAACATAGGTTACATTTTAGACCGAAGACATAGGTTACACTTTTTATTATTTAATAACTTTGTTCTT
>VSDH01000056.1 GCA_008636105.1 Candidatus Scalindua sediminis | reverse complement strand
AATTAGTAATAATAGATATGGTAAGACATACAATTACTATTTGAGTATACTCAAATATAGTGCCGAACAGTATTGGGACATCTGTCCCTAATTCTCACAAGTGACAAACAACTAATAACCATCCGGTCGTTTCCGTATATTGTGCTAATTCTGAAAAATCAAGAGAGACCCATTCGGCAATGTCAGACAAACGCATAGAAAATCTAAATGTATATACCGAAGATCCGCTCATTACGCCGGTTGAATTGAAGAGGCGCTTTGCCCTTAACGAGAAATCCGTCCAGACTGTGATGCGTGGGCAAAATACCATCAAAGACATTCTGGATAGGAAGGATCCTCGTCTTTTCATAGTGGTAGGGCCATGCTCGATTCATGACGTTGAGGCCGCGAGAGATTATGCCTCACGGCTGAAAAAGCTCGCGGATGAAGTGGAGGATACATTGTTTTTGGTGATGCGTGTTTATTTCGAGAAACCTCGTACAAAAATAGGCTGGCAGGGTCTCATTAACGATCCGGGTCTGGATAACTCCGGGAAAATAGAAGAAGGGCTAAAACTTGCACGTGAGCTGCTTTTATACATGGCTGACATCGGCTTGCCGGCGGCTGGTGAAGCGTTGGACCTCGTTACACCCCAGTATGTTCAGGATCTGTTTTCCTGGACAACGATTGGTGCCCGCACAACAGAGTCACAGACTCACAGGAAAATGGCAAGCGGCTTTTCAACTGCCGTTGGCTTCAAGAATGGAATAGATGGGAGCTTAAAAGTCGCTATTAACGCCATGCACGTTGCCGCTAATCCGAGCAGCTTTATAAGTGTGGACCCTGAAGGCCATGTTGCTGTTGTTCGAACCACAGGTAATAAATATACGCACATCGTGCTTCGTGGAAGTGAGGCAGGAGTCAATTACGATGCCGTCAGCATTGCCGGGTGCGAAAAGAAGCTGAGGGAGGCCGGGCTGACGGAGAACATCATGGTGGATTGCAGCCATGATAATTCGCATAATAACCATGGTGAGCAACTCGGAGTTTTCGAAGATATCACTCGCCAGATTCTGGAAGGTAATCAGTCTATCATCAGCTTAATGCTGGAGAGCAATATCGAGTGGGGAAAACAAGCTGTTCCTTCTATCCGGGAAACTCTAAAGTATGGAGTTTCCATTACCGATGCATGTATCGACTGGCGAACTACTGAGAGTGCCATAAAACACTTACGAGAAAAGCTTAAAGCCCGTCTGTCAATACGTAGGCAGTCTCATTAGCGTGTTACAAGACAAATGCGGTCATGAATTTCCATTGCAATCCAAACTGTTACCCCCGCATCCTGCTTTCTGCAGCGTGCCGCGGCAGCCGCGACTTTCGCCGCCACGGTGCAAGAAAGCAGCGGGGGCCAATGATTTATATTGCAAAACTTAAGCACATATTTATAATAACTATCGGCAAAGGAGATTTGCTACCTATTCCATTTAAAAGAATGGTGTAATAGACAAAAAGGAGGTTGAAATGTTAGACGCGTTAAAAATTGATCTTAAACCAGCAGAGCTTATAAGGGCTATAAAAAAGATGAAAAAAAAAGAACGAAATGCTTTCCTTGAAGATCTGTTAGCCGCAACTTCACCTGAATATTTAGAAAGTATCAGAAAAGCAAGGGCTGATTATAAAGCCGGGCGATTCAAAACGCATGAAGAGGTTTTTGGCAGGTGAACTTTAAGCTTGTATACACTAAGAGGGCCGTCAAGGATATTCAGAGTCTTGATAATAATGTAAGAAAGCGAATTGGAAAGGCCCTCATTCGATACAGAGAAGATCCATTGAAGAAAGCGGAGAAGCTTACAGACTTTGCTTTTGGCACATACAAATTCAGAATTGGAGATTACAGAATAATCTTTGATATAGAAGATAAAGATATCGTCATTTTAAGAGTAGGGCATAGAAAAGAAATTTATAAAAGGAAATAGTCAAAGATGATTATAATGTTACATAGCAGAGGGGTAGGCATCACTTGTTTTTCATACCGTATATGACTTGCCGCATTTACCCGCAATCATTATTTGTTATTCGTAAATCCCAAATCGTCAATCTTCAATAGTCAGTATTCAATCTTACTTCTGCCTACTGCCTATGTTCGTTAGGGCTTACCACTTAGCTTAATACTGAGCTTGTCGAAGTACTGCCTTCTTACATCTAGAATAATGAATAACATTGACGATTCAGACTTACAAATAATAATAGATTTGTCCGTAAATGTAGGGGCAACTTATTTAAAATGGGCTGATCTTCACAGGGAATTAACCACAAAACAAGTTAGAGAAGAATATGGCTGTTGTGATGAACTCCTGAAGGTATTGGATAATTTCGATTCCGATGGAGACAAAAAAATTGATTCTAACCGCTTAGTGGTAATGACGCATAAGTATCTCAGCGAAAATTATTCACAAAACCACGCAATGTTATACAGGATAGGGTTCTCAGTGGTACAGCAAGCACTTGGGCTTGCAGCCCGACTTTCCTCAGGCGATGATGAAGATTCAGGGAAGTCTATTGCCGACATGTTGCCTGAGCACATGAAAAACCTCAAGGATAGACTGGAAGGAATACTGCCACCTGATATAATAACGAATGTGATTGACCTGGTTACAAATAAAATAGAAGAGGTAGGGCTTGGATTAGATATTGGTGATTTATTGGTTCAGGTATTTAATGAAGTCGCTTTTCCACAGGAAAGAAGAACGGTTATTGTTACAATGGGAGAAGAACAGAAAACATATCAAACTTTCAGGGACATGATAGGAGGTCTTCTTAATTACAGCGTAGATATATTTACCAAAGAGTGTAAGTCTGTCGATGACTTAAATAACGCTAAAAAGTTCACGAAGACAATAGAAACTATTGCCGATGATTTCCTGAACAAAAATAAGGATACCTTAAACAAACACAAAAGTGATTTTCTTGAAGAATTAAATCAAGGTGCACAAGCTGAGATAAAACAATCCCCTCTTTCTGTTAATGAACTTGTTTTAGGCGCAATCGGTGGAATGGCAGAGGGCTTTTGGATTAAGCGTCAGCAACAACAAAATGATTCACCAAACTAACGTGTGATCTTCAAGCTCAAGAACGGCGACATATACGATTATTTCCATTCAACAGTGTCTTAGATATTTATCTATGTTTAACAAATGACAAATAACGAATAACTAATAACCCCGTAAAATCGCTTTTCTTGCACGGCGTAGAGCCGCGCGGCGGGCTTGCCCCCATTCCTTGCTTCCGCAGCGTGCCGCCACGGTGCAAGGAAGCATTGGGGGGGGCAAGCAAATGACGAATCGGTATTGATTACCATTAGGAGAATTGAATATGAAGAAATGTTCTAATGTTTATACAATTTTGATAGTTTTTCTGCTTCTTATTCAGCAGATTATTTCAGGCTGCACGACAACGGTGTCAAAGGATGTGCAAAAGGAGGAGTTAATCAGAGAGGATTCGCATAAAGAAGAGTTGGTCAAAGAGGAGTTACATAAGGAAGAAGCGGACCTGGTCAGCCAGAAGCTTTACAAGGATAAATGTTTTCCCTGTCATGAACTACAGGACATTGATGCCTATGCTTATACCCCTGAACAGTGGGTAAGCGTAATCGACAACTTGCATGATCCCAGGGAATACAGTGAGTTTATAACGTTAGAAGAGGATGAGAAGATAAAGGGATACCTGAAAAATATGAGTCATAAAAAATGACCCCGTAAAATCGCTTTTCTCGCACGGCGTAGAGCCGCGCGGCGGGCTCGCCCCCATTCCTTGCTTCCGCAGCGTGCCGCCACGGTGCAAGGAAGCATTGGGGGGGCAAGCAAATAACCATCCGCCAAAAGGCGAAGGCGGATGGTTATTTCTATTGCAATCCAAACCCACTCTTTTATAATAACTGACAGTAAAACATTGTTAAAAACAATGCTTATCATTCCTATAACGAATTGAACTTATTTGTATGAACAAGTAAGATTTTCACATACTTTAATTTCTGTATAGCATGAAATATCATGAGACTGGATAAAGGACAGATAGAAGTTGTAGATGATAGAGTTGCGGAAATATTAAGGACGAAAACCGGCCAGGAACGACTCAAAATGGTATGGGATTCCTGGACTTTCTTTTATCAGAGGCTTAAGGCTTATTTAAAAAATGCTCATCCTGAATGGACACAGGAAGAAATACAGAAAGAGATTATAAAACGGGTATCTTATGGAACAAAGCGAACTGATGGGTCTAATTATTAAGGTATTTGAATCTTTAAAAATACCATATATGATTACGGGCTCTCAGGCTTCTGCATATTATGGTGAACCCCGTTTTACAAGGGATATTGACGTTGTGACAGAATTAAAAGAAGAACAGGTAGACGATTTTTCCAGGTTTTTTCCGGGAAATGAATTTTATTGTGATAAGGAGATGATAAAGGCAGAAATAAAAAGACGTGGCCAATTTAATATTATCCATTCTACTTCTGGATTAAAAATAGACATCATCCTAACCAAGGCAACCCCCTTTTCTAAAACAGAATTTTCTCGAAGAAAACCGGGTTCGGTATCCCCGGAACAGGAAGCATATTTTGCCTCTCCAGAGGATGTGATTATCAAGAAGATGGATTTTTATAGAGAAGGAGGTTCCGAAAAACACCTTCGTGATATTACGGGAATTCTTAAAATATCAAGCGACATAATAGACATAGACTATATTACTAAATGGGCAGACAGCTTAAGCCTTCGTGATATCTGGGATGCTATATTAAGGAGAATAAGGGAATAATAAACCCCACTCTTTTATAATGTCTAATCAGAACAAATAGATTTTATAAATTTCAAGTCCCAAATGGCAAATCACAAATAAATCACAACACCAAATGACCAAAATAAAGAATCAAAATAATATGATTTGATTATAGGTTTAGATATTGTAATTTTGTAATTGTATATTGTTTGTAATTTGAGGATTGTATATTGTAATTTCGCGTATCAGATTCTTGTTAAAAGCGTAGCTCAAAGCCTCTTTCATCACATTTTAATACCATCAAATCAAATATAACTTACTTGTTTATACGAGTAATATTTTTCATATAAATTAGCAACAAGCCAACTACTTACCTTGCAATCATATCAAAAATCCTTTGTTTACAGGATAAGAACCTCGAATGAGCATTTTCTATAAATTAGCAAAATAATAGAATAAGAAGTTGACTTATTCTATTATTTGCCATATAATTAGAATAACGTTGTTCGATATTCTAATATCCTGGAATAAGAGAATGAACATTGATAGTAAGGAGAAATATGGCTAAAACACCTTTTGTGCCACCTGCATTACCCCCAAAAATAGATTATACTTCATTAATTAAGGAAATAGGACAAGCTCACAATGCTCTTGGCGAGCTTAGTGGATTACTGGTAAATATTCCCAATCCTGATTTGTTAACAACACCTTTACTAACTAAAGAAGCTGTTTTAAGTTCGAGGATTGAAGGTACTCAAGCCACAATAGAAGAAGTTTTTGAATATGAAGCTGAGGAAAAAATATCTGAAGCAGGGGAAAAAGAAAAAGATATAAGGGAAATTATTAACTATCGGCGGGCAATGCACACAGCGATAGAGGAATTAAAGAAAAGACCGATGGGAGAAACTTTAATAAAGAAGATTCACTATGTTTTATTAAATTCTGTAAGAGGTGCCAATAAAGATAGAGGGAATTTAAGAAGGATGCAGGTTTATATTGGTTCGCCCGGAACTCCAATTGAAGAATCCAGTTATATTCCACCACCAATTACCAAATTTCCATCTTTATTAAGTAATTGGGAGAAATATATAAATTCTAATAAAGAAAAAGACCCTTTAATTCAGATTGGAGTAGCTCATTATCAATTTGAAGCAATTCATCCTTTTATGGATGGCAATGGGAGAATTGGCAGACTCATAATACCTTTGTTTCTATATCAAAGGAAACTTTTATCTCATCCTCTACTTTATATTAGTGAATTCTTTGAAGAAAATAGGCAAGATTATTATGGTTTATTAAATAGTGTAAGTGAGAAAGGTGATTGGGAAAATTGGTTAAGATTTTTTTTGTATGCTTTAAAGACTCAATCATTAAGAGCACAAAAAACTGTTTTAAAGATAATTGTACTTTATAATGATTCAAAGAACGCAATTTCAAATGTCAACTCTGTTTATGCTATAAATTTGCTAGATATAGTTTTTACTTCTCCTGTGGTTTCTTTTGTACATATTAAAAAGCGGCTTAAAACTAAAAGTTATCAAACCATCTATAATTTGTTAGCAAAATTTGTTAAAGTTGGCATTCTTGAAGAAGTTTCTGGTCGAAAAAGAAATAGGATTTTTGTTTTTAAGCAACTACTCGACATTTTGAAATAGTTTTTTTTGGCGGGCTTCTCGTTTTTGTCTTCTGCCTACTGTTTACCCCCAATGCCCCAGCATCTTGCCCGCCAGACTGCAGACTGTGTCATAATTAAACGACAAAAGAGGATACCAGTGGTTCTTCTTTAAAAAGAGAAAAAATTAAGCCCATGAA
>VSDH01000005.1 GCA_008636105.1 Candidatus Scalindua sediminis | reverse complement strand
TAAGAAGACATGGTGGTTTAAACTATGAAACACCTTTTGATAAACTTCAAAGAGTTACCGAATTATTGAGCTAGTACGACAGCGCCTATTATTTAATAATGCAATTCATTATCAACTAAAATTTGACAGGATTACAAGGTGAGCAGACCCGCCAAAAAACTCATCGGGTAAATATTTCCGCAGTTAATTATTATAATGGAAATGATTGTATATGTCCTTTGCATCTTTAGAACCAATACTCTTCACCTTCTTCAACTCATCCAGTGAGGCATTCCGTACCTTCTGTATATTTCCAAAATGCTTCAACAGGTTTTTCTTCTTCACTTTTCCAATACCCGTAATCCTATCAAGGGGGGATTCCGGTTGATACTGCTTCTTACGCAATTTCCTGTGATACGCCAATGCGAAACGGTGCGCCTCATCACGAACATTTTCCAAAAGCCTTAGTTCAGAAGACTCCTGATTCAACACAATCGGATCGGCCTTTCCACACACAAACACACGCTCATCCAGCTTTTGCCTTGAGGTTTTCTCGCCGGCATATTTCTTCTTGCCATTGCGCTTGCCATTTCTCTTACTCTTGGCAAGCGCAATAACATCTGTCTTATCAATGCCAAGCTCATCAAACACCTTCATGGCAATACCCAACTGCCCTTTCCCACCATCCATAACAGCAAGGTCCGGAAAATCATCTTCTTTAAATGCCCGCGAATATCTTCTTGTTAACACCTCGTACATCATTGCGTAATCGTCTGACTGGGACACTGTCTTAATCTTGTACCTCTTATATCTACGTTTTACGGGCATACCATTTTCAAACGTAATCATTGAACCTACAGCTTGTTTCCCTCCAATATTTGAAATATCAAAACACTCTATCCTTTTTGGCAAATTCCTCAGGCTCAGTTGCTGCTTAAGAGAATTTAATACGGACTCGATATCTTCACCCATCATGTGACGAATCTTAAATGCATTCTCCGCATTCTTTATTGCCATTCCTACCAGCTTCATCTTCCCACCACGCTTTGGACATATAACATTAACCTTGTGCCCTTTTTGCTCGCTTAGCAATTCTTCCAATATTCCCTTATCCTCACTCTCAACAGGTATGATTACCTCGTCCGGAATAAATCTCGTATGCCCGTAGAACTGATTAAGAAAGGAACGGAAGATATCATTCGGAGTATTATCAATGGTTGGGAATCTATACGATACTATATCTTCAAGGTTTCCCTTTCGTACAAACATTGCCTGAATCTGTATATCGTTTCCTTCCCCATAATATCCAAAAACATCTCTATCCGTAAAGTCCATAGTGCGAATCTTTTGTCTTTCCACTGTCTCCTCTATTGCGCTTATGCAGTCCCTGATCTTTGCGGCCCTTTCATATTTCATAGACTTTGATTCTTCATGCATCTTTCCTCTTAAGACCTTCAATAACTCATCATTCTTACCCTTTAACAGGAGGATAACCTCTTGCAGTATTTCTTTATATGTTTTCTCGTCAACCAGATCACAACACGGCGCCACACATCTTCCTATCTGGTGATATAGACAAGGTCTCACCCTGCTTTTAAAGACATTGTCCGAGCATTTTCTGATAGGAAACAAGCTGTTTACAAATCTCAGTGTTTCCCGCACCGCCTTTGCAGAAGAATATGGACCAAAGTATAATATACCATTTTTTTTACCCGGCCTCTTTTTAGTGGCACCGGAAGGCTCAATCTGTCTGACAATAACCGGATAAGGAAACTTCTCGTTTAAGTCCAGCTTGATAGATACAAACGTCTTATCATCACGGAGATTAATGTTAAACCTGGGTTTGAATTGTTTGATCAGATTATTTTCAAGAATGAGCGCTTCTTTCTCTGTATCAGTTAAGACGAAATCAATATCGGCAATCCTCTTTACGAGGAAGCCTACGAATAATCTTTCGTCTCTCGAACTCTGAAAGTAACTCCTGACACGGCTTCTAAGGTTTATGGCCTTACCCACATAAATAACCTTATTCTTAGAATCCTTCATAAGGTATACGCCCGTGCCGGTAGGAATAGTTTTTAGTTTTCTTGATAAATTTGTATTCTTTTTCTCAATCATTTTCAGTCTCATATAAATTACGCAACCTAAGAGATCCCGAAACAAGTTCGGGATGACAATTGTGACACAGCCTCCTGATAGGCGGGCAAGATGCTGGGGCTATGGGGGGGGAGGTGACTTGTTGTCGCAAGTCACATTTATAATAACAAAAATTATCCCCTCCATAAATTAATTTTCTTATATTGTATACACGTAATTTACGTTGAATATAGTAAATTTCAAGATATACTGAAAACCATGACTTACAAAGCCGCTATCTTTGACCTTGACGGGACACTGCTGGATACACTCGAAGACCTGGGCAATGCCGTGAACAGAGTCCTTGCAGCAAATGGATTTCCCACGCATGAAATGAATCATTACCGCTATTATGTAGGCGACGGTGAAGCCATGCTTATTACGAGAGCACTGCCCGAAGAGAAGCGAAGTGATGAAATCATCCGTACCTGTCTAAAAGAGTATCGTCAAGATTATGGTCAGAACTGGAACGTGAATACGAAACCTTACGATGGTGTGGAGGAAATGTTGGATGCGTTGGTTACGCACGGGCTTAAGCTGGCAATACTATCCAATAAACCGCACGAACTTACAAAACTGTGCGTGTCCGGACTCCTGCCGAACTGGACGTTTGACGTGGTGCTTGGGCAGCAAGAACCAATTCCCCGTAAGCCCGACCCTGAGGGTGCACTAAAAATAGCTGAGGAATTAAAAATCCCGCCATCAGGGTTTCTCTACCTCGGTGATACTGCTACCGATATGAAGACGGCTATAGCTGCTAACATGTTTCCTGTGGGAGTGCTATGGGGTTTTCGTCCAGCAGAGGAATTACAACAAAGCGGGGCACAGCTTCTACTCAAGCGGCCAATGGATATCATGAACCTCTTGAACACAAAAAACCGGGACGAAAGCCTGGGAAAAATAAAAAACTAGTTATAACGACCCCCGATTAATCCATTCCTGAAACCATTCGTCTTTCTAAGCTATAACCTTATAAACTTTGTTGTGAGGGTGCACTTTTTGTGTAACCTTTATACCTATTACGTCCCCCGCCTTAGCTTCAGTGACACTGGCATGTTCAATCTCCATAGATTCGACAGCTTCCGTAAAATCATCAGTATGTCCTTTAATATGAACGGTATCACCAACTTTCAGGGTATCCTGAAGCTCAATAATGCCAACACTGAGATGTCCGTAATAATGAGTAACCGTACCTATTTCTTTCTCTTGCATATTTACCTCCTTTTTATGAATCTAATTTTCAATTTAAAAATTTAATGTCATATAGGGGTTAGGTCTTGCAATGTTTCAATTGTATAATACAATATAAAAGCTTTTTTAGAAGAAAAATCTTTCTTATTGGGAGAATTCCTTTAAAGTTTTATCTATCCATAATAAAGAATTAAAAGTCAGAAAAAAACAGGTTGTCCGAGAATAAGCAAAAGCACCATTTTTTGTCATTTTTACCCCGCATTTTGCTTTCAGCAAGAAAGCAGCGGGGCTGAATAGATCCTGAACTAAATTCAGGACCTTCGGTTTCAGAATCTGTAATTATAAGTATTTACATAAGTATTAGATTCCGGATCGAGTCCGGAATGACAATTTTCGGACAACCCGTAAAATAGAAGGGGTGATTTTTATGAGATCATGTTTAAGGTTTCTTTTAACGGCGGCTTTAATATTTGGGACACTGGTGATTTCGCAATCCTTTAATCAAGAATGCGAAGCGGAATCAGCCAGAATAGACCAAGAAGAAATCGTTAAAATGGCAGAAGAAATTCTCGCCGGCCGTCATTGTCCATGCCAATGTGGTAGGTATCTACCGGGCAGTTCCCTGTCCCCTGCCTGTTTTGGTTGCAGTGTTGGCAAGGCAGAGATCACGTACGTCTTAGAGAGTCTTGAAGCCGGTAAAAAACCCACCGAGATTATTATGGATCTTAGTAGTCCTGTCATCATCGATGTCTTTGCTGACTACACAAATGAAAACATATCGAAGGTTTGGAAACTCGCCAAAAGAGTTTCAAGTGAATTGCACAAGATAAGAGTTGTTCTACGAACGCCGGGATTGACGGCAGAAGCTCGCCGTGCTATCAAGCTTGCTGAATGTGCGCGATTAATTGGACATTGTAGTGTGATTCAGGAAGCTCTAATAAATCATCAGGGTCCCTGGGATTGGGATACGTTGATTAATCTTACGGAACATTACGGCATGGATCCAGAACGAATTAGAGCATGTGTCGATGGAATTGATATTGATGCACAGATCACCAAAGACCAACAACATGCTGAAGAGCGCGGTATTAGAACCTATCCAACAATTACCATAAATCGTCAGATCACGGCAAACTCGGAACAGGCTATTCGTAAGGCAATCCAAAAAGTATTATTGGAACAAAGTATCTAATTCGAATGAATCTGAACGATTATATTTTAGATTCCCGTTCCCGCCTGTACCAGAACGGGCAGGCGAACGGCTCCCGCCAGAATGACTTTGTCGGGCTGGTGGCCGGGCCGGTATGAATTACCCTGTCTGCCGTCGGGCAGGGATTTGGGATTTGGTGCTTGGTGTTCAAATAAGATTCCGAGTAAACTGATAAATAACACGATCATACGCATACAGATTCCCCTATTTTCATGGTTCGGAAAGTCAACAACTGCATATTTTCCCTTCCTTTAAGGTAGCATAACCTTCTTTTATTAGAAAGATTACGATAATTAAACCAACAATAGGGTCTGCCCACCAGAGTCCATATAAATAATTAGTTCCCAATCCAATTAATAAAGCAACAGACAAAAATACACACGCAAGTGTCTGTTTGGAGTCTGCCATCAAACTCCTGCTATTTATTGATTTCCCTGTCTGGTACTTAATATAAAATAGAACCGGCATTACTATTATAGAGACAATAGCGATGATAATTCCTAAAAGGCTTGGATACGGGATTTCATGAAAACACAGTTTCTTGACAGATTCATATAAAACATAAAATCCAAGAATAAAGAAGGTATAAGCAATTAACCTTGTTGCCTTCAATTCAACTCTCTCCTCCTCTTCTTCTGTCATTTGCCCGTGTTTTCTAAATCTCCAGATCATTACACTTCCAGACAAGGATTCAACGAAACTATCCAGACCGAATCCAACTAGCGCTACGCTGCCAGCCAATAATCCAGCAATAATTGATACTATTCCTTCTAGGACATTATATCCTACAGTGAAGTATGACAGCAAAAGTGCTTTTTTGCGTAGGCTTGAATTCATAAATAAATTATAACAACTTAAGATTTAAGCATAAGACACAAAAGTGTAAGACTTTGGTTTGCGTGGATGGCGGTTGTCTCGTCATTTTTGTAAGTGTATACATAACAATAGAGTAGTGCTACCAGAAACATGCATCTTAATTAAAACAATAACTACTGACAGATTCAATCATAAATACACAAAGACACAAAAGGTGAATTTGTTTATCAGCAAAGAATTCATACTTGACATAAAAAAAACTATTTGATAGATTAATCGAGTTTTCAATTCTACCTATTGTCTGTCTTATCTGTGTTAACAGCTTTTTTGGGAGGAAAAGGAGAAAAATGCTTACTGGAAATGCTAAAATATTTGCCATAACTACTGTATTGTTCGCCGTCATCGGTATAATATGTTTTGGTCTCGCCATAACAACCATCGGAAAATATACAGGTCAAAAACAAAGGGTCCACCATATGGAACAAAAAATATTGGCAGGTAAAAAGGAAATATTGAAAGTACCTGAGATGATCGGAAAATTAAGAGTGGCTGATAAGGCAAATAGAGAATTCGAAGTTCAGGTAGCTGAACTTACTGAATCAAATGAAGAAATGGAATCAGAACTTACGGAACTTCAGAAAGAATTAACAATTGTTACAATAGCAAAGGCTGTTTTAGAAACGGATAAAGGTGGTTATACAAAAAATTTGATTGAAGCAAGGCAGGCTGTGGAGGAATTGAGAAAACAATTAGGTGCCACTGATGGGGGCGCAAGGGTAGATGATGTTAGCTTTCATGGAGAATTAACCATTGATATTCCGCATTCTGAGATTGCAGAAGAACTATCAACACGCAAACACACAAAAGCAGATTCATCGGGATTACAAAATACACTTGATTCAATACGAAAAACACTTCAATCACCACAGTTTTTGTTTTTGAACCCTGGAGAGCGATTTGATAAGTTGAATAGCTTAATTGCACAGGCCAAAGAACAGTCAGAAGCAAAACCTGAATTAAACCAGTTGATAAAAGAATTTGCTGAAAAGTTATCTTCAGCAGAAAGCACCTTGTCTGAAATATTTACTTCTCTTGATGAAGCACAGACAAGGCTATAATTGTTAAAAAACGTTTCCCCCATAATAAACATTCCAGACTAAACACATATCTTAACTAGATCACTGTGCTGACTATTAGAAAATCAAGAAGAGAATTTCTTAGAGACCTTACGGCCATTAGCGCAGGAATTTGCGCTTCATCTTTCTTGCTGTATAACAACAGGCTTTTTAAGAGTGCTTATACAGGAGAAAATATACCTTCAAAATCCAAAGTAATACTTGCACAAGAAAAAAGACTCATAAACGTTAATGGAAAGGCAGACACTTCTCTTATTACAAAGGTTATCGATAGTGCATTAGAAAAAATTACTGATACGAAAAAACCATCTGATGCATGGAGAAAACTCTTCAACGAAAATGACATTGTGGGGATAAAGGTTAATTGTTTAGCAGGGAAGCGATTTTCTCCACATGTTGAATTAATTGAGGCTATTATAACTGGTTTAAAGTCTGCAGGCGTAAGAGAAGGCAATATAGTAATATTTGAAAGATTTAACAAAGAATTGAAGGATGCGGGATTTGAAATCAGAAAAGGCAAAAACAGTATTAAGTGTTTTGGTACTGACGATCTTCCACAAAGTGGTTATGACCCTCAACCACAGGTTATTGGTAGTGTGGGGAGTTGTTTTAGTCAGATAATTTCCTCATATTGCACAGCAATAATAAACGTACCCGTCTTGAAAGATCATGACTTAGCAGGTACATCAATAGGGATGAAAAACTTCTTTGGAGTCATACATAATCCCAACAAATATCACGACGGAAATTGCAATCCCTATATAGCTGACCTTAATACTCATCCATACATTAAGGGTAAATTAAGATTAATAATCTGCGATGCATTGAAAGCTCAATACAATGGTGGCCCATCCTTCAAACCCCAATGGGCATGGGACTACAGAGGAATCCTGGTTGGAACAGATCCCGTGGCTCTTGACCGTATCGGAACTCAAATCATCGAGGATAAGAGAAAAGAAGTAAATATGCCGTCACTTAAAGAGGCAGGGAGAGAACCAAAATATATCAATACCGCTGCAAAATTGGGCCTGGGGGTTGATGATCCATCATTAATAGATGTCGTATCAATTTAGTTGTAGAAATATAATAAAAAGGAGGTGATAAACCAGAATTTTTAGTCATTCTAATCATTGTGCCGTGTTAGTTCTGACTGAATAAATTTATAGAAAGGAGTTACAGGACATATGGAAGATATTAAAAAGATAATATTTTATACCGTTTTAATAATTGGAATTGCTTTTATATTACGTACTAATTCAAAATCATTCCTTTCCGAAGATGGTTATGTACTGGCTGAAGAAAAGGCTGAACCATCTAAAGCTGCCAAAAAAAACCTAACATTTCAGGAAGCAGCCTCTAAAATCTTTAATCTAAAGGTAGGATTGGACGATTCAGGCGATGTATATCATATGGGATTAACAGCAGAATACACCGGTCCAGAAAACCTGCTTCCGGGAGAAGGCAAGTATGGAAAACTTTTTAAGTATTTACCCATAATGAGATGGTATGACCCTGAGCATTACTATGAATCTACACAGTTGGTAGAAGGCGAATTTACAAATGACCAGTGTATCCTGTGTCACATGATTAAGACACCTGGAATCGTTGCACAGTGGAAAAAAAGTAAACATGCCACATCCTGGAAAATGACCGTTGGTTGTGATGCATGTCATGGCTCAAATCACATGCAGTTAGTAATGCCTACATACAAGGAATGTGGCAAGTGCCATCCCAAGCAAACTGCAGGACACAGGGCTGGTGGGTCAGGTTCTCATACGCATGCATTTCATGTTAGTACAAATGAATCTTCCTGGCAGGTAGAAAAGCCTGCGGAAGAAGTCACGGCTTGTGCTGCCTGTCACGGTAAGGCTGAAAACACATGTGATGGATGCCACACAAGACATGGATTTTCAGAAGCCGAAGCAAGGAAACCCGCCGGGTGCGCAGTCTGTCATAGAGGCCTTGACCATTATGAATATGAGATGTGGATGCAATCTTATCATGGACTTTTATGGGCAAGCAATGGATATTCGTGGGATTGGACAAAGCCCATGAGACCCGAAAACTACCAGACACCCACATGTGCATACTGCCACATGCAAGGCGGTGATCACAATCAACAAAGCTTTTCGACCATCCACACAGGGATGGGTGTACATCTTGTTGACAGGGGTGCTCCTAAATATAAAGCCACTCGCGATGCATGGATAAAGACCTGTTCCGGATGTCACTCACCAAGGTTCGCCAGAGATCAGTTAGAAGCTGCTGATGAAGCAATAAAGCTAGCTTTTGTAAAATGGCGTGAAGCTATGAAGATAATTGTAGAACTTTACAATGATGGACTTCTCGACCCAATGCCAAAGGACCTTGCACCTGACTGGTCTGGACATTACACCTTCAGCTTGTTTCCCGGTGGAGAGGGCAGGATGTTTAACGTATCCTTTATAGAGAAGAAGGCATTTGAAATGCTGGTATATATCACAAATGCCATATACAAGGCAATGGCTCACTTTGGATGGTACGGCGCAACATACGGTAAGGGTGCATTCTTACAAGACAGATGGCTTATAGACATCAAAGGTGAAGCAAGTAAACTCAGGAGAATTTCAACATTGGAGAAGAAAGTCGGCATCGACCACAAGGCTTACGATTTCTGGAAACATGGTGAATATACAGACCTTCTTCTTGGATGGAAGAGAAAAGAAGGAGATATTAAGGAAGAAGGAGACATTAAGGAATAGTCAGTCTTAAAATATCCTGTTAATTCAAAGGGGGATTAAATTAAAATCTAAATTAAGCGATTTTATGTGTAAACCATGATCCTACCCGTCATTGCGAGTCCGTCTCGGCGGACGTGGCAATCTCTTAGGAAAACGAGATTGCTTCGGCTTCGCCTCGCAACGACATAAAAAAATCGCTTAATTTAGGTAAAACTATAAATCCCCTTTTTACTTCTCTGGTTCAACACAAATTTCTTTCCTTGCCATCTCTATTCTTTTGGATATGGGTGGATGATCGTAAAAGAGTAACTCGATAAGCCTATTTGGATTCCTGTCTGCTAAATTTTGCTCTGCCAGTTTATCCATTGTAGAGATAAATGCCTCAGGGTTGTTAGTCTTCTTAATAGCATATCTATCGCATTCCCTTTCCAACCTCCTGCTATAGGCATTCTGAATCGGCATAATAATAAAACCAAATGCGCCTAGTACCAGGCATAAAATGGGAAATGCTGCAATGTCATGTATATATTGGTATCCTAAAATTGTTATCGCCTTTGTCAATACATAATGACATAGGGCAAATCCCGCAAAGCCTGATATACTGCCAATAATTAACAGCTTACGTATATGATGGTAAACATGATGGCCTAATTCATGGGCAAATACGGATTTTATCTCAGCCAATGAAAATGAATCTATAAGTGTGTCACTCAGAAGAACCCTCCTTGTACTACCAAGACCAGCAAGTGCGGCATTTGCCTTCTTTGTATTTTTACTCAAGTTTATCTTATAAACCCCTTCAATATTAATGCCTGTACCTTCAGCAAGAGATAAAAGGCCTTCCTTAATATCTTCTTTATCTATGGGTACACTCTTGTAAAACAAAGGAAATATAAGGACAGGAGCAAGCTTTGCCATAATTATTGAAAAGAATATCCAGAAGATAGTAGTAAATACCCACCATGAGTTTGGAAAGTTTCTAAGAAATATGTATATTATTTGTACTAAAAAAATAATTAATACAAGCGATATAAAAAACTTCTTTAGCTCGTCTTTAACCCATCCAAATAATGTCTGGTTAGATAGTTTAAAAATGTGTTCAAGAATAAAACCTCCATAAAAGCTCAGAGGAATAGTTATCAAGTCAAAAATAATCGTAAAAACGAAAACATAAAGTGTTATTAAAATGTACTGATTTGTTGTTATTAATAAAAGGAAGTATTTTAAAATATTGGAACCAAATACGGCCATAAACACTAAATATATAAGTGCAACGGCCATACCTATAACTGCCAATATATATTTATGTATGGAATAGTTTTTGGATAATCGAGCTGATTGTTCCTTTTTTATATCATTTGATGTATCACAAAGAGTCATAATTTTTCTAAGAGCTAAAATGAGTGATTTATGTTCGCCAAATGAGGCTCACCAAAATAAGTATTGGGCAGGAAGTTGGGCAGGTAATAAATCTGCAAATCTGTTCTAAGGAGCTTCAGGAATAAATCGCTTAATTCAGGGCATTTTCATTTTCCAGGAATTCTTCTACCTCTCTAAGGTCTGGTATTGACGTTCTACCGCCAATATTTCTACACTTAAGTGCCGCTGTGGCAGAAGCAAATCTTATTGTTTCTTTTAAATCCCATCTTTGTATTAATCCAAATATAAATGCACCATGGAATACATCTCCACACCCTGTAGTATCAACTGCCTTAATCTTAAAAGCTGGTTGATAAAAATAACTCTCTTTAGAAACTGTTATGCTTCCTTTATCACCAAGTGTTACTACTACCGCCCTGGAACCCATTTTTAGCAACTCCATCGCAGCAGCTTTTGCATCGTAGTTATTAGAATAATACTGTTTAGCAAATACTTCAGATGTTATAACGTAATCGGCCATTTTTATGAGTTCTAACGAACCCTCTCTTAAACTACCAGCATCAACTACTACTGTTACTCCAGCATCCTTCGCACACCTTGCAGCTTCTAAGGAACCTTCTATCATAAGTTCGTCCAGGTGAAGGACTCTGGCATTTCTGATTATGTCCTTATTTATTTCATCCGGACTTAGTGGTGCTACGGTTGGTTTGGTCCAGAAGATAGTTCTTTTACCCGTTTCTTTTTCTATTACGATAAAGGAAACCTGAGATCTTCCACCTTTTTCTACAACAATATGGTCAATGTTGACGTGCTCCGCGGTTAAACTATCTTGAATAAGGGTTCCAAAATAGTCATCAGAAATTTTTCCTATAAATGAAGTTGAAACTCCTAACCTCGACAAAGTAACCATAGCAGTCGCAACGGGCCCCCCGCCTTGTATAGTTAGTTTATTTACCTCACTCTTCTCATTAACATATGGATACTGTTCAACAAGAGCAAGGTAATCGACACAACATTGTCCTAATCCAACTACATCATATTTTAAGATTGTGCCAATCAATTTCTTTCGTGGTTATTGTTTTCGTGTGTCAACCCCAGATCTTTTACCATTTGTAAATCTTCATGAGCTGATCTACCTTTGGTGGTAAGGTAATTCCCTATCATTGTGCTATTAGCTCCTGCATAGAACATCCAGCTTTGCAAATCCCGTAAATTAGCCTCTCTCCCCCCGGCGATTTTTATTTCTTTATCCGGAAATATGAAGCGAAAAACAGCTATGATTTTTAGAATCTCCATAGGATCTAAAGGTTTTTCAAAAGATAAAGGTGTGTTTTCTATGGGATTAAGGAAATTCAGTGGAATTGCATCTACATCAAGTGCCTTCAGTGCAAAAGCTAAATCCAATCTGTCCTCAACACCCTCTCCAACGCCAAAGATACCACCACTGCAAACTCCCATCCCCACTTTTTTTGCATTCTTAATCGTTTCCACTCTCTCCTTATAAGAGTGTGTTGTACACACATTCGGAAAATATTTCTCTGAGGTCTCAAGATTATGGTTAATCATCTTAACTCCGCTTGATACAAGTTTCTCTGCCATTTCATTTGTAACAGTACCAATCGAGGTGTGGATCGGAATCCCGTCTTCCTTTGACAATTCATGAACGTAATCACAAATCCTGTTGAAATCTTTATCCTCCGCCAGACTATAACCACTCGTTACAACTCCGATACTGTTCACTTTAAATTTCCTTGCACTTTCTACAGCCTCTGAGATTTCTTCTTTTTCAATTAGTGGGAAGCTTGATATATCCGTTCCATAATGAGTAGACTGAGAGCAGAATTTACAGTCTTCTGAACAGCTCCCCTGTTTCGCACTTATGATTGAGCACGAGCTGATAACATTTTTAAACGAACCGTATCGAATACGATTCGCCCAGTAGAACAGGTCGTAAATTTCATTTCCACTTATCTCCATCAAATAACAGGCTTCATCATAAGAAATGTTCTTTTTCTGTATCGACCTATTTGCGATCTTTTCTATCTTTCTATTCATGTCTAGGAATGGGGGTGGAATAACATATAAAGAAAAAACATTAAATTAGATGCTGAACCAAGTTCAGCATGACACTTGAATTTCAGATTACTTCAGTTTTTACTTAGTATCTGTTGCGGAAAACACTACTTTGTCACCCTGAACTTGTTTCAGGGTCTCTTAACATATTGATACATATAGATTCTGAAATAAATTCAGAATGACATTTTTAATATTTGGGTTTTCCGCAACAGATACTACTTAACAAATTAACCAATAACGTGGTAGTAAACACAATTAAAAGTCGTGCCGTTAGGCAGATCTGCCTCTGGCATGACCTGCGGCTACACCGTTTTGTTTAATTCTTTATATTTTCGACTAATTATATCCCACACTTTTTCGGGACAATCTGAACTGATATATGTCATACAGGCTCCAGCTTCAAAACACCATGTAGCAATATTCTTCACGCCTGAATCATAAGCTACCTTAATGGCAGTTGAAACCTCTTCTTCCCTCCCTTCAGGAACCCTAAACCCCTGTATCCAGATCTGGGGTTCTTTACGGTATTTATTGCATAGTTGTACTACCTCTCTGGAAATTTCTCCCACAAAATCTTCAACACTTGTATCATCATAAGAAAACCAGTAAGGGTCACTCCCGAATATGTCTATATTTTTCAGCTTGACTATCTTTTCCCAATGATATATTCCGTATTTAGGCTCCTTTTTTGGAAAGACGCAAACGGCATTTTTCAACCCCTTCGTAGATGAAATATTCGATAAATATTCTACGAAATTCAGGATGGTATTTTCTCTAAACTCCGCAACATCATCTGTAAAGTCTAAGGGCATTTCATGGCCGTAGTTATCCTTAAAAACATCCTTGCAACGATGGCAAGTACAACCCCATATCATCCGCGACTTGCCAAATAATTCAGTGAGCTCTCCGTAAAAGAGGTGAGGTTCATCCCAAAATACCCCATCTGCCCCTGTTTTTGCGGCAAGCTCTATCCAGTGCAACATTTCATCTCTAAAGGCTTTTGCATTCAGGCATGCTTTGTTCACCTTGATTTCGCCTTCGGCAAAGCTCAACCTTTGCCTGGATTCCGGATATTGTTTCACAAATGTAGAAAACGATTCCCCACCAAAGACCCTGCCAACTCCCCACGGATCAAGAAATACCTCCAATCCAACCTCCTTGCTTGCCTTAACGATATCTACCATGGTTTGAGAATGATAGACAATATCGTGTTCACTCATCGTGTGAACAACGAAGTTGCACCCATCATCCAACATCTTCTCCATGTCTTCTCTAACATGCTTCAATATTCTGTTGCCAAAATAACTAGCTCCGAGTTTCATTTCGATACGCTCAATTCTTTCTGTTCAGATTTTGTCCGGCAGAAGCCCTTTCAGTTATATATTCATCCCAGTGTGTATCAATAGAAAAGGCATTATTTCTATAACTTTGTGTATCCATACCTGCAAAATATAAAGAAACACCCCCAATACCCAGGTCGTATGTCCCCTTTAATGCTTGATGCCTCTCCTTTGTAATTACTTTCGATAAGAGTTCCAATAACCGCTGTGTTAAATCAGAAACTTCCTTGTTATTGACCAACCCAACTTTCAAATATTCTAAAAAATCATTCAAATCAAAAAGAACAGTATAAGGCACGTACCTATTGGCAATATGTGCACTGATAAGAAACCTATTTGTTACCCTTTCAACAAATATCACCTTTCTTGGTTTTTCTTTCTGTAGTCGTAATAACAATAAAGAAAGGGTATCAACTTCCTTTACAACTTCTTCTATCAATCCAAGATTCACAACGGATAACGTTAAGACATTTCTCATTTTTGAGGGTGTTCCTTTGACTGAATCTATATATATATCAACTATGTTTGACGCTAACTGCAAACCATCCATTTCTGGGTTATCCATAATAGGTTCCAGCAATTTATCATATGGCCAGCCGTCCAATGCCTCTTCATTTTCTGAAGTAACAAGATAATCAGCATAATCTTTAACCTGATACATAACCTCCAACATACCCATATAACATGCATCTAATCCTAATACATCTATTTTCCCTTTACTATTAACATCTTTTATACTTTTCGTAATATCTCTCAAGGCATACTCAAGTTCTTCCAATGAAAGGATATCTATATTACCCTGCCCATTGTTCATGTCGTGCATAAGACCAGTCCAACCCTCTCCATAACCGCCAAGAATTAAAAAATATTTCTTTGCAGGATATTTCTTTACAGCCCATGAGGCAAAATTAATAAGGGTTAAAGGATCTCCCGTATTAAGCTCGCTGTTTGACCAGGAATAATTTACAATTCTTGTCGGTATCCGAATGAGGTCATCTTTATTAACTTCAAATATTTTCGTATCGTCATCTGTAGTATCCAGGAAAGCTACTACGTTTACCCTGTTACTTGAACCCGTCCTAATTAACTCCTTCATATTCTCTTTCATAAACCAATCCAGAAAATTATCCCCTGCGAGATAACACAATACAGTCCATTCGCTGTCTTTTTCTCCATCATCTTTTGCAATCGTCTTGCTAATGCCTGCAAAAGGAAGGAGTAACATAGTGAGTACTACAACAAACATTTGTCTTTTGTTTTGCACTTTACGTACCTCAATGTAATTTGATTAAATAGTACTTCTGAGAAAGAATCCTGTCAAGAGAATCCTATCTCTAAGACCCCTAATCCCTTAGTTAAAATCTCAGCTAATCGGCAACTTTCACTTGATTTGTTTACTCTTTGTTTGTATATTAATCACTCCATTATTATTGCCAGTATCATATACTGAGAACCAAGTGTTTTTTTACTATAATTTATGAGTATAATATCATTTACACTTAAAAATAAAAGCACTATTAAATCTTTCGGTTATCCTTTGATTGGATATAAATTATGAAGAAGCCAAATAAATATGTAGAAAAAAGAAGGCAACCTCGAATAAAAAAATGCATAAGCTTTGAAATAAAGACAAATGGTTCTACTATTGCGGCGGAGTCGATAGATTTAAGTTGTATTGGGGTAAATTGTCGGGTAAACAAGTATATTCACGCTATGACCAATCTTAAGATAATCCTTGCTTTACCCTGTGGTGATCAAGAGAAAGAAGCTGAATATGTAGAATGCAATGGGGTGGTTGTAAGAGTTGAAAAAACTTCATCAAAAGCCGATGTGGGTAATATATATGTTATGGCAATTTATTTTAATGAAATTAGTGAATCTGTAAAGGAGAAGATAGCAAATTTCCTAAAAAAATCTAGTGGACATTCATAAAAAGAGGACTTGAGAAATAAGTTCCGGTACAAAAGGAATAATAAATCAGGTTCAAACCAAATTTATCCAACATTATTATATTCTCTTACACGAAAACGGACGCCTAATTCTTCTGCTATCTTTCTGCAGCTTTCAATGTCAACTTCCGGTATACCTACTACAGACACCATAACATCAGGTATATTTTCCTTTGCCTTTTTTATGAAGGAAAATAGAGATGGATAGGCTTTTCCATTAAATGATGAGTTACATAGTTCTTTATAATCTTTCTCAAAATTCGTGTTCAGGCTAATACATATTGTATCTATCAAGCCCTTAAGCTCTTCACATATTGATCTGCCATTGATCAAATCACCAAGACCATTTGTATCAAGCCTTACAACTGCGCCATTCTCTTTTAAATATTTAGCAACTGTTTTCAATTCATCCAGACGTTCAGTAGGTTCACCAAAACCACAAAAAACAACTTCGTCGTAACTTGAAGGGTCGCCAATTGCATTAATCAGTTCTTCAGACGTCGGTTCTTTTTCCAGCCTTAGATAATGTCCCTTTACATATGGGTTTGTTTCCCTTGAACAAAAGACACATCGATTAGGACAACGATTTGTTATATTTAGATAAAGAGAGTTCCTAATAACATACGCAATCTTACCTTTACTAACAACCTGTCCAATCCCAAAAAGCTCCCTGGCATTATAAGTTGTTATTCTCTTAATATCTTCAATAGATAGTTTATGCAACTCTGCAAAAACCGGTATCATATATTTAAGATAAGATGGTTCGTTTCGTTTGCCCCTTTTTGGCTGAGGTGCCAGAAAAGGACAATCTGTTTCTAAAAGCAACCTTTCCACCGGAACGGATTTAACGACTTCTCTTAAGGAATTAGCTTTTGGGAACGTAACAGGTCCTGCAAAAGAAATATAAAAACCAAGCTTCAAAAATTCCTTTGCAACCTCTTTACTACCGCTGAAACAGTGAACGACTCCTTTTATTTTGCTGCTATAGGAACGAACGATTTCCAGGCAATCACTACTTGCATCTCGATTATGAATTATAATGGGCAGGTCTTCTTTCATTGCCAGCTCTATATGCTGGCGAAACAAGCGTTTTTGGTCGTCTTTCTTGCTGCGATTACGATAATAATCAAGCCCTGTCTCACCAATTGCAACAACCTTATCTTGCCTGGACAACGCTTCCAATTGTGACCAACCTTCCTTAGAAACGTTTGATGCATCATGAGGATGTATGGCAACACTTGCATAAAGCCGGCTATATCGTTTTGCCAGTTCAACAGACTTTATGCTGGATTTAACATTCACCCCAACATTGATAAAATATTCAACGCCAGCTTCTTCAGCACGTTTTATTACTTCATCAACATCGTCTTTATAATCAGGAAAATCCAGGTGTGCGTGTGTATCAACTATCATAATTGAAACTTCCCGGTGTGATTAAGGCTTTACTTAATTAAGGTGCCGTCTGCCGTAAACGCATTCTTGAATAGCTCTATATTCGGATTGTTGGAATCTTTTTTAAATAAAATCGAAACCACATCAAAGCGGTAATCCATTTCTTCAATTTTATTTGTTATTAGATAATTTAATGCTGTCCTGATAATTTTACTTCTTTTCTTATTCGTTATGGCCAATTCTGGAGGGCCAAAACTTTCGGATAGGCGAGTCTTTACTTCTACGAAGGCAATAGTTCCCCTATCGTATGCAACTATATCAATCTCTCCATTTTTGCTTACATAATTTCGTTTAAGTATCTTATATCCATTTTTTTTCAAGAACTTTTTAGCTAAGTTTTCTCCTTTTATCCAAAGCTTCTTAGGACCTTCTTGAATACCTTGCTTGCTTTTTATCTTTAGCATTATAATTCAATATGAATAAAATATATGCTATGTAGCTTTTTTCTTTTTGCCTGTTGTTTTTTTGTCTTTTTTCTTTCCTGTGAATTTTTCTTTAAGCCGTGCCGCCTTTCCACTCTTATCACGCAAGTAGTATAATTTAGCACGTCTTATCTTATAGGATTTCTTTACTTTTACGTCTTTTACGTTTGGCGAATGTATGGGAAATACTCTCTCAACACCTTCTCCCTGTACTATTCTTCTAACAGTAAATGTCTCTCTGATACTACTACCTTTTTTTGCAATAACAATACCATTAAATATTTGAATGCGTTCCTTGTCCCCTTCAACAATTTTGATGTGAACATCAACTACATCGCCGACCTGAAATGTTGGTATCTTTTTTTTCATGTTTTCTTTTTCTATCAATTCAACCATGTTCATGATTAGGCTCCTTTATGCAAATATTATTCTATTCTTTCGTTTTTTTATCTAACAAATCAGGCCTTCTCTCCTGTGTTCTCTTAATAGCTTCTTTCATTCGCCATTCTTCGACCTTTCTATGATTACCAGACTTAAGTATTTCAGGAACTCTCATTCCCCTATATTCTGCAGGTCTTGTATACTGAGGATATTCCAGAGTCCCATTCGTAAATGACTCATTTTGCAATGATCCGTTTCCTCCCAGGACATTGGGAACCAGTCTCACAACTGCATCTATAATAACCATTGCAGGTATTTCTCCGCCAGTAAGCACATAATCGCCTATGGAAATCTCCTGCGCATCTATTCCAGACCTTATCCTTTCGTCAAACCCTTCATAGTGTCCACAAATTATCATTAGACGGGCTTCTTTTGATAGGTCATCAGCAATATTCTGGTCAAAAGTTTTTCCTTGAGGAGTTAATAATATCTTTTTCGATGCCAAATCCTCTTTTGCTTCCACAGCCTCGACTGCATTGAATATTGGTTCAGGTTTTATAACCATACCCGCACCACCACCGTATGGTTTATCATCGACACATTTATGCTTATCGGTTGAGAAATCTCTTATATTATGTAAATGAAAGCTTACGAGTTTTTTTTCCTGAGCAATCCTCAAGATACTATTCTCTAATACATTATGAAACATCTCAGGAAATAAAGTCAATATATCTATTCGCATAAGATTACCTATTAAAACACAACACATATGATTAAGGTGTTTTTTACTTGTAAATTAGTTCACTTCCACCGCTAATTTACTTCTTGAATGGTATCTTGTTTTTTTTGAGAATGCTTCCCACAGTCTCCGATGGTTTAGCGCCCACGCTAAGCCAGTATTCGATTCTTTCCCTCTTCAATACTACTTTTTTTGACTCTTCTTTCTCCATTGGATCATACGTACCCAATTGTTCGATGCTTCTACCATCACGTTCCTCCCGAGCATCGAATGCACATATTCTGAAAAAAGGTCTATTCTTTCTGCCCATTCTCTTAAGTCTTATTCTAACTGCCATATATGCTCTCCTTATAATTTATTAAATCTCAAACATCTTAGATCAATTATTTTTTGTTTACCCCGTTAGAGAAAGTTCTCTAATGGGGTTATCTTCTCTTCTTGTTTTTCTTTATCTTCTTCCGCTTACTTCTAAGCTTTCTATGAATATTCATATCATAGGCTGGCATTCCATCCGTTGGCAAGTATTTTCCGTCTTTCCCACTAAATTGCCTGAACATCTTTTTCATTTGTTTAAACTGTTTTTGTAATTGACTAACATCCTGGGCTTTTGTACCGCTGCCATTGGCTATTCTATGCCTTCTACTACCTTCGATAGCTTCTGGACGCATTCGCTCTTCAAGAGTCATTGAACGAATAATGGCTTCAACCTTTTTTAGTTGGTTTTCGTTGATATCCATCCCTTCCATTTTTTTCCCCATTCCCGGAATCATGCCAATTATATCTTTCAACGGCCCCATTCTCTTCACCTGTTGTAATTGGTTAAGAAAATCGTCCAGGGTTAACGAGTCGTTTCTAAGTTTTTTTTCTAATTTCTCAGCTTCCTCGACATCAATAACCTCTTGAGCCTTTTCGACTAGTGAAACTACGTCTCCCATTCCCAGGATTTTCGAAGCCATACGGTCTGGATGAAATTCTTCAAGCTTATCAAGTTTTTCACCTACACCAACAAATTTTATAGGCTTTCCAGTAACAGCCTTGATTGATAAAGCCGCACCTCCTCTGGCATCACCATCTAATTTCGTTAAAATCACACCATCAAAATCCAATTGTGTATCAAATTCTTTAGCGCTATTAACGGCATCCTGACCAGTCATCGCATCACAAACAAAGAAAATCTGAGTCGGTTTTATTTTACCCTTAATCTCTTTTAGCTCTAACATTAACTCTTCATCAACGTGTAACCTGCCTGCAGTATCAAATATAACAACGTCACGGTTTTCAGCTTTTGCAAATTTAACAGCCCCTTTGCATATCTTGACAGGATTAAGGCCTTTTTCTGAATAGACCGGAATATTAAGCTGTTTACCAAGTATTCTTAATTGTTCAATTGCTGCTGGCCTCTGTACATCAGCGGCAACGAGCATCGGTTTCCTTCCCTTTGACATAATCATGTTTGCTAACTTACCAGATGTAGTAGTTTTTCCACTTCCCTGCAATCCAACAAGCATTATAATCGTGGCACCGCCATCTATGAACGGTATTTTAGAATCAACAGGACCCATAAGATGTTCCATCTCGTCCTGTACTATCTTTACTATCTGCTGGCCCGGTGTAACACTTCTAACGACTTCCTCCCCTACCGCTCGCTCCGTAACCCTTTGAATAAAATCCTTTACCACCTTATAATTAGTATCTGCTTCAAGAAGTGCAACTCTCACCTCCCGCATGCCGTCCTTTATGTTTTCATCTGTTAATCTACCTCTCCCGCGCAGTTTATTAAATATAGTTTCAAGACTTCCAGTGATTGATTCAAACATATCTCACCATCTCATTAATTTATACCCTATAAATCACTTAATGCATTAATGTAATATAAATTAGATAAATAATCAACGTAAAATATCTCAACCCTTTTCCTGCAATATCTTTACTCCAATCATGCCTTCAATATCCATATTCAACATTTTAAGCATGTACAGGAGTGAATAAAGGTTTGATTGTTCTAAATGGGGTGGGTATTAAACAAACTGTGGCCCTATAGCGGTATGAAACAATTCTTTCTTTCCTTCAGCGGCATAATTAGATTCTTTCTCATTTCATTCAATTTCTTTGGTTTGTTCTGCCAATATTTCTTCTTTACCTTCACCCACGAGTGACGCAACGGATACTAATTTATCCCTTCCTTTTAATGAAATAAGCCTCACGCCCTGAGTACTACGTCCGATAGATCTGATAGAATTGATAGCAGTGCGAATTACCATTCCATTTGCTGTCATCATCATAAGTTCATCCTCGTCTCTCACATTTTTCAAGGCAACGACATTACCATTTCTCTCCGTCGTCCTTATATTAATAACCCCCAGTCCTCCCCTTCGTTGTACACGGTATTCACTGTACCCTGTTCTTTTTCCATATCCATTTTCACAAACTGTTAGGAGTGTTGCATTTTCATCAACAATAACGATGTCTTTAACGTTATCGCCTGCGTGTAACTCAATACCTTTCACCCCACGGGTTGCACGTCCCATGCGTCGTACGTTACCTTCTGAAAATCTTATAGCCTTTCCTTTTTCTGTTCCCAGCACAATTTCCCCTTTCCCATGTGTCAATTTCACACCTATAAGTTCATCACCACTATCAAGAAGTATAGCAACTATTCCACCCTTTTTAGGGCGGCCGAAGGCACTAAGAGCATTCTTTTTTATTATTCCTTTTTTAGTTGCCATAATCAGTTGCCTATCATCAAACTTGCGAACCGGGATCATTGATGTAATATTTTCATCCTTTCTTAAATTTAAAATATTAACTATTGCACGTCCTCTGGATGTGCGCCCCATCTGTGGGATATCGTACACCTTTTGCCAGTATACTTTACCCTGATCCGTAAAGAAAAGTATGTAATCGTGTGTTGAGGCAACGAAAAGGTGTTCAACAAAATCACCTTCCTTCATATCGGCACCGGTGACACCTTTTCCACCTCTGTGTTGTTGCCGATAAGTGTCTATTGGCAATCGTTTTGTATACCCGTCATGAGTAATCATAACCGTTACATTTTCTTCGGTAATCAGGTCCTCCATCTCAAACACACCGATTTCACCTATGATTTCTGTTTTTCGTGCGTCTCCAAATTTTTCCTTTATTTCATACAGGTCTTCTCGAATTATATCGAAGACAAGCTTTTCATCAGCCAGAATAGCCTTGTATTCGCTAATGCTTTCACAGATTTTCTTATATTCTTCTTCAATCTTGGACTGTTCAAGATTTGTCAACCTCTGAAGTTTCATATCAAGGATTGCATTTGCCTGCGCCTCAGTTAAGGAAAAGCTAGATACTAATGAGTTCCTTGCCTCTTCAGTATTTTTGGAAGATTTGATTAGCTTAATAATCTTATCAATGTTTTTAAGAGCAATCCTCAAGCCTTCAAGGATATGAGCCCTTTCTTCTGCACGGTCTAACAGAAAACATGTTCTACGCCGAATTACTTCCTTTCTATGATCAATATAAGCGATGAGTATCTGTTTTAGATTCAACGTCTCGGGACGATTGTTTATTAAGGCTATCATAATTATACTGTAAGAGTCCTGCAGTTTTGTGTGTTTATAGAGCTGATTAAGTACCACTTCCTCTTCTATACCTTTTTTCATATCTATTACAATTCTGCTTCCTTCTCTGTCACTTTCATTCCGAACATCTGTTATACCCTTTATCTGATCATTTTTGACCAATTCTGCTATTCTTTCTATTATTCTATCTCTATTAAGTTGATAAGGTATTTCAGTTACAACTATACTCTTTTTACCACTCTTTGATGTTTCAATATATGACCTTGCCCTGACGATTATGGTGCCACGGCCAGTCTTATACCCATCTTTCACACCTCTTGTACCACATATTAGCGCACCTGTGGGGAAATCCGGCCCTCTTATTATCTCCATAAGTTCATCTATAGTTACATCTGGATTGTCAATAATTTTTATTATTCCATCACATATCTCATTCACATTATGTGGAGGTATGCTTGTAGCCATTCCCACGGCAATTCCTGAGCTACCATTGCATAGAATATTTGGAAATTTTGAGGGAAGCACCACTGGTTCCATGCGGGTTTCATCATAATTTGGAATGTAATCAACTGTATTCTGTTTAAGGCCTTCCATCATTATCATGGAAGCATGATCCATCCTGGCTTCAGTATATCGCATTGCGGCAGGAGGGTCGCCATCCATTGACCCAAAGTTACCTTGACCGTTTACAAGAGTATATCTACAATTGAAGTCTTGTGCCATGCGTACAAGTGTAGGATATACTACCTGCTCACCATGCGGGTGATAGTTTCCCGTTGTATCTCCACAAATCTTTGCACATTTCCTAAATTTGGACGTAGGACCAAGGCCAAGATCATTCATTGCAACGAGTATCCTCCTTTGAGATGGTTTCAAACCATCTCTCACATCTGGTAATGCCCTGCTCATTATTACGCTCATTGCAAAGGTTAAATATGAATCCTTCATTTCCTCTTCAATGAGGACAACCTTTATGTTTTCCTTATTTTCTATCATTTCAATCCCTATTTACTTTATCTATCACAAATTGAATCTCTCTTTTTCTACTTTAACAGTTGTAGATACGCCATGACCGGGGTGCACAATTGTCTTTTCATCAAGGGTAAAAATGCAATGTTTTATCGATTGTACGAGGAGGTCATGATTACCGCCTGGTAAATCAGTTCTACCATAGCCTCCTGCAAAAAGAGTATCACCTGAAAACAATATTGGAGCCCCACCATTGCATGCTGAATCAGTATATATTCCTATTCCTCCAGGTGTATGACCAGGAAGGTGAAAAATCTCAAATGTATAGTCATCAAAAGTAATTTTATCATTGCTGTTTAAAATTCTGTCTGCTGGTGGGGATGCATATCTTTTTCCGCCTAGAAGCGAAAGGTTTTTAAATGGATCTGTTAACATCTCTGCATCGTCATTATGAATACATATTTGAATATCTGGATATTTTTCCTTTAATTCTTTGTTGCCACCTATGTGGTCACCATGTCCATGAGTATTTATTAAAAGAGTCGGATTTAGGCTTTTTTTATCTAAATAGTTAATTACTTTTTCAACATCTCCTCCTGGGTCTATTATCAACGCATCTGTATGACCTCTTGAAGAAACTATATAACAACAACTATCTAAAGGGCCAATATGTAATGTTTGAATATCTAACATTTTAAAGCTAAATTCGATTCTTTAATATAACTTTCTATTATTTCCTTAACATCGCAGGATTCCCCATCTTTCCACAAACCGATGATTTTCCTTTCCCTTTCTGCATTTTTAATTGAATCAGATGCATGCACTGCATTCCTTAGTATGTCTAATCCATAAAACCTACGAATACTGGAACGACCTGCCTTCTTTGGATCTGTAACACCCAAAAGCTCTCTAATCTTACAGATTGTATTTATACCTTGATATAATATTGCGAAACAAATAGTTTTTTTCTCCTTTTTCGCTCCCTCTGTATCTCCAGAAATAGAAGCATCACTACCCGTCATGTATCTTAATATGTTGTTAAACTCACCTGTTATAAAAGGTTCCTTAAGTTGATCAACTAGTTTTTGCATAACGTTATCATTCAGAACAAAAGGGAAATCCCGTTCGTTTAATGCCAACTTTAGTTTATCAACTAAATTTGGCCTGAATTTTTCATCAAATTTCTCATAAAACATTTCTTTTACCGGTCTATAAAATTCTTCTGCCTGTTTGGTACTCATTTTGATAAGCTTTATTCCGACCATAGAGAAGCCTAGTCTTGAAATCACATCTATTATATTTCCCGGACGTGGGTCTTGTTTCTCAAAAGGTTTGAGGATTACGAGAGATGTTTCAGGCTTTTTGTCCCTACCAAAATCTATAACATTTTCTAATACACCACCATCGCTTAAGGCATATTTTGCAAATAAATCAAGCTGTTTAATATTAACAGTTGGATCCGTAGAAGTAAGGACTGCAGGCTCAAAGTATTCAATTTTTCCAGCATCAAATTTAATACAGTCACCATATGTGCCCCTAATCGTATCCGCACTCTTTAAATGTTCTGAAATCGGCCCGATTACATTATTGTGAAGAACATTAACAGCATCCTCACCTTCTAAAAGCAGAAGCATAGTCCTGTTAGATATTCCAAGCTTATTGTTTTTTCTAAGTTTATCATTTACATATTCTATCAGCGCTTTTTCCCATATTGGATTTATTGACTGCGCTTCTATGCTTTTACAATACTCATCTACAAATTCATCACTCGGTGTATACATTCTCGCACCCACAAGCTCTAAATCAGACATCGACAGGAGACGGCTAATTATACCGCCCGTTCTGCTCTTCAGTAAGCTATACGGTGTTATGAGTGCATAAGTTAATTCTTTTCCCATATCCAATTTCCTGCGCATTTCATTAAATTCACAATTGTGCTATCCAATTATCACAACTGTCGAGATGTCAGACATCCTTCTCCAATAAGATTTCCTATTCCATTAAATACCTTTTCGGTTAAAGAAACAGAATACTCTTCAGATGTTTTTATCTTTACAGATTTTTCACTGGGCATCTCGAATTCTATAAATACAGGACAATGCCCTTTATTTGCTAATAAGATTTCTCTTAAATGAAAGAGAAGGTCATCGTTAATCTGTGAATATTTTAATTTTATTATAGCATTCTTAGGTAATTTGTTCTCTATTATTTTTTCCATATCTTCCGGAGTAATTATTTCTGTAACTCTGATAGAGGGTTCGGTATCCCTAAAACCGACTTTCCCTTTAATAAAAACTACCTCATCAGCATGAAGTAGATTATTGAGGGTGGCCAATTCTTTCTGGAATAATACGCACTTCATTATTCCTTCCATGTCTTCAATTGTAAAATATGCAATCGGTTTGCCTTTTTTAGTGGTTGTACGATTAATACTATCAATTATCCCTCCTATCAAGACCCCAGCACCTTCAGATGCTTCCGGTAGATTTCCGGTTGAAGTATTTGAATATTTTTCTATTACTTCCTTAAACCTTTTTAATGGATGAGAACTAACATAGAGGCCCAATGCCTCCTTCTCTGCCTTAAGTACCTGTTTTTCCGACCATCTTTCAGTATCAGGTAATTTTGAATTTGCTATCTTTTCCTGCGTTTTGAAAAGGCCCATCTGCCCCATACGACGATCTTTATTCGCCTGAGCACCTACTTGTAACAATACATCTATCCCCTCAAAGAGTTGAGCTCTGTGTCCCGGTAGCGCATCAAAGCAACCTGACTTGATGAGGCTTTCGATTACTTGCTTATTTACCAGCCGCAAGTCCACGCGCTTACAAAAATCAGATATCGAAGAGAATTTACCCTCCCTTTTCCTTGTAGAAATAATTGATTCTATCGCCTTCTCGCCAACATTCTTTATTGCCCCCAGACCAAACCTTATCTGTTTATCTGAAACTATTGTGAAATCAGAATAGCTTTCATTTACGCATGGTGATAATAATTCAATACCCATCCGATGACATTCATTCATATAACCCACTATTTTGGCATTATTTTGTTTCTCGCAGGTCATCTGAGCAGACATATACTGTGTAGGATAGTTTGCTTTTAAGTAGGCTGTTTGATAGCAAATCAAGGCGTAAGCAGCAGAATGCGATTTATTAAATCCATATCCTGCAAAATACTCCATTAACTCGAAAATTCTCTCAGCAATTTCTTTTGGTATATTATTTTGTACCGCTCCATTGATAAATTGATTTTTAAACCTTGCCATAACTTCAGGTTTCTTTTTCCCCATCGCTTTCCTCAAATTGTCAGCCTCATTTAAGGTAAAATCTCCCAGCTTGTTTGCAATGCGCATTACTTGTTCTTGATATACAATTAAACCGTATGTCTCTTTGAGTAATGGTTCAAGCTTCGGATGAAGGTAAGTAATTTCCTCTTTTCCATGTCGGCAATTTATAAATGAATCAACCATTCCACTTTGCAGTGGTCCGGGCCTGTATAACGCAACAAGAGGTAATATGTCCTCAAATTTTTCAGGCTTAAGCTTCCTTAATAAATCTCTAAAGCCTCTACTTGTTTCCACTTGAAAAACACCTTTAACATCACCTCGAGACAGTAATTTGTAAGTATTCTTATCATTCAGCGGAATATCGTCGATATTTAGTTCACTGCCTTTCGTACTTTTTATCAGTTTTATTGCCTTATCAATAACAGTGAGTTTTCTCACTCCAAGAAAATCTGCCTTTAACAGGCCAATCTTCTCCACAAGGGTAACGTCATCAAATTGTGTTATTACTACGTCACGATTTTTAGCCAGAGGAATGTAGTTAGTTAATGGTTCGTCGGAAATGACCACACCTGCTGCATGTGTAGAAGCATGTCTGCGTAATCCTTCAAGCTTTGAAGAAATATTGAACAGTTCTTGAATCTGTTTCTCATTTTCATGCATGGATCTTAATTCTGGCTCTTGCTCAAGAGCTTCCTGTAATGTAATACCCAGAGTAGATGGGATTAATTTTGCTACTTTATCAACAACAGGCAATGGTATGTCCATTACTCTGCCTACATCTCTAACAACTGCTTTAGCCTTCATAGTACCAAAGGTGACAATCTGAGCTACATTTTTGTCACCTCCATATCTATTTCGTACATATTGAATTACCCTATCTCTTCCCTCGGCACAGAAATCAATATCCAGATCAGGCATTGAAAGTCTTTCAGAATTGAGGAATCTTTCAAACAGTAAATCATATTTTATAGGATCGATATTTGTAATTCCAAGTACATAAGCGACCAAACTACCTGCACCCGAACCACGTGCAACAGCTGGTATATGGTTCTTTCTTGCAAAATCAATGAAATCCCAAACGATTAGAAAATAGTCAACAAAATTAGTCTCCTCTATCACCTCGAGTTCATGTTCTAATCTTTCTTTTATTACTTTATCTATCCTCTTGTATATTTTTAATGCGCCGTGTCTACAAAGTTCTCTCAGAAATTGTGAATTCGTGATACCTGGTTTATAACAACTTGAATCCTTCTTCGGGTGAAACCTGGGTAAGTGCATTTCGTTTAAATTTAACTCAACGTCGCATCTATCTGAAATTAATGATGTATTCATTAACGCTTCTGGCATATCTTTAAAAATTTCTTCCATCTGTTTTTGAGACTTAAAGTAGAATTCATTGGTGGCAAAACGCATTCTTTTGGTGTCTTGTAAGGACTTTCCTGTGTTTATACATAAGAGTGCGTCATGAGCAAAGAAATCATCAGGTTTCATATAGTGTACGTCATTTGTAACAACTGTTTCCAAACCCAAATCTTGACTGATTCTTATAGCCGTATTTACTAACTCATCTTGTCTTTCAATTTTATTATCTTGTAGTTCCATGAAAAAATTATTTGTACCAAAGATGTCCTTGTATCGAGATGCTGATTTTAAAGCTTTATCATAATCATTATTTAATAGATTTTGATTTATTTCGGATTTCATACACCCACTTAAGCAGATTATGCCTTTCGAATATTCATTTAATATTTCTTTATCAACTCTAGGTTTGTAATAAAAGCCTTCTAGATATGATGATGTGGTCAATTTTAACAGATTTTTGTATCCTTCATTATTCTCCGCTAAAAGCGTTAAATGATATATGTGCTCTTGACCTCCTTCTTTTTTGAATCTACTTTCCTGGGCGACATATGCCTCAAAACCGAGAATGGGTTTTATCCCTTTTTCCCTTGCACATTCGTAAAACTTAATTGCTCCGAACATGTTACCATGGTCTGTCAAAGCTATACTCTTCATCTTTAAAGCCTTGGCCCTGCTAACAAGTTCACTAATCCTGCACGCACCATCTAACAGGCTATACTCACTATGAACATGCAAATGTACAAAATCATTTCTCATAAAAAATTACTCTCAATTGTCAACTTAAATCAATTTGTTTTGTACAACAAAACAAATTAAAGTTGTTATTTTTGCTTGAAGCCCTATTTCAAATTCAACTCTTTAATCTTCTGTTGTAGACTCTGTCTATGCATATCCAGAGCTTCTGCTGTTTTACTTATATTGCCATTGCTCTCTTTTAGCTTCTTGCTCACAAAATCTCTTTCAAACGCTTCAACGGCAATTTTTTTTGCATCTCTGAAAGGCAAGTTATAGTCAACATTAAAACCCGAACCATAATAAGTATTTGAGTTTTTAACTTCCTCAGAAAAATCATCAATACCGAGGGTTTCGACATTGGCCATTACTACAGCACTTTCTATCGCATTCTGCAATTCTCGAACATTCCCAGGCCAATCATACCTTGTAAAAATATTTGCTGCTTCATTCGAAATAGATTTCACGTTTTTGCTGTGCTTTGCAGAAAAAAAACGTATAAACTTATCAGTCAATATCAGAATATCTTCTTTACGAGCCCTCAATGGTGGAAGTGAGACTTCAACAACTTTTAGCCTATAATACAAATCTTCTCTGAATTTACCCTCTTTAATTTCTTTAAGCAAATCTTTGTGCGTTGCACTTATCACCCTGACATCAACATGAAGAGTTTCGGTACCCCCCAACCGTTCAAAACTCTGTTCCTGTAAGACTCTTAATACCTTTGATTGAGTGTTTGGACTCATATCTCCAATCTCATCAAGGAATATAGTCCCTTTATCAGCCAGTTCAAATTTACCCAACCGTTTTTCCGCAGCACCTGTAAAAGCACCCTTTTCATGTCCAAATAACTCACTTTCAATTAATGTCTCGGGTAGTGCTGCACAATTCATTATTATCATAGGTTTATCCCTACGCATACTTCTTTTATGGATCTCTTTAGCCACCAGCTCTTTCCCACTTCCGCTTTCACCTTGAATCAATACTGTCACATCAGACGGCCCAACCTTCTCAATCTTGTTAAACACATCTTCCATTACCTGACTTCTACCCACTATTTCTCCCATTGGCACCAGTCTATCAATCTCAGAACGTAACCGGGCATTTTCTTCCTCAAGGGCGAGTTTTTCAAATGTATTTTTAGCGATTAATCTAAGCTCATCGATTTCGTATGGTTTTGCAATATAATCATAAGCACCTTTTTTCATGGCATTCACTGCTGTTCTTTCAGAACCATAAGCGGTTACTATAACGACCATAGGAGGGTTCTCTAAAGAGTTTATTTTTTCCAGTATCTGGATCCCATTAACTTGCGGCATATTAATATCAAGAAAAATTAGAGCTGGGTTCTTTGTCCTTATTATGTCAAAAGCTGAAGTACTGTCGTTGGCTTCCAAGACGCTGTAGCCGTCTTTTTCCAAAGCCATTCTCATACCAAACCTTGCTGCCTTTTCATCATCCACTATTAATACTAATCTTTTCATAGGATTACTCCATAATATGCGTAAATCTGTAGCCTAACCTGTGGCATTACCTACTAAAACTCCCTCTGATGTTAATGTTGGAATCTTAATTGTAAATTTTGTAGTTGAATTCGTACTTTCCACATGAACCATTCCTCCCGTTTCTTCAAGCTTCCTTTTAACAATTGCCAGTCCCAGACCAGTACCTGCTTGTTTAGTCGTATAGAACGGTTCAAAGATTTTATCGATATTTTCCTTAGAGATACCTGTTCCTGTATCTTTAAAGATAACCTTAATATAATCACTTTCTTGTTCATTACTAGCTGATATTGTTAAACATCCCCCAGCAGACATAGCTTGAATGGCATTATGAATAATATTAAAAAAGACTTCCTTTAACGATTCCTCATCGGCATTGATAACAGGTAAATCATCCGAAACATCCAATCGTATATCAATGTTGCTCATATTTGCTTCATGTCTTAAAACTACAAGTACTTTATTTATTACATCATCAATTTTAATATCAGTTTTGTTATCCCTTTGAGGTTTAGCAAACTCCAAAAGTTGATTTACAACTTTTGTCAGGCGGTCTATTTCTTCAACAATTATTGAAAGGCTTTTCTGTGTTTCGACCTTGCCTTTAAAATCCTCGCCTAAAACCTGGACAATTGCTTTGATTGAACTCAGGGGATTCTTAACCTCATGAGCAACACTGGTAGATAATCTACCCAGGCTGGATAGTTTTTCGTTTTCATACATTTTTCTTTCCAGCTGTAGTTTTTCCTCTATAAGCTCGGCCTTCGCTATTGCCGAACTTATCTGGTTTGCAATGAGCATCAACTGTTCAAGGCTATCGGCTGGCAATCGTAATCCCCTTCTGGACTTACCAAGAGTTAACAAACCTATTGGCTTTCTATCCTTAAAAATTGGGAATATGAAGAATACGTCTAACTGTTTCATCTCATTTATTATAGTCACATCTGTAATTTCATGCCTGTCCAGCACTGCAATTTCACCCTTATCAAAATTTTTAATTATGTTTACGATATCGTAACTTGTTATAAAAGCATCCTTCCCATATCCGATAACCTGTGTTCTTCCACCTTTGAAAAACATTATGTTAACGTTTTTAATTGCAGTTGCCTTTTTAATTGATTCTACTACGTTCTCCAACAAAAGTGATAAGTTTATTAATGAATCAGCACTAATCTGATGACTCAAATCATTTAAAAGGTATTCGCTGTCCGCTATTCTCTTAAAAAGTAGTCTCCTCATTAAACCCTGAACCTTTTCTTTCAATTTTGGAAACCAATATACCAATGCTATAACAAACACAGCCTCTAACACCTTCGCATTAACTAGATAATTAAGTTCAAGATATTTGCTTAATTGTTTTACCCCAAAATAATAAAGGCAAATAACCATTAGTGCCAAAAAGGAATAAAACACGCTTCGCCTGAGAACAAACTCCATGTAATTATAGCGATAGACATAATAAGAAAATATAATGCTTGGAAAGATTGAAGAAAGCATTGTAGCCAAGACCAGGTAATCACCAACATATGAAATTGTTCTGCCTTCAAAAAGGACTGTAAATGCAACAAGAATTGCGATGAATATAAGAATCCAGAAAATAGAAAAGTGAAATTTTTGCTCTTCTATCTCTTCTACCTTGGTCGAAAGTATGCGGGAGATAACAGCTGTGATAAGTATCGAAAATAACAACCACGTAACAAAAAGCTTAACATAAGGTGATACATTCATCAATATATGAGTTTCTTCTGAAAGTATTATGCTCCTGGTCATTAACGAAAGTGGAATAATAGGAAGGTAGATTATGGCAACAATAGATAATCTTATATTCTTTCTTATATTCCAACCACTTTCTAAAAGAAATAATATCGCAGTATGCAGAAGGAGGCTTGGCATCAAACCCATTCCCATACACGCAACCGCACTTGATAGTTGATTGATTAGGGGAATATTTTTCCCTAGCAGCATTATACTGAAAAGGGAAATGGCATTGCCGTAATGCCACATTGCCACGCTTATGACCAGGAATAAAAAGACAAGCTCACTCCCCTTCTTATTTTTCCTCTGCACTATAAGGATTGAAAGCACTGTATGGAGGATAGAGCCCAGTATGAAGCCTATTAAGACTACAATCTCATTTATTGACATAGATTAAGAAATAGAATTACGCATCTCCTCCGGAACAATACACTTGCCCGTTCAGACTATGCAAATAGAGCAGTAGAACAACCTACACGAGTGATAAAAATATATAAGAAATGTGTTGATAAATTAACTTCTTCCAGCCGCCAACTCATACGCTTTTTTTACCCAAAATGAAATGATATTAATAACCAAATTATCTGTCAACAAGAAAAGGTATATATCATATATAATCTAATTACACACACTATAAGTATAAATAACCATTAACCTTACAAATATGACAAACTGTTTCTGTGTTGTTTTTGCGACCAAGAACTTCGTTTCGTGCTGATACGTATTTTTCGTTATTCCAGATGTTCTTAAATGAATCTTCCTTAATATTGCCAAAAGAATGTGTTTCGCTATATACAGAACAACATGGCAATATGGAACCATCCCAGTTGATTACGGTTTCGGACCATAATAGATCGCAACTAAATCTAGTCTTCGGTTTCTTTTCAGCCATGTTAAAAATGTTGTACTCTGGATTTACGGGTAACCATTTTGAATCACGCTCAATAGATTTTTCAGCGGTCTCAAATATTTCTTTGCCCATATCAGTACGCATTTTATTTATAACCAGCTTTATGCCTATACCTTTTGCCATCTCCTTAGCCTTTCCAATCTCGTGCTCATTATGTCTGAAGACATGAAACAACCATATTATCTCAGTATAGCGATTCTTTAACCGTTTCTTTTTTTCAAGTAAAAGCTTCATATTTGATATAACTTTATCGTAATCACCATCGATATGATAGGTTGAATATGTTGAATTGCTTGCACCATCACAAGAAACATATATCTTTTGCAAGCTGGCCTTAATTAAGGCTTCAGCCTGTGAATCTTCAATGGGAAGGCTCAGATTCGTGCTCATTTTTACGGCTATTTTTTTCCCATTAGCATACTCCACCATTTTCACAAAATCTTTATTAAGGAGAGGTTCACCCCAATTATATAACCTGATTAAGACCAGGTTTTTGCCTATTTCATCTATGAATCGTTTAAAATCAGAAAAGGAAAGTAAACCCTTTTTGGCCGAAACATCTCTTTGCCCTGTAGGACAAAGAGGACAACGCAGGTTGCATACATTACCTGACTCTATAATGATCCTGGCAGGATAGTAATAAAGGTGTACAGAACCTATTGCAAACTGAAATTTAGCCATAAGAAGATTATACAATTTTCTCAGGCTAAAAATGCGGACATGATTCCATAATCTTTGAAACACGATGCAAAAGGGAAATAATTACACTAAATAGTACGATATTGTGTTTGATAAATTTTAAAAATTGTATTATTTTAACACAAATATCAATTCCTCAATACAAAAATCGGGGCATAAGCAACTATAATTTCTATAAGTTGTAGAATTTCAGAGACGTTCAAACTTACCATCATGAAAAACGCAAGGTGTTCTAATATTTGTCAGTCCAGGATTATTAATGCCAAATACACAGTTTAAGGTAAAACAAGAACTAGAATATATCCCCTGCTATCTATGTGGTAAAGATACACACGAGACTATCATAACTAGTCATAGTGGAAATACGTCCACCTCTCATCCATTTGAAACTGCAGACAAGAACAGAAATGATGTATTCAGGCTGGTAAAGTGTAAGAATTGTGGACTACAATATCTTAATCCCAGACCAATTAAACAACAGATTGGTTACTATTATTCAGAAGATTATTACGCACACGTACCCAGAAAAGGTAAGAAACCAAAAAACAAGAATTTCTTTTTAGAAAAATGGATGGATTCCAAAAAGAATATAAGTAACCTAATTCGAATAAATTTCTACAACTATCCATGTAACCCGGGAGAGGATAGAAAAGGATTGAGTTCTTATAAGAAAATCCTTTTGTGGGTTTTCTATTTAACTTATCGTTCAAGATTGGATATTATACCATTCTCAGGTGAAGGGAAGATACTTGATATTGGCTGTGGAAATGGACGCTATCTTACATCCCTCAAAAAGCAAGGCTGGCAAACATACGGTATTGAGCAAAATCCAGGAGCATCAAAATATGCAAGAGATGAACTTCATTTAACCGTAACAACTGGTGATCTATTGGATTGTAAATATCAGGATAAATTTTTTGATGTAATAACTATGTGGCACTCACTGGAACACCTTTACGAACCCATACCAACACTAAAAGAGACAAAAAGAATTTTAAGAAATGACGGACTCCTGGTAATATCAGTACCGAATATAGACAGTTTTGTTGCAAAGAACTTTAAGGAGTACTGGTACGGACTACAACTCCCCGTCCACCTAATCGCATTTACTACTGATTCAATTACTAAGATGTTAGATAAGGCAGGATTCAAAGTTAAAAAGATTTTTTATGATAGACGTAATTCAACGTTAAAACTTAGCTTACTTAATCTCAAGGACGGAAAGTACAGGTTGCTTTCTAAATTGTCACACTTAAAGGTACTGATAAAGATGTTTAATTTCATTCTGGCGATGTTAGGGTCTTGCGATATCATAGTAATCCATGCACAGAAAAGGAGTAAGATATGATAATTCTGGGAATTACGCATCCCATCTCATGGAATAACGGCGCATGTATCCTCGTAGATGATAAGCTGATTGCTATGGTAGAGGAGGAGAGGTTCAATAGATTTAAACATTCACCAAGGGTATCTGCCGACAAGTCCATAGAATTTTGTCTTAAAAAGGCCGGGGTTACGCTGGATGATGTGGATTATATTGCTATAGGATGGGAATCCTCTAAAAGGCATAAAAAGAAGAAAAGGTACGCATGGGACTTTTTGTTAAAACAGTTGCCTTTCAGACATGAGGAAGAAAAGATGAGATTCGTAAACCATCATATCTCCCATGCATTAAGTTCATATTACGTCTCAGGATTTGATTACTCAAATATTATATCCCTTGATGGTTACGGAGGCAGCGAATCCGGCATCCTGGCGATTGGAGAGGGAGATGAATTCAGGGTTGTAAAGTCTATACCAAACAAAAACAGCTGGGGACACTTATACAGTGAGATCACGAGAATATTAGGGTTTAAGTTCCACAGCGATGAGGGTAAGGTTATGGGCCTTGCAGCTTACGGACAACCAATTGAAGATGAATTTAAGTTTATTGATTGGGATAATGATATCCCCGTAATAGATAAGAAGGGCTTTAAGAAATACCTTTCCACTATCACGCCGAGAGAAAAAGGGGAAGACTTAAACCAGCATCACAAAGACCTGGCAGCTACCGTACAGCATACACTTGAGAAGGCAGCTCTGCAGATGAATTCTTATCTCTATAACATCACGGGTTTTAAAAATCTCTGTATGTCAGGCGGATGTGCCCTAAACTGCTCAATGAATGGCGTGCTCCTAAGGTCAGACCATGTTGATAATATATTTATTCAGCCTGCCGCTCACGATGTAGGCACTGCATTAGGGGCAGCCTTAAGTGTCTACAAGGACGTTGTGGGACACAGGCCCAATATTGTCCTCGAACATCCCTATTATGGCCCGGATTACACTAACAAAGAGGTTGAACATGAATTAAAAAGATTCAAAATAAACAATTATAAACGCTGCAACGATATAGCTAAAGAAGCTGCTACACTGATTGCAGAAAACAAGACTATAGGTTGGTTTCAGGGAAGGATGGAATTTGGCCCAAGGGCTCTTGGCGGTAGAAGCATCATCGCAAATCCAAAAAATAAAGATATGAAGGATATCGTAAACAAAGGCATAAAAGGGAGGGAACCCTGGAGGCCATTTGCACCGTCGTTTCTAGAGGAAGATTATGCTGATTACGTAAAAAATCCCTACCAATCCCCATTTATGATAATTGCATTTCAGGCTATTGAGGAAAAAGTCCCTGATATAGTGTCAGCAACACATGTAGATAACACTGTAAGAGTGCAAACGGTTAGAAAAGAAATATTCCCGAAGTACTGGGACTTAATCAATGAATTTAAAAAGATAACAGGAGTACCTGCTATTCTAAATACCAGTTTCAACGTGGCAGGTCAGCCCATAGTATGTACACCCCGTGATGCAATAATGACGTTTTTCGGCTGTGGACTTGACTATCTTGCCATAGAAGATTATTTGGTTTGGAAGTGAAAATTATATAACCTGACACAAACAAGGCTATATTCCACACCGCACGTACTAGCCCATACTTAAATTGAGATATTTTTAACGTCATTGCGAAGCGAAGCTGAAGCAATCTTGTTTTCCTGAGAGATTGCCACGCACCCTTCAGGTGCTCGCAATGACAGACATGATTATGACTTATACTGAAATCTCTCAACTTAGGCATAATTAAAGACTTCGTACAGAATATCCCCCCCCCTTTCTCTTTTACGGTCACTTAGAAAATTTTTGACCATATTCATATTTTTTTGTAATATAAGACACACTTTGCAATGCAGACAAGATAAATGTATTATGATTATTTTAGGCCTTAAATATGATTTCAGTACTAAACTTAAGCAAACAATTCGTCACTCACATCATCTTTGACAATGTCACTTTTAATCTTAACTCCCGCGAGCGTGTTGGGCTGGTAGGTAAAAATGGGCACGGCAAAACCACTCTTTTTCGTCTTCTTACAGGGCAGGAACAATATGATGAAGGTACTATTAAGATACCAAAGGATTACCGTATAGGATACCTGAACCAACATATCCACTTTACCCGGCCAACGGTACTTGAAGAGGGTTGCTGTGGGTTACCAGAAAGCCAGAAAGAGGACGATTGGAAAGTCAAAAAAATCCTATCGGGTCTTGGATTTTTAGAAAGCGATTTTCATCGCAAACCATCCGAATTTTCGGGTGGTTATCAGATACGCCTGAACCTGGCAAAGGTCCTGGTATCTGAGCCAAACTTGCTCTTACTCGATGAGCCAACCAATTTCCTGGATATTGTTTCCATTCGCTGGCTTACAAACTTTTTGAACTCGTGGCGAAATGAAGTCTTCGTAATAAGCCACGATAGAGGTTTCATGGACAATGTCACAACACACATAATAGGTATTCATCGTTCCAAAGTGAAAAAGATTAAGGGTTCTACAGAAGACTACTATGACCGAATCGCAAAAGAAGATGAAATCCACGAAAAGCGGCGCCTCAACGATGAAAAAAAACGGAAACAGGCAGAACAGTTTATAAACAGTTTCAGGGCAAAAGCACGTCATGCCAGTCTGGTACAATCGCGCATAAAAACACTTGAAAAACAGCAAAGAATCAAGAAGCTTGAAAAAATTCCCACTTTCTCATTCTCGTTCAACTCAGCGCCTTTTCAGGCCAAATATGTACAAGAGGCACGTAATATAGCTTTTTCTTATAATGGCGACCCCCCCTACTTGTTTAACCAACTCGGATTTGCTGTTGAGAATCGAGACAGGATTTGTATCGTAGGCCAAAACGGTAAAGGTAAGACAACTTTATTAAGGTTACTGGCCATGAAGTTATTACCTCTAGAGGGTGAGATCAAAAACCACCCACAGGCTAAAATTGGCTTTTATGAACAGGCCAATACGGCAAGTCTCAACAATAAGCTTACGGTTGAAGAAGAAATATCCTTGAATAATTCTAATATAGACAGGAAAAGGATCAGGGATATCTGCGGCGCTATGATGTTTTCCGGTGACAATGCCCTTAAGAAGATTAAGGTGTTATCCGGTGGGGAGAAATGCAGAGTCTTGCTGGGAAAGATACTCGTAACACCATCTAATCTTCTTCTCCTTGACGAGCCCACGCACCATCTCGACATGCAGTCATGCGAGGCCATGATAGATGCGATCAATACGTTTGAGGGCGCCGTAATTATGGTCACACACAATGAATACGTACTCCACAGGATTGCAAACAAGCTGATAGTGTTTCAACATGACCGAGTGTTTCCTTTTCAAGGTAAATACTCTCAATTTCTAGAACAGGTTGGTTGGGAAGACGAGGAGAGTATTACGTTCGGCAAAAAATCACCCAAACGTCGTGGAAAATCAGTGAAGGCTATTAATAGGAAGGATACAAGAAAAGTACGCGCTGAATTTATTACCAGACGTTCAAAAACACTGACACCTTATAAAAAGAAGATTGAGAAACTCGAAAAAGATATAGAAAAAATGGAACAACAACTAAACAATGATAATGAATCCCTGATCAAGGCCTCCCAGGAACAGGATAGAAACACCATAACAACACTGTCAAGATCGGTAAAGCAAACACAAGCCAGTATAGATACACTTTACAAACAACTGGAAGAAACTACAGGAAAGTACGAACAAGAAAAGCTGGTTTTTGAACAGGAAGAGAGTTCTCTATAATATTCCTTGATGGTTCAGTCTTACCAGCCCGACAAGGTCGTTCTGGCGGGTAATCCTAATCCAACGTAGAGACCTATTTTCTATTGATTTCAATTCTTTATTGATCTAAGATGTTGACACAATAAGAATATCTTATACTAAATGTTAGATGTTAAATAAAAGAGAAATGATTACTATTCACGACATAAAAAAAATATTACCAGATATATGCAATACATATAGGATCAAATATGTTGAGCTATTTGGTTCCATTGCCAGGAATGAAGAAAAAGAAGACTATGATATCGATTTAATTATAGAATTTGAAGATCCCATTGAAGAAAATGTATCTGAAAGGTACTTCGGGTTTCTTCACTTTCTTGAAGATAAATTTGGTAAAAAAGTAGATTTACTTACACCAAGGTCTATAAGAAACCCATACCTGAAAAGATCAATAGAAAGAGATAAGATTAAAATATATGGATGAAAAGATATTAAAGTATTCATATGATGCATTACAAGCGGTGGAAAAGATAAAACGCTTTGTGGAAGGAAAAACATTCGAAGAATATGATAAAGATGATTTTCTTTGCTCAGCAGTTGAAAGACAATTTGAAATTTTAGGTGAAGCGTTGAATAACATAAAGAAAATAGATGAAGAAATATTTAATTCGATTGGAGGAAGCAGAGGTGCAATATCCTTCAGAAATATACTAGCCCATGGATATGATATGGTAGATAATGTGATTGTTTGGGGAATTATTGAGAGAGATTTGTCAAAACTTAAACACAGCATAGAAAAACTAATGGAATGAACCGCCTCTAACAAATCGATCAACTGGACATTTGGTGGTTCAATCTTACCAGCCCAACATCGTTCCTGCCCGGGGCTACCCGCCTGTACCAGTTCGGGGGAGCTGACGGGTAGATTTATTAAACCTAAATGTTTCGAATCACGCCACCCGCCCGATCATGTCGTTCTGGCGGGTAATCCTAATCCAACGTAGAGACCTATTTTCTATTGATTTCAATTCTCTATTAATCTAAGATGTTTAATACAATAAGAATATCTTATATTAACTGTTCGATCGCGCTGCGCGCTGATTCGCACACCCGAACAAATCCGCTGGAGCGAAAATCTCATCGGCCTTCAAGCTTCCAGCTTGAGCCCCTTCGACTTCGCTCAGCTCCGCATCAGGCTTGCCCGGTTGACAGAATTAGTTTTTCCTTTCTGTATGACATGTCAATGTTTGATCCTATGTAAAAGCTCCTCATAAACACTCTCAACTTTCTCTGTCATAGATTCTAAGGAAAATTTATCCTGTGCCTTTTTCAATGATGCCTCAGACATTTTCCTTCTCATGCCCTCATCTTTGACTAACTTCAGGATAGCTGCCGCTAGGTTTTCCGGTGTGTCGTCAATGACAAGACCCGTAACTTTATCATCAACAATTTCCGGCAATATACCCCGATTAGCAGCTATAACCGGCTTCCCCATCGCCATCACTTCCCTGACGGCACGGCAGGAACCGTCAGTACCGGGAACCAAAAAAATATCAAAATCCATACATGACACGGCTTCTACATAATCTTTCGTACGATAACCAATATGGATTACGACATCCTCCAATCCCATTGCCCTGGCTGGTTCTATCAGCAGTTGTTTTTCCTTAGTCCCTCTGCTTATGACAAATAAACGTAATCGGGAATCTTCTTGCGATGCGATTTTTATTGCCTTTAAGAGTACGTCGAATCTACGGTGGGTCTGAATCCTTGCAATAATACCTGCTACAACGTCGTCTTTTCTTATTCCAAACCTATCCCTGTGGTCAAGATGTCCATTCCCCGGATTAAAACGCTCGCAATCTACAGAGGCATCAATCATAATCACCTTTTCTTCGGGCAATCCAAAATTCTTCATATCTGCCTTTTTTGCCTTTTCTGAAACAGCAATTAATTTATCAGTAAGTTGGGTCAAACAAACCTTATTCCGCAAGTTCTTCCTCAATGCAACTCCATCGTGACTCGTACGCACAACAGGTAAATATCTTCCCGTACGTCTCGCAGCTATCCCCCCTATCAAATGGTCCTGATTACGATGAACATGAACTATGTCATACTTCTCATCATTCATAAAGGTTGATAACCTTTTAATATCATCAATAGCCTTAAAAAGCCTGAAATGCTTGCTCAAATTAAATTCGGTAACAGGCACAAAGCCACGTTCGTATGCACTCTTCTCAACAGACTCTGAATCAGGAGGAAATGGGTAATCGTCAATAGCCTTACCGCAGGCAATGGTAACATCATGTCCACGTTTTTTTAAGGCTGTACAAAGGTTAAGTGCAGGCTCTGCCGGGCCAGTCCATTTCCAATCACTAAAAAGATGAAGTATTTTCATTTTCTTAATAATTCACCACAGAACTCGTATTCTCTCATAACAACTATTTCTAGATTCCCTGTTTGCTTGCCATGCGGGCAATGCCACGGGAATGACAATTTGTTGTACTGTCTGCGAGGAGTGGAAACATTTCATTATTATTCGTGTTTATTTGTGTCAACTCGTGTCTGATTCTTTATGCGTAATTCCCACAATTTTGCATATTTCATGAAGACGTAAAATGACGTTGTAATTGCTGATACTAAACCAGGAATCCCATCCAGAAAACCACGTTTAAAAAAGTATCCCTTGATGAATCTGAAAAAAGGTCTGAATATAAGTTGAAGAATGATAAATCTTACACCTTCTTTCTCCATCTCCACAGCACTCATACCTGTATATTTATCAATAGTCTCAAGTTGCTCTGACAGATCTTTATACGTATAGTGCCACATATCATTCTTAAGATATTTTGCCTTACCATCCAACTCGACACTTGCATGAGGTTCATTCACCCAATGGCCCTTACCTTTCCTATAAAGACGAAGATCATACGCAGGATACCACTCTCCATGGTTAATCCATTTCCCCAGATAAAACGTTCTACGCGGAAAGTAAAAACCATCCCAGCTATTCGAATTATCCCTGAGATGCAACTGTATTTCTTCATAAAGCTCGGGAGAAATTCTCTCATCTACATCTATAAAAAGAATCCATTCATAACTGGCAAGGCTCACAGTGTAGTTAGACTGGTCCTTAAACCCCGGCCACTTTCTTTGATAAACCTTATCTGTATATTTACGGCATATATCAACAGTTTTATCTGTACTAAAGGAATCGACAACAATGATTTCATCTGCCCATTCAATGTTCTTTAAACAGTCTTCAACTAAATCATCATTATTGAAAGTCATTACGCACGCAGATACCTTAACATCAGCCATCATGAAACTCCTTAATACACCTAGCAACGGTTTCAACTTCTACCGTTGTTAGTTCCGGATAAATGGGTATAGACAGTATTTCCTCCGCATTCTTTTCACTTACTGGAAAATCGCCTTCTTTGTATCCAAGTTTCTTATATGCTTCCTGTTGATGAATGGGAATGGGGTAATGTATTTGTGTGCCGATTCCATGTTCTTCAAGATAATGTCTTAAGGCATTTCGTTTATTTACCTTTATTACAAAAAGGTGATAAACGTGTTTTGCCCATTCTCTTTCATGAGGGAGTTGTATATCTGAACCCTTGAGTAACTGCTGGTAGAGTTCTGCTATATTTCCGCGCCTTTTATTCCATTCATCCAAATATCTTAATTTTATTCTAAGGATGGCGGCCTGAATTTCATCCAATCGAGAATTAAACCCCTCAATCTTCGAAGTAAACTTTTTCACCTCACCGTAATTTCTAAGCATTACAAGTTTTTCATACAACTCCCCATCGCTTGTGACCACCATTCCGCCATCTCCGTATGCACCCAGATTCTTTGTGGGATAAAAGCTAAAGCAACCCAGGTCCCCAATGGTTCCAGCATCTTTACCATTATATTTTGCGCCGTGAGCCTGACACGAGTCTTCTATAACTTTTAGATTGTGCGCCCTTGCTAATTTCAATATTTGTCCCATTTCTGCCGGATGGCCATAAAGATGCACGGGCAGGATTACCTTTGTTTTTTTTGTTATTTTTTTCTCTATTTTTTCAACATCTATTGTGTGGATATCAGGTGTAATATCTACAAATACCGGCATGGCTCCCGCAAAAGATATAGCAGAAACGGTCGGAACTGCTGTGTTTGGAACTGTAATTACTTCATCACCAGGTCCGACCCCGCAGGCTTTTAAGGAGAGATGTAATGCCTCTGTGCCTGAACCTACACCTATAGCAAATTTTGTATCGGAATAACTTGCAAACTCTTCTTCAAATAATCTAACATTCTCACCTAAAATGAAATTACCTTTTTCAAAAACTCTGCGAAATGCATCTTCAAGTTCTACCTTCAACTTCTCGCACTGTCTTCTTAGATCGAAAAAAGGCACTTCCGAAGTGTTAGTTTTTTCTTTACCAATAATGCTTTTTGTATTTCTCATAGTAATCAAATGTTAATCTCAATCCCTCCTCTAATGAAGTTTTTGGCTGCCACTTAACGGTTGTCTTAATCTTTTCATAATTTGCAACATAATCCCCTACTTCTATCCTTTTGAGATCTTCCCTGAATGGGATTAATTCGTAATTGCCTTTACCATACACACTTATCATTATCTTTACCAAATCTACCAAGCTTTTCGGGATACCTCCAAGGTTGAAGACTTCACCGTTAACTTTCTCACTACAAGCAACCAACAGTAAAGCCTCTATAACATCATCAACATAATTAATATCTCTAATTTGTTTACCGTCACCATATAATTTTACGGTCTGGCAATCAATTAATTGTCTTATAAACCAATTAATTATTCCCTGTTTGTGATGTTTCATCTGGTGCCTTGGTCCGTAGGTATTAGTTAACCTAAGAGAAACAGCTTTTATACCATAAATATTATTATATAAGATGTGATATGACTCTCCTGCTACATTATTAATTCCATTTACGTCAGTCGGGTGCATCGGGTGCTTTTCGTCCACAGGTAAATAATTTGCTTTACCGTATTGCCCTCTTGTGCCAGCAAAGACAATTTTTACATCTTTGTTATTCTTGCGACATGATTCCAGGATTGATAGTTGACTCCTACAATTAATCTCCAGATCGGTAAAAGGGTCTTTCATACTGTCTATATGGCTTAATGTTCCCGCAAGATTGAATATAACGTCCTTTCCTTTTACCAAATAATCCATGCTATGTTTATCTCTGACATCAGCAATATTAACCTTTACCTTATCCTCAATACCATCAATATTAAAATTGTTCCCTCCGTATTCTGGTATCAAGGAGTCTATAAGGTATATATCTGCTCCCATCCTCACAAGTCGATGAGCAAGAGTGCTTCCAATAAAGCCCAGGCCTCCAGTTATCAATATCTTCTTGTCTTTGAAATAACTCTCCATTTTACTTCTCCGCAACAATAATCAATGTATTTCCACCCAAAAGGATCTCTCTAGAAAGTGTTTCCTTTAACCAGTATCTCTCCTTTGCCTTCTTTGGCCAAAACCAGCAATATAATTTTATCAATGCTGTAATGGGAGACAGAAAGAGCATTTTCGGTTTTGGTTTATCTATATCTAGTTTCGTTATGCAAAAATTGTTACTTTCTAACAAGAATCTCAAGAGTGGGTATCCAATTAAGTTAATATGCATCATCGCTGTATTGCAATCAAATCTTTCCTTAAACATCTCCTGGTTTACTGGTTTTGTAAAGGAACCTGTTAAGAGAAATTTCATCCTTCTTTCAATATTCAAATAATTAGGTATTGATATAAACAATTTCCCACCTTTTTTCAAAAGCCTTTTGAATTCTCTTATTGCATTGTGCGGGTTTTCCAGATGCTCCAGACCATCGATACACGTAATGTAATCAAAATAATTTGCCTCGAAAGGTATACTCTTGTTCAAGTCACCCACTCTGAATTCTACATCTTGTACTTTGAATCCTTCTTCATTTATATCACAACCGTAGCAATCAAAACCTAATTCCTTAAGCTTCATTGCCAATATGCCTGTCCCTGCTGGTGCATCCAGGAGTTTCCCTTTATTCTCATTTTGTAAAAATTCAATTATCTTCTCATGAGTCCCGCTCCTTGCGAGAGTTATCAACTCTTGAGTTTCTTGCTCATATGTAAAGTCATTATTTCCCATAGACCTTTATGCCTTGGTTCAGATATTATAAACGCTCACGATCTCATGTTTTAGACTAACTTCACGGGCATTTGGATGCACGCTGTTAGGCAACGTCCATATCTAGTGAATATGGTTTGATAAACAAATCTAATTTAACGTGGTGGAGCTTCCCTTCTAATGGGGTAAATAACCTTTAACATGGAATATTGTCAAGTAAATTCCAATACATTGAATAAATACTTAACTATGTTTTGTGATAAAATGTTTAATAAATAACTTGATAATTTTATGTCTAGATCATAATATTACAATCATAGATTTTCCATCTTTTTTCCAAAAATACATGAAACTAAGTACAGGTACAAAGAGTAAATTCATAATTAAGGAAGTTGCACTTAAGAAAAGAATCTCGGTTGGCGACTTTCAAATAAGCGAAGAAGAGAGGGCTGTAATTAACGAAGTGCTAGATTCTGGAAGAATTTCAGAATGGAAGAAAGTAAAAGAATTTGAAAATCTCTTTGCTGAGTATATTGGTACAAAATATTGTGTAACAGTCAATTCAGGTACATCCGCCTTGATAGTTGGATTATCAGCATTAATAAATGACTCTCGATTCATAAAAGTAAGAAAAGGTAGTAAAGTAATAACAACACCCTTAACATACGCGGCAACAATAAATGCTATTGTATTAACAGGCTTGGAGCCTGTTTTTGTAGATATTGATCCTTACACCTTTTCACTATTACCGCAGAAGATTGAAGAACATCTGGAAAAGGCAAATGATCCAGAAAATTATTCCATTATCTTACCCGTACATCTTATGGGTTATCCCTGTGATATGGATGAAATAAATAGAATTGCGTTAAAATATGATTTGATTGTCTTAGAAGATTCTGCTCAAGCTCATGGCTCATACTATAAAGGACAGAGAACGGGATCATTATCCTTACTTTCTATTTTTTCTTTTTATATAGCACATAATATACAGGCAGGCGAAATGGGAGCAGTAGTGACAAACGATGAAAAACTAATAAGCCTGATGAGAAAACTAAAAGCAAATGGTCGAATCTGTGATTGTCCAGTTTGTACAAGACCAAATGGTTATTGTCCTTACTTTCCCAGAGACGAAGATGATGATTTTGATCCACGTTTCGTTCATGATACCATAGGTTATAATTTTAAGATAATGGAGTTCGAGGCAGCCTTGGGAGTAAGTCAATTGAAAAAAGCGGATTTTATATTTGAAGAAAGACAAAATAATGTGCGTTTTCTTAATGAACATTTGATTAAATATTCAGATGTTTTGCAATTACCAGCATTCTCAAAGGACGTAAGCTATCTAGCATATCCAATTGTAGTGAAGGAAGATAGTAGATTCTCTAAAAAGTATTTACGAGAACAATTGGAAAAAAACGGTATTGAAAACAGGCCTCTTTTTGGATGTATCCCTACTCAACAACCGGCATACGATTATCTTAAAGGAGAATACGAGGGTAAAATACCCGATGCGGAATATATTGGTAAGAATGCATTTTACATTGGTTGTCATCAGTATTTGAATCAGGACGATCTTGAATATATAGTTGACATATTCGATAAGATATTTTCTCAATCAACACAAACCCAACATCTTCTTTAACTACCGAATTTATAGAAACCTTAATGCACCCTAATTATTGTTTTATCACTTAATTTTGTGCTAAAGCCCAGTTTATCCATCGTCTTACCTACCTACAACGAAAAGGATAACATAAAAATCCTCATCCCAGAAATCAAGAAGACATTCGAGCATATAAATCATGAAATAATAGTTGTGGACGATAGTTCTCCTGATGGAACGGCAAAGGCATCAGAAGAACTTAACAAGAAGTACGGCAATATTAGGGTTATTGTAAGGAAGAAGAAGGAAGGGATTGGAGCAGCAATAAGAGAAGGCTATAATAATGCAAATAACTCAATAATTCTTTCCTCAGATTCGGATTTGTCATTTACGCTTTCTGATACGTATAGATTATACGAAAAAATACAAGAAGGCTATGATTTGGTATGGGGGAGTAAATATTCTAAAGGCTCTTTTTATGAGCCAGCAACTTGGCAAGGAAGAGTTAAGAAGTGGGTGAGTAAGAATGGAAATAAGATCATAAGGATTACAACAGGTATAAAGGCAAATGATTTTACAGCAAATCTTCGAGCAATAAGAAAAGATGTCTGGAAACAAATAAGCACACAAGACAAAACAAATACCTTCCTTATGGAAATGATTTTGAAATGCAAATACGGTGGCCTAAGAGTTACTGAAGTACCAGTTACCTTTAAAGCTCGAATCCATGGAGAATCAAAAATGAATCTAGGAATCGAAGCTCCTAAATTTTTGATCAAGATGGTCAAATACGTTCTGATGTATAGATTCACGGGATATAAACTGACTTGTTAATCATGCTAGATAAAAATTCTAAATATGCAATTCTCATTATAATTTCAGGCTTTCTTGCAAGGTTGATAAATATAAAGCAACCCATACTTGAGGTTGCCATGTGGAGGCAATGTGCGACGGCATCAATAGCACGTAATTTTTACTACCATGGAATGAACATATTCTATCCTCAGGTATTGTGGGGTGGTGCAACAGAAGGCTATATTGGAGAAACTGAGTTTCATCTATATCCGTTCACTGTGGCAATACTGTATAAGATATTTGGTGTTCATGAGTATTTGGGGAGGTTGGTTTCTATATTTGGTTTCTATATTTGCTTTCTGTGGTGGAGCGTTCTTTTTATATAAATTGTCAAGAAAATATACAGACGAAATGACAGCTATCATTGCCTTACTCTTTTATACATTCAATCCATATATATTCTTCTTCTCAAGGGCTTTTCAGCCAGAATCAACTATGTTGTTCCTGTCTATTACGATGCTTTATTTTTTCTCGGAGTGGATAGACAAGGAAGGCTGGTGGCGATTTGCTCTAATGACATTGTGCGCAACTACAGCGTTCCTGGTAAAAATTCCTACAATATGTTTAGGACTGCCTCTATTATATCTTTGTCTGAGAAAGTACAAGATTAATTTCATATTACAATGGAGGTTATGGCTTTTTGCTGTTATAAGCCTTGTGCCTATCATATTGTGGTGCAAACATTCTTCCTACCTTAAAAGCATAAACGGTTTATCCTGGGGAAACTTCTACCTAAGCAGTTTTTCAACTTACATAGATCCTCATTTTTATATGAGAGTATTCTTTACTGAAATATTTGAAAAGGATCTGATATATGTTGGAGGTATATTTTTTGTCTTGGGCATAGTATTTACATTTAAGAATAAGGAGTTCAGGTTCATACATTATTGGCTGCTTGCCATAATCGCATTCTTCTTTATTGGTGCTGAAAAGACCGCTCATCATACATACTATACCATACCGATTATAGCACCTGCCTCTATATTGATCGGATATGCCATAAGTAACTCCATCAAATTAATAACAGCTTACAAGATAGTTGGAATAAAGAGAGTTGTTTTATTGGCCGTATATACGCTCATGGTTATATCCCTTCCTCTTATTAGCTATCACAAGATAACGGGTAGATACAAAGCGAAAAGACTGGAAAAGGACTATCCCATCTATAATGTTGGTAAGATAGTTGACAAAGTAATACCAAAAAATGACCTCATTATAGGCGGTTTATGGGGCGGGCCGGAAATACTATATTATTCCAATAGAAAAGGTTGGGCCATGAATACAATTGGTTGCTCAATAAGGAGTATAGAAAACTTAAGACAGAAAGGTGCAAAATATTTTGTTACAACGGCACAGGAAGAGATTGACGGTAATGTATTAAATTACCTGAAGAATGAATACGAAACAATCAGGTCAACTGATGAATACCTTATCGTACATCTTGGAAATTCTACAAGCTCTTTAAAAGATGGCAGAGGAGGCAATGAGGGATAAGTTCTTCTATTTTACTTCCCCTGAAATATCCTTTTTAATACTGCGACGAATCAGTGTGCGTAAAATAAAACTTCTGTTTGCCCCTCCCAGGAGTTGATTCAAATTATCATAAAGATCAGGATCGTTGATAATTGCTCCGAGCGAACCTTCACCTTCGACAATCTTTTCGGTAACATTCTTCAAGTCTTCTGTGGCTTGTGCCAGGTTATCGAGTATCTTTCTCTTTTCCTCATCATATAGAATGGCGTGTAAAAGGCCGTTACCGGACTTTATCTGATTTGTTATCCTGTCAACATCCTGCGTAACCTTTCTTAAGTGTTCGCTGGTCTTTGAGATGTTATCTATGAGGTTCTTCCCTTCGGGTTCGTATATCAGGGCGTGAAGCATTCCTTTACCGGTTTTGATTTCTTCTATTACGTCATTTAAAGATTTGGCGGAGTTGCTTAATCTTTCAAAGAGTCTTGTTTCTTCGATTTCCTTCAGATTTTTGTAAATAGAATCTACGACATTTATGCCATCTTCAAAGGCTCTGGAAAAATCTGCAGGATCAGTACTTTGAATAAAATCTCCTTCCTTGAGCATAGCGCTGTTACTATTTCCCATTGATATCTCCACGTAGTAATCTCCTGTAACGTAACTCAGCGATCTTATTGATGCGATGGAGTTTGCTCTGACACGGCTCTGAAATTTTCTTTCAATCTGCATTACTACCTCAAGCTTCGTTTTTGCCATATCTTGGGGTACATTTACGCTGTCAACCTTTCCAACCGTAACGCCGGACAGCCTGACGGGCGCCCCCGGCTGAAGCCCCAATACGTTAGAGAATGACGCGTAAACAGTAAAAACCTTTTTAAAATATCCTCTTTCCGTTCCAAGTACGAAGATTGTGATAGCAGTTGCCACAAGCATAATGATGACGAATAATCCTGCTCGAAGAGCTATAGCTTGATCCTTTTTCATATTTAATTACTCCATAAATTAATTACTCGTTTAAGTATGCCCATTCCTCGTTCCCGAGCTCCCCCGCTGCTTTCTTGCACCGTATCGGCACGATGCTGAAAGCAAGATGCGGGGGGAACGAGGAACGAGACTGCATGAAGCATTATATCAATAGCGGCTCCCCGCAATAAAGTCTCTTATCACTTTTATCTCAGAGTTTTCAAGGTCATCCCAGGTGCCTTCTGTAATAATTTTTCCTTCGGAGAGCATTGCCAGCCTGTTAGTTACTTTTTTGACACAATGAAGATCGTGTGTGACTACTATGGTAGTTGTTCCTAATTTATTCTGGAGATCGAGAATCAATTCATTTATCTTTTCAGCCGTAATGGGGTCGATTCCGGTGGTAGGTTCATCATATAAGATAATCTTTGGCTCTATCGCTATTGCCCTTGCCAGCCCAACCCTTTTTTTCATTCCGCCGCTGAGTTCGTCAGGAAGTTTCTGTTCTGCTCCTTCGAGTCCTACCAGACCCAGTTTTTCTCTTACTTTTTCCTCAATTTCTTTTTCTTTTAATTTCGTGTGTTCGCGAAGTGGATATGCTATGTTCTCGTATACCGTAAGTGAATCAAATAGAGCTGATCCCTGGAATAGTATCCCTATGTTTCTGCGAATCTTTATTAATTCTTCCTCTTTCAGTGGGACAATATTCCTGCCCATAACTAATATTTCACCTTTATCAGGTTTGAGTATGCCGATTAATTCTTTTAGAAGCACACTCTTTCCAACACCGCTGCTTCCTATAAGAGACATTACCTCGCCTTCTTTAATGCACAGATTTATGCCTGAATGCACTAAGACGCCATTAAACGAGGTATGTACGTCTCTTAGTTCGATGATGTTATTTTCCATTAGAAAACCAGAAAGAATAATTTTGTTAAAAAGAAATCTGAGACGATTATGAGCAGTGCAGTAGTTACGACGGCAATAGTTGTTGATTTCCCTACGCCTGTAGTGCCTCCATGCGTATTAAGGCCGAAATAGCACCCAATCAATACAATTATAAATCCAAAAAAGACTGTTTTCCCTACACCGCTGCAGAAGTCTGAAATGCCGATAGTCCACCACACCGTATTAAGATAATATTGATATCCTATATTTAATTCTGCCATAGCCACTACCATTCCACCGAAGACTCCAACGATATCCGCCGCAACGGTTAGTAACGGTACCATAAATATTGCCGCAACGATTTTTGGAGACACGAGTTTCTTAATCGGGTCTGCCCCCAGCGCTCTTATAGCATCTATCTGTTCAGTAACCTGCATAGACCCGATTTCGGCGGCAATTCCCGACCCCACGCGCCCTCCTATCATTATTGCAGAGAGAACTGGAGCCATTTCACGTACTATTGATAAGGATACCACGGAACCTACGTATAGTTCAGCGCCATAATATCTCAAGCCGTAAATAGTCTGGAGCGCCAGCACCATACCTGCAAAGAGTGCGATTATGCATACTACGATTAACGACTTTACCCCTATGTTGTCCGCTTCTTTTATTATAAGATTAAAATTGAAGGGTGGTGTAAATATTCCGCGGAATCCTTTATAGGCAAGTATAGATGCTTCGCCCACAGCGAGAATAAATTTTCTCCCCTTATCGTCTAAATTTAATAAAAGTTCTTTCATAATATCATAATGGAGCCCCATGGCTGAAGCCCGTGATACCAATAGTACGCCCGCCTGCCATTTCAGACTGGGTCACAATTGTCATCCCCCCCCACAGCTTGCTCGCTTGCGCTTCGTAAGCTAGCAGTGGGGGCGGGATCTTTTAGGTTGCTAAGTTATTGAAATCATTAGATTCTGAAACAAGTTCAGAATGACGTATTATGTCTTTTCTCTATTGTAACACAGTCTCCTTGTCGGGCAGGACGAAATCTCCATCCTGCGGAGGTCGTGCGCTGAAGCAATAAGGTAACCCTCCTTCGCTAAAGCTTCGGAGGGTATCCACTTCGCATTTCCATCCTACGTAGTCCTCCTTAGCCCGAAGGCGACGGATGGACGAAGGACGGCTATCCACGGACAAAGTCCGCAGTTTTCTGCGAAGGTGGATAAATTATACTTCGCTTCTTTGATCGCCAATAAATTTAAAACTCTTGATAACTCTCTCAAAATCATCTAAAGAGATATCGAATTTATCCGGAGACGACCAATATACTATATCGTAAATTAAGTCTTTTGTCTTAATAATATAAGCACTAATCCTTAGCTTGAGGTTGTCCAATTCACCTTCCAATACTATATGCAAAACCCTTTGGTTGTTGATATAAACATATTGTTTTTTTAAAATATTCCTTTCTTTTATACCAATAAAGAGTTGTTTGTATAATGTGTCTAGTGTCGCTTTATTGGTTCCTGTAGGGTGCGAGATAATTGCGAAGTTGGCGTTGTTTTCTTTATTCCGCATAGCCAGGCCTTCATTATTAATCTTAATCCTCTCCCATGATTCACCGGGAATTGTTACCCTGTAAAAACCCTGAAGATCTGAATATTCATTATTGACTATTTGTATGGATTGGCAGCCATTGAATGTCAAAATAAGATAAAACGTTATTATCCATGTTTTGCCTTTCACTTTGTTTCCTTATTTATAAAATGCCCTTTTGTACTTTGTTCCACTTCGCACCGCAAAGTATTTTAAGTACTGTAAATTTAAAGTATTACAATTGATTTTTTTATGTCAAATAAAAAGATTTGTGTTTTTGCCTCGTTACCAGAAGCCATGGATATTAGTTTAAGGTTGTATGATCTAAAACACCTAAAGGTACATGCCTCAAGAACTATGGATACAAGTCCGTGATTACGAGGTTTTGCAGCTAATTATCATCTTGATTCTTGAAAACTGTACGAATTAATGCGAGAATATAGCAATTCAGGTTTTAAATAAAATACGTTTTAAATTAAATTTATATGCCAAAAGGGGAAATTATGATAAGCGTTGATGAAGCAGTACAGATTGTTTTAAAAAAAGCGAAAAGGCTGCCACCAAAAAAGATAAGATTGGAAAGCGCTCAAGGACTTTGCCTGGCGGAGGATATAAAATCAGATTCAGACATGCCGCCATTTAACAGGTCTGCAATGGATGGATACGCTGTATTTGCAAAGGATACAGTCAATCCACCGGTGGATCTTGTCGTCATCGAAAATATACGCACCGGATACAAACCAAAGAAAAAAATTGGAAGGGGGAAAGCGGCGAAGATCATGACCGGTTCAGTCGTGCCCAAAGGTGCTGATGCAGTTATAAAGGTGGAAGAAACAATATCATTAGACGGTGGTACAAGAGTACGCATCCTCAATAAGACAGAAAGAGGAAGCCATATCGCTAAAAAGGGTGAAGATATGCGAGCAGGAAAGATGCTTCTTCGTAAAGGAACAAAGATAAGGCCTCAAGAAGTTGGTATTCTGGCGGCAGTTGGTGCGGACACTATTAAAGTATTTTCTGTTCCAAGCATCGGAATTATCTCTACGGGTGATGAGTTGGTGGAAATATCCCGTAAGCCAAAACCATGGCAGATACGTAATACTAATAGCTATTCTCTGGCTGCCCAGGCTCGTCAACTTGTCGAAGATGTTGAAATTTTGGGTATGGCTAATGATGATAAAGATGAAATAAGAAACCTGGTCAAGAAAGGTCTTAAAAAGGATATCTTAATTTTATCCGGTGGAGTCTCAATGGGCGAATATGACTTTGTCGGAGATGTGTTAAAGGATTTTGGTGTCAGGATATTTTTTGAAAAAGTAGCCCTCAGACCCGGCAAACCAACGGTCTTCGGTAAAAAGGATGATAAATTGATATTTGGGCTTCCGGGTAATCCTGTATCTACTTTAGTTACATTTGAGTTATTTGTAAGGCCGTGTATTAAAAAGATGATGGGATTCCCATTTTATGAAAACCCCGTACTTTATGCAGAATTAGAAAAGGAGGTCACGGTCAGGAAAAAGCGCAGAGAATATCGGCCAGCATTCTTGAGGCAGGCAGGTTGTAAGTGGAAGGTTTCTCCTGTCGAATGGCATGGTTCTGGTGATCTATTTTCAACCACAAAGGCGAATTGTTTACTTATTATCAAGGAGTCTATTGGAAGATTAAACATCGGAAAATCGGTAGAAGTTATAAAATTTTGATGCGGAGATTCAAGATGGTGGTTTATTGTCTTTATCCCACAACTTGAGAAGCTCTTTTGTTAGAGCAGAATAATCCCTTGCACCCTTTGACTGTGGAGAGAATGTAAAAATATCTTTGTTTGACAGTTGAGATCGATTCAATGGCTCATTCCGGTTTATTTTCGTATTTAATATCTTATCTTTACGCGAGGATAGTTGTCTCATCACATATTTATTGCTAGATATATATCTTGTATCAACAAGGGTCATAAATATTCTAAATTTTTTAAAAGGTTCACCCTTTACCTTAGGAATAGTTCTCAATAAGTCTGCGATCCCATCCAATGATCCCCTTGACATTTCGCATGGGATTAAGATAAAGTCAGATGCCTTTATAGCATTTATCGCCAAAACCCCCAATCCCGGAGGGCAGTCAATTATTATATAATCGTAATCGAACTTAACAGGTTCAAGGCATCTTAGTAAAAAGTCCTCCCTGTAGAGGCTGTTGGTTCTATAGAGTTTCTCTATAACATCTGATAGTTTCGTGTCCGAAGGTACTAAGTCTAAACCACGCCTTTTTGCGTGAATGATAATATCTTTGATATTCTTTTCATAAAACAACTTGTATAATTGATCTGCTTTTATACTAAGAACATCCTTTAAGGTTTCCTGTTCTGACTTAATACGAACACCAAGTCCACGGCTTGAATGTGCTTGAGGATCTGCATCAACTAACAAGACCGTCTTACCGTTAATAACAAGACAATTTGACAGATTAATGCTCGTAGTGGTCTTCCCAACACCACCTTTATTGTTTATAATACTAACTATCATTTTCCAACTAACAGTATCAACCTTAACTACTTAAAAACCAAAAATACCTAACTCCCACAGTTTGAATTAGATATAATCACAACGTGAAATTTATTGCAAGAGAAAAATCTATTGAATAAAAAAGCCTTTTACATAAACCTCCTTCTTTCTTTTCTCACAGTCCTCCTTTTTTCATTCTCATTTCCATCACCCAGTATAAGTTTTCTGGCGTGGATTGCCTTAGTCCCATGGTTCATAATCATTTCAAGTGGATATAAAGTGGGTTTGTTTTCATATATCATTGGCGCATCATTTTTCACTTTAAATTTGTCATGGCTTCGATTTGTTACATATCCCGGTTGGCTTTTGTTAAGTCTTTATTTGGCAGCTTACCTGCTTGTTTTTGGTGTAATCTCGCATTATTTGCGCAAGAGGTTAAAACTACCCCATATTATTATTGCCCCATTTGCTTGGGTTGCCCTCGAGTACTTAAGATCGTTTCCACTTTCTGGTTTCCCATGGTTTTTTATGGGACACAGCCAATATCTAAATCTCCCTCTAATACAATTTGCGGACATTACAGGCGTATATGGCGTATCGTTTCTTATTATCATATTTAACGCCGCAATCGCAGACTTAATAGGACAATCGTTAGTGAGAGGAAAATTCAAGCTAGGCATAGATTCAATTATTTTCTTTGAGAGAAAGAGAAATGTCTACTGCTTCACCATAACAATCCCAATTCTTTTGCTATGTCTCGCGCTATTTTATGGTTACTTCAACCTAAAGAGCTATAAGTCCTTACAGGATGGACCCAATGTTTGTGTAGTTCAAGGAAACATCCCTCAAAGTATCAAGATTAATCCAGACGAGAAACAACAGGAGGAAATATTGACGAAATACGTAAATCTATCCCTAAAAAATACTGAAGAAGATACCGACCTGATTATCTGGCCCGAGACCATGGTTCCAGGTATTCTTAATATCGACCCGGAGATTCTTGACAGAAAGATTGATAGATTGTCCAAAGATTCGATTCAAAAATTGGCAGATATTACCAGTGCTAATTTGCTTGTTGGAGGTACGGCTATAGATGTAAACAATAAATACCCTTTATACTTCAATACGGCCTTCTATTATGACAGGAAAGGGAAACTTGTAGACCGTTATGACAAAATATATCTAGTCCCTTTTGGTGAATTTATTCCCTTTGAAAAATACCTTCGGTTTCTTGGCCATTTAGTGCCTTACGAGGTTAGTCTGAGTAGCGGAAAAAGAAGAACTATATTTAAACTTTACACAGAAAAAACCGATAAAGTCTTTAGATTTGGAGTAATAATATGTTACGAGGATACAGTCGCATCTTTAGTAAGAAAGTTTCGAAAAAACGGAGTTGACTTCATGGTGAATATTACAAATGATGCCTGGTTTTGCGATAGCTCTGAGTTAGACCAACACCTTGCCATAATGGTTTTCAGGGCTATTGAAAATCGGATTTGTATTACGCGTGCTGCTAATACCGGTATCTCCTCTTTCGTTGCACCAAGTGGTGAAATATACGACTATTTAGTCAGGAATGGGAAGTACCGAGAGATCGATGGCGTATTACATAATAAAATCAGGTTTGTAAACACAACGAACACCTGGTATACAAACTATGGTGATGTATTTGCCATTTCATGTTTATTAGCAACCACCGTGTTATTACTAATAACGGTAACAAGGAGAATTTTCACTTGACTTTTAAATAGGTAACCGTATAATTCTTTCGTAAATATATGTAATATTGTAGCTTATATTCAAAATTCAGTGAGGTTCACAAAAAAATTATGCATCCCTTTGACTGGTTTTTAGGGCTGGCTTCTACAGATATGGGCATTGATTTGGGAACGGCAAATACATTGGTATGTATTCCTGGTGAAGGGATCGTATTATTTGAACCATCTGTAGTAGCCACAAAACCTGGAACAAACCAAGTTCTACTAAATGGAAACGCCGTAGGGCAAACCGCCAAAGCTATGTTAGAAAAAGCCCCTAGTAGTATTACTGTTACCAGGCCGATGAAAAATGGTGTTATCGCAGATTTTGACATTACGGAGGCGATGCTAAAGTACTTTATTTTAAAGGTTCATAAAAGAAAGTGGGGGGTAAGGCCAAGAGTCGTTATTGCTATTCCATCTGGAATTACAGCAGTAGAAAAACGTGCAGTTGTGAATTCCGCTGAAAGAGCAGGTGCTAGAGAGGTTTTTTTAATATCCGAACCCAAGGCTGCTGCGATTGGAGCAGGTCTTCCTGTTGGAGATCCAGTTGCAAGTATGGTTGTCGACATCGGAGGAGGCACCACAGAAGTAGCCGTTATATCATTAGGAGATATTTTTACACATGAGAGTCTGAGGGTTGCTGGTGATGCATTAGATACGGCAATCATTCAATATATTCGTCGTACTTACAGTCTTGATATTGGCTATAGAACTGCTGAAAACATTAAGTTTGAGATTGGTTCAGCTTACCCATTGGCAGAGGAAATAACTGCAGAAGTCAGAGGACGTGATGCCGTGGCCGGGCTACCAAGGTCTTCAACCGTTACTTCGGAAGAAATAAGAGAAGCGATTCGTCCAACAATAGATACTATTCTTGATGCCGTAAAGAAAACGTTAGAAAATACATCCCCGGAATTATCTTCTGACCTGTTAACCAAGGGTATGCTTTTGGTTGGTGGTGGCGCAATGCTTAGAGGCCTGGATAAATTAATTGCCGAAGAAACAGGGCTTCCAGTAAATATAGCAGATGAGCCTATAACAGCTGTTGCAAGAGGAACGGGTATTCTTTTAGAGGATCTTGATTTATACAGGGATGTATTGTGGGATAAGGAACTTGGGACGTAACTTTAGCAGATTTTTTAAAAGATTCTCAATCTACATTCTTATCGCAGTATCCGTTTCCCTTTTGGCCATACCGGAAAATATCTCAAATCATATCAAATTAACAGTTGCATCGCCGCTCGCTCCAGTACAAAAGATAACTTCCAAAACGGTGAACTATTTTAGAAATGGATTTAGAAAGATGGCTTTAATGATAAAAGCTGCTGATAAAGAAGAAAAGCTGGAAGAAGAGGTTTTCCTTCTCCAGAATAAGCTAATCGATCATCAAAATACCATAAACATGCTTAACAAGAAACTTAAAACGGCATCAGAACTTAGAAAGGATATAGATAGCATTGGAAAGCCATCAATTGCAGACATCATTGGATATGATACTTCAAACTTTAGAAAGAGCATTTTAATTAATATCGGAAGGAAACAAGGAATTTCGGTTGATGATACAGTAGTTTTCGGAAGTGCCCTGGTGGGTCGAATCTCAGCTGTTGGGAATTCGTCTAGTAGGGTCATTTTGATTACTGATCCCGCATCAAGTGTTCCCTCACGATTTCTTGAATCAAGAACACAAGGAATAGTTCAAGGAACTGGCAATGATGATACGTGCGTAGTAAAATACATATCTAGACATGCAGAGATTAAGGAAGGTAACAAAATAATTTCGTCTGGTATTGGCGGCTTATTTCCAAAATCTATATACATTGGCGATATTGTTGAGGTTAAAGATAGCGGTGCAAAACTTTTTAAGGATATCAACCTTAAACCAAGAATTGATTTTTTAAAAATAGAGTATGTATCAGTAATTAAAAAAAGCAAAGTACAAAAGATTCATAACTGAATACATCGGTTTAAAAACATCGATGGCCACTCAAAATTCTGTTGAGTTTGACCAGCCATAGACATTGTCTTGAAAATATAAAATATCCTCATGCCATGGATTATAATAATAAGCATTACCTTATGCATAACACTAATTCAAACAACCCTAGTACCCCACATAAGCGTCCTGGGCACTCAACCTGATCTCTTTATAGTTTTCCTCGTTTATCATTATTTGAACTCTGACCCCAAACAAACATTTCATGCAAATTGGGCAATAGGTCTTACCAAAGATTTTTTTTCTGCGGGTCCTTTTGGTTTAATTACCGTTATTTTTGTTATTTTAGGATACCTTATTTCAGTAATTAGGGGTAATATTTTTAGAAGGCATTTGATAACACAAATTATGGTTACATTTATAATTTCAATAATATATAATTTAATTTATCTTATTACATTGTCAGTATTGTTAAGCTCGTCAAATTTATTAGCTATGATATGGAAATGTCCAGTAATTGCAGTTTATAATTCGATAATTGCTATTCCTGTATTCTTGCTATTAAACAGGCTTTACTCGTCCTTGAGGCTCTCATCGATAGATAGAAGATAATGAACAAAAAACGTTTAAAGATATTTTTTGGGATAGTATTAATTCTTTTCGTCGTAATTTTTTGCAGATTGTTTTATATCCAGATAATTGAAGGTGGAAAGTATAGTGGCATATCTGATAGTAGAAGAATAAGGACTATTGGTATAGATACACTGAGAGGAACTATATATGACAGAAATGGTTTGATGTTAGCTGCAGATAAACATTCTTTTGAACTTACGGTTTCATATAAGAAGCTACATAACGCTTACTTATGCTTTAAAAGCAATATATTACCTAAACTATCAAAAGTCCGTAATCAGGAAATTACTCAAGGATTATGCAAAGAATGTCATGTCGATAATACGCTGTGGATAGGAAAAATATGCAAATATCTTGAAGTTTCATATGCAGATATCTTCGAAAGAGCCGCACAGATTGTGGAAAGAGTAGAAAAAATTAAAGATGCAGTTGAAAGAAGAAACAAAAAGAAGATACATATCAAGGAGGAAACAATTCCGTATTCAATAGCGACAGATATACCATGGGAAAGTGTTGCAAGAATCGAGACTGACAAGTCTTTTCAACCGGACATACGTGTAACTACAAAACCCGTAAGATGGTACTCACAGGGTGATTCAGCACCTCACATAATCGGCTATGTCGGTAAATTGGACGAAAAAGAAACAGATAGTCATAATTTCAAGAAAAGATGGTTTGATAGTCTGGGGAAAGATAGTAAATTTGAATCAGATTATTTTATTTATAAAGCACTTTTAACGGATACCTTAGTTGGAAAAAGTGGTATTGAAGAGGTATATAACTCCAGACTAATGGGTATACCCGGCGAGAGATTTGAAGAAATAACACTTGACAATCTCGTGGTTAACAAAATCATTTTGGAAAAACCTCCCATACCTGGAAATGGTATTTTTTTAACCATTGACAGCAGGATACAAAGGATTGCAGAAAAGGCCCTTGACGGGAAGAATGGCTCAGTTGTGTTGATGGATCCATGGAATGGTGAAATTATTGCGATGGCAACCTCCCCTAGATATAACATAAACACCTTGAGTAAAGACTTTGAGACTCATATCAAGAATCCTGATAAACCTTTTCTCCATCGCCCTATTCAGAGTACACTACCTCCAGGATCAACTTTCAAGGTAGTTACAGCTCTTGCCGCACTGCAAGAAAATAAAATAAATGAAAGGACCCACTTTACGTGCTACGGATCAATAAGATTGGGAACAGGTATATTTCGATGCCATTCTAAGCATGGTCATGGTTTAATGAACGTCGAGGAAGGTATACAATATTCATGCAACGTCTTTTTCTTTGAAACAGCAAAAAGGTTAGGTGGCCCTTTATTAAAAGAGTGGGCTAGAAAATTTGGCCTGGGAAGTGTTACAGGTATTGAACTTCCTTATGAAAAAAAGGGAAATATACCAAAATCCAGGGCTATGTATGAAACCTTGAATTTATCAATCGGTCAGGGAGCACTGTTGGTTACACCCATACAGTTTGCCAGGATAATGGCCATTATTGCAAATGGTGGCTGGTACATCAAACCACATATTCTTCAAAAGATAACGGATTACAAGGGTAATGTGTTACTAAACAATAATCTTAAGCCTACAGAAAGAATAGGTATATCAGCAAAAAACCTCGATATCGTTAGACGTTCATTACGAAAAGTGGTGGAAGCAGGTACCGGAAGGCGTATCGGTTTAAAAAAATTTCGTGTGGCAGGAAAGACAGGAACCGCACAAACGGTGCATGAAGATAAAAACCATGCATGGTTTTCCGGGTATGTTCCATTTGAAAACCCAAAGTATTGCTTTGCTGCCGTAATAGAGTATACCGAGGGTCATGGTGCCAGTGAAGCTGGACCAGTTATTCTCAAACTTCTATCTGAACTTGAGATTTAGTAGTTCACGGACAGTTTAAAAGGATAAATTAGCAGCTGAAAGGAACTAATTTACATGCCTAGGTCAGTTGATTTAAAAAAGTTTGATTGGGCACTGCTTCTGATAGTTTGTCTCTTTTCAACTTTAAGTTTTTTCTTTGTGTGGAGCGCGTCGTCAGAGCAGTTCGCTTATAAGCAAATAATTTGGATTGGCATAGGGATGGGAGCGTGTTTTATTTTTTTAATATTTGATTATTATTTGATTGCTAGGTTCTCGTACATTATTTACTCAATAATGATCATTGGTTTGCTTTTAGTTTTATTGTTTGGCAAAACAGTATATGGTGCACAAAGGTGGTTAATTTTGGGTCCTCTTACTATACAACCTTCTGAATTTATGAAAATAGCCCTTATCCTGGCACTTTCAAGATATTTTATGTACAAAGATAATGTTTCTAAAATTAGTAATATTATTATACCTTTATTTTTGACTATCATCCCAATGGTTTTAATTATTAAACAACCGGATTTAGGTACTAGCTTAACCCTATTGCCTATTCTCTTTACAATTATATATATTGCCGGTGCCAGGCTTAAATATATTTTTTCTATCATAACTATTGGTATAGCCTCGATGCCTCTTTTCTGGTTTTTTGTACTTAAGAGCTATCAGAAGGCGAGAATAATAGGTTTATTCTGGCCTGAAAAATTGAGCGAGCTTGGCGCGGGTTATCATAAGATACAATCATTAATAGCAATTGGTTCTGGAGGGGTTTATGGGAGTGGATGGGGTACTGGTGTACAAAGTCAACTTCATTTCCTCCCTCAAGGACATACAGATTTTATTTTTTCAGTCATAGCAGAAGAATGGGGTTTCCTTAGGAGTTGTGCAATCCTTTGTCTTTATGTGCTTTTTCTTGCATGTAGTATAGGTATTGCCCTAAAAACCAGAGAAGCTTATGGCAGACTAATAGTAACAGGTTTTACAGCTATGTTCGCCACACAAATATTTATAAATGTTGCTATGACAATAGGACTTGCCCCAATTACGGGCTTAACGTTGCCTTTTATTAGCTATGGAGGTTCCTCTTTACTATCATCTTTCATAGCATTATCATTTATTTTGAATGTAAGGTTGAGAACCAGAGAAGTCTGGTCAAAGCAAGCTTTCCATGAATGATATTCGGAATTATATTGAAGATAAAATATTATCTTTTGTAGAAACACCTGGACAGTACATAGGCGGAGAATGGAATTCCGTTACGAAGAAAAATGGTGATGTGGCTGTTACATTTGCATTGGCCTTTCCTGACACTTATGCAATTGGAATGTCTCACCTGGGTATGCAAATTATATACGGTCTTTTGAACGAGCGTGATGATACAGCTTGTGAAAGAGTATTTGCTCCATGGCCGGACATGGAAGATGCATTAAGAAGTCACAATATCCCATTATATTCCCTGGAAACATTTAAGCCTTTGAAGAACTTCGATATTGTTGGCTTTTCACTCCAGTATGAGATGTTGTACACAAATGTGCTCAACATGCTCGACCTTGCAAAGATACCATTAAGAAGACAAGAAAGAACAGAAGAAGATCCCTTAATCATCGCAGGTGGTCCATTAGCGTTTACTCCTGAACCAATGTCTGACTTTATAGATATATTCTTTGTAGGTGATGGAGAAGATAAGTTACCCCAGTTTATCGAGTGTTTTAAGGCAATCAAACAAACGAAAAGATTGTCGAGAAAAGAAAGGATTATTGAACTTGTCAAAGACCTAAACAATCTTTATGCGCCTTCTCTTTATCACGTAACTTATAACTCTGACGGAATTATAAAGAGAGTTGAACCCAAAATGGCAGGAGTTCCTTCAGTCGTACGTGGCGCATCAGTCAGCAATCTTGACAAGACTTATTTCCCAGAAAATCTGGTTGTGCCATTTGTGAAGACCATACACGACCGCATATCCGTTGAAGTTATGCGAGGTTGTACCCAGGGATGCAGGTTTTGTCAGGCCGGTATGACAAAACGTCCAAATAGAATCCGTTCTGTAGATACAAACTTAAAGCTGGCTGAAGACTGTTATCTTAATACGGGACATGAAGAAATATCTCTTGGAGCCCTATCCATAAGTGATTATCCTCATCTTGAAGAGCTGATGAGGCGTATGGGAGTAATCTTCAACAAAAATAACGTAAATATATCATTTCCTTCCCTGAGAATCTCAGATCAGTTAGCTAATTTTCCTTCTCATCTAAATACCGTACGCAAATCTAGTTTAACATTAGCACCTGAGGCTGCAACCACAAGACTTAGAAAGGTAATTAATAAAGATATATCTAACGAAGACCTCTTTGATGGAGTTAGAGAAGCATACAAGGAGGGATGGAATCTCGTTAAGTTATACTTTATGGTTGGGCTTCCTACAGAGACAGATGATGATGTTGAAGAGATAGCAGACTTAGCTTATAAGGTTTCAAGTCTCAGGAAAGAGGTTAAGGGTTCGTATGGTAATGTGAATGTAGCTATCGCTCCTTTTGTGCCCAAGGCTCATACCCCGTTCCAATGGGAACCAATGGTTACATTAGAGAGGATCAATGATATTAAGCGAACAGTAATGAGCAAGATAAGGCGTAGAAATATTCGCATTAAGTTCCATAAACCTGAGAGGAGTATACTGGAAGGTATATTTGCACGGGGAGATAGAAGGCTGGGAAGCGTAATCCTGGAGGCATGGCGAGGTGGCTGCAAGTTCGATGCATGGGATGAATATTTTGATTATCACAAATGGAGTGGTGCCTTTAAAAGAACAGGCATAGATGAGCAGTTTTACTTATTTAGAAACAGAAATGAAGATGAAAACCTTCCCTGGGATCATATCAGCAGTGGTACTATGAAGCAATTTCTAATAGATGAAAGGAAAAGGGCCTTTGAGCAAAAGTATACACCTGACTGCTTTGTTACGGGTTGTCCGGACTGCGGTGCCTGTGCAAGGTCAAGACATTATGTAAAGGCCTGCTGAACCCGCAGGAATGTCCAGTGCATTCGCCCCCCCCTTCCGCAGTACTTGTACGGCGGATATCCTTTTCCCACGGAGTTAATGTTCCATGCACACCCGTCCCCACCTGCCATTCCTGTCGACCAGGGATTCATCCGGGCGGGAATTCCCAACGGGGTTTACTGCAAGTTGCATATATTAAAATCAATGGGAAATGTCCAAAAGGTTCTCGGAAATTTAGCTTAAAACAACTTCCTTGTTCTTCATCAAATCTTGTAAAAGCTTATCCCATTGATTAACAACGTATGTCTTAGAAAAATATTTATAAGCTTGAAATGCATTTTCCTGCCAAACTCTCATTTTATCAGGTTGCTTCGCTATATTCAATAATTCGCTAACAACATCTTCCATATTGTCCTGATTTAAGACCATACCAATATTAAACTCTTGTATCCATTTGTAAATAGCAGAACCTTCCGGCCCTGTATAAAGAACTGGTCTTCCTACAGCTAAAGAACCAAAAAATTTGGATGGAACAACTATGCCCTCCCATTCCGGTCGTAAACTTAATAAGTGAATATCAGCAGAAATAAGTCTTTTTGATATCTCATGTTCTTTGGCAAATGGTGCAAAACGTATGTTGTAATCATCTGGCCTAACTGCCTTGGCCAATTCTCTAAATCTATTCCCTCGACATGCAAAACAGAATACAATTTTGGGATCTTCTCTGTAAAGTCTTCTCGCAAGTTGCAGGATAAGCGAAAAATCATGTGCCTTTCCCATGTTTCCTGAATATAGTAATGCTAACTTTGCGTCATTAAACAATTCGTAACGTGTAACATCATCAGGTTTCTGTATAGAATCTAACTCAACTAATGCCCAGGGTACAAGCGTAGCAGAATGAGCATTATGGTGGTAAGTATTCAAACTTTTTTTCATACACTCTCCGATGTCTACCATTAAGTCTACTGAATGATATGCCCATCGCATCAAAATAGTTAGTTTTTGAGCAATCCACTTAACAAAACCCTTTGCCCCATCAGCAATAATTGCCTCTGGATAAAGATCATAGCCTTCAGGCCAATCAACCCGTTCCATGGTAACAATGAATTTAAACCGCATCTTCCATTCTCTAAGTCTTTTTGCAGCCTTTATAATAACATCATAACCTTTATATGGTATAAGATGGCTAACATAAAGTATCTTGATAGTATCTGGCTCAATATTTATGAGCCTTTTTTCCACATCCGATGGAAGTGGATTCGAATTTAAGAATCTTTCTTTATCAAACGCATGATGTATCACCTTGAATTTGCTCTCTTTTATATCAGAGTAGAAATCTCTTATCATATCTCGCATCGCTTTAGAAGGGGTTATTATAACCTCAGATGCCTTCATTGTCATATGAAGGAGTTTTCGTCTAATTGAAGTATCTATTTTTCCCTTTAATCTAAGGGTTTTTATGTAATTTTGGCAAAATGGTGTCGGGCCTGCTTGAAAATTTAACTGTTTCACAGATGGATTTATACAACCAAAATTAAGTAGGGACAGTATCAAGTCAATCTTAAGTTCCTTCACCAATTTTCTCATCTCAAATTGATCCCAGTAAAAGCGATGCAGATTAGACTTTATATAAAAAGACAAAACCTTAATCTTTTCATCCTCAATGTTTAGTTTATAATCCTTATTCACACAAACGATATACTTGTTCTCTTTGTCAATCCGTCCAATAGCTGAAAGAAAATTCCTCAAAAGTCTAGTAGTGCCACCACTCTTTTTAATGGCTAACGCCGGAATCAAAATATTCAATAATCACCTCTTTAGAAATTATTTCCTACCGAAAATGATTGTTTAAACTGTCTTGAGAAAGTACGTTGGAATAATATCCCAAAATGCCTTTATTGTACATCTCAAAATTCCACACCAATCCCCAAAGAATCTCGATGAAAATAAGAGAAGCCATGTTCGATAAAGATCATCGTGAGTTGTTAACTGGTGTAGTTGAAGTAGAAGAAACTTATATTGGTGGGAAACCGGGAAACAAGGTCGTGTCCCACGAGGTCGTGGGACAAAAAAAGCTCCTGTTGTGGGAATGGCGCAACGTGGAGGGCTTTTAAGAGCCAGAAACTAAAAGCATAAATTTGTCTTCTTTGGTGAAGAAGAATGTAGATGTTGAGGAAATAACAGATTTATTTTATGAGATTTCAAGCCTTAGAAAAGAAGTTAATGGTTTGTATGGAAATGTAAATGTAACTATTGCACCTTTTGCGCCCAAAGCTCATACCCAGTTTAAATTGAAGTGGAGAGAGTCAGGAGCAAGGAGGGTATATGATATTTTAGATTTACCACCAATCACTATTGATATGTGAAATTTCATCATCATTCCAAATAAAGATCATTTCTCCCCTAATACCCTGTACGGATATTATTACTGTACGCTCAATTTCGTCTTTCTCATAATTAAGATATGTGCCATTTTCAAGCGTTACTATTCCGTATAATCGTCTCCGCGTCTGTCTTTGCGTTCTTCTTTGCGTTCTTCTTTGCGTCCGTCCTTGCGAACTTGTTTGCGTCCGTCCTTGCGAACTTGTTTGCGTCCGTCCTTGCGAACTTGTTTGCGTCCGTCCTTGCGAACTTGTTTACGAACGTCCTTGCGAACGTCTTTGCGAACGTCCTTGCGAACGTCTTTGCGTCCATCTTTGATTTCCCATTCCCATTGCCATTGCCATAATATCCATACTTATAAGCAGTGGGATAAAAATAGAAATAGCCGCCTCTAGAAACGTCTATATAATTCATAACAACACCCAAAACTTCTTGATCTTTGACTGTGATTTGTGATATTGCTCTCTCAACTACTTTCTTCTCGTGTTCACCAGATTTAATTACAAATATCACTCCTTCTAAAATATTTGACAGGACAACTGCATCAGTAACAGCCATTGAAGGTGGTGTATCGAAAAAAACCATATCATACTGTCTTCTTACAGCCTTGCAGAATTTTTCCATTCTTTCCGAACCCAAGATCTCTGAAGGATTAGAAATATGCCTTCCACTCGTAACAATGCTAAGATTAGGTACCCTCGTAGGCTTTGTAACAGAACTTAATTCGCCTTCTCCAACAAGATACTCACTTAAACCTGGTTTACCCTTAACATTAAACACTTTATTTAACGTGGGATGATGGAAATCTGTATCCACAACTAATATATTCTTGCCTGTCTGCGCTAATGTAACGGCAAGATTAGAAGCAACAAACGTTTTACCCTCAGCTTCAGATACGCTCGTAATCAACACTAATTTTCTTGTTTTTCTTTGCTTGCCATTCTCAGCAGCTGAGAACATTATGTTTGTTCTCATGCTTCGGAAGGCCTCTGCAATACTTGATCTAGGCCTCTTATGAGTAATTATATCAATAGAAGGTAATTTTTTATCCTTTGGAGCTTTCACTTTCTCAAGTGCACTTAAGATTGAAAGACCTAAATAACGCTCAACGTCATCAGGACTTTTTACGGTATTGTCAAAGCTTTCCACCAAAAATGTTGCACCAACTCCCAGTATCAGCCCAATTATTAGTGACAGGAGAATATTAAATCTTTTCTTAGGTTTGAAAGGAGACTCAGGGATCTCAGCGACATCAATAATTCGTATATTACTTGTCCTCAACTCTCCAGCTATGTCAGTTTCTTTCATTCTATTTAGTATCATATCATACATAGCCTTTTCGCTGTCAGCTTCTCTCTTTAACGTGCCATATGCAATCGCCTTTCTATTAAGGCCTAAGGCCACTTTCTTTTGTTCTTCAAGGGCTTGAGAAAAACTTTCTTCTTTTGACAGTGCTATTTTATATTTTGTCTCTAGGCTTTTTATTATCTTATCTACCTCAGAATTTATTCTCTTTTTTTGTTCTTCAGCCTGTGAAACAAGCTTTACCATGGTAGGGAATTTTTCACCGTATTTACCACGCAATTTAGTAATCTCTGCTTTCGTATTTATATAATCTCTCTTCAAAGTTTGAATAAGGGAATCTCCTTCCAAAACATACGGAATGGAATCAATCATATCGGCCTTATTAGAGAGATTTTCTATCTGCTTGTAGAGCGTTTCTATGCCTATTCTTTCTGTTTTGGCTTTTGTTAAGACTTCATTTAGATCCTTAAGTTTTTGGACTATGATATTTTGACTTTCTTCAAGGGAAACAATTTTTACCCTTTCCTTATATTCTTGCAAGGCAGTTTCAGCTTTCTTCACCGTCTTCTCTTTTTCGTAGAGCTGTTCCCGTAACCACCCGGCAGCATCTCGGGTGGTACCAAATTTTATTTCACGTTTTTGGTCTATATATTCCTGGGCGTGCCTATTAACAATTGTCGTTATGACATCCGGGTGAAAGCCTTCAAAACTTATATTAACAAGGCGACTATACTTAATTGGTTCAACCTTTAATCTGGAAAGGTAACTACCAATTAATCCTGAATCTACATCGCTTTTTTCAGGTTTCCGAGATTCCTTCTTAGCGTCTAGTCTTCGTATTAGTGATCTTTTCTTTAAGTCTAGCCTTTGTTCTAGTGAACTTAAATAACCTCTTATGCTAAAACTCTTTCTTTTTTCATCAGATTTGAACTCAGGACTGCCATTTCTCTTGGTATCTCTTATTTCTATTCCCTCAGGCGTATCTACCTTCTCCTGTGATCTGAATCCTCTAATAACCCTTCGTGCTAGTGACCTTATTGAACCTCTTATACTAAAACGCTTTCTTTTTTCATTGGACTTAAACTCAGGACTGTCCCTTAAGTTTAATGCCTTAATAACCCTCAGTGCAACGGAACGACTCGATAAGATCTGAATCTCTGTTCTATTCCAGTGAAGATCTCCCCTGTCTGGTGACACCACTTCTTCGATCGAAACAACGTTTGGTTTATACTTGCCAATTAATACCTGTGTTGTAACTCTATAAACAGGGATGGCTTTGAAATTATGGATTACGCCAAACGTAATCGCTGCAACTAGGCACCCTATGATAATCCACTTGCGTCTTATAATAACCTGAAAATAAGTTTTCAGATTAGTAACATCTGGTTCTTCTAATCTATTGCCATTATTTTCCATTGTTGTTTTAATAATTTACATATAAGTTTCCGGTACAACAACAACATCTCCAGGCTTTAGTATAATATCTAATAATCTATTACCTTTTTTTACCTTATTCAGATTAACCATTATGGTTTTCTCTTCTCCTTCTTCAATCCTGATAACCCTGGTCCTATTTGGTGCTGCAAATTCTGTAAATCCACCTGCTTTAGTAACAACTTCAAGCACAGATAAGTTTTTGCCTAATATTTGTATTGCTCCAGGTCTCCTTACCTCTCCCATAACAAAGATTTCCTTTCCCCAGTGCCGCTCCATGAGTACAATATCGAGCATTACCGTAACCTTTGGATCTTTTAAATAACCATCTCTTAACCGTTCTTCCAGAATTGTTTCCACTTCTTGAATAGTTAATCCCTTTACTTTTATATCTTCAATAAGCGGATAAGAGAGTATTCCTTCTTCTGATACCCTTGCCTTCGCGCTTAACTTAGGTTCATCAAACACCGTAATGTCCAATATATCGCTACTATCAATTAAGTACTTTTCTCTTTTAACATTATTAAGGTTCTGATAATTACCCGTATTACTAATCTTTGTATATTCAATACATCCAACTATAGCAAAGAATAATAAACAAGTTAGTAAATATGAGAGTAATCCTCTTAACCTTTCACTGATTTTGCTTTCTATCATTAAAATACTCGGTAATAAAAAAATAGCTATGCAGGAATAAAATGTTCATATAAACTTGTCTAACATGTACAAATGCCTAATCTTACGTAATTATCTATTTATCGGTTAATTTCCATAAACATCAACTATTATGTCTCTTATTTCAACAATACTACGCGAGAAATTTATATAAAAAGGAATAATAATAGGTATCTGTTGCGAAATTCTATTTTTTGACATAGAAATATTTTCCCTTTTGTTGGAAATTTATGCATGTGGGGTTGTCAAACAATTTTTGGCTGTGCGGGCCTCTCTCAGGTCTGGAAGCCCTTTCTGAGTCACATCTTACAACCATAATTAATTAATTTGGCACGTAATCCTTACTTTTCTCGTCATCTTCGTTGTTTTGCAAGTCAAGTATTATCCATAGGTTATGCTATTCTTGTAAGTTTTCGCACTAAATTAATCGCAAAATCAATGCCGTCTTTCTCTTAGTATTATAGCCTTGTGACGTGTGACGATGATTTGCAAACGTTTTCATGCCTGCGGCGTGTCCGTAGACATGTTATCTCTCATTTATTCAAATGAACATAAGCAATGATTCATACTGTAGCTTAGTATTTTCAGATTGATCATATTCAATAGTTTTCATTGGACTTAGCGATAAGACCTAAGTTATCTAACCGAATGAATTAGATTAAGTGGATATTAAAATATAATCTATCTTCACAAATTTGAGTCCTAATTAAAATCTAATTAAAAAAGGTATGAGCAAAAAAAAATATTTATATATATTGTCTAGTCTCTATGTCCCCTATTATGGGTATTTCCGTATCTTTCTAAGACGATTTAGTGTTGCAGAAATGAACATTTGTTCAGATATTATACGTATTGATTAATTACTTTTCATTGCTAACATCTTTCATATCATGAAATTAGCAAACTCTGGGGAAAACATTCCTGCTATTAAAAAACAACCTGAATGAAAACCGTTTTATTATGTGAAGATCCACGGCTTTATGGAACATCACGTGGGCAATAGTGGCATACACCACGTTGTGTACCATGAACCTGTGGATGAATGGATTTCGGTGCGGGTTAACAAACTTAACTCGATACAATTTAATCAACCTCAATAGTAGAATAAATTCCGTAGATATGGTAAAAATTCAATAGTATGTAAGGAAGGAATTTAATGATAAGAAGTGGGAAATTTAATTCAAGATGAGATGATTTTGTAGTATTATGGAGCCTCACGAGTAAACCCGTGGTACCATTTATTACGCCCTGCTGGTGCGACATCCCTGTCCACCGTACAAGACTTTGGCAGGCACGGCGCCGAAGTCCTCCTTAGCCTAAGGCGACGGATGTCCGGCAGCCATCTGCCTTAGGCGGATGATGCTCTGCGTAGGCGGATTGAACTAAGAAAAGGATTATTAACTGTCTTAAGCATGCATTTTCATCTAACGTCGCAACACTTGAAGTTGTTGATATTACATCAATAAATATGGGAGATCCACTCAGGGCTTTTTATACATTGGCGGTCTTGAATCCGCAAGAGGAGGATGTTCTAGCTCTCCGAGCCTCTCATGTCGACTGGGACACATTAGTTAATATTTCCTTTGAATTGAATTCTTCTTATATATTTTATACAAATATAAAACGCTTCGGACTTGAGGCTTGCTTCAGTTCCACAAACATCAAACGACTTCAAGCTAAAAAAGAATCAGCGATTCTCAACAATCTAACCCAGATAAATCTTTTTTATGAGATTACGGGATTATTGCAAGCAGAAGGCATTAAATTTATTCCGTTGAAAGGAATATCTCTTACCACGGACACATATCCGGATATCAGGATGCGGGTCGGTTCGGATTTGGACATCTTCATCCATCCTGCTAATATTGACAAATGTGTTGAAGCCTTAAAGAAATCTTCATACAAATTTGAGCCTTTCATACCTTCCTCAACCCGTGGAGTAACGTCCGCTCATGGTCAAGCGTGCATGGTGCGTTCTCAAGATGATATTTATATAGATATACATTACAGATTGTTTACATGGTATGAGGAAAAATATATTTTTAAAATCGACAGTGCAAAATTTTATGAAAATACCGTGAACAAACTCTGGAAAGGCTATGATCTTGCTTATATGAAGAAAGAAGACGAATTTTATTACCTTCTGATGTGCATCTTTAGGAACCGGTTAGGTGCTTTCCGACACTACCTTGATGCGGATGCGATCCTCAAGATCCATGGGGAGAATTTCGATTGGACTTTGGTAAAATCATATTTGTGGAAAAGCCCACTTAAACAATACTGGGAGACCATCCTCAAATTCATGCGAGAACGACTCAAGACACCCATTCCCGATGAGTATGATTGGGAAAGAGACATTCGACGTGGAAATGTAGACTGGGTTGATTTCAATAAGGAGTCTCAAGGTAAGTTCTTCGAAGAACTTTGGGCTTGCGACTCACTAGAAGAAGGAGGAGTCACTACTAACGGGGATGGCCAATTCTTCCTTGCAGATGGCAAGAAGAAGATAGGACACTTCATTTTCAATCGTAGTAACTGTGAGCGGCGGCTGTTTCCCACGCCCCCCACCGGCGCTGATTATACGAACAGAGCAAATGATGCAGTAGACGAGGTGCGAAATGCACAAAGCGTGAGACCTTCTGCATGGTGGAGTTAAGTCCAATCGTTGCTTTCAGTCTAGTGCTCAAACTTAGTCCCTTCCCCGGGGGGAAGGAGAACGAAATGAAAGCCACAATCAACATCCTGTGTTATTCTGCATTGCTATGTGTATTATTGTCATGTAGCGTTGTAGCACAAACCTTCAATTATCTACCTGCGGAGGTCAATGGGCATCAGAAGTTAACATACACGCAATTTACCCTTTCTTATAACGAAGAACACGAGCAGCCTGACTGGGTGGCGTATGAGCTTACTAAGGACGAGGCAGCTATGAGCAGAGACCGTTGTGATTGTTTTAAAAAGGATAATAACTTTCAACTGGAAGCGCTACCGAATCCGATTATCGATCAACAGGATTTGATAAAGGACACCTCTGCCCTGCAGCAGACAACAATATGTCTGAACAAGCCAATCGCGAATCCTTCCTTATGTCCAATATGAGCCCACAACTGCCTAGTTTCAACAGGGGCATTTGGGCTGATCTTGAATCCTGGGTGCGTGACCAGGCTGAACTCCATAATACAGTTTATGTTGTAACAGGCGCAGTTTTTGTAAATAGCCTTGGAACATTAGGAAGTAACGAAGTTACAATTCCAGGATACTTCTATAAAGCTTTACTTCGCTTTGATGGCACCAAAGCGAAAACTATTGGTTTTCTACTTCCGCATGTTGGAGCAACTGGGCGCATCGAAGATTATGTTGTACCGGTAAATACTTTAGAGACCTTAACTGGCTTAGATTTCTATCCCGAACTAAGCAATTCAGTTGAGAATCGTGTAGAGTCACAGTATGCACTAAGAAAATGGGGTTTTTAAAGGCTTATAGAGAAGCGAAGGAGTATAAGAGAGGATTGTTAAATAAGGAGTAGAACGTATTGTCTATAATAGTATATTTTGGTGAGTTGGCCGGTGCGTTGTCAGGAATTATTGGTGTGATTTGGTTCCTTTTTGTAAGAGCAGAAGATACAGTAAAACCTGAAATAAAAACTGCTATTTCAAGTTGGCTAAGTAACCTTAATCCAGAAAGAAAATTAGCCAATTGGCCTATGACTTTTGCATCAGTATTTGACGATATTTTCGGTAAGAAACATTTTTCTTGGCGATGTTTTCGTAGGTCATGTATTGCGTCATTTGTATCTCTAACGATAATGATATTATTATGGCTTTCGATGCAATCCCATGTTTATGACCCTGGAGAGATTTTATTTTGCTTAGCGTTGGGTGCCATAATTAATCTTATTCCCGATTATTTCTCACTTCTTGAAACTAGATATATTATTAAAAAAATAAGCAATACGAGTTCCACAATAAAAATACTTGGATTACTAGCTATCGATATTATTGCTACTGTTTTTATTTTTGTTTTTCCTTTAATATTATTTAGTGTTTTTGAAATGGTTGATAGAGGCCGTTTTAGTTTTTCATATCTTTTTTCAGAAATGGCAGAACTCTTAGTGTCTGGCTTTCTTTTTGAGGATGATGATACACTTTTTGGTCCGTTTCCAACATTTGGAATATGGTTGTACACAACTTTCTTCACTTCCGTATGGATATGGCTGTACGTTTTATCTGGATTAATTGTTAAAGTAGGAGCCTTTTCTGGAATATTGATTGGTCGTATGAGAAGAATTTTAGACATTGAAAACAAACCATTACGTTCTATGGGTATGGTTTGTATTTTATTTGTAAGCCTTATATTTTTAATTGTGCCAGTTGTTAAACTGCTTTTGTAAAAGAAAGAGAGGATTCTAAGAGGGAATGAAATATGCCTGAAAACAAAACGTTACATATTTTATCAAACTCGGAATTGTTTAACGGACTTACAATAGACGATTTAAAAAAACTTTATAGCTACTGTCAAAAAGTAGAGTTCAAGGAAACAGATACTTTGATAAAAGAAGGTCAAATTGTTTCAGAGCTCTATATAATAACCAAAGGACAGGCGGAAGTTTTGCTTCCTAAACAAAGTAAAAGACTCGAAACAGTAAAATTAGCCACAAAGAAAGTGGGTGGCTTCTTTGGTGAATATTCTCTTATTGACTCAAAACCATCATCAGCTTCAATAATTGCAACTCAACCAGGCGAACTTGTAAAGATAGCAAATATTGACTTAGATATCATTTTTAAAAAGAACGACCGTATAGCTAAGATAATTTATCTAAATATAGTACGAGTCCTTATAAGGAGGCTTAGAAATATCAATAAAGAATATGATATGGTTTATCTTGTGTGATTCCTTTCAGGAAATGTAAAATGGCAAGGGAAAGAAAGAGGGGATTATGGCAAAAGTTAATGTTGTTAAATATATTGGAGTATTTCTAATAAGTGCTGTATTTTTATTAACGGTATGCATTTCTAATGTTTCAGCTTCTGATTGTGAGAGTATACTAGAGAACAATATTGGTTGGACAATTATAGATAGTAAGACAATTGAGGGTTGGAAAGACACAGATGAGCAAAAGGAAGATGGTTTTGAAGGGTGTAATTATGGCAGAGTTATCTATTTTACGGATGGTACACAAGTGGAATGTAGTTGTTATGGATACCAGTATGCTTATAGGCCTACTGCAATTATTTTGGGGCGTAATTTTGGTTTTAAAGGTAAAACATACACAGCTTATAAAATGATTGTGGAAGATGAAGAATATGACATTAGGTAGTACGCTTATGTCTTAAAACCTACCCCAGACCACATCTCCAGTAATATCCCTATGAATCCTGATGTTTAAATTTCCTTGAGCAATATACCCAAACAATTCGCTGATGTTCTCTATGGCGAAGTTAAGAAGCTCTGTGTCTTGAATTTCATCGGTAAGAATTTGCTTCTCTATTTGACAAGAGGTATCGGCATCTATCTCACCTTTGTTAAGTCTTCCTATGCAGTCAACTAATTTCTCTAAGCAATCCATTGAGATTTGATGGAAGTAAGGTTTTTCTTTGGGCGGGAGGATTTACGGGGCTCACACTTACAGATTTTAGAAGGCAAGTTAGTGGCTCAATTACCTACGATACGATATTCCTATACAAGCAAGGGGCAGATTAAGATTGAGAGCAAGGAGAGCATGAGGAAGCGAGGATTAAAATCACCTGATTTTGCGGATTGTCTTTGCATACTGAACCATATCAGGCGCAAATATTACAATCGAAAGCCGATAGACAGGAAAACATTTCAGCCCAAAGCAGCAAACAGGTTTTTCGACCACGATGGCATATTGCGGGCGGGTAAATTGTACGATTTGGAATTTGGCGACACATCTAGGTATCAGGAATTTTAAGAATAAAAAAACCCTATGGCTATGGGAGTAGCCACAGGGCGGTAAAAAATGAAACATTATTCGTGGTGTAATTGTATAAAAAAGATTTGGGGTTTGTAAAGTATAAAATCAGGTGAGACCTAATTTAAGTATTACTTTCTTGTGAAACGTGTTCTGAAATCTGGTATTTAAGCAGCTCAAGGATTACATTGCCAGGGTCGTTATCCTCCAGATACTTAATGCGTTTCTTAATAGTTACAGCACAAGACGCAGATATTTCTTTTTCTTCAATCATTTTTGTACCTTTCTATATTCTCAAAATAAAAAATCATCCACTATTATGAATGTGGCAAATGCTATGCCATTGTGTTTTACTAACCTTAGAGAACTTACAACAAGCTAATATGTAAGTAGATACAAATTACAGTGTAATTCTTGTTATTCATATCTTATAGGTATTCTGTCTAATAAATAAACTACTTGGTTATGAATAGTATTGCTTAAAATTTTTTTGCCCCACTATAAGGGAATCAGATTCCTGAATTATTGGGTTCCTCAAATGTCAGCTATTTAAATAAAACATGTATTCTTGAAATTATCGGCAGCTGGACTGTATTCTTTAGAAAAATCCTGTGGTTAAACTAGTATGAAGATTGAAATTGATGATTCGCAATTAATAAATGATATTGTTGAGAAGGTGGTTGAAAGGCTTAAACCTTTACTTAAAAACTCTCACGATTCTAAACGTAACGAGTTAATGACAGTTGAAGAGGTAGCAGATTATCTCAAAGCGAAAAAATCAACTATTTATGATAAGGTTCATAATAGGTCAATCCCATTTCTAAAGAGTGGTAATTTCCTGAGATTCAGGAGGAAACACATTGACTTGTGGTTACAAAATCCTTACCATCCTGATTTGAGTATTTATAACCTTAATCATAATGGAAGGGGGTGAGAAAAAAATGAGGAAAACTAAGGGATTGTACAGGCGTGGTAATGTTTACTGGATGTGCTACAAAGACAATAACGGCAAGATGCAACGTGAGAGTACAGGTAAAACGTCGCAAAAGGAAGCGGAATATAAATTGTCATGTGTTAGAAAAGAGGTCGAAGAGGGGAAATTGCCAGATACAAAGAGGATTAACTTCAAGTTTGCAGAGTTGGCAAAAGAATATAACACATGGGCTGAACAGCAAAAGGGATATAGAACCAAGAAAACTATCATACGGCAATTAGTGGAAAAGTTCGGAAATCTGGATATACGGGAGTTAGACACCTTGATTATTGAGAAATATCAAACCAAGCATTTGAAAACCCACAAGCCTGCTACAACAAATCGTATGATGGCTTGCCTGAAACACATGATAACAAAAGGCGTTGATTGGGAAATGGCAAGCGAAGCAGACCTAAAACAGGTGCGTAAGGTAAAGTTTAAGAAAGAGAACAACAAAAGACTTAGATTTTTGGATGTAGAAGAGTGTCAAAGGCTGATAGATTGTTGTTCTAAGCACCTAAAACCCATCGTCATTACGGCATTAAACACGGGTATGCGCAGAGGTGAGATTTTAAGTCTAAAATGGGAACAGGTGGATTTAAGGCATGGATACATTTCACTAGTTGACACCAAAAGTGGTGAAGGTCGGGAAATTCCGATTAATAACACGCTAAAAAATTTGCTTGATGAAATGCCACATAGTATTGAAAGTGTCTATGTTTTTACTGATAAAGACGGGAATCCATACAAAGAGGTCAAACGTAGTTTTAAGACGGCATTAAGAAAGGCAGAAATTCACAACGCAACCTTCCATACACTAAGGCACACAGCAGCTTCACAGCTAGTAATGGCAGGTGTAGATATAACTACTGTTAAAGAGTTGTTAGGACATAAGTCAATTGCTCAGACGCTTCGGTACAGCCATCTAGCACCTAAACACAAGATGAAGGCTGTAAATGTACTTGATGATGTGTTAAAAAACACTGAAAAGGAAGATTTTACTTCACAATTTACTTCACAATTCACACCTGAACTACATACCGCTTATCGTAAACCCTTAAATATAAAGGGTGAGCGAGGGGATTCGAACCCCCGACCCTCAGAGCCACAGTCTGATGCTCTAACCAACTGAGCTACGCCCACCATATTATGAATTAACAACGTACGCCAGGAGGGATTCGAACCCCCGGCCGTCGGATTAGAAATCCGATGCTCTATCCAGGCTGAGCTACTGGCGCATACATATCTTTTTATCTACAATTGAAAATGGTCGGGGCGATCCGCCTAGCCTATTGGCGGACGCGCCTAAACAAACTACACCACATAAAAAAATGGTCGGGGCGACTGGATTCGAACCAGCGACCTCCTGCTCCCAAGGCAGGCGCGCTAAACCAAGCTGCGCTACGCCCCGAATATGTTTTAAGATACCAAAACCCAGGTCTTTATAGTCTTTTTACAAAGGATAACAGTCATAAGTTGGTGACTGAAAGGTGTTGAAATGCTAAGATATAAAATTGGATAGGTTTTTTCAAGAAAAAAGAAGTGGAGATTACAAAGACTTTGCTATTACCCTGGGAATGTTATTTAAAAATGTTTTAATTCGGAATGTTTAAAAAGGTTGTATAACTCGGAAATAGCGAACTATGACTATCTTTCTTCTTTAAGGAAAGGCATTATATGAATCATCAAAATTTTCTTCTTCTTTTAAATCCCGTTCTATCTCAGATTCTATCTCTTTTCTAGGTTCTAATATCAGTTTTCTATATCTCTCCTTGATTAAGGCTAATTTTTCCATCTTCCTATGGTTTCCATTAACAGCTATATTAAAATTAGAAACCATTCCTCGTCTCTTTCTTTTAAACCACATGATTTATATGACCTTTATAAAACAAAAGTAAACCCCGTGCGAAAGGCCTGTCCGCCGTACAAGTACTATGGAAGGCGGGGCTGAAGTTATTTAATTTTATCATCCCCATGCCCCCGTACGGGGCATTCCTACGGGGTAAAGAGATTATCTATATCTTTAAGACCTACTTTAGCAATCCGATCCGCTCAATTTTTTTGGATTATATATCCCAAAGAATCACAAAGTCAAGATGATTTTTACTCTTATTTTAAAAAATTTGGAGTAAACCCCGATGGAAATTTCCACCTGTATCGGACGGTACATTCGGGCGGGTGCACTGCACATTAACTCCGTGCGAAAAGCCTGTCCGTCGTACAAGTACTAAGGAAGGCGGGGCTGAAGTTATCTAATTTATCATCCCCATGTTCCGCACGAGACATTCCTACGGGGTAAACTTATTTAAGCAAATCGAATGTAATTAGACCCATGATCTTCCCAAAATCTATTAGCTCTTTTATCTCTATGGATTCGTTTGCAATATGAGCTTGCTCTTCATCACCAGGGCCAAAACCAACTGCCATAATATCTTTTTCTATTAATTGTTTGGTCACCGTCGAACCTGATAGCCCCATAGTTTTTGGCTTCAGACCAAGAATAGACTCTGTATGCATTGCAATTAAGTTGAGCAAAGGGTTATCTACGGGTGCCTGAGAGGGTGGTAAATCCGAATCAATAGTAATTTCATAATTTGCAGTTGGATTATGTTTTCTTATTGAGGCCATCATCTCTTTGATGTTGTTTAATACTTCTTCTTTTGTTTCACCGGGCAAATAACGAATATCAAGCCTTGCTTCGCATTTAGCAGCAACAATATTTGTCGCTACACCACCAGAGATAGTACCCAAATTTAAAGTAGGCGGAGTAAATAATTCGTGAGATAAACACTTAAACTTTATATTCTTTAGCTGGTTTAGCAACTCTATCATATCCCATATAGCATTAGTGCCTTTTTCCGGTGTTGAGCCATGAGCTTGTTTACCATGCGATGTTATATTCAAAAATAAAGCACCTTTTTCTCCAACATCTATCATTCGCATATTATGTGCAACATCTGGAATAATTGCAAAATCTGCGGTTACCTTACACTCATCAAGTAAGTATTTCATCCCTAAGCTTGAACCTTTTTCTTCATCAGCAGCACCGACTAATAAAAAACTACCGCTAAGCTTTGATTCGTTTTCTTTTAAAAATCTGGCTAGCACCAACATGGAAGCCATCTGTCCCTTATTATCGCTCGCACCCCGTCCGTAAATTCGTCCATTCTTCACCACCGACTTAAAAGGGTCTGTATTCCATCCATCACCCGGTGGAACTACGTCTAGATGACAAGCAACAAGCAGTATCGGATTTCCACTTCCTATATAGCCTACTATATTTGTTCTCCCTTTAATCTTTTCAAAAATATCATATTGAATACCATGTGTCTTAAAATACTTTTCTACCACATTTACAGCCAGGCATTCATTGCCAGGTGGGTTTACGGTATTTGCCCCTATGAGTTCAGTTGCCAGACGCACTATTTCTTCTTCCTGACTTTCAATATAATTAATGATGATTTCTTTCAAATCTTATCTGTATATGACTAAGTGTGATTATATTGCGCTTGGTTTAATTGGGATTGAATGTATATGATAGAATGGATTTTTGAAGTATATCTGCCTTTTGGAATCCTTCAAATACTACGATGAGTGACATTAAAAAAACTGAGTAAGTATTCTTAAAATTTATTCGGCGGTAGTGGGGTTTTCTGAACCCGGGGATTTACTCATTATCTGAGAGTCGTTTACCTTTTCTTTCATTAATTTTCCCACTTTAAAAACAACAACATTTTTGGCTGGCACAAAAGCTTCTTCCCCTGTGCGAGGATTCCTTGCTTTTCTTGCAGCTCTTTGCTTAACCTCGAAAACACCAAAATCCCTCAATTCTATTCGATTTCCTTGTGATAATTCCTGAACAATCCTGTCTAAAAACATCTGAACCGTTTCTTTGACTACCAGTTGTGAGCTATTAGTATTTCTTACTATCTTCTCACACAAATCTCTCTTCGTAGTAGTTTGCATTTATCTTTCCCCCTTTTTTTTGAAGCCTCCATTACCTTTATTATCTAATTTATATAAAACTCCGCCAACATGCTAACAAGTCTAAGTACTTATGTCAATACGATTTTACGACTTTTTTAAGTAGATATTTTAAAGGTCACGGCATTTATGTTCCTTGACAAATATTTATCACTTTTATATTATAAGCCATATTTGCAACGCAAATCTTAAATATATTACAATAATTTAATTCGCAAAAAAAGGGAAAAATTATGAAAAAGAAGATTAGAAAAAGTTCTATCAAACGAGCCAGAATGTGCGGTTTTCGTGCAAGAATGAGGACAAAAGGAGGAAGGGCAATAATTAAGAGAAGGAGGGCAAAAGGAAGAAAATTGAACGTATAGGGGAAATAAGCCCATTTAGCATCCTTTCAATATTTTGTTGTTTTTTTAGACAATCCCAGCCTCAGCATATCCAAGGCTGCATCGGCAGCGCATTTTTTTATACCTATTCTTGAACCGAAAAATCGATATTCTTTGCATTCCATATCGCCATTTATCACCATTGCAACATAAACTAATCCTACAGGTTTTTCTTTGTCAATTCCCGCCGGGCCAGCAACCCCGGTAACAGATAAACCTATATCTGCCTGTGCACGTTCTTTTACACCGGAAGCCATAGCCTTTGCAACTTCAGCACTAACCGAACCATGTTCCTCAATGAGTTTTTCTGAAACATTTAGTAAATCCTTCTTTGCCTGATTGCTATAAGAAACAATCCCTTCTAAAAAGAATTCTGAGCTTCCCTGGACGTTTGTCAATAAATTTGAAACTAACCCCCCAGTACAAGACTCCGCAACAGCAAGCGTTCTACCTAGTTTTTTTAAAAGTCTTGAAACAACATCTTCAAGCTTCTCTTCATTCTTACTAAACACAAATACTCCCAATTCCCTGCAAATGTTTTCTTCAACTTCATTAAGTAGAAAAACGGCTTTATCCTCTTTCGTAGGACCTAATTTTTAAAAAGCAGAAATCTTTAACGATTTTTTCCCAATCTCCTTTAACAGGGGTTCTGTTTCCCATATACACATAAGGTGTTTTTACCCATCTTCTTTGCCTGATAAAGGGCTTCATCCGCTTTCTTAACCAAAACCTCCTGCGTAGTAGCATCATCAGGATATCCAGCAAGTCCTGCACTTATGGTTAACCTGTCATCTTGAGAAATTTCTTTGATTTTCGCGGAAGAAATACCATTAACAATCCTATTTCCGAATATACTGCCATGCTCCTTAGCAGTTTCCGAGAAGATTATGGCAAATTCTTCACCTCCATAACGTGCAACAGAATCATTCTTTCTGACAAAAGAGTTAAGCAATGATGCCAATTCTTTTAATACTCTGTTTCCTACTTGATGACCATACGTATCGTTAATTCTTTTAAAATCATCAATATCAATCATCAATAATGAAAAACTATGTTTATATCTTGCAGCCCTTGAAATCTCACCATCCATTAAGTTGTGGAAAAAATTGTGATTATACAATCCTGTAAGACCATCAACATGCGAGATATGCTCATAGTACTCACGTTCAGCAGCACGTTTCTCAAGAGTCCTTTTGTAAAATGCTTTTTTAACTATAAGATTAAAATATTCCATATCAAACGGCTTTGTTATATAATCAGCAGCCCCAAGTTTCATACACTTCACGGCAGTTTCTACAGACGGAAAACCTGTCATAACAATCAAATCGGAGTTAGGGGAGATTTTCTTTGCCTCTTTAATAAATTTAATCCCTGGAATTTTAGGCATCTTTAGGTCGGTAATAATCAAATCGTAAATTTCATTCTTTAATTCATCTAGCGCATTTTGTGCATCTAAAAAGGTAATTACTTCATATCCAATATGCTCTAAGGCAACTTTTATGGGTGTCAAGACTTTTTCTTCATCATCAACAACCATAATTCGAGGGCTATCAGAATCAGTTTCTATAGTCATTTGTCTGCCATGTTCGTTCATTTTACTACTCCCTTTTGAATCATTGACCCACCCTCTTTGTCTCTTTCACTTTTGAGAATTTGGTACAGAAACCCTGCCTTTAGAAAATGTCGCCAACTGAGTAAGGATTTTTACACCAGCTTCAACCAGATTTATTCCCAATACCGCTCCTGTACCCTCTCCGAGTCTTAAATTCAGATCCAAGATTGCCTTTTTCCCCAATTTTTCCAACGCAATGCGATGCCCATTCTCTGCGGATACATGAGATGCAATGATATAACCATTTACCTTGGGTTCTATTGCACATGCTATTAAGGCAGCAGCAGTGGAGATAAATCCGTCAATCAATACCGGAATCTTATGGCTTGCTGCGGCAAGGCAGAGTCCGGCAATACCACCTATTTCAAACCCCCCTACCTTTGCAAGGACATCAATTGGGTCTGAAGGATCCAGTTCATTAATATCTAATGCTCTTTCGATAATACCGATTTTCCTTTCTACTTCCCAATTATCTAAACCAGTACCTCTCCCCGTTACCTTGCTTACGTCTAGTTCTGTTAAACACGCGATTATTGCGCTACTTGGTGTGGTATTAGCTATTCCCATATCACCAGTAGCAACAATATCCAAACCATTACAGAATTCCTCATTAAGAACCTCTATCCCTACCTCTAGAGATTGTACCGCTTGTTCAGTAGACATTGCGGGCCCATGAGCAATATTACCAGTCCCGTATCCAACCTTTTTAATCTTTAACCCTTCCCTAGGTTCAAATTCCGCATTCACACCACAATCAACTATAACAACCCTTGCGCCTACATGTCGTGCAAAAATATTTATTGCGGCATTACCTTCAAGAAAGTTCTCTACCATTTGTCGTGTTACCTCTTGAGGAAAAGCACTTACTCCTTCACTTGAAACTCCATGATCACCTGCCATCGTAAAAACGACCTTGTGTCTTATTGGAGCATTAATCGATCCTTTTATCGAGGCGTAAACAGTTGCAAATTCCTCCAGGCGTCCAAGACTCCCTGAAGGAATGGCCAATTTATTTAATCTATCTCGTATCTCACCGTCCGGGTCTATAGATACCTCTTCAATATCCTCTATTGTCTGATTTAAAAGTCTCATAACATTTCAGAAATTCTATAAACGGTTTTATGACTCAATTGATTATTTTTAATACGGAGAAATTAATTTTATACAAATTATAATGTCAAGCAATTTAAGCGCTGGCCTTCAACAGAATTAACTGGAGTTACACAGTACTTAAAAATCTCTCTCTCGCTAATCTTTATTTATTCTGGCCAGAAACCTTCCTGACATCATCCCGATGAGGATTTGGCAACTTTGAGCATGAACTGGTGCTTAAAAGAAAGGATAAAAATCCAACACTCTCTACCAGATTCTGGGTTATATACAGGTAGCTAACCCGGGTTAATCTGTTGAAATTATAGTCATGATGTCAATTATGTCAATATATTTAACCTTATAAGAAACAATTATGAAAGATAATTAAAACGATCTTTCATTTAGATTTTCGTTGACAGTTTAGTATCATTGTATAAAATCATCTAAATTTCAAATGAATCAAATCTCACACAGTCGTAAATACGGAATTCTGTATCTTTTTACCAACTAGTAAATCAATATATGCAAAATAATAGAACTGTGGGAAAGACAATGGATAAATCTACAGAAATGGAAGCCTCTGATAAGGCTTTAGACATCAAAGGTGGATTGAGAGAAGAACCCGAGTTGTGGAAAATCATTGGAAGCAGCAAAGAAATTAAAGATGTCTTTAAAAATATACAAACTGTATTGGAAAGTGATGTACCTGTAGTTATACATGGTGAAACAGGCACAGGAAAGGAACTGGTCGCAAAAGCTCTTCATTACAGAGGACCAAGACGTAAATATCCTCTACGTACTATAAACTGTGCAGCAATCCCTGAAAGTCTATTGGAAAGTGAATTACTTGGACATGAAAAAGGTGCATTTACAGGAGCAACTCAGCAACGTATAGGGAAACTTGAACTCGCGAATAATGGTTCATTATTTTTGGACGAAATATCTGAAATGCCCCTGGCTATCCAGTCAAAAATCTTACGCGTGGTTGAAGAACAAGTATTCGAAAGAGTAGGCGGAAATAGCGTTATTGAAACAAACGTACGTATTATTTCTGCAAGTAATGTAGACTTATTGGAGGAGGTACGTCTAAACAGATTTAGAGAAGATCTATACTATCGAATTGCGGTATTCCAAATACGTGTTCCTCCATTGCGTGAGAGGAAAAATGATATACCAGAGTTAGTTAATTGCTTCGTTAAAAGATATAGCGCATTATCAGGCAAAACGATAAAGGAAATACATACGCGCACAATGGACAAATTGATAAATTATGATTGGCCTGGTAATGTCAGACAACTCCAGAATAGTATTAGAAGAGCTATCCTGCTCACAAGGAATGATACGTTAGCTCCAGAACATTTTGATTTTCCAGACCTTGACGGAAATGCTTTAAAGAACATTGAATCTCTCGAAGATGGACTATCTAAACTGGAAGTATTACTAAAAAGAGGTGGGATAATTCCCTTAAATGAGGTTGAAGAAATATTTATCAGACAGGCATTAAGTGTCACAAAAGGAAACATTACCGTGGCAGCAGAAAAATTGGGTATCAGCAGATCTACAATTTATAGAAAGATGCAGGAACTCGGAATTCGAACAGAAGAGTCTCAAGCAGAAGACAGTCCACCCCATTAAATAAATCCTCTGTTGTTTAAATCTTTTTTAAAATGCTTTTCTACCACAACAGCCTCAAATTATCCAGCAGTGTGAAAATATCCGTGGTTATTATTAATTAAATCCATTTAAGAAACATGCATGCTTTTTCCAAAACCGCCAATGTAGATATGCTTCACCCTCTATTCGGAATTATTGGCAATATTATACGGAGAATAAAACTATGCCAGAAAAGATAGTTATAATCGGGTCAGGCCCAGCCGGATGGACGGCCGCCTTATATGCAGCAAGGGCTAACTTGAATCCTGTAGTCTACGAGGGAGAACCCTCAAGTATTATGATACCCGGTGGTCAGCTTATGTATACCACTGAGGTAGAAAATTATCCTGGATTTCCCTCTGGTATAAAAGGACCTGAGATGATGGATCTCTTTCGAAAACAGGCAGAGAGGTTTGACACTCGAATATACACGGAAGATATTACTTCTGTTGACTTTAATTCTCATCCCTTTCGTTTAACATCTTCTGAGAATACTGAAGTAGAGGCATTAGCCGTCATAATTGCTACAGGTGCCAGGGCTAACTGGCTTAACTTACCAAACGAACAGCGACTTGCACAGACTGGTGGTGGTGTAAGTGCATGTGCAATATGTGATGGTGCTCTTCCAGCTTACAGGGATAAGCTACTTGTAGTTGTCGGGGGTGGTGATTCTGCAATAGAAGAAGGTTTATACCTTACAAAGTTTGCAAGCAAAGTTATTATAGCTCATCGTCGTGACAAACTCAGAGCAAGTCCTATAATGCAAGAACGTGCTAAAACAAATACAAAGGTAGAATTCAAATGGAATTCCATCGTCATAGATGTTCTGGGAGAAAAGTTAATCTCAGGAGTACGGCTACAGGATACTGTTACCAAAGAGGAATCAGACTTAGGCTGCGGTGGGCTGTTTATAGCGATTGGCCATACTCCAAACACGTCCTTCCTTAACGGTAAGGTTGAATTGGATAAAAAAGGTTTTGTCGTTACTCCCAAGTCATGGAGGACTGCAACGAGTGTGGAGGGCGTCTTTGCTGCTGGTGATGTTATGGACCCATATTACAAGCAGGCAGTCTCGGCCGCCGGTACTGGTTGTATGGCATCACTTGATGCAGAAAGATGGCTTGCGCACAAGGGTTTGGCATAGACCCTACCTAAATTGACTGATTTACAACAATAAAATAATCTTATGTATGTTCCCGAAGTTCTAATGAATATATCGTATGAAAAACTTCCATTAGTTGACATTGCTGCACCAAAGGCATTGAGCCGTCACAGTAGAACAATGAGCAATACATCAAAGGAGGCAATTACACAGAACTTAGAGGATGCCGAAACTGTTCTTATACATGCAGGTTTGAATATAAATTTGGCTTCAGAAATAATAGAAGCAAGTGAAAAGTATATGATTGAAACACAGCCTAATAATACAGTGACTTCTTCCTCTGAGAAAATGACTATTGGTATGAGTCAAAAAGGTAACCAAAGATCACACTATACACGTATCTTGGTATTTGATAATAAATTAATATTCCAGTCAGCCTGTTGCCTGCCATTAGAGGTCATCGCCGCCAGTCTGGGAGGTGATATCGTTTCTGGGAGGGTTCTATATAACAGCCACTCGGGAAAAGGTGGTGGGAAATTGGTCTATGAGTTCCTGGGAAAAGGTAAGGAGATAATTATAGACCTGAGACGAGGAGAAAGTACCAAGGTTCAACGTCTTATCTTTGCGATTTAAACTGCCTTAAAAAACATCAAGCTAACTTCATAGAGTTTCTGTGCCTGTCTGTTGTGTCGTCTTCTTTTCATCTACAAAGCACAAAAGCACAATCCCTATAATAAAAAAGACAACAAGAGATAAGATGGCAAGACGAGATGTCCCCGTAATCTGACGGATAATGGCGAATACAAAAGGCCCCCATATTGCAGAGAACTTTTCAAATACTGAGTAAAAACCAAAGAATTTAGCTGATTCATTTACGGGAATCATTACGCCATACATGGACCTGCTTATGGCTTGAGAACCACCAAGGACTAAGCCTACTGCCATCCCCAATATCCAAAAATCAAGAGAGCTGGTTATACTATAGGCATAACACAGGATTGCTACCCAGAGAAACAGGACAAGTATCAGTATTTTCTTTGTGCCGAAGGCCTTGGCAACCCGGCCGAATAACAATGCACCGCCTATTCCTATAAATTGTACTAACAAAAGTGTACCCATAAGGGTTTCGTTTTTAAGTCTTAGCTCATCCTTGCCGAAGATAACGGCCATCCTGATAACTGTCTGAATACCATCATTATAAAACATAAACGCTACCATAAAAAAGGCCAGGTTCCTATGTTTCCTGACACTTAAAGTGGTGTGCCATGTTTGTATGATACCGGCCTGCAAATAATTCCATAAAGTTTTTTTGTCTTCGCATAATCCTGGAGATGCCTTACCAATCTTGTGCTCACGTAGCCAGATAAAGGTGATTGTTGCAAACCCGGCCCACCAGATCCCCGTGAATAGTAAACTTATCCTTAAGGCGTGCATTTTACTTATGCCAATCTTATCGTGTATCAGGATTAAGGCTATGCATATTAAAAACTGTATGCCACCACCAAGATATCCATAGGCGTAACCCTTGCCTGAGACCAGATCAATCTCCTTCCTGGAAGTGATCTGGGGTAGGAATGCATCATAAAACGTATTTGCGCTGGTAAAACATGCATTAGCAACGAAGAACAATATCATAGTCAACCACACGTCCCCACTATGGCAAAAATATAAGAGTGTGGTGAACAAGCTCCCCCCAAAGCAAAAGACCATCAAAAACCTCTTTTTTGTCTCTGAAAGATCAGCAATTGCACCCAGTGTAGGAGCTGTTATGAATACAAAGAGGGCTGTAGCTCCTGAGAGAAATCCCCATAAGGTGGCCGCATTGGTAACTATTTCAAAACCTGAAAATCTAAAAACCCAGCCATCTGATGGAACAATAACTGTGGCAAAGTATATTGGTAAAAGAGCTGCTATAACCGTCGTTGCAAATGCAGAATTAGCCCAATCATACATACACCATGCAAAAATGTTTCTTTCATTCTCGTTTTTCATAAATTCGCTTTATAGCCCCAACAGATTACGTGAAAGGTTATTTAACGAATAATTCTACAAATCTTTCCACAAGATAGGCAAGGTATTCTATATCTATGTAGACATCTGCGCTACTATCCAAAAACAGCTTGCAACTGGCCTGGAACTCTTCGTCCGCCTCCCAAAAGCATAAATATAGAGGTATCCTAGGCAAAAGATCAAAACGGCAAACATAATCGGCCTTTACCTTACCGCTTTCTTCGCTCCCTCTCAGTTCTTTGCAACGCAACTTCATACCATCCATATTTTTATTGAAGCTCTCTGCCACCTTATCTTCTGCCTTACTTTGAAAAGCCTTTACATGAGAGGCGGTATCAGGAAAGTGACCTAATGTAACCCAATCCCCTGTTAAAGGCCTTGTCCCCTTTCTGCGAACATAATCATAGACTATAATCTTAGACCACGAATCGTGACAATATTTATTATTTTCAAATAGCCCCTCTTTGCGTACCTCGTAAGTTTTATTCATCATTTTAAATCTTACAATTTCTCCTCCATTTTTGATCTCATAATGCCCGCCAATCGCAATAGCCGCCTCCTTGAAGTTCGTATTTCTTACCTCTTCTTCTAACTTGTTGCTCACACGTTCGTAATTGTCATCCATTGTAACGGTGGGTTTCTGAGAAAACGACCCCTCATCTGCTTCAGTAACATAAGGGCAATCTGACATCTTCCGTTGGGCATTCTTTACCTTAAGCGCAAAGGCCATGCATGTGGGTTCTCCGCATTTACCACAGTTAGTACCAGGCAGTTTCTTGTATATTTCAATCATCTAAATAGAAAATTCCTAATGATATAGACTCCAAATCTACACAGAAAAAATAATTATACCAAAAGAACTACTTTATTGCGAAGCGCAAACGACTGCTCCTTCTCTATTCAACAATAGATTTTCAAAATTTACGTACCTTCTACATCTTATCTAATAAATTTAAAATTGACCTTTCTGTAATTATTGAGTATGTTAACGCATGTATATTGTGGAAGATTCGAGCCATGACAGATATTTATAATATTTAATACTTTACCGTAAACCCTGTGCGAAAAGGCGGATGTTATTTAATTTTATCTTCCTCGCGCTTCCCCGCCTGGATGACTCGGTCGAGCTGGGACGAGTGCATGAGGCATTTCTACGGGGTAAACATATTTTAACCCAATGAATGAAAAACACGAGAAAGATTTAATATTATCCAGCGGTTTTAACAGCTTGAAAAAATGCCGATATGGAATGGTGCTGTACAATCATAATGATATGTATGTAGGTAAGTCTTTTGATTGTTACGGTGAGTTTTCCGAGAAGGAAATAGAGCTTTTCCGCCAGCTCATTCGTCCCGGAGATATAGTCTTAGATATAGGAGCCAATATCGGTCCACATACCTTGTATTTTTCCAAGGCAGTAGGACAAAAAGGAGTAGTATTAGCGTTTGAACCACAACGCATAATTTTTCAAACCCTATGCGCAAATATGGCACTTAATAGTGTACTCAATGTACAATGTTTCAATTCTGCCGTTGGAGAAATACCCGGTTTAATTACCGTACCAATATTGGATTACAATGCTGAAAGCAATTTTGGTGGTCTTAATCTGGGCACTTCCGAATCAGGTGAACAAGTCCCGGTACTCCCTATAGACAGCCTTAATCTTCCAAGATGCAATTTCTTGAAAATTGATGTGGAAGGAATGGAAATAAAAGTTTTAGATGGTGCGAGAGACACAATTCAAAAACATAAACCACTTCTATACGTAGAAAATGACAGGAAGGAAAATTCTTCTGCATTAATTGAATATATCAGCACGTTAGGGTATAAGATGTACTTGCATCTTTCACCACTTTTTAATAAAGACAATTTCTACAAAAACAGTACTAATGTCTTCGGAAACATTGTTTCCCTAAATCTGCTTTGTTTCCACTCAACCGTAAACGCCAACGTAAGTGGTTTAACTCCTGTTGAAGGGCCTCAAGACATACCATTTGACTAGTAATACAATCTCTACATTTATCATTTGGATATACAAGTAAGTCATAACGCATCCCATGAAGGGGTGGTTTGACGGTTATGAGTTAAACAAAACGATTATAAATTTTATTTGATTCAAAGGAATTTGAGATACTCAAGAAAAGGGCTTTAGGAGAAGGAATCAGAAGATTTATTCAAGGCCATGTTTATTGAAACAGTTGGTGTACTTTTTATCAATTTCTTGAATGTGGTGAACTAACCACTGCTGTAAATATTCAAGCAAATCATCTGTGATTTGATAATCACCATTATCTATACTTTTACAATATTCTATAGTCTTATTAGAAAAATCGTGGTGTTCTTTTTTGTGGGATTGATAATCCGGATATCCAAACTTTACCATGTAAGTTTCTTCAGTTTTAAAATGATTAAGCGCATATCTAGTCATTTCTCTTAATATTTCCAATACTTCTTCTGGATCGTTATTGTGTTGCCTTGCAACAATAACTTTATTAATAATTTCAATGAGTTTTTTGTGTTCCTCATCAATTTCTGATACATTCACGCTATATTTTTCGTTCCATTCAATCATTTCTAATATATTATCCCTAATTCGGTCATGCACTATATAAGGTACATACACACTTCAATACTTCCATTTAATTCCATTTTACACTTTTACTGCTCCATTCCTGCTTCTACAGTACATAAATCCACAAAAAGGCCAAAAGGGCAAGTATAGCCACAATGTATAAAAAGTATTTGTTTTGAAACAGAGATGTTGTGGTCTTTGTCTTTGATTCTTCGACCTCCGGAAGGTCCAATTCGTCATACATGGTATCTTCAGACCAGCCTGTGTTTTCATCCGAGCCGCACTCAGGGCAAGCTAAAGCTCTTATTGGTACTTCTGTTCCGCAATTTGGACAAATGAAATAATCACTCATTTTACAAGTCTTCTCCAAACTTTACCCCGTAGGAATGTCAAGTGCGACCCCCATAGCTTCCTTGCACCGTGGCGGCACGCTGCCGTTAAGTCCCGTTTTGAGGGAGTAAGCTAGGAATGGGGGCAGAAAATCCCAACGGGGTTTACTTATCCATTCAATCTATCCTTCTCGTTACGTAATAGATCCAGGCACTGTCTTCATCATCACTATCGATATTCAGTATATTCCCATATGTATCATACATTTCGATGGTTTTAAAACCTGTTTCTTTGAGTTGGGAAATTTGATTTTTCTTGTCTATGTAATACGTCAACAAAGCATAGTTATGCGCCCTATCATTAATAATTGAATATTCCCCGTTAAACCTCTGCTGTTTCCTGTTCCTTAAGTGATTGTAAGCAGACCTCACAAACCCTATGAGGTTTCTAAATTGTGCACTTGGAACTAACGTAAATGCCATTCTTGGACGAGAAACTGCATCTCGGTGATTTTTATTATGTGAAGAAAATACAAATAACCCATCTTGCCTGAGCACTCTATGTATTTCCCGTAAGCCTCTTAGCCTGTCCTCGTGGCAAATAGAATCAAGACCGTTGTATGAAAAAAGCACAAAATCAAACATCTGATCTTTGAATACACTCATATCCCTTACGTCACCGTGAATAAAGTTAACGGCTTCAAACCTCTTTTTGCAGGCCTCTATCATATCGGATGAATAATCAAGGCCGGTATAGTCCTTGCACAAATCTTTCAGGTGTTTTGTTGTTCTTCCGGCACCACATCCAATATCAAGTACATGTTTATCCAGAATGTTCTCCCTGTATTTCGCAAGAATCATTACTTCGGGGCTTTGCAATGCCGCATGGGTATACCTTGAGACAATGTGTTTCTTCTCATACTGTATTCTATTCATAATATCATGCCCCTGGCACTTTCTAAAACCCCCTCACCTTAATCCTCTCCCCCCTATGGGGGAGAGGCCCACCTGCTGGCAGGTCCTTTCTTTTTTACGCAAGTTATTTCTCTACTACCACCTGTTTGATGACTACAGGTGAAGTCGGTACGTCTCTATGCCCTGCCCTCATTGTGGTAGGCAGGCTCTCAATTGTTTCCACTACATCCATACCCTCCACTACCTTACCGAAAACGCAATAACCCCAGCCCTTGGAGTTTTTCCCTTTATAATCAAGGAAGGCGTTGTCCACTGAGTTAATGAAGAACTGGCTTGTGGCTGAGTGAGGGTCCTGTGTACGCGCCATGGCAACCGTACCGCGTTTGTTCCTGAGTCTATTATCAGCCTCGTTGGTGATTGGGGACTGTACAGGTTTCTTCTTCATGTCGGCAGTGAAACCTCCCCCCTGAAGCATGAATCCCTTAATCACCCTGTGAAAGATGGTGCCGTCATAAAATCCGTCATTTACATAGTGAAGAAAATTTTCTACAGTTTTGGGAGCCGATTTCGAATCAAGCTCTAGAATAATAACGCCATGGCTGGTTTCCAATCGTACGCGGGGATTAGACGAACTCGCCCATACAAACTGCACAGTCCAGAATAGCGCAATAACAAGTATAACAATTATTTTTTTCATAAACATACCTCCTCCTTCTAAAAAGTTGTTAATTAGAATAAATAATTACCCCTTAAATTAACACAAGGGTTAATTGTCATTCCGGACTCGATCCGGAATCTAATACTTCTGTAAGTACTTATAATTGCAGATTCTGAAACCGAAGGTCCTGAATTTAGTTCAGGATCTATTCAGCCCGCCATAAATCAGACTGTGTCGCAATTGTCATCCCGAACTTGTTTCGGGATCTCTAATGTTGCTAAGTCATTGGAATCATTAGATTCTGAAATAAATTCAGAATGACAAATCATGTGTTTTTGTTATTGTGACACAGCCTGAATACCGGCGGGTAAAAATGACAAAAAATGGCATTTTGCTTATTCTCGGACAGCCTGTCAAATGGTAAAAACGGAGATCCTTCTGCCTGAACCGAGTGTTTTTTGCCTGCCCGACTTTTGTCGTTCGGGCGGGTAGCCGCCCCCATTCATAGCTTACTCCCGCAAAACGGGACTTAACGGCAGCGTGCCGCCACGGTGCAAGGAAGCTATGGGGGCGTAACTTACATGAAATTATTATAAACTCATCAAATGATGAAACGCAGTTAAAAGTCGTGCCGTTAGGCGAATCTGCCTCTGGCATGACCTGCGGCTACTTTGACATACAATGTAAAATCGCTCAATTTAGATTCTAATATCTCATTAATTCGTAGACTCCCGTCTCTTATTCATATTCTTTGAATATTGATTTGAGGCTGTGTTCCTTTCTCCATCCCTTTACTAATGCTTCTCTGATTTTATCCAGGAAGGTATAGCTTTCCTCGATTTTGTCTCTTAATAATAATTTCATGATCAGGATGTTACTCATATTTTCTATATCTCTATTGGCATGGAGTAAACCAAGTTGTTTGATCATTTTTTTAAGCTTAAGTTTCTGATACAATAAATCAAGAGATGGTGTGAGAGTGCCCGTAAAATCATCGAATATGACATTATCTTTTTTTAAGCCAATATTATTGGCTGCTGCGTCAATTACGGTTACAGTCATTGGGGCAGGGCCACAAAGATAAAATGTTATATTAGGATCATATTTAAGGTATTTTGTGAGCATAGGACCGATAAAACCTACCTCTCCAAACCATTTTTCTCCACTCTCATCAACTAAACCCTGTTCTACAATAATTTGCCTACGTTCATTCGATACATTTTGAAAGCATTCTTTATCTAACTCGTCCAAGTCTACCGGGTTATCACCCCTAAATGCACCCGACAATATTGGTATGAATTTAAAATTAGGATACTCTTTCTGCCAGTTCAACCAATTTGATATATAGCGTAAGGGAATATCCTGAAACCGTCTTTCACCTAGGAAGAATAATATTTCGTCTCTACGTCCTTCGCTGAACCATTGCTCTAGTAGTGCCAAGATAGGCGCAAGACCTGCTCCACCTGCTACAAACACAGCCTTATGCTTTTTTTCTTTCAGACAGAAATGGCCATAAGGACCCGTAAACCTTATCCTGTCTCCAACCCATAAATTCCATATTGATTCATCCTGTATATATTCCTTTATGCATTGCGGTCCAACGCACGGGACACCACCATTTTCAATCTGTACACGAGGGTCTATTGGTGCAGTTCTTGAAATCAATTTTAATATGTCTTTTCTTATTGAGGCAATCGAGTAGGCACGATAAAGGTCCATACCGGGTGTATAGGGAATAAATTCTTTTCCTGTTTCATTACAAAAGCATCTTATCTGTTCACTAGATTTCTTGTAATGCTCCTCTACGTAATCATCAGGCAGTCTTATTTGTATATACTGTCCTGGAATAAAATCAAAATCTTGAAATGGTAATAATCGTATTTCATACTTGTCGTAGGTTAACGGAATTTTTTTCACTACACGTGCGGTATACTTTTTAACCTGTAACGTTGACTTTGGCAGATATATATCAAGATCTTTATCTATGCTTACCTGACAGGATAGTCTTGTATATCCATCACCTTTACCTTCCTCAAGAAACCTTCTGGTCTCTTCCCTTGCCCTGCTGTCAAAATGAGGTGTTTCAGTTGGTGAATACGGACCCATATTGGTAAGCAACTTCACCTTGCACTGTCCACATGTGGCATTACCACCGCATCCAGCAGATATATGATAGCCTTTATTTTGAAGTTCGGAGAGTAATTTTCCACCACCTTCTATATCCAGCTCCTTCTTGTAATCCTCGTCGCTATGTATACCAAGTTTCAGTTTCTTACCTCTACCAAAAAACTGGTAGGTTATCTCACTAAGCCCGGCCATAGTCAGCATGAGTATAATAATGATACCTATTCCCACAATTAAAGAAGTTAACATTTAATAACCCTGAATTTTTAAACCTAAATTTTTCAAGAATCTCAAAATATCTTTATCAGCCCAATACCAGTAAAGATAGCTGCCATGAAACCAAGTAGCAGTATAGCAAGGGTATCTTCATCCCACGAACTTACAGGCACAAACAATCTTTGGCGCCGCAGTACAGCAAGCCAGACACATACCATTAACCAATGGAGACCAAAGCCAAAAGCCGTAACTGTTGTAGCCATAAAAGACAAACCCGGTGGGATAGTAAAAGTAGAACTGGCAAGGACAATGCAGTTTACGGTAATGAGCTCTAAAAATTGACCCATTTGCTTATATACGTCCATTGCAAAACGTCGGAGCAATATCCCCAGGATTTGTACAAACGTGGCAATGGTAACAATAAAAACAGTAAGGTAGAATATCTTCTCAAGTCTTATAGGGATTGGTGAGATTGTGGAGAGGAAGTCGCTTACGGTTAACAACACCTTATTATAAACTATCCAGTTGAGACTTGTGGACAAGGTAACCACAATGACGACTGCTAAACCCATCTTCCATGCTGCATCAATCTGTCTTGATTTATTAAGCAGAGGGCAAATCCCCAGAAGCTTGCTTAACACGATACCATCAAATAACAAAGCACCGAGAAATATAGGGAAAAGAACTTTCAATTGATTATTTAAGGACGAAACTGCATTTACATTAGTGAGAAGACTTACAAGGACGAGGACTCCTACCACAATGGTAATTATGAACATCTTTGAAATCCTGGGCTTTGGCGGTTTTGAAGTTACCGGGGCTCCTCCATCTGTGATAACTTCTTTTGATTCCTCTGGCAATCTTTCCTGATAAACAACACCTGTTTTCACAAACAAAGGTCTGAGCATGAGTCTCCATAATGCCAGTGCAAAAAAGCCACCCACAGGTGTTATCATCAATACCACTACAGGGAAATTCTCTGGAAGTACACGAATGTTCAATATTGTCCCAAACCCCAGGGGTTCCCTCATAAGGGCTAAAAAGATAAGTGCAATAGAATAACCGAGGCATGCCTTTAATATCTTCTTCTGTGCGTCCCAGAATTGATATGTCAGCCCTTCGGAAATTACGGCGAGGACTATACAATTCGTCGTAATCAGGTCAATGTATGCCTTTATATTAAAGGCTATTCTTGGTACTGTGGCCTGAGCTATCAGATTAAATATGGCTACGAATACGGACACAATAATCATGAGGAGTGATATCTTGTGATGAGTACCGGCTGCTATTATTAATTTTCTAAATGGATATACTAAACAAAAACTACCGCACGTGACAAAGATAACACCCACGTTCATTGTAAGGGAGTTTTCCATCTTGTTGGTTACTGCCAGGGCTGAACAGAAACCCAACCCTGCACCAGCAGATATTATATAATTGTCTCTTAAGAAGAACTTTGATACCTGTCTAATGTATCTTGCCATCATGTTCATCCCTTATTTGCCTCCATTTCTTGCCAGAAGGTCTTCATCGCCTCGTTAATTATATCCTCTATTCCCTTGCTCGTGTATGATGCGCCCGTAATGGCGTGTACTTCATCTGGACCAACTGTTTCTCTTCCTCTTACAAGTGATATCTTTGGCTTCAACTTTTTTCCGATAAATTGTCTCTTAAATTCCTCTTCTGTCATTCTGCCACCAAGACCGGGTGTCTCAGCATGATCTAGTACCTCTATGCCTTTTACAGTCTCCATATCAGGACTAACACAAATAAATAGAGAAATGTCTGCCGCTTTATTAAAACCGTAACCTAGTCTTGTTGCAACAAACCCTATTCCCTGTAGTTCTCCATCCTTATAATACTTGAAGAGTTCTTTCCCATTTTTATCTCTTTCCGGTTTTCCATTTGGTTCTTCTGGCATACGTATTTCTGGAAGAACATCCGTGGTTATATTCTTTTCAAAAACCTTTCTGACATCTTTCTTATCAACTTTTTTAAATTTAAAGCCAAAGAAATGTTTTTCTTCTGTGTGATACGGAATGTCGAAAATACTCAGGACAGATTTTTTTAACTTTATTTCGTGATATTCCGCAATCCTTGGAGACGTAACAAAATAGAGGCCCAGCAATATTGTACCTGGTATGGCAGTGATAAGACAAATTGCGGTGCTTCTTGTTAAAAGCATCCTTAATTCACTCATTTTATTACCATTAATCCTATTTTACGCAGCAAAAAAGAGGCATAAATTAACGATGAAAAGAAATTAGCTTATGTTTTATTATACGCTATATTTTATCTTTAATACAACGGATTGAATTGGAACTCCGACAGGATTCATAAATAATGTGGCGTACATAATAATTGGCTGTTTAATTAACTCTAAATTGTCTCGCTATCTATCCTTGACGAGTATAATAAACCTTATATTTTACAAGGTTCATATAATAAGATTAATTTCAGAGTTAATGAAACAGCCATATAGTTTTATTATCTTTAAAACAAACATACGGTTTATTTTGAACAAAGTTCAACAACAAGCTGTTCTTGTATATTTATTGACACCTCGTCCCTAGAAGGCAGTTGCAAAACGTGGACCTCTAAGCCATCATCTTTCTGTTCTAACCAAGAAGGTAGCTCTCCGTTCTTATGCGAGTTCAGGTTTAATTTTATCATATTTATACTATTTTCCTTGTTAACTGGCCTAATTACATCGCCTGGCTTAACCAAATAAGAAGGTATATCAACCTTTTTACCGTTTATTATTATATGGCCGTGATTGATCTCCTGTCTTGTTTGATTACGGGAAAAACCGTATCCGAGAAGGAATAAAACGTTATCAAGCCTTCTCTCCAATAATATAAGTAAATTCTCTCCTGTATTACCTTTTTTCCTTTCTGCCTTGGCAAAATAGTTCCTAAACTGTCTTTCCAGGACACCATAAAACCTTTTCAATTTTTGTTTTTCCCTAAAATGTATCCCGTAATCAGATAATTTTCTTACTCTTCTTGCTCCTGCCTTTTGACCAGGCAAAACTTTTCTTTTAAATAAACCACACTTTGCAGTTCCACAACGACTCCCCTTCAAAAATAGTTTTACACCTTCTCTTCTACATAATTTACATTTTGGTCCCAGGTATCTAGCCATGTTTATCCATTCAGAAAATTAAACTTAAACATAATTTATAATGCTATCTAATAACTTACATATTTCCTAAATCCTCCTCTTCTTCCTAAGATGACGCCCTTATGAGATAGCGGCGTAACGTCCTCAATAGCCTTAACTAAAGGTTCTATTTCCTGTTGAAATTTTGTTACTGGTTCCCTTCCGGATCTGACCCCCTTTACCCTTGCTTCAACTTCTTAAACACCAAATTTCCTGCTTTTTCCTCAGCATTTTTCTCATCTTTTTTTACTGCAAAGGGGTATAAATTTTCCTTTATATTTATTATACTCTATATTTTAGCTTTAGTACAATAGATTGGATTGGAACTCCGACGAGGTTCATCAACAATATGGCGTACATCACGCCTTCCGGTATGGGAGTGAAATTTCTAATAACTACCGTGATCAAACCACAACCTATACTAAATATCCACTTGCCAGTCTGACTATACGTAGTCGTAATCGGATCTGTTGCCATAAAGAATGCGCCAAAGATAAGGCCTCCACTCAAGAGTTGGAGCATGGGAGGGACCATGGTTTCCCCAGGTATTAGAGAAAAAAGAGCAGCAAAGATAAATACACTACCTAAATAAGCAACTGGAATCCTCCAGTTTGCAATCCTTTTCTTACACAACCATATTCCGGCTATGATGAGAGCAACTCGGCACGTTTCTCCCAGAGAACCAGTATTAGCACCAAATAAGAGAGAAATATAAGACGTTACTTCACCTGTTTCCTTGTAAGCTATTAAGGGGGTTGCATGTGTTACAGCATCCACACCGTACGTTAAGGATTGAAGTGTCGGAAAGCCTATGAATGGTTCCTGCCAACCGGAGACAACCATGGTGGGGAAAGAGATTGTCAAGATTAGCCGACCAAATAATGCGGGATTAAGGAGATTCATTCCAACCCCTCCAGTTATGTTCCTGAATAATATGCTAACTCCCGCACCCACGCCGATTAACCAGAGAGGTGCCTGAGGTGGTAAGAATGCCGGGATAAAGAGACATGTTACAAACCCTCCTTCATTTATTCTTTCCTCTCTGGCAAGTATCACCCAGATTACGTCTACTATAAACACACCTACCACAAAGGATACTATAAGCTTGGGTACAACGCATAAAAATCCAAAGAAGTATATTGCAGGCACAACCCAGCCAAGAAATAATGCTACAAGGATACCGCCCATATATTGTTTTGCATCCATCTGGTTTCGAATAAAGGGCTGGGTTTTGGCTGTATCCTTTGAACTTCTGATAAGCCCATCAAATGCCTCGAATAAGGCTCCAAAGAGGAAATTTACCTTGGGACGTGATTGAATAAACGATTCGGTTTTATTGAGAGTTTTGTTTAAAATCGGCTCTATTTTTTTAATGGTCTTTTTCATTATCTTTATATTATTACTCTGTAAAACCTTCTCTCTTAGGAAGTTTTTTGAGTCTCATAAAAAGTTAAAATAATGCTTTTTACTACAACTTTAGCTCACTTTAAACTTTAGACACTTCAAACTTGGTTGCCTGCCCCCGTCCGTACCGGCACGGGCGGGCGACTTCCCGGGCGGGCGACTTCCCGTCCGAACGGCTTGGCCGGGCGGGTGCCATTCAGGCGGGCGGCTGTGCCGTTATGATTTACATTCTTTTATAACCTGAAGCAGTTCCAACTTTGAAGGGCATATAAAACTGCAGAGTCCACATTCTATACATTTTTCCAATGCATAAAGACGTGCCTTCTGTTTCTCACCCCGTATATAACAATGCCAGTAAAGAGCTGGTTCCAGGTCAACAGGGCATATATCATCGCAATAATTGCAATATATGCAGCATCTCAGTTCTCCCATAAGGCTTGTCGTAAAAAGCAACTCGCTAACTCTTGCAAAATGAAATAGTGTCTTATAGTCTCTCTCCTCCAACACCACAACATTTTTTGTAGACCAGTCAATCTTTTGCGTTAAATCTTTAACCTCAGAACCATTCAATGGTCCATCAACAAACACACGGTATTTTATATCTTCCCTGACATTACCATCCAGGATCTTTTGGACGGGCGTACCAGGCTTAACCTCGAGAATCTTATTTTCCCTTAGGCCTGTCCCGGAAATGGGTATAAGACGTGTACTGAATTCGTTTTTTCGAATATGGTGCTCAAAAATACCAACAACAGTTTGAGGATCTAATACAAGCACTCCAATCTCAACGGTATTCCGACCATAAGCAATATCTAATCCCAGAATCTTCTTTACAATCAGAACTGGTGCATCATTGGGATATATGGGATCTAAAGTATGCACATGCAACCATTCTTCGTGACCTTCGTGCTGTTTCGACTCTTTAATAAGTTTAGTTTCTTGAGTACTAATGACGACATAGCAGTGCGATTTGGGAAAGTATCTGGTTCGTACTATGTCCAGTTTGTCTAAGATATTCCGAACACCATTCTTGAGGACTGCCGAATTAGGAAGTGCCCACGGTTCCATGGGACAAAGGTTTATTATGACGTGATCAATTTTTTTCCTGGGAAATGAGAAATCAAAAGCTTCTATAGGACCATCATATTTTACGGTTCCTACTTTCTCAGAAAACTCTATAGGGTATTTTTCTAGAAGATTGAAACCGTTTTTGTAAACCTTTTTACTTTTTTTCTCTTTAGCCATTTCAATTCGTTATATTTAACATAGAATGAGGTTTTTTCAAAATAAAAAACAAAATATTTATGAATGATTACAGAACAAAATTCAATCCGCCTACGCAGAGCACTATCCGCCTTCAGCTAAGGAGGACTTCGGCGCCGCGCCTGCCAGAGTACTTTGTACGGCGGACAGGGATGTCGCACCAGTGGGGCTCCATATTAAAAAACCCCCTTGGGGGTGTTTATGTTATTTTATGGAAAATAGAATTTAATTGCTGTATCACGAAAAACTACAAATCACATATTCCAAATCACAAACAAATTACAATATCAAATGACCAAAATTATTCACCCCGTTAGATAATTAAAACATGAGTACTTATATGTTACAGAAAGAAGAAAGGCAGCAACTTTTATAAGTGTAGAGAATAAAGTTTATCTAACGGGGTGAATAATTTGTTGCTTGCCTGCCTGTCGGCAGACAGGTATATTATAATTTAAACTATAGTGGGCAACAGCCCTAATAACCACTTTAATCCCGATAAGCTATAAAAATTCCAAGAGGTGTTAATCATGAGCCTATTTGTCCATAAACGTATTCTGGTAGCAACAGATTTCTCAGAATGTTCAAGAGTGGCTCTGGATATTTGTATTTCGGCATCTAAGTGCATGAAGACAAAGCTTTATATACTACATACCATCGAAAAATTTCCACATGATTACAGGCATTTACTATCCAGCACTACACATTCGAATATGAAACAAAAACTTGAAGAAGAGGCTGTGAATAAGATTAAGGCAATATTACCCGAGGAGCTATTGGGAAGCGAGGATATAGTACCCATTATCAGGTTTGGGAAGCCCCTTTTGGAGGTAATACAATTTGCAAAAGAGAAGGACGTAGACATTATAGCCATAGGAACGCATGGAAGGGCAGGAGTGGATCGTATCATATTAGGTAGCGTTGCTGAAAGGGTTGTGAGGAAGGCTCACTGTCCTGTTATGGTTGTTAGAAGTAGAAAGTATATTGGTTTCAAGAGGATTATAGTCCCTATTGATTTTTCTGATTGCTCCAGAATAGCTTTGGAATATGCTGCCGCCACAGCGAGGGCACACAGGAGCAAATTAACTATTCTTCACGTCTATGAGGAATCATTTATTGAACCTTACGTAAGGGCGGCAAATACAGAGGAGGAGGCACAGGAAATAATTAGAGGTATAGAACAGGTCAATGAAGGCAAATACGATGAGTTTTTAAAAAAGATTGATCTTGGTGGAGTTGAATACGACAAGTTACTAAGAAAGGGAATTCCATCAAACGAAATAGTTGAAACTGCAAGAGAACAACAGGCACAACTAATAGTCGTGGGCACTCATGGAAGGTCAGGGATCAAACATATGCTAATTGGCAGTGACGCTGAAGAAGTTGTTCGTAATGCACCATGTGATATTGTTGTAGTCAAACCTGAAAAATCTAGTTTTTCTATGCCTTGAAACCAGGTTCACCGTAGAGCCGAAGAGGACGCAAAGAAAAAACCTTAAAAAATGAGAAAAATTTCACGGGAGTAGGGGCGTATGGCCACCTGCCCGACTACGTCGTTCGGGCGGGTACGCCCCTACAGTAAAACAAAATGACAAGGGTATTATCTAAATATACTTTAATTATTCTTTTAGCAGTACCTCTGGTTTTTTACATATCCCACATATACTCATCACCTGAAGAAGAATCCCACAACTCCACTTCAACAGTACAAGAACATCATTATGTGGCTACATCTCTGAACAATCTGGCAAGACTTTATTTACTTCAAGGCAAATATGTCGAGGCTGAGCCCCTTTACAAGCGAGCACTTAAAAAATATGAGAATGAAATTGGTCAAGAACAAACATCCCCGCCAGTCGCGCCAGCGGAGCAGACAAGTGAATATCCTGTAGAAAAGATGCCAAGGGATATTCCTAAACATACAGACCCTATCGCCCCTATCCTGCTCGGTATCGTAATCATACTTGTAGCTGCAAAGATTGGCGGTGGGATATTTGAGAAAATTGGACAGCCTGCAGTCCTTGGTGAACTCGTTCTTGGAATCATTATAGGAAATCTGGCCTATTTTACAGGCTGGGAATTCTTTGCCCCTCTAAGGAACCATACCTTTGTAGATCTTCTGGCACGATTTGGCGTAATAATCCTTCTTTTTGAAATTGGACTGGAGACTAACGTACGGGAGATGGTGAAGGTAGGTCTCTCTTCATTTTTAGTTGCCATGGGTGGTATAGTAGCACCCTTTATACTGGGATATTTTACCAGTCTTTACTTCTTTCCTCATGAAAGTTTTAGTCTCCATCTCTTTATTGGCGCCACGCTCTGTGCTACAAGCGTCGGCATCAAGGCACGCATACTCAAGGACCTGGGCAAACTCCAGACTACCGAAGCAAGGATAATCATGGGAGCGGCTGTAATGGATGATGTTATTGTACTCTTTATGCTGGCCGTAGTTACTGACATTGTAGTGACAGGAAGCGTAATTCCCCTCCACGTTGCCCAAACCTCAATATTCTCTATCCTCTTTCTTGCTGGCGCTATAATAATGGGTATTAAATTAGCGCCCTTCCTCGGCCATTATACTACCAGGATGAAGGTTGAAGGTTGGAAGTTGATTGCTGCCATTGTATTTTGTCTTATGCTCTCATATATCGCAGACCTGATTGGCCTGGCAACTATAGTGGGAGCCTTTGCTGCAGGACTTATCCTAAAGGAAGTACGTTTCAAGGATTTAAAAGGAGGAGAACACGGTATGAAGGAGGTTGTACGCCCTGCATCTTTTGTCTTCGTACCCGTTTTCTTTCTCCTAATAGGTATGCAGATAAAGTTAGAAACCTTTGGTGATATTTCCGTTTTAAAGTTAGCCCTGGCAATAACCATGGCAGCCATTCTTGGTAAACAAGTCTGTGGAATGTGTGCGTTGGGAAAAGGATTGAATCGGATTGCAATTGGAGTTGCAATGATCCCTAGAGGAGAGGTAACATTGATTTTTGCCGGGATAGGCAAAAGCATTGGCGTACTCAGTGATGCTGTCTTTTCATCATTAATAATTGTGGTAATCTTTACTACTTTGATTACCCCACCTGCCCTTAGATTGGCAATGTCTAGAACGTTTCCAGAAAGCAAGGAGTAAGATAGCTTCTAAAATTCATGATAACCGAACATCTTATAGTAAATCTTATATTGATTCTAGCCGTGGCCTGGGGCCTGGGAATGCTTTTTGCCAGATTTGGCTTACCGGTCATATTGGGAGAATTGTTGGCAGGACTTATCCTGGGGCCTCCTTTATTGGGCATAGTTACGGCATCTGAACCTATCGAACTACTGGCAGAGTTTGGGATTTTCTTCCTTATGTTTTATGCAGGATTGGAGATGAACCCAAAAGAGGCTGTGGAGCATATCTGGCCATCCATTGCTGTTGCCTTTGGAGGGTTTGTCCTTCCCTTTGTACTTGGATACTTTACGTGTAGGATATTTGGAGGGACCGTATATCAATCCCTCTTTATCGGAATGGGTCTTTCTATCACAGCCATAGCAGTCCAGGCGAGGATACTGCATGACATGCATATTCAGAATACCAAGATAGGACATATCATTATTGGTGCCGCCATTATCGATGACATTCTTGCATTAGTCACCCTGTCAATACTGTTGGGTCTAGTTGAGAGTGGCACAATCCAGGTTGTCGAGGTTTCATTTATTGTCTTTAAGGTAGCGGCTTTTTTTGCTCTTACCATCCTTATCGGTCAATTTATAATGCCGAGATTTACCCGAAGATTGGATGATCGCGAGGGGAAGGCGTTTACGTTTGCGCTTTTAACAGCTTTTACTATGGCTTATCTTGCTGAATTGGCAGGCCTTCACCTTATAATTGGCGCCTTTTTGGCTGGACAGTTTGTACGGAAGGAGATCATGGATAAAGAGGTTTATCAAAAGATCAGCGACCGTTTCTTCAGCTTGAGTTACGGTTTTTTGGCTCCCATCTTCTTTGTATCCTTATCTTTTCATCTTCAACTTCAATGGCAATGGTCGGTTATTTTTTTCACCATTACCATCACCTTGATTGCAATTATAGGAAAGGTTGTGGGTTGCGGGTTAGGCTCGTATCTATATGGACAAACCTTCTGGGAGTCTACCGTAATCGGTTCAGGCATGAACGGCCGCGGTGCGGTTGAGATGGTGGTTGCAGTTGTAGTTATTAAGTTAAGCGACCAGTTAATGGCCAGTCAAGCTATATCCGATCCACTACTTACTAAAGATCAATTTTCAGCCCTGATTTGCATGGCCTTTGTTACCACTATAATAGCACCTTTATCCTTGAAGTGGACGGTTAAAAAGGCTGGCAGCATTGACGAAAGTGCAGAATTCCATCGAAGGAACCTGTGGGAGAAGAGTAGGCCCCGTTAGAATACTCTGGATTGCCCCGTTAGATAACGAATTTCTTAACTGGTGAAAGCCACTATCGGTATATCGTGAATAAGTCATTAAAGAGATTATATTAAGTTTTCTATCTAACAGGGTGATGGCATTAGAGTATCTGAACTATATATTTTTTTTACCCCGCCCACATAGAGGCTGTGTCTCAATTGTCATCCCGAACTTGTTTCGGGATCTCTTAGGTTGCTAAGTTATTGGAATCATTAGATTCTGAAATCGGAGATCCTGAATTAAATTCAGGACCTGGTTCAGAATGACATATTATGTGTTTTCTCTATTGTGACACGGCCACATGGCTGGGCTTTCTTTCTAACCGGGTAAATTTAATCTTATTGGTATGGCCTTCTTTCAAGAAGACGTATTACATGGATTACATTAAATAATAAGAAAATAGTTTTCCTATAAAATAGCATATCACAGTGGCACACATGGCAAAAATTGTTAATTCAAACCCGCTCTTAAGCCAACTTGTGTTAGTAATTTTTGCCTTAGCAATTCCAACCACAAAAAGTGCCATAATAGAAAGAACAATTGAGCATATAAGGGCATTCCATGATGTAAGAAAGATAAATGGAAAGATTGGAACAAATGCTCCAGCAATAAAAGATATGCCAATATAAGTACCATTCTTTAGTGGCTTATCAAATTTCTCTGGAAATAGTTTTAGCTCATCCTCCATCATGCTCTTTACCCAGAGTTTTTTGTTTGATGTCAATCGCCTTACAATCATTTCAACTTCTTCTTTGTTAAAACCTTTTTTCCTGTAGATGTCCCTTATTTCTTCTCTCTCGAGTTCAGGAACCGTCTCAACTTCCCTTTTTTCTCTTTCAATTTCGGATTCAAAATACTCTCTCTGTGATTTTACAGAAAGATATTCCCCGCAAAACATCGAAGCTGCACCCGCAAACATTTCTGCAAAGGCTGCTATAAGGATTATCCTGCTATCCATAACAGCCCCACTCACACCTGCCAAAAAACTCAATGTCGATACCAAACCATCATTTATTCCAAAGATAACCTCTCTGATGCTTTTAGCCCAGGGTATATGTTCCTCCTTAAATTCAACTTTGGGAGTTTTTTCCATTTTGTGATATCACTAAGTATGAAAATCTAGATTCCCTGTTTGCCCGCCCGGCAATGCCGTTCGGACGGGTTAACCAAGTAGGCTGTTCCTCGGGAATGACACATAAATTTAATTGTGGAAATAACATAGATCACTACAAATTGTCATTCCCGACTTGCCCTGAACCGTGATGGTACAGGGCTAGATCGGGAATCTATTTTCGGATCAAACCTTCATGCCACTAAGTGGCACCACGATGAAAATTAAAAACTTCCTGGATTCCCTGCGAAAGCAGGGCTAATTATCGTACCTTCCTTTCGGAAGGAATCCAGAGCTTGTTTTCGTGTTAAAGGAATGGAGATGATTTTTATGTCTTCTGTTTTTTCAATTCATCCTCATACAACGGCGACATATTCCAGCATCTCTCCACCACCTTTGGCAATGTATCCAGGAAATAATCAACATCTTCCATAGTGTTATCCTTTCCAAAACTCACAGTGATTGATCCATGACACACGTCTGGTGGCACACCTATGGCAGTAAGTACATGAGATGCTTGAAGGTCTGGCGAACTACAAGCCGAACCACTTGCGGTTGCTATACCATTATAATTCAAAAATAATACAAGCGTCTCTCCCTCCGCAAAGGATATCCAAAAGCTCACATGTCCCGGAAGTCTTTTTGTCAAATGTCCAGTAAAATGGAAGTATCTAATCCTATCCGGTAGTTCCTTAATAATTTTGTCGCGGAGTGGAATAAGGTGTTCGATTCGTGACTTCATCTCGATCCTGGCAAGCTCAGCGGCCTTACCCATTCCCACGATTCCGGGTACATTATCAGTGCCTGGTCTACGCCCTCCTTCCTGCGCACCTCCTTTTAATATAGAAACAATATCAACACCTTCCCTTAAATATAATGCAGCAATGCCCTTCGGACCGTAAAATGATTGTGAAGTCATACTTAGTGAGTCTACACTCAGTTCCGAGATATTTACTGGAATTATCCCTGCTGTTGCAACGGCATCTGTATGAAATATAACGCCCTTTTCTTTCGTAATCCTTCCTATTTCTTGTATAGGTTCGATTACGCCGATTTCATTATTTGCATGCATAATTGAAACAAGGATAGTTTCCTCGCTAATAGCCTTAGCGACATCATCAGGATCTACCAAACCATCTTTGTTTACCTTCAGATAAGATACACGAAAGCCTTCCTTTTCTAATTCTCGCGCTGTGTATAATATTGAATAATGTTCTATTTCTGAAATTATGATGTGTTTCCCTTTGCCTTTGTTTGCAAGGGCTAAGCCTCTTAATGCTAAATTGTTTGATTCGCTTCCCGTAAAGGTAAAAATTATCTCTTCAGGTTTGGCGCTAATCAAATCCGCAACCTTTGCCCTTGACTCGTCAACTGCCTTTTTCACCCTGAGTCCGTATGCATGGAGGTGAGAAGATGGACTTCCAAAATGTTCCGTAAAAAAAGGCAGCATCTCTTCCACTGCTCTCGGGTCCGTAGGTGTACTGGTTACATGGTCGAGGTACATCTTTCTCATTTTGACTTCCTTTCTAAAAATCTAGTACTGTAAAAAATCATTTTTGAGGTTTAAAAACCTCAAGGATCAAACCACAGATGTATCTGCCGTCTGTGCCGAATAGGACATACAGACAACGACATACGGAAAACAAGTTCAGCATCAGGCAGGAATAACATCTGTTTTCACACAGCAGAAAAGACTGCGGCCGTAACAGGTAGGTAAGTCCCGTTGGAATTTCCCGCCCCTACTGAACGGTACCTGCGCGAAAGACATTGAGGCTGTGTCATAATGTCATCCTGAACTTGTTTCGGGATCTCTAAGGTTGCTAACCTATTGAAATCCTTAGATTCTGAATCAAGTTCAGAATGACAAAATAGGCATTTCCTTTATTATGACACCGCCTCATTACCAGCCCGGCCTTTCCGTTCGCCTGCCCGTTCTGGTGCAGGCGGGGCTAGGAATGGAGGTGGGCGCAAGAGGCATTCCTACGGGATAAATTGCATTTATATCACTCTTTTAATTCCATTGGTTGATCACAACACTCCAGGGTACCAGCCCCACCTTCTTTTACCTCAATTACTGCACCACATATTTCACACTCATACACTTCACCAGATTCCGATGGCATTAATTGCCCTCCTTCCTATTTTATAAAACATCCGGTACAATTCCAGAGTACAAGCTAGACGAATAATATTCCTGCTTGTATGAGAAAAAATTCTCCTGTTCCTATCATCACCCAACCAAAAAACTTTTTGATAGCCACACTCCACTTTCCAGTCTTGGGCATACTCGACATCAAACCCGCAAATGTACCTACAATGATTAAGAGTGTTCCTAACCCAATGGAAAAGACGAAAAGTAAGGTCATGCCGTAAATGACATTTTGTTTTGCCGCCACAAAGGTCAAGACAACCCCCAACACAGGAGCTGTACATGGCGCCGCAACCGTTCCGGCAAGAAGCCCTACTAGAAATGCTCCAAAGTACCCACCACTTTTCTTACCAGGTTGTCTGCTCGTAAGAAATGAAGGTATAGGTAAGGTAAAGACGTCTAACATTGACAAGCCTAAAAAAATGAAGACATTAGCAACGACCAGGTAGAGTATAGGGTTCGTACTTGCAGCACCAAAAAGCTTTCCTGTCATAGCTGCAAAGGCTCCAAGAGCAGAATATGTTGCTGCCATCCCTATTACATAAAAAATCGAAAGGAAAAGGCCCTTTAATCTTGACTCACCACTACGTCCTCCTATATATGCAATCGTTATCGGTATCATCGGGTATACACAGGGCGTAAAGCTGGTGAGTACACCACTCAGAAAGACTGCTATGTAAGCAAGAAATGGTGACGCGCTGAGGTAGCCTTCTAAACCTTGTAAAAAACCTTCCATATAATATTACTCCTACCTAAATTGAGCGATTTACGCCCGCCCGAACGACGTAAGTCGGGCAGGCCCGCCCGTACCGAACGGTACGTTCGGGCGGGTAGCCGCAACCTTCAGGTTGCGTAACTTACGTAAAATTTCCATATACCCATTAGGTGATGAGAAACGCAGGCTAAAGCCTGCGGCTACATTGACATTCAATATAAAATCGCTCAATTTATGTCCTACAAAACCTGTTCAAACTTTTGTTCAAGTTTCTTTTTGCTTGTAACGCCAACCATAGTATCCTTTATTTCACCATTGCTAAAAAGTATTAGAGTTGGTACGGATAAGACGCCGTACTTAGTCGCCAGATCTTTATTTCCATCTACATCAATATCTATCTTCGCAAACCTAATCCTACCATCGTATACCCCAGATAGTTCATCTAAAATAGGTGTTTGTGCCTTACAAGGCGCACACCAATCTGCAAAAAAGTCAACCAGTACAGGAACTTTAGATTGAATAACATTCTGCTCAAAATCCTCGTTTGTAACAGCCTCTATATTTGCCATTTTCCCACCCTCTCCTTTCATAAATTTTAGAAATCTTCACCTTTTGCCAATTTTCACTACTTAGCATCTGTTACGGAAACACTATATTGTCACCCTGAACTCGTTTCAGGGTCTCTGATCCTGAACTTGTCGCCTGTGGCGCCCCTTGGAGCAACTACGAGATCCGACTCAGTCGGGATTCAGGATTGATATATATAGATTCTGAAATCGGAGATCCTGAATTTAATTCAGGACCTGGTTCAGCCCCGCTGCTTTCTTGCTGAAAGCAAAATGCGGGGTAAAAATGACATTTTTGAGCATTTAAGCTTTCCGCAACAGAAACGACTTATATATCATCGCGAACCGTCTGAATCCTATGCTTCTTAATCTTATTATATAGACTGGCCCTTGATATCTTTAGCAATTCTGCCGCTTTCTCTTTGTCCCAATTAACCTTGCTTAAGGTATCAGAAATTATCTGCCTTTCTGCAACATCAATCATGTCATGAAAGGTCTTGCCATTTACGTCAGTCGAGAATAGACGTTTTTCACTTGGTAATTGTAAATCTTCCGTTTCTATGATGTTTGTTTTACAAAGCACCACTGCCCTCTCAATTAGATTCTCTAACTCTCTAACATTACCCGGCCAATCATAATACATTAGTTTGTGTAATGCTGGTCTTGATATTCCCATAATATTTCTATTATTCTTTTTACAGTATTTTTTTAAAAAATGTGCCGTTAGGAGAGAAATGTCATCTAGTCTTTCACGAAGTGGAGGTATGTTAATCGTAATTACCTTAAGGCGATAGAAAAGATCTTTTCTAAACGTATCCTTTTGCACGCGTGATTCCAGATCAGTATTTGTTGCAGCTATAATTCGTACATCTACCCTCAATGTTTTATCACTCCCTACGGCTTCTAACTCACCGTCTTGCAATACCCTGAGCAATTTTGCCTGGACAGGAAAAGGTATATTGCTTACCTCATCGAGAAAGACTGTTCCTTTGTCAGCCATGCGAAACCTTCCGATTCTGTCTCTCGTTGCACCCGTAAAGGAACCTTTCTCATGTCCGAAAAGTTCGCTCTCGAGCAGTGTTTCTGTAAGAGAAGCACAATCAACCTTTATAAATGGTTTGGTTTTTCGCATACTATTGTAATGAATAGCTCTTGCTACCAGTTCCTTTCCGGTTCCGGTATCACCCTGGATTAGCACATTAGCCTCTGTATCACTGACACTATTTATCAGTGCATAAACCCCCTTCATTTTGTGACTCTCACCAATGATATTTTCAAACTTATATTTTAATTCTAATTCAAAACGCAGTCTGTCTACCTCATTTTCCAGGCTTTGCATCTGTAAAATCTTATCTACAATCAAGGCTAATTCATCCCGTTTGAAAGGTTTTGTTATATAATCTGCTGCTCCTAACTTCATCGCCTCTACGGCATTGCTAACTGTGGCATAACTTGTCATTACGATTACGTCAATCTGACCATTCAGGAGTTTGATCTTTCTCAATAATTCTATACCATCCATATCAGGCATAACCAGGTCTGTTATCACGATTGAGTAATTGTTGTTTTTTGCCTTAACATAGGCGTCTTTCCCACAGTAAGCAGCTTCAGCATCATAACCACGACTATTTAAGAGTTCTGTACACATCTCTGCCAGCGCAGTATCATCATCAACAACAAGTATTTTCTTTTTCATCTTCATGTAGTGTTACCTTCATTAACAGGTAAAAATACTATGAAGCTTGTACCTTTACCTTCATTGCTTTTAACAAATATGTCCCCACCATGGTTTTTCATAATATCAATGCATATATTGAGCCCAAGCCCTGTCCCTTTGCCGGGTGCCTTGGTAGTGAAGAAAGGCTCAAAAATACTGTTCATATCTGCCTTTTGTATTCCATATCCTGTATCATCAAATGAGAGTTCCAGAGTGTTTGTGTCCTGTTTAAATATACTTGATATCTTAATCTCTCCCCCATCAGGCATTGCGTCTATAGAATTCCTCAACAGGTTGAAGAATACCTGCTGCATTTGGTTCTCATCCACACTTACCTGCGGTATTTTATCATCAAGGTTTAAGTTAATTTGAATCTTGTTTACCTTAAGAACATGTTCCATAAGAGAAATTGTGTTTTTTATTAATGTATTTATATCCTGTAATGTCTTTATGCCTCTTGATTTTCTGGAAAAATCCAGAATTTCACGAATAGTCTTTTGACACCGCAAAACCTGGTTATTGATTACGGTTAATCTAGACAAAGCCTTTTCATTCTTCAAATCCTCTTCAAGCAATTCACAGTGTCCTGATATTGTTGTTAATGGGCTGTCAAGTTCATGTGCGAGGCATGACGTAATCTGCCCGATAGATGCCAATTTTTCCGCTTGAAGCAATTGGTTATGGATAGACTGAAGTTCTTTGTATGCAAGCTTAAGTTCTTGCACCCTTTCGCTAAGTTCTTTCCTTTGTTCCTCCCTTTCTTGTTCTAAGTTCTTTCTTTCTGTAATATCCCTTTCAAATTCAATGGCATAAATAGTTTTTCCAACGTCATTTTTTATCGGAAAACTAAGAAGTTCTAAATAACGTTCACTGCCATTTAATTTGTAAGTAGTCAATGATTGTTGAGGTTTATCAGATTCAAAACACTTCCAGGTAGCACAATGAGGACAAGGTTTACTGTTATTCCAGGATTCCTCATAGCACTTCCCTCCTATCATGTTTTTTCCTGAGTTGCCTGCCCTCTTTACAGCCATTTCATTCAGAAAAACTATATTAAAATCCCTGTCAACTATCCTAATGGAATCTTCAATCCCATCTAATACAGACTGCAAAAATTTCTCGCTTTGAATCATATCGTTTGAGGAATGAGTATTAATGTTTACTTTAAAAACTTTTTTTAGTGTATTTTGTAATTGATGAATTAAGCTTAAATTAGAGACTATTTTCTCTTTGGATGGCATGATAAGTCTCAAATTATTACCCGTCCGACCGCATCCGGGCGGGAGGTTTTATTCTTGTTGCCGATGGAAAAACTTGGGGTTATCTTCATGTAAAGGCCAGCATATATAAGATTAACTATTACACAAGTTTATATTTTATTTTATTCTCGTAGGATGGAAAAAGCAAGTAAAAGTTGAGGGAGTTTGGAAGCGTTATAAACAGAAATGGTAGCGGGGCTGGGATTTGAACCCACGACCTCCGGGTTATGAGTCGAATTACATACAAATACCAGAGTAACTAGAAACAAACAGGGCTTTCCTATCAATAGCTTTGTGGTTGTAAGGTAGTGAAACCTTGCTTATTATATATGGATATTTTGGATTATTTTGCTGGCATTTTGCCAGCAATGTTAGAAGATTGCAATAAAAAAGGCTCTAGGGAATATCCTAAAGCCTTTAGTATTGGTAGCGGGGACAGGATTTGAACCTGCGACCTCCGGGTTATGAGCCCGACGAGCTACCAAACTGCTCTACCCCGCGTCCAATAAAACTTATACTATATTAGTAAGAGAAACCTGTCAATTGGAAAATTAAAAGAAGGACTCGCCCTTGTTTTAATCCATTTCGAAAAACATCTGAGAATGTTGAGGTATTGATACGTTTTGATTTTTTAATGTGCACCCCTAATTCTTCTGGAGCTTTCCTGGAAAATGACTGTAAATTTATGCCTGATTCCCTTTGTCTTTTCGTAAATATTGTTTATGGATTTACTAACACACTCAGACATCTTTGGACACGCCAAAAACCTTGATTTTGTTAATTCCCGCAATTTAAGCATTTTTATAACCTCACTACTTATAAACATTCATTCAAGTGTATTATACAAGAAATAAACGTAATTCTTAAGGCAATTTTCTGCTTTCAACAATTTTGCTTGCTCAAACTACTTAACATTAATAGAATTGCCTTGCTAATTTTCTTGTTACAATAATTAAGTCGTATATAATTTCTATACGTTATAAATTCCCGAGATATTTTAACATGAAGGTATTGGTAATTGGTAGTGGCGGAAGAGAACACAGCCTTGTATGGAAGATAGCCCAATCTCCACAAGTAACCAAGATTTTCTGTGCACCCGGGAATCCGGGTATCTCAGAAATAGCCGAATGTATAAACATTGAATCAGAACAAACAAAATTGCTTTATGAATTTGCTATTAAAGAGAAAATAGACCTTACGGTTGTAGGCCCTGAAGCTCCACTGGCAGATGGAATTGTAGATAATTTCAGCAAAAACAATCTAAACGTCTTTGGGCCTAACAAAGATGCCGCAATCTTAGAAACCAGCAAGGTCTTTGCAAAACACCTTATGAGGAAACACGGCATTCCTACAGCAGACTTTAGAGAATTTGATGAATATGAACACGCCAGAAAATATGTTTTAACAAAAGGGGCACCAGTAGTAGTAAAGGCAGACGGGTTAAGTAAAGGCAAAGGGGTATTTGTCTGCGAAACCATGAACGATGCATTACGGGCAATAGACTCAATAATGAAATACAAAATATTCGGAAATGCGGGAGATAAGGTCATAATAGAAGAACATCTCACCGGAGAAGAAGTCTCAATCCTTGCATTTACAGATGGAAGGACAATCATTCCCATGGAAAGTTCTCAGGACCATAAGACGATTTATGATGGTGACAAAGGACCAAATACGGGAGGTATGGGTGCATATTCACCTGTTCCCTTAATGACGGAGGACTTATACCACCAGGTCGAAAGAGAAATACTCGTGCCAACAGTTCACGCCATGAATAGAGAAAAAAAGCCTTATAAAGGTGTCCTTTACGTTGGTTTGATGATTACGTCCTATGGCCCAAAGGTATTGGAATTCAACGTCCGCTTTGGAGATCCGGAGGCACAGGTGTTACTCGTCCGAATGAAAAGTGATATAGTGCCAATTATGCTGGCTGCAATTTCTGAGAAGCTGGATACAATCGATCTGGAATGGTACTCACAGGCATCCGTATGCGTTGTGATTACTTCAGGTGGTTACCCCGGCCGTTACAACAAGGGGAAACAAATTACAGGGTTGGATTCATTAAAAAATCAAGAGGGTATACATGTCTTTCATGCCGGTACTAAATCTGAGAATGGAAGGATAGTAACGAGCGGTGGGCGTGTACTAAACGTCGTTGCCTGTGGAGATGACATTAAAGAGGCACAGAAGAATGTGTATGATGCCGTAAGCAAAATATCATTTGAAGGTGCACATTATCGTAAGGATATTGCAAGTAAAGCGATAAAGTAAGCTTTAGTCCCTTATTCCTTAAGCCTTAACCAATTCCCGTCCCCGCCCCCATTCCTAGCTTACGCATCGTGCCGATACGGTGCAAGGAAGCTATGGGGGTCGGGCTGGCGAACGACTTTGAGACTGTGTCACAATTGTCATCCCGAACTTGTTTCGGGATCTCTAAGGTTACTAACCTATTGAAATCATTAGATTCTGAATCAATACTGAAACAAGTTCAGCACAGGATTCAGAATGACAAAACCGGCGTAACCTTTATTGTGACCCAGTCTGTGATGGCGGGCGGGCAAGATTGAACCAGCAAGAAATAGCCATTTAAGGAAAGAAGAATGGCTGATGCCAAGTAAATCTGAAGAAGAGTTAAAGTTTGATGTTATTGTTGTTGGTGCCGGTCCTGCTGGAACCACAGCAGCATACGTTCTTGCGAAAGCAGGCATAAACGTTGTCATCTTTGAAAGAGGAAAATATCCTGGAAGCAAGAACGTTATGGGCGGCATCCTTTACCGCAAACCAACAGAAGACATAATCCCTGGTTTCTGGAAGGAAGCACCCCTTGAAAGAAATATTATTGAGCAAAAATTATGGATTCTTTCAAAAGATTCAGCCGTAAATGTCGGATATAGATCTGCCAGCTTTGACAAAGAACCTTACAACTGTTTTACCGTTATGAGGGCACACTTCGATAAGTGGTTTGCAGATAAAGCAGTTGAACAAGGCGCGTTGCTGATAAATGAAACAGTGGTTGAGAGCTTAATAAAGGAAAATGGAAAAGTAATTGGCGTCAAGACTGGCAGGGAAGAGGGAGATGTCTATACAGACGTAGTCATAATAGCCGATGGTGTAAATTCTCTCCTTGCAAAAGAGGCCGGATTTCACCCGGAAATCCCACCAGAAAAAGTTGCATTGGCTGTAAAAGACACAATTTTCTTACCAAAAGAGAAAATTGAAGAAAGGTTTAATATTACACACAATCAGGGTGTTACAATTGAATTGATAGGCCAAATCACTCAAGGAATGGCAGGTGGAGGCTTTATTTATACTAACAAGGAATCTATCTCTGTTGGACTCGCGTGCCTATGCTCTGATTTTATGAAAACGGGTATAACCCCATATGACTTGATAAACCAGATGGAATCTCACCCGGTTATAAAACCCCTGATTGAAGGAGGTGAAATTAAGGAATACTCTGCACATCTCATTCCCGAAGGAGGTTATGATGCCATTCCATCCCTGTATGGTGATGGTTATCTCATAGCAGGAGATGCCGCAATGCTCGTCAACCCTGTTCATAGAGAAGGTTCAAATTACGCCACGGCATCTGGAATGTCAGCGGCAAATACTGTTATAAGAGCTAAAGAAAGAAACGATTTCAGCGCTAAGGGGCTTTCGCATTATAAAACCCTTTTAGAAGAAAGTTTCATCATGAAAGATTTGAAGAAGTACAGACGTGTATCACGCTTTTCTATAGAAAATTCTCATATGTTTAGCCTTTATCCGGAATTTATCAATCAAGCCGCTCATGAAATGATTACGGTTGATGGCGTTCCTAAGAAGGAAAAACAAAAAAAGATATGGAAGTTGCTTAAGCGTAAGAGATCCTTAACTAATTTAATCAAAGATGCATTTAATATATGGAGAAGCTTTAAATGAATGTAGAAGATAGGTTGTTTTTGAATAGATTCAACGCAGATGACCGTTCCCATCTAAAAGTAATAGATCCTGAAGTATGTCTTAAATGTAAACGCAAACAATGCAGTCCCTCATGCCCCTCCAAATGTTATACGATTCAAGATGGTAAGGCCGTGGTTGCTTACGAAGGATGCCTTGAGTGCGGGACATGCAGAATTGTATGCAATGAGTTCTTTAATATAGGCTGGAAATATCCAAGGGGTGGTTTTGGGGTATCATTTAAGTTTGGATAATATATTTTCCATTTTTACAATCATAAACAGATCAGTATGAAACGTAAGATAATCCCCGTCAAAGACATTGCAGAAAAATTAGGCAAAAGAGCAAAAGCCTTTTCTGAAGATATTATGTCAAGAATTCCTATCTACTTAGAGTTCTTAAAAACCCTTGCCAGCATCGGTAAGAATGTATCACTTGATATCGATAAGGGACTTATAAAGATAAAGGAAGATTTTGTCAATGATTACCTGAAGGAAGTATCTGTGGAGGATAAGGGTCTGCGCTCGATTAAGATTACATTCAGAGAGAAAAGTGCAGTTTTCATTATAGAATTAAAAAAGTTTCTTCTTGATGGTACAATTGAAATACCATTCACGGTAGATAGTTTTATGTTCAGCAAGGAAAAAAAGACTATCACCCTTAAATTCGGTGATAAAAAAATAACCAGGGGGAAGAATTACTATTCACAAATCATATTATGGTTTGCCCTGTCAATACTCAGAATATTTTATAGAAAGGAGGACCTGCTAAAAACCAAACCCTTTTGCCTTGATTCTGTGCAGTTTAATCATGATGGTACATATACTATAGAACTTAATAAGATCCCTGAGCTGAGAGAGTTATTCGAAAAAGACGTGGCCAATATAAAATACTGGGACTTAATTACAATTGATAATTTATCGTTTGAAAAAGGCATGATGATATTCAGGCTTTCGCACAAACCTGCGGCAGTAATGAAACTATCCATAGGAATTATAGAGATGTTGCCTGCCGGCCGATTAATAAGGCCACTGGTAAACAGGTTCTAATATTTTTTAAGCAAGATGTTGGTCTTGAAAACAACCGATGTTGGTTTTTGTTATTCATTTTCAGCAGGATATTGTAGTTGGAATAAAAAAACGTTCTTGACAAACGAAGCTTAATATATAAAAATCTAATCTAATTTTTTAATAGATGATACAATTACTTTAAATTAAAGAGTAAATTAAAGCAATGTTGAGAGTTTTGTACTTACAGGTTTATGTTGACACATGTCACAGAAAAACAATCGCTACAAATTATTCTTTATCTTTCTTCAGGGAGGGAGGGGTAGAGACTGGAAGCATTCGGACGACATTTTATACTTGAGATGTGGGATTGTAACAGGGAAGTCCTTAATGACGCAAAAAAGATAAAACAATTCCTGCGCAATGCGGCTAGCGATGCCGGAGCTACCGTAGTTAAGCTAATCTCACACGAGTTTAATCCTCCGGGAATAACTGCTGTAGCTATCCTCGCAGAATCTCACATGACAATTCACACATGGCCGGTAGAAGGTTATGTAGCCGTTGACATATTTACTTGCGGAACCGTAATCAATCCTCAATTGGCGACGAAGCATTTACTGGAGAGTTTTGAACCCAAGGATCATACCTCCATAGAGCTAAAAAGGGGTTCTCCATTGATAAAGGGGACCCTTCTTTCGGAAGCCCCTTCTGAGTTACCAATCCAATAAAGCCCCCAATGCCTCCTTGCTGTTAAGTCCCGCTTTGCGGGAGGAAGCAAGGAATAGGGGCGGGTAGAGAACATATGCTAAAAAAAGACACCCCTTCACTATGGATTTACGACTATTTCAGCCCGTTTGAGATACATAAGCATGCTATACGGGGAACTGTATATCATGGGCACTCAGACATTCAGGAGATAGTAATTGCAGAAAGTGAATGCTACGGCCGATGCCTTATTCTTGATAATGAATTTCAATCAGCCGAACTGGATGAGTTTGTATATCACGAATCCCTTGTACAGCCAGCCCTGATCTTGCATCCCGAGCCCAAAAAGGTAGCCATTATAGGTGGTGGTGAGGGTGCTACCTTAAGAGAAGCTCTCCGTCACAAGACTGTCAGCAAGGCCGTAATGGTGGATTTAGACGAAAAGGTGGTAGAATGTTCGAAAGAGTACCTGCCAAGCTTTCATAATGGTAGCTTCTCTGATAAAAGGACAACACTCTTATTCAAGGATGGCCGTAAATTCATGGAGGAAACTAATGAAACCTTTGACGCAATAATAATTGACATTACCTGCCCTTTGGAAGGTGGACCCTCTTACAAACTCTTTACCAAAGAATTCTATGAGCTTGTGAGGCAAAAACTCACACCTCAGGGATTACTTTCCATTCAGGCAAGTACCACCTCCCCTACCGCACTCACCACCTATACTATACTTAACAGAACCCTTAAGGAGGTCTTCCCAAACGTATTCCCTTATGCTGCATATGTACCGTTCTTTGCCATGCTCTGGGGATTCTGCCTGGCCACAAACGGCCTGGATCCGGCTCAGGTAACTAAGGAAGAGATAGACCAAATAATATCCGAAAGGATTAAGGGAGAATTGAAATTCTATGATGGCACCACCCATCAGTCAATCTTTAACCTTCCAAAATACGTAAGGAAGGCCCTCGCACAACAAACGCACGTAAACAGGGACAACCAACCACTCAAGGAGAAATATCCGGGCTTAGCGAAGAAGGGTTAATGTGATACCTTTCTGATTTTTCTCCATATTAATAACGTGCTCGGAAGTTTTATGACGTAGAAATAAACCCATTTTCAACACGAAAACAAGACTTGAATAATCCAGTTATTTCTGGAATCCCGCCAGGGCGGACGAGGACGTTCGCCACAGCGAATCTGCCTTAGGCACGACCTCCCGAAAGGGAGGTAGTTAAATCTCGATGCCTCCTGTAAAGGAGTACTGGAATTCCATGTTGCCCTTGCTTTCGCAAGGAATCCAATAACGCCTTCAAGAGAGGCAAAATACTGAAATCTTCCCAAAAAGAATACTGGAATCCTCCCGAGAGGGAGGTAGTTAAATGATAATCGAGGACGTTCGCCACAGCGAATCTGCCTTAGGCACGACCTCCCGAAAGGGAGGAAAAAACCCCGCTTTCGCGGGGAATCCAGATTATTATGTTAAATTTTCATAACTAGCGGTTTTCCTAGATGTTATGAAGGTTTAATCATAAATTTTCCAAATTAAAACATAAACAAGCTTTGATATATAGATTTAAAATTTTTTAGGAGGATAAGGAAATGCCTTACGAATTACCATCACAGTTTAAGGCTCTAGCCAGGGAATATCCTGATGTATGCAAAGCATTTGAAAACCTTGGTACACAGTGTCATGAAGCAGGTCCTCTGGATGAAAAGACAAGGAGGCTTGTGAAACTTGGTATAGCAATTGGTACTTGTTCTGAGGGTGGTGTACATTCTGCGGTCAGAAATGCACTTAAGACAGGATTATCAAAAGAAGAGATTATGCACGTCGGTATACTTGCTATTACGACGATTGGTTTACCGCATGCATTAGCAACTATGACGTGGATTAAGGACTTGTTTGAAGGCGCCTGAACCGAAATGTTTAGTTCAATCTACAAGATTGAACCAGCAAAATGACATTATGGCACTGCCTTTTTGATCGAAATTGCCCTACGCACTGACGGAGGCTTCAACCAAACGCTTTTCCAGGGCTTCTAATTCATCCTTAAGCCCTGCAGGCAGTCTGTCGCCAAACCTTGCAAAGTGTTCCCTGATTAAGGGTATTTGTTTTTTCCAATCTTCAGGATCCACTTTCAAGAGTTCTTCTAAATCTTCATTAGAAATATCCAAACCATTAAGGTCCAGAGCATCTTTAGTTGGAACCCAGCCAATAGGTGTTTTTTCAGCCTTTCCTTCACCGCTGACTCTTTCAATCACCCATTTCAAGACACGGCTGTTTTCACCAAAACCGGGCCAGAGCCATTTGCCTTTTTCATTCTTACGGAACCAATTCACATAGAATATCATGGGCAATTTGTCAGCGTCGGCTTTTTTGCCGATGTTGAGCCAATGATTAAAATAGTCGCCCATATTGTAGCCGCAGAAAGGCAGCATTGCAAAAGGATCGTAGCGTAGTTCACCCACCTTACCGGCAGCAGCAGCAGTCTTTTCAGAGGAGACAATAGAACCCAGGAAAGTCCCATGCTGCCAGTTAAAAGATTGATGTATTAAAGGTACAACACTTGCACGGCGTCCGCCAAACAGGAAGGCCGAAATGGGAACACCCTTTGGATCTTCCCATGCAGGATCTATAACGGGACATTGACTCGCCGGTACTGTAAAACGTGCATTTGGATGAGCAGCCGGAGTGCCTTTATCAGGCGTCCATTCATTGCCTCTCCAATCGGTTAATTTAGCAGGTAATTCATCTGTCATATCTTCCCACCATACATCGCCATCTTCCGTATAGGCCACATTCGTGAAGATGCAGTTTTCTTTCATAGCAAGCATACAATTTGGATTAGATTTCATGGATGTTCCGGGTGCAACCCCAAAAAATCCTGCCTCAGGATTAATTGCATATAGACGGCCATCTTCACCAAATTTCATCCAGGCAATATCATCACCTATGCATTCTACCTTCCATCCGGGGATGGTTGGAATCAGCATTGCGAGATTGGTCTTACCGCAAGCACTCGGAAATGCCGCTGTTACATACTTCTTTTCACCATTAGGAGGCGTAATACCCAGGATAAGCATATGTTCGGCAAGCCATCCTTCTTTTCTTGCCATCGTAGAAGCAATACGCAACGCAAAACATTTTTTTCCTAATAAGGCGTTTCCACCATAACCTGATCCATATGACCAAATAGTTCTTTCTTCAGGAAAGTGAGTAATATATTTATTATTTGCATTACAAGGCCAGGCAACGTCCTTCTGCCCTTCTTCCAATGGCATTCCCACAGAATGAAGACAGGGAACAAAATCACCATCTTCACCTAAAATATCCAAAACGGCCTTTCCCATGCGGGTCATAATTCTTTTATTATTTACAACATAAGGAGAATCTGATAATGCCACTCCGATATGTGCGATCTTCGAACCCAAAGGCCCCATACTGAAAGGAATAACATACATGGTGCGTCCCTTCATACATCCGGTATAATGCTTAATCATTTCAGCCTTCATTTCGTCAGGCTCACGCCAGTTGTTGTTGGGACCGGCTTCTTCCTTATCTTTTGTGCAAACGAAAGTTCTATCTTCTACTCGAGCGACATCGGCTGGATCTGATCTTACCCAATAACTGTTTGGTCTTTTTTTATCATTTAATCTTACATAAGTACCGTTTTTGACCATCATCTCGGCCAGTTCATCATACTCTTCCTTGCTGCCATCGCACCAGACAACCTGGTCAGGCTGACACATCTTTGCCATTTCGTCAACCCAGGCCAGAAGTTTTTTATTTTTGGTTAATGGTGTTGTGCTACCCATAGAGTCTCCTGTTAGTTTTCAATGATTAGTATATATTAAAAGTTTGGTATAATACCAATTATTATGTTAATTTGCAATAATAACCTCTCTCATTACTATATGTCGTTCAGAGCCCTTCTCCCCGTGTCATTCTGACCACCTCTGCTAGCTTGCGAAGCGTAAGCGAGCAAGATGAGGGTGGAAGAATCTTTCTCTCTAGTATCAAGGATCGAGTATCCAGCCTTTACGAATAACAAATAACCCCGTAAACTCGCTTTGCTCGCACGGGGCAAGCAAATAACGAATGACGAATAACCATCCAGTTTACCCCCGCTTCTTGCTTTCGCAGCGTGCCGCCACGGTGCAAGAAAGCAGCGGGGGCCCATTATTTTATATTGCAATCCAAACCCACTCTTTTATAATGTCTGAGACAAGAAAGTACGCCTGCTGCACATCCTTGAATGTTGGTTATAGCAAATTTTTCTCTTGTTTTTAATATTTCGTTTAATATTATAATTTAAATATGATATCTTTTGACATATATAAGTTAGTTCTTATACAAACAAGCAAAAAAATCTTATTAAAAAATTAAACAATGCGTTACAGGATTTTAATCGAACAAGATGAAGATGGAGTATTTGTAGCCGAATGTCCATCTTTACCAGGTTGTATTTCACAGGGAAATACACGAAAAGAGGCAATTAGCAATATTAGCGATGCAATAAGAGGATATTTAGAGAGTCTTAAAAAGCATAACGAACCTATCCCTCCTTTATCCAGTATCTAGTATCGAGCATCTAGAATCGAGTATCTTACTTCTGCCTTCTGTTTACCCGCCCCGTCCCTAATTCTTCCAAATAACCAATAACAAATGACGAATAACCATCCGCCACTCGCCAGAAGGCGAAGACGGATACGAATTTTATTGCAATCCAAACCCACTCTTTTATAATAATAGCCGGAAAGGAACATCAAGCCTCTTTCATCACATTTTAACACCATCAAATCAAATATAACTTGCTTGTATAAATAAGTAAGCGTTTCACATACATTTATATTCGCGGGCGCTGTCCTCATAATATCCTTAGGAGAATATAATAAAGGATGAATTTAAAAGATTTTAAATCTACCTCTGGATTTATTTCCGAATTATCCTCACTATTAAAAAAAAGATCAGATGCTGATCTTAAATTAATTGATATTCTTGAAAATAATATTTTAAAAAGTAATACTGCATCGAACGCTTCAAGCCAAGCGTTACAAAAAATTAAGGATTTAGCAGAAGAAAGAGCAAAATCATAATTAACTGATGAAGACCAGTCAAATTATTTTAGAAAAATTATCAATTTCAGGTTTCAGAGCATTTTTGAAAGAACAACATTTCTTACTATCTCAAAAAGGTAATCCTAGGAGCTTAGCAGTATTTGCTCCAAACGCAAAAGGGAAATCCAGCTTAGTCGATGCCATCGAATATTTTTTCTCACAAGACGGCACATTAAAACGCATAGGATTAAGGCGATCTGGAACACAGGCAGGCAGAGAAGCCATAGAACATTATAAATCTAAAGATGATGAAGTCCCATCTAAAGTTTCGATATATTTTAATCATTTGAACAATAAATTTGGCGATACTAGGGTTGTAACTTCTGGAGACCAGAAACGACCGTCATCTGCACAAAAATTACTAGATTCTATAAAAGTTGAATTTATTATTCGCGGTTATGAGCTAAGAAGATTTGTTGAAAATCAAACGCCACAAGAAAGATATCAGGAAGTATCAGATTGTTTTGGTTTATCATCTTTAACAAATATACAAAATAAAATTAGAGATTTGAGAATAAGTATAAACAAAGAAATAACGGAAGATCGGGCAAAAGCAGAAAGGATAAGAGACTTAAAGAGAATAACGGATAATTCAATTAGTATTTGGAATGAAACAGATATTATAAAATGGATTAATTTAAATGTTATCAAACCTCTTAAAACCGATGTTGCGATTGATAGTTTAGTCAAAAACAGTAAAACATATAAAATATTGCGAAAAGAAAAAGAAGATGAAGAGAAAAAAATTGGTATTTCTACTCTGAAACAACTATGTAATAAAATTAAGCAATTGTATGAGCCAGATGTTAAATTACCAGATGGTTCGACACAATTTGAATCTGGATTATTAGTCTCATTGACACAAAATATCGAAAAAGCAAATACTGTCTATAATAAAAAACAAGAAGAACAGTCTAAATCTGAAAAAGCTGTTTTTAAGGAAATCTGGGAAAAAGCTAAAGAAGTTTTTGAAAACGAGTCTATAAGTTTGGATATTTGTCCCATATGTAATACTCCTTTTGAAAAGACAGGTTTAGGAAGTAGAGAACACATTACTTTACATATCAATACTGAAAGATCATCACTGGAATCATACTCTAATGCAGAGAAAGAATTGTTTAATGCTGTTCAGAAAGTTCACAAAGATATTTCCGAAATCAAGACATCAATTAGTAATTTAAAAACTGCTTTAGATTTTGCAAATATCCAAATAGAAATAGATTCTATTAATAGTTATCAGAAATCATTAGACTTATGGAAAGTAAATCAATCAGCACCAAATGTATTAGAAATAAAAAGCTTATTAAGTTCTCATTTACAAACTTTTCAGGAGAAAATAGTTGAAATTGAAGAAAAACAAGGTGAATACACTTTTTCAAATGCTTTATCAAAAATTGATGAACTCATTAGTTTAAAAAATAAGCTCGAAGAAATCGAAAAAATAAATATTGAATTAAAGAAAATTTATGATCTTGTTTTCGAGTATGAAAAAATATTAGTAGAAAAAATACGGGGATTTATACAATTTTTAATCGATACCCTCAAGAATGATGTTAATGATCTGTATAGGTCAGTACATCCCTTCGAAGAATCTGCTCCTTCAATACTTTTAGAACTGCCATTGGAAACAAGACAACCATGCTTGAATCTACTAATAGATTTTGTGGCAAATCGTAAAGGAGTTGTGCCCAGTGGTTATTTAAGCGATTCGCAATTACACACTCTAGCACTCAGTCTTAGATTGGCTGCAATACGATTTTTTAATCAAAATGCTCCAATTATTATTTTAGATGATGTTGTTACTTCTTATGATGCTGATCATAGAAAAGCAATTGCAGCAATGCTTGAAAAATATTTTAAAGAATATCAAATAATTATAGTTACACACGATGAGAGATTTTTTCTTTATTTAAAAGATCATTTGTCTCAATCAATATGGATATTTAAGAGAATAATAAAATTAGATGAAAAGTTTGGCCCAATATTTCATGATCATAAAATATCTGATTCTTTGATTGATGAAAAATTATCTAAAAATGAATCCGTTTCAAACGAAATAAGACAGGCAGAAGAAGAATGGCTACTACAAATTTGCAGAGATTTTGGGGTTGATATCCGTATTAGAGATGTTCATCGTCCATACGAATATGAAAGATCTGAATTGGCAGTTGCTCTATATACATTTATTAAATCAAGAAATATTGAAGTTCCTAAAATAAACGGAATATCTAATCCCTTCATTATAAGTCTTCAATCAGGCTTTATAGAGAATTTTGGTTCTCACTTTTCTGATAATCCATATGCATATTCTTCAACTGGAGATGAATTGAAAAGATGGGCTGAATTTAAGCAATTTCGGAACTCTTTTGTTTGCCCTAAATGTGGTTGCAAGCGATTTAAACGACCTCGTGTAGAAGTTGACAAACCATTATGTAAAAAATGCGAAACACCTTTTGAGTTCTCAACCAGTATAAAAAAAAGCATATAATAGCGCAAGCCCTTGTGCAGCTTAATACGCCAAACTTTATCTTGATTGATAAATAACTTCACAAAAAATGAAAAAAGATAGAAAGATTGAATTATTAGGCGTTTTGAGTGAGAAAGAATTAAGAGAAAAGATATTAGTCCCTCTCCTCACGAAAATGGGTTTTATTGATCCAATAATTCATCATCACAGCAATGAGAAAGGTTGGGTAAATAGGTAAATAGGGTCAGCGCCTGTTTTTTTGACATAGAGAAAAAAACAGGGACAAATGATTCAATCCATCATGCCTATCTTTGATAGAAAACATTTCATAATATAAATCAATCCTTGCTTAAAAAGGAGGGTTTCCAATGCCAGCTACACCAACACCTGGCGTTTATATCGAAGAAGTTCCTAACGGGGTAAGACTATTACTGGAGTAGGAACTTCTATTGCGGTTTTTTTTGGTCGGACAACTAAAGGGCCGATTAATAAAGCGGTCAGATGTTTTGGTCCCATCTGACTTTACAAGAGAATTTGGAGGGCCTCATCCGGTCAATAAATAAATAGAAATAAATAGGGACAGCGACAATACTGTTCGGCACGATGTTTGATGAAGTAGTTCAACAGATAAGACACAGTGAGATTATTGTACTAATTGGTAATGGAAATACAAGTGGATACTAATGTATG
>VSDH01000055.1 GCA_008636105.1 Candidatus Scalindua sediminis | reverse complement strand
GTATATTATACTAAACTCTTCTACGCTATACTACGTTTTCTATGTTCCTCTTATCTATTAATTATGACACAGTCTGAAGGCAGGGATTTCAGAATCTGTAACTATGGGTTTTAATAAAGACATAGGATTCCAAGTCCGGAATGACAATGTATTGTGTACTCTGTCATTCCCGTGGCATTGCTCCATGGTAAGCAAACAGGGAATCTATTTTCGTGTTAAAGATATGGTTATTGGGTAATAAAAAGATGAGAATAAGGGAACAAAGAAAAAGAGAAAAGATGAGAGAACTCCAGCGTATGGCGGATCGCGTTTGTTCACTTATTTTGATTTCTGATTATCCGGAGATTGACATTGAGATAGAAAGATCAAAGGTACGTGAAAGGTGTGAAGAACTTTATCCGGATAGGATGGAACTTTACGAGATGATTTACGAGAGCAGATTTGATAGATTATGGGAGCAGTTTAGGGTGTGTAATGAATAAATTTTATAATTTATTGTGATTAGAGTATTTAAAAGCGCTTGTTAAAAGTACAAGTGGTGTATACATTTTATTACATACCCTTAGAGAACCACATGAATGGAACGAAGCTTGAAAAGGCTTTCCCACCTATAGTAACGACATTAATTAAACGGTTTATGTAGCCGCAACCTTTAGAGCCTGCCCTGAGCGTATCGAAGGGTTGCGTGATTTAAAGGGTTTTTCATTAAAAATGTAGGGGCTGATGCCCTCATCAGCCTTCTGATTTTACAACAGACAACTGATTTTACATCAGACTTGATAAGGCTCGTTCGGGGAACGAGCCCTACAATCTCCCTCTTACCCCATTTAAAATTTTCTTGTTTCCCCCTTTTTCAAAGGGGGAAAAAGGGGGATTTGTTTAATTCGTTTACCATAAATATCTTTTACTGACATCGGTTTTCTATGAACAGAAAAACACTTGATCATAATCATTTCATGAGGGAGGCAATTCGCCTTGCCAGGAAAGGGATTGGGAAGACAAGTCCTAACCCTATAGTTGGCGCCGTAATCGTAAGGAATGGGAAGATTATGGGTCGGGGCTATCATAAAAAATTTGGTGATTGGCATGCTGAGATAAATGCTATTAAAGACACAAATGGTAATGTCAAAGGCGCAACACTTTACATTACATTAGAGCCGTGTTGTCACTACGGGAAGACGCCTCCTTGCGTAGAGACACTAATTAAAGAGAGAATAGGAAGAGTAGTTGTTGGTACGCTTGATCCCAATCCCCGGGTGAATGGTAAAGGGATTAAGACTCTCAGATCAAAAGGCATAAAGGTTGACGTTAGAATACTTGAAGATGAATGCCGGGAATTAAATGAGCATTACTTCAAATTTATAAAATCCGGGATTCCTTATGTAACCGTAAAGTATGCCCAGACATTGGATGGAAGGATAGCCACAAAGACGGGAAATTCTCAGTGGATAAGTTCTGAGGCGTTACGGACGTATACACATCGCCTTCGTGCTGTAAATGATTGTATTATGGTTGGCGTGGGTACCGTTATTGCCGACGATCCACAGCTGACAGTGAGATACGCAAAAGGGAGGAATCCTTTACGCATAATAGTTGACAGTAAACTTCGCATACCCCTAAGATCTTCTGTCCTGAAAGACAACAATTCACATCTGACAACAATAGCCACCACGTCCAAGGCTCCTGCCAGGAAAGTGACAGCAGTCAAAAACCTGGGGGCGGAAGTATTGGTAGTGAAAAAAGACAAAAACGGCGGGGTTAGTCTTAGGGATCTTTTGAGAGAACTTGGCAAGAGAGGGATTACGTCAGTGATGGTAGAGGGTGGCTCAGACATAGTCACGTCTCTACTCAAGGCAAATCTTGTTGATAAGATGATAATATTAACAGCGCCTAAGATTATGGGAAAGGGGTTGGAGGCAATAGGCGACCTTGGTGTATGCAAGATAAAAGACGCCATTAAATTCTCAACATTTAAAACAATGAGAAGAGGTGATGATTTCGTCTTTGTCGGTACAATTTTGAAGAACACTTAATATATTTTCCTTTGAAACAAATTTTATATGGAATTTATACGCATGTAAGTAATAGATATCACGATTAAATACTTGACACAAAGTAAATATATAATCGTGTAAATAAAAAGGGAATTATTATGAACCTAAATAAATTTCAAAACCATCATGTGGTTATTTTTGTCGTATTAACTTTCATAGTTGTTTTTAGTCTTAACAAGACTGTATGTGCCCAAACCCCGTTCGGATTTTCAGAGGACTCTTCATTTGATATTCATACCGTACAAAATCTTTTGTCCACTGATACCATATCTTCTTTAGTAAAGGATGGAGAAAATGCTTACAAAAAAGGGGACTACGAAACAGCTTTAACTATCTTCAAGGAAATAACAGATACCAATCCTAACTATTATGATGCATGGATTGGGATAGGTAACTGTTTGTTTAACCTTGGCAGGTTTAATGACGCCATTGAAGCATTTGGTAAGGCGATACAGATTAACCCTAACAAATTTGAAGCATGGAATAATAAAGGTCTTTTGTCACTCCGCCTGAGAAAATATCCAGAGGCCATCGAGGCATTTAGCCATGCCATAAAGATCAAACCCAAGTCCCACGAGGTTTGTTACAATATCGGATTAGTTTTGAGCGAACTGGGAAAGGTTAATGAGGCCATTAACGCCTTTGATAAGGCCCTTAAACTTAAACCCGACTTCGTAGATGCTCTAGATTTGAAAGGGCTTACCCTTGCACAGATGAGACGATTTGAGGAGGCACTTTACGTATATGAGAAAGCCGTGACACTCATGCCCACCAATGATGAACTGGTCTATCGAAAGGGACTTATGTTCCTCCGATTAAATCAATATGAAAGGGCCGTATCTGTCTTTAATCAGGTATTAGAACTCAACGCGAGTCACTATGTTGCATTGATTGACAAGGGCATGGCCTTGGATAATATGGGCAAGGGCAATGAAGCGATTGAGGCCTTTGATGCTGCCTTAAGAATTAGACCTGATTTTGTTGAGGGTTGGAATGTAAAAGGCCTCTCCTTGACGCAGCAAGGCCGATACGCCGAAGCCATTATTACATTTGATAGGGCATTGGAGCTGAATCCCAATGCCTTTATGGTGTGGAGTAACAAGGGACTTTCTCAAGTCTTTCTGAAAGAATACGAGAGTGCCATCATCTCCATTGAAAAGTCCATACAAATATATCCGGATTTTTTCCCTGCGTGGACAAATAAGGGTTTGGCGCTTAATGGACTAAGTCGATATGAAGATGCACTGAAGACATTCGGTAGGGCTATTGAATTACAACCTGAGTACACAAAGGCATGGGTCAATAAGGGAAAAGTGCTTGCCCAACTCAAAAGGTACTACGAGGCGGTGAAGGCGTTCGATGCTGCGATCCAGATTAATCCCAAGTTATTCGAAGCGTACTATGATAAAGGACTTGCCTTATATTTTTTGGGTAAATACGACAATGCTGTTAAGAATTTTGACAATGCCCTCATTCTAAAGCCCGAATATTATGAGATACTGAATATCAAGGGTATGGCCTTGAGCAAACTCAATAGGTATGATGAGGCCATCAAGGCTTATGAGATCGCACTTACCGTAAAGCCCGACTTCTTTGATGCTATATATAATAAGGCCTGCACCTATGCTTTGATGGGAAATAAAGAGAAGGTTTCAACAACCTTATCCGAACTCATACAACTCAACCCTTCTTATAAAGAAAAACTATCCAGGGACCCACTCTTTAAGGATTATAACATCTCTTTTAAATAGTCCATAAATACACGCCTTTTTTTTATAGAGGTTCTATATGAGAAGTAAATCTTTTCTGATTATGCTTATATGTTTTGTTTTCATTATCGGTTATTGGGAAAGGAGCAGCTTAAAAAATGCTTGAGGATATACCTTTACATGAAAAAGTAGATCAGTGGATTCGAAATAGATTTAAAGATATATTTGCTTTAAAACAGCCTCTTAATAACAGAATATCAAAAGAAATTCTTGATAAATTACTTGCTTTTTTATCAATTCAAATAGTATTTCCACTTATATTTTTAATTATTATCGCAATGTTAATAGAAGGTCTCTTTTTTCCTGATTGTAAAGGACCGATTTTCGCATCATATTGGTCATACTCCAAAGGGAAGAAGTTCATTAAATATAAATTTAGAATAGCAAAATATTCCTTGAGAGATAAGAAAGCTTTAAAGGGCGACTTTTCTCATCAATATCATGCCCCACAAGCCAGGGAGAATATTACACATGTGGGGTGGTTCCTTAAAAAATATTATTTGGATGAGCTGGTACAAATCTTTAATATTATTAAGGGGGATATGAGCTTTGTAGGCCCCAGAGCTTTAGCTGTATTTTATTATTCAAAAGAAGTTAAAGAGGGGAATATTACGAGAAAATTGATTAAATCCGGTATTTTCAGCGAAAACCATATAAGGAAAGGGTCAATTCAGGCGAATAACAAATTTTTGGAATACTATTATATTGAAAAATACATTACTTTATCCGGGATAAATTTAGTTTTATATGATATGTCTATCATGCTACGTGGAATAAAAATGATATTAGAGGGTAAAGGATAGTAACATAATTTACAGTTGATGATTTGTTCAGGGGATAGACCGCGTTACTATTTGTTTTCAAGTCGAGAGTTTCGTCCACTCACTATAAAAAAAGGGTTTAGCAGATTACGCTTGTTATACTTTAGCGGTTCTTTGGTCTGTATATGAATAATGAAGGTTTGACCTCAGAATGATTTAGAGGCAATGGAATTGAGAAATGTTACACCATGCTATGAAGTGAGATGTTATTTCCATCACTTTGCGTCTTAATAATGGGTGTAGGTATTTAATGCTAATTTCTTAATTTGCTGATGATGCTGTTTTGCAATTTTCTCCTTCAACTTTTGAAATAGTTCTTCGTATGAAGATTTAACTAATATAGAATCAAATTGGCGACGATAATGCTTTATCAAACTCATCCTTTTAACAATCATATCGTAAATCTTCCATTTCCCCTGTTTATAAAACAGGCAAAAATTCACTTTTATATCTTTACCTTTGTTTGTAATAAATTTGATTTTTACTTTGGAAGAGTTATTTTTTAGTTTTTCCCCTAGACAAACAATTTCTTCTCGAGAACAATGGTAGATTTTTTCTATGTAATTGTTTAGAAGAAGCTCTGTAAATAATTCCACAAATTCTCTTTTTTCTTCAGGAGAACGTTTATCCCAGTGCTGTGCCAGTGCTCTTTTCGACATCTCTTCAAAATCAATAATAGGTGAAATTTCTTTAAAATACTTTTGCCTTCGTTCTTGAATCTTTTCCGATACATTCAGGGAGGGATCTTTAAGGATGGTTAAACCTCTGTCCAGGGTTTCCATAATTAGATTTCTAGGCTCTGCTGCCATCATACAAGTAGAAGAGAGTGGCAGGAACAATATGCCAACAAATATTCCAAATATAATTTTTCCAAATTTCATTTTTCACCTACTTGTCTATTGGAAACATGTTTATTTTATGGAAATATAATTCGGTCTTAAGCTCTTTGCTTTAATAGCCTATATCTAAGTTGTGTGTGATGGTATACTTACCTATGATACATTCCTATTGTTAATGAAAAAACTAATTACCATTATTATCGTTATATTCACAAAAATCTTTAACTGAAAACACTGAAATAACTTACATAGATTTATTCCAACCTCATTACACAACAAATACAAAACCTTTTAGAATCCAAAATTCTGAAATTTAGTGTTCGATATTTGGATGAGATGTACGTTGAATTAGGTAATGCGAACTTTGGGGGCAGGGGAAGTGAGAAATGGTAGGTATTTTTATAGCGCACGCACAATGTAAAACTTTCTGAAAATCATTGATAATAAGGACAAAAGTTAAGTTTTTGAATTTTTTTGTACTTCTACTATTGAAAACGTTTATTTATGGTTTATAATTAGTATAGAAAAGCCAAGATAACTCCACTGGTTGGCTGATTATCAGAAAAAGATAATTGATTAGAAGCTTGCCAGTTAACATAAATTAACAGGCTTGTACACATGGCTAGTGTATAAGCCTGTTTTTTTATCTACTCTTTAGAAAATAATTCAGAATGGCGAATGTAGGTTTAAGTGAAGGAATGAGGGTACCTATAGAGATGAAAGTCAAGAGTACGAACAATGAGGGTTGGACACTTAGAATGACGATGCAGAGCGAGGGGTTTAAGAAAAAAATAAGACAACTCATTAAAACATCTGAAAATATACCTCTGGATTAATATTAAATAATAAAGACGTGGCCTCAATTCTACCCCTTACTTTTCTTTTTTTCTCTTCTTACAGAAATAGATTCAGAGAGGCAGATATGAATTACATCTCCTTTCATGCAAACTTTTCTAATATCTTCACCAGAAAGCAATTTTTTTGTTTTAAAATCAGAGATAACAAGTTCTTCTTCGTCAACCAGGTTGTTCAAAAATCCTACGAATAGTTTTTTCTCATTTATTTTCATTTTGACACTTCTTTCCTTCTTCTTTTATTATACCAATTACTGTACTGAAAATATTGTTTAAGATTTAGGTTGAAGATTCTGGAAGAAAGGGAAAGTGGTCACATATTTAATATTAGGAATAATGAAGGTTTGACCAGCGAAATTTTGTTGAAATCTTGTGGTATTTTGTTTTAATCATCATATAGGTTAAAAAAACGAATTCTTATCACCTCTTTTAAATAGTCCATAAATACACGCCTTTTTATTTTTTATAGAGGTTTTGAATATGAGACGGTTATTTTCCTTATTTTTATCCATTGCCATTGTTCTGGCTTCATTACAATCGGGGACTAAACAAGTCTTCAGTTTTCAAAAGGAGACCCCTGAAGAAGTGATAGAAAAATACTTGAACGCCGTTATCTCAAATGATTATCAGGCCGCATATGCGTTTATCTCCGATAACAATAAAGAAATCAGGGAATGGCTGGAGTTTTTAAATTTTGTTACCAGTATAGCTCCTGAAAAGCTTATCTCAACAATCCATCTGGCTCATTCTTTAACCAGACACCAGATTGTTCAAATAGATTTAACCGGCGATGGAACTGCGGTCATTAATGTTGAATCAATAACCCCGGACATGGAAAAGGTACTTGAAATCACTCATTCTGAAGATGAAATCAAATCATTATATGACAACGGCAGCTTACCCTTAAAGCAGAAACAAGGTACTTTTGTTCTGGGTAAGGAAAATAACCTTTGGAAGATAAAACAAATGGAGGGGGCATCCGGAGATTCTGCTTCTAAAATAGCCATGGATTTAGCAGGAAAATTACTCAGCAAGGAAGAGAGCCTGAAACTGGATAATGAAATCAGGAATTATCAGAATAAGAAGAAATAAAAGGGGTTGCAGTAATGTCAGAGAAGTATGATTTTCCTACTCTAAAACTTCTTCGACGACCTTATTTATCAGTTCTTTCTCTTGTTCTCCAATATCAATAAGGTATATTAACGGGAATATTAAACTGTCCGTACTATCCCGACCGTATTCCGTTGCGTTTTTTCATATCTTCCTGGTGCTTCTCCAGGTAAATATTTTTGTGCTCCTTTAAGTAAAATTTCATGATCTCTCTCCACGATACAATACCCTCAATAACACCCTCAGGTGAGACAACCGGAATGCAAGATATGTTATTTTCCAACAATAAATTGCTGAC